>CAZFWG010000025.1:0-27319 GCA_964522525.1 uncultured Alphaproteobacteria bacterium | reverse complement strand
TGGTGGCTTTCGGCCTCCTGGCGGGGGGCGTTTTCGCCTTCATGGCCCTGGCCGCCCTGCGCCAGCCCCCGCAAAGCCAGGCTCCGGAAGACCGCTTTCCCCTGGTCGAGACCGTGGCGGCGGACCGCTTCGACGGGCCGGTCACGGTCGAGGGCACGGGCTTCGTGCGCCCGCGTCTTGAAGTCACCCTGGCCGCGCGGGTGGCCGGTGCGGTGATCGAGTTGGGCCCGAATCTCGATCCGGGCGCGCCCGTGGCGGAAGGCGACCTCCTGGTGCGCCTTGACCCCCGGCCCTTCATGGCGGCCCTTGAACAGGCCGAGGCGGATCGGAAGGCGGCCGAAGCCGATCTTTCCTTCGCCCTGCAACAGATCGAGCGGACCCGCAGCCTGAAGAACCAGGGCTTTGCGGCCGCCGAGCGATTGGACGAACTGATCAGTCAACGGGACCGTTCCCGCGCCGAGATCGCGCGCCAGGACGCCCTGATCCGCAGCCGATCCCTGGATCTGGAATTCACGGAGATCCGCGCGCCCTTCAAGGGCCGTGTCGTGAGCAAAGCGGTCAGCCCCGGCGCCGTGGTCCAGGTGGGCATGGAACTCGGTCGGCTCTATGCGACGGACGAGTTCGAGATTTCCCTGCCCCTGGATACGCGGGAAGCGGCCCTCATCCCCGAACTCTGGGGCAAGAACGGCGACGGGACGAGTGTGGCGACCGCAACCGTCACGGTGCGCTATGGGGACGGCCGCTATGTCTGGGACGGGGTCGTAGCGCGGGCCGAAGCCGAGATCGACGCCCGCAGCCGCACCCTCGGCGTCATCGTGAAAGTGCCGAACCCGGATCAACCCGGCCGGCCGCTCGATGATACAAGGGATCTGCCCCCTCACCTGCGTCCCGGCATGGTCGCCCATATCACGATCACGGGCACCGCCCTTCCCGGCCAGATCCGCATGCCCCGGGACGCCTTGCGGATCGGTGCCAGGATCTGGATCGTCGATGGGGAGAACCGTCTGCGGATCCGGCCCGTGCGGATCATCTCCAGCACCGGCGAGATCGTCACCATCAGCGCCCCGGATGTGCCGCCGGGGACGCCCATCATCATCAGCCCTCTGGTGGGGGCCGTCGACGGTCTGCCCGTGCGTGTGGCGGGGGAGCGGACATCGGCGGCGGCGGAACGTGCTGACGCGCCCGTGGACGAGGCCCAGCCATGAACGGTGCCATCGCCGGCATGGTGCGCAATGGCGTCGCCGCCAATCTGCTCATGCTGTTCCTGATCGTGGCCGGCCTGTTGAGCGCCTTTTCCATCAATCAGATGGTGTTTCCGGAATTCAGCCTCGATGAAGTCGAGATCCGCGTCGACTATCCCGGGGCCCTGCCCGAGGAGGTCGAGGATTCGATCCTGAAACGGATTGAAGACCAGATCGAGGGCATTGACGGCATCAAGGAAGTGCGGGGCACGGCCGCCGAAGGCATCGGTGTCGTGGTCGTGGAATTCAATCGCGGGACGGATATTCAGACGAAGCGCGACGAGATCAAGGGAGAGCTCGACCGCATCACCTCCTTTCCGGAGGAAGCCGAGGAACCCCAGGTCCTGGAGCGCAACAACCGCTCCCGCGTGGTGGAGATCGCCATTTACGGCAACGTTGATCCCCGCATTCTCAAAGACCTTGCCGATGACACCAAGGATGCCCTGGCCGCCCGCCCCCGGATCTCCTTCGTGGATACGCGCGGCACCCAGCCCGACGAAGTATCCATCGAGATCACCAATGAGGCTTTGCGCGCCTATAATCTCAGCCTCACCGATCTGGCCGAAATCGTCCGGGACAACAGCCTCGACCTGCCGGCGGGCGAAATCGAGACCGAAGGTCAGGAGATCCTGGTGCGCACCGTGGGCAAGGCCCTCTCGGGCCAGGATTTCGCCGACATCGTCGTCGTCAGCGACGCAGATGGCGCAACCGTCCGGCTCGGCGATATCGCGACCGTGGTCGACGGATTTGAAGATACGGACTCGGAGATTCTTTTCAACGGGAAGCCCTCCGCCTTCGTGCAGGTCTTCCGGATCGGCGAGGAGCGGGTCCTGGATGTGGTGTCGGAAGTCGTCGACTATGTGGAGGAAAAACTCCGGCCGTCCCTGCCGCCCGGCGTCGAGGTTTCCGTCTGGCGCAATGACGCCACGGAATTCGAGGACCGTCTGGGGCTCCTGATCAAGAACGGCACCATCGGCTTGATCCTGGTCGTGACGATTTTGACCTTGTTCCTCAATCTCAGTCTCGCCTTCTGGGTCTCCCTCGGCATTTTCGTCGCCTTCATCGGCACCTTGTCCGTGATGGGCGTGATCGGTGTTTCCCTCAATCAGCTCTCCCTGTTCGGCTTCATCCTGGCGATCGGCATCGTGGTCGATGACGCCATTGTCGTGGGCGAGAACATTTACGGGGCCCGGGAAAAAGGGCATCCGGCGGAAAAAGCCGCCATCCTGGGCGCCCAACGCATCGCCCGCCCGGTGATCTTCGCCGTCTTGACCACGATCATCGCCTTCAGTCCCCTGCTCTTCCTGCCGGGTACCCTGGGGCCGTTCCTGGGCGATATCCCAAAGGTCGTGATCACGGTGTTGTTTCTGTCCCTGGTCGAATCCTTGCTGGTTCTGCCCCGGCACCTTTCGGAGAACGGACATGGCAGCCGGGAGCGCCCCATACCGGCCGCCACGGGAACGGAATGGTGGGAGCGTGTCACGCTCCTCAAGCTTTTTGTCTCCGCGCTTCGCCGGCTTCGGATGATCGGACGTCAGATCATCGGCGGCCTGGCCGATCTGCTTTCGGATCTCGCCCGCGTCATCGATGGTGTTCGCCGCCGGGTCGATGCCGGGCTCCAGGTCTTCATCAACGGCCCCCTGACCCGGGCCGTCAGCGGCGCCATCGCCTATCCCATGGTCACCATCATGGGCGGGGTCGCCGCTGTGCTGGTCAGCATCGGGCTCCTGGCCGGGGGCATCGTCAAATCCGGCTTCGCGCCCCGCGTCGAGGCGACCTATGTCCAGGTCAGCCTGGAAATGACTCCGGGGACGACCGCGGAGCGCACGCAGACCACGGCCCAGGCCATTCTCCAAGCCGGTCTCGACGTGCTGCGCACCATCGAGCAGGAGCGCAACCTCGAAGCGGGCTCGACCCTCAAGGCCACCTTCCTGTCCGTCGGCGTCGGCTCGGGCCTCAATGACGGCGGGCCCGGCGGCAACAGCTTTTCTCCGCCCCAGGCCAATGAGGGCAGCGTGGTCGTCGAACTGAAGGGCGCCCCGGACCGGCTTTTCGCGACGAGCGTGTTCGAGAACCGCTGGCGGAGCGCCGTTCCCGACCTGCCCGGTGTGCGCAAGGTCACCCTGTCGTCATCGCTCATCCCGATCGGCGAACCGGTTCAACTGGAACTCTCCTCCAATAACGCCCAGGCCCTGTCGGCCGCCGTGGCGGCCCTTGAGGCGGAACTGCGCACGCTTTCGGGTGTTTTCGATGTGGCCACGGACGAACAGCTCGGCCGCCAACAGGCGACCCTCAGCCTGCGTCCCATTGCCCGCGCCTATGGTCTGACCCTGGAGGATGTGGCCCGCCAGGTCCGCGCGGCCTTTTTCGGCGCCGAGGCCTTGCGGGTTCAACGGGAACGGGAAGAAGTGCGGGTCTATGTCCGCTTGCCGGAGAGCGAACGCAATTCCATCGGCGATATCGAGGCCTTCCGCGTGCGCACGCCCGATGGCGGTTTCGTGCCCCTGGGTGAAGTGGCGGCGGTCACCCTGGGTGTGGGACCGACGGCCATCAATCGGCGGGACGGTCAACGCATCGTCACGGTCTCGGCGGACGTCAATTTGAATGTCACGAGCGCCGCCGACGTGAACAACTATCTGGTCGGTGCGTTTCTGCCGGACCTCGCCAACCGTGTACCGGGCTTTACCTGGCAGTTTGCCGGCGAGACCGCGGAACAGAATGACATCGCGGCGGCCCTGCAACGGAACTTCCTGCTGGCGCTGTTCTGCATCTACGCCATCCTTGCCATTGCCTTTCGGTCCTATGTGCAGCCTCTGATTGTCATGAGCGCCATTCCTTTCGGACTGGCCGGTGCCATCTTTGGCCATTTCCTCCTAGGGCTGACCATGACCTTCATCAGCATTTTTGGCGTGGTCGGGCTTTCGGGCGTGATCATCAATGGCGCCCTTGTGCTCATCGACTTCATCAACGAAGCCCGCGAACGGGGCGCCAGCGCGTCCCAGGCCATCCTGGAGGCCGCCCGCAGCCGGTTCCGGCCGATCCTGCTGACCTCCCTCACCACGTTTTTCGGCATCTCGCCCCTGATTTTCGAGCCCGGGGTCCAGGCCCAGTTCCTGATCCCGCTGGCCGTGTCGATCGGCTTCGGCGTATTGCTTGGCACACCCATCTTCATGCTGATCGTGCCGGCCCTCGTCTCCTGGCAGTCGGGCGCCGCCACGGCCCTGCGGCGGGGCGAAGAAAGGTAGCGGGCCCGCTTCACAGGGCCTGTCGCCCTTGCCACAATGGCTCCCAAGAGTGACCTCGGGCGCGAAAGCCCGAGCGACAAGGGAGCGTCCATGTCCTTTCGCCGTATCTTGATCGCCAATCGGGGCGAGATCGCCATTCGCGTGGCCCGGGCCTGTGCCGGTTTGGGGATCGAAAGTGTCGCCCTCTACGCGCAAGACGACGCGGGCGCCCTCCATCCCCGCCGGGCCGACCGCGCCCTTGCCCTGGACGGCACGGGCCCCGCCGCCTATCTCGACGGCGCGGCCGTGATCGCGGCGGCCCTTGAGGCCGGATGTGAGGCCGTGCATCCGGGCTATGGCTTCTTGAGCGAGCGAGCGGATTTCGCACAGGCCTGCGCGTCCGCAGGTCTGCGCTTCATCGGTCCGCGTCCGGACATGCTGGCCTTGTTCGGCGACAAGGCCCGGGCCCGCGCCCTGGCCCAGGAGCTGGGCGTGCCGCTTCTGGCCGGCACAAACACCGCCACAACCCTGGAGGACGCCCGCGCCTTTCTCGACGGTCTCGGACCCCATGGCGCGATCATGGTCAAGGCGCTCGGCGGTGGCGGGGGTCGGGGCATTCGTGCCGTGCGGGCCGGAGAGGATCTGGACGCGGCCTATGCCCGCTGCCAGTCCGAGGCCCGGAGCGCCTTTGGCAAGGCCGCCCTTTATGTGGAACGCTTTCTCCCCCGCGCCCGCCATGTGGAAGTGCAGATCCTGGGCGATCAGTCGGGCACGGTGAGCCATCTCTGGGACCGGGACTGCACCCTTCAGCGCCGCCATCAAAAGGTGATCGAAATCGCGCCCGTGGTGGGGCTTCATGGGGAACTGCGCGTCCGCATCCTGGACGCGGCCGTGCGGCTTGCCGGCCATGCCCGCTATGACAGTCTGGGGACGATGGAATTCCTCGTCGACCTGGAGGCCGATCCGTCCTCGGATCAGGCCTTCGCCTTCATGGAGGCCAATCCCCGGCTCCAGGTGGAACATACCGTGAGCGAGGCCGTGACCGGCGTGGACCTGGTAGCGACCCAGATCGCCCTGGCGGCGGGACAGCGTCTGGAGGATCTGGGCCTCGCCCCCGATCAGCGGCCCGCTCCCCAAGGGATCGCGCTTCAGTCGCGGGTCACCATGGAAACCATGGATGCGCAGGGCAATGTCCGGCCGGCCGGCGGCACCCTCTCCCTCTATGAGATGCCGTCGGGGCCCGGCGTGCGCGTCGATGGTGCAGGCTTTGCGGGGCTCGCTCCGTCGCCCCACTATGATTCCCTCCTGGCCAAGATCATCACCTATGGTCCGGATGCGGACCTGCCCGCCGCGATGGCCCGGGCGGACCGGGCGTTGGCGGAGACCCGGATCGGCGGCATCGCCACCAATACCAGTCTCCTGCGCGCACTCCTCAATCACGGGGATATCCACAACGGCCGCGCTTCCACGCGCTTCATCGATGATCATGCCGGTGCGTTGATTGAGCAGGCGCAAGGATTTGTCGCCGACAGCTTCGGCGACGCACCGGCCCCGGAACAATCGGGTGACATCCCCCTGGAAGCCAACGCGCTGCCCGCCCCCCTTCAGGGGACGGTCGTCAGTGTCAGTGTCGATCCGGGAGATCAGGTTTCCAAGGGCCAGGAACTCGTCATTCTGGAAGCCATGAAAATGGAACACGTGGTCGCCGCGCCCCATGGGGGAACCATCCGGACCGTGGCGGCCGTGGCGGGCGAGACCGTTCGGGAGGGCGTCGGGCTCCTGGTCCTTGATCCTTCCGACGAGGCGGACGACACACAAACCGAGACGGGCGTGGTGGATCTTGATCACATCCGCGCGGATCTCGCCGCCGTCCAGGCCCGCCATGCCTTCGGCCTCGACGCCGCCCGCGACAAGGCCGCCGCCAAGCGCCACGCGCGGGGCCAACGCACGGCACGGGAGAATATCGACGATCTCTGCGATGCGGGCACATTTGTCGAATATGGCGCGCTGGCCATCGCCGCCCAGCGCCGCCGCCGGACGGTCGAGGACCTGATCGAAAATACGCCGGCGGATGGCTTGATCGGCGGCACGGGACGGATCAATGGCGCTAATTTCGGCGACGATGCGTCCCGCGCCATGGTCATTTCCTATGACTATACGGTGCTGGCCGGCACGCAAGGCGCCATGAACCACAAAAAGACCGACCGGCTTCTTCATCTGGCGGAGGAATGGCGCCTGCCCATTGTTCTGTTTGCGGAAGGCGGCGGCGGGCGGCCGGGCGACACGGACACGGCTTCCGTCGCCGGCCTGGACACGCCCACCTTCCGGACCTTCGCGGCCCTGTCCGGTCTTGCCCCGCGGATCGGCATCGCCGTGGGACGCTGTTTTGCCGGCAATGCGGCCCTGTTCGGCTGCTGTGATGTGACCATCGCCACCTGGGACGCCAATATCGGCATGGGCGGCCCCGCCATGATCGAGGGCGGCGGTCTCGGCGTCTTCAAGCCGGAAGACGTGGGCCCGATCGATGTCCAGACCCGCAACGGCGTGGTCGATATCGCGGTGGCCGATGAGGCCGAGGCGGTTGCCGCCACCAAGCAGCTCATGGCCTATTTTCAGGGTGCGACGAGCGATTGGACCTGTGCGGATCAACGGCTGCTGCGCCATGCCGTGCCGGAAAACCGTCTGCGTGTCTATGACATGCGTGCGCTGATCGAGACCCTGTGCGACACGGGCTCGGTGCTCGAACTGCGCCGGGATTTCGGTGTCGGCATGATCACCGCCCTGGTGCGCATCGAGGGGCACCCTTACGGCCTCATTGCCAACAATCCCCACCATCTGTCGGGCGCCATCGACAGCGACGGTGCCGACAAGGCCGCCCGTTTCCTACAGCTCTGTGATGCCTTCGATCTGGGCATCATCGCGCTCGTGGACACGCCGGGCATCATGGTCGGTCCCGATGCGGAGGAAACGGCGCTCGTGCGCCATGCCTCCCGCCTGTTCGTCACGGCGGCAAGCCTCAGTGTGCCGATCTATGGGCTCGTCACCCGCAAGGGCTATGGGCTTGGCGCCCAGGCCATGACCGGGGGCAGCTTCCATGCGCCCGTGCTGCTTGCCTCCTGGCCCAGCGGAGAATTCGGCGGCATGGGGCTTGAGGGCGCGGTCAGACTTGGCTATCGCCGGGAGCTGGAGGCGGAGCCCGACACGGGAGCCCGCCAGGCCCTCTATGAAAAACTCGTCGCCCGGCACTATGAGCATGGCAAGGCCGTCAATATGGCGAGCGTGCTTGAAATCGACGCGGTCGTGGACCCGGCGGACAGCCGTCGGCTGATCACCCTGTCGCGCCAGGCCCTGCCGGCGCCGCCACCACGAACGACCAAGAAGCGGCCCCTGATCGATACCTGGTAGTCGAAACCCGGAAGGAAACGCCATGACCGAACCCTCCGTTCCCGGCCAGTTCGTGACTTTCGAGACCAATGGCCTCAATCTGCGCGCCCGGGTCGCGGGTGACGGACCGCCCGTGATCATGGTCCATGGCTTTCCGGAATCCTGGTATTCCTGGCGCCATCAGATCGGCCCCATCGCCGAAGCCGGTTTCATGGCCATCGCCATCGATGTGCGCGGCTATGGCGGCAGCTCCAAGCCCCCGTCGGTGGAAGCCTATGACATGGAAAGCCTCACGGGCGATCTGGCCGGCCTGGTCGAGGCCCTGGACCGGGGGCCGGCGATCCTGATCGGCCATGACTGGGGCGCGCCGATCGTCTGGAACACCGCCCTGACCCGCAAGGACCATGTCCGCGCCGTGGCCGGACTTTCCGTACCCTATACAGGTATTCCGGATGCCCCCTTCATCGACGTTGTCCGGGAGATCTTCACCAAACGCGGCCTCTTCTTCTACCAGGTCTATTTCCAGGATGTGGGCGTCGCGGAAGCGGAATTGGAAGCGGATGTGGGGGCAAGCCTGCGGCAGTTCTACTACGCGCTCAGCGGCGATGCGCCCGACGGCACCTGGCCCAAGGACAAGCCCCATGGCGCGTCTCTCCTCGACCGGCTGCCGGATCCGGATCCCTTCCCCACCTGGCTCGGCCCGCAAGACCTGGCCTATTACACGGGCGAGTTCGAGCAGTCCGGGTTCCGAGGCCCCCTCAATCGCTACCGCAACCATGAACGGGATTTCGCATGGCTCCAGGCTTTCCGAGGTCAGGTGATCGACCAGCCCGCCCTGTTCATCGGTGGTCGGAGGGACATGGTCCTGAAGATGATTCCGGGCGTCGACCTGGTGGCCACGATGGCCCCCCTGGTCACCGATCTGCGGGGCGCGACGGTCCTGGAAGGCTGCGGTCATTGGACCCAGCAGGAACGTCCCGAGGAGGTCAACCGGCTCCTCGTCGATTGGCTGGGAGCGATTTAGGTCTTTTGCGATGCCGGGTGGATCTCAAGATCCGTGTGCCAAAAATCACCACCCGTGAAAAGGAGCGGCAGGCCGCTCTGTTTGGCAAAGGCGTCACTCATGCAATCGCGATAGTTCAGCCCAGCGCCCGGCGAGCGGCATCCTTGACCTTGATGCCCATTCGGGCGGCAAGGGCATGGGCTCTTTCGTAAACCGCATCATCGCGGAATGCGAGTTGGCGGTGCCTGTCATGCATGGGCTCAATTCCCTTACCCACTCCCGTTTTGAGAGACTGTTTGGTCCCACCCGTGGCCATTTACCGGACCGCGATATGGTGAGCGCGCAAAAAAGCTGTATCGCTGTACGCCAACATTTTGGGCTTCTTCTTGACGCCTCGGCAGCGCCCTTCAGAATGCAAAAAGAATAGCTTTTGTCGCTGTGAATTAACAACCTCGGGAGGAGACCTGATGTCCGATACACCTGAAGCACCGACCGAAGACGGGCTGACCCTGCTTGCGGCGGCCGTGGGGCCGAAGCTCGCGGTGATCGACGACCGGCCCGACGGCACGGTGATCCACTGGACCTTCGCTGACCTGGAAGCCAACGCCAATCGCCTCGCCCATGTCTTGCGGGACCATGGCGTCAAGGCCGGCGACAAGGTGATGGTGTGCGGCCAGAATTCCTGCTGGGTCGTGGCCTTTGGTCATGCCGCCCGAAAGGTCGGGGCGGTGTCCGTGCCCCTTAATTACCGCCTCACCCCTGAGGAAGCGGCCTATGTGGTCGATAATTCCGACTGCGAAGTTGTTTTCGTGGACGCGGAATTTGCGAGCCTGTTCGCCCAGCTGCGCCCCGAGGCCCCGAAACTCCGAGCCATCCTGGTTTTCGACGGCACGCCGGGACCTGACATGGTGGATGCCTCCACCGCCCTGGCCGCGGCGCCCGCAACGCCGCTCGGTGCGCCGCCCACCACGGCCGGTGCGACCATGATCTACACCTCCGGCACCACGGGCAAACCCAAAGGGGCCGTGCGGAACAATATTGGCGACCCGACCCGCGTGGCCGAGCTGGTCACTTCCATGGGGTACACGAATGACGAGGTCTATCTGACCACGGGACCGCTCTATCATTCAGGACCCGGTGGGTTCCTGTCGATCGCGCATATGCTGTCGAACACGGCCGTGCTCCAACGCAAATTCGATGCGGAAGACTGGCTGCGCCTTGTCGATAAATACAAGGTCACCTCCACTTTCGCGGCGCCCACGCCCATCCGCCGTGTCTGTCAGCTGTCGGAAGAAGTCGCCAAGAAATACGACGTCAGCAGCATGCGGCTCATGGTGGCCAATGCGGCGCCCTGGTCCTTCGCGCTCAAGAAGCTCTATCTGGAGCGTTTTCCCAAGGAATCCCTGTTCGAGGTCTATGGCTCCACGGAACTCGGCGTGAACACGGTCCTGCGCCCGGAACACCAGTTGACCAAGCCCGGCTCCTGCGGCCAGCCCGCCCCCGGTGTCGAAATCGTGCTGTTCGACGAGAACGGCAACCGGATCACGGAGCCCAACGTGCCCGGCGAGGTCTATATCCGCTCGCCCAACGCTTTCTCCACCTATTACAAGGCCCAGGAGAAATACGAGGAAGACAAGCGCGGCGACTATCAGACCGTCGGCGACATCGCCTATTTCGATGAAGAAGGCTTCCTGTTCATCTGTGACCGGAAAAAAGACATGATCATTTCCGGTGGCGTGAACATCTATCCGGCGGAAATCGAGGATGCGCTTGAGCATCATCCGGACATCATGGATGTGGCCGTCTTCGGTATCCCGGACGAGGAATGGGGCGAGGCCATTCACGCCGTCGTGGTCATCCGGCCCGGCGCCGACCTGCCGCCGGAGACGATCCAGGCCTATGCCCGGGAGCATCTGGCGGGTTACAAGGTGCCCAGGTCCATCTCCTATATGGAAGAGATCCCGCGCACGGGATCGGGCAAGATCCTGAAGCGGGATCTGCGCGCGCCGTTCTGGCAGAACCGGGAAACCGGGGTGGTCTAGACCCCTGACTCGACACGGCGGCGTGGCCCACGCCGCCGTTTCCGCTTGCCCACCCACGCACCCGTCCCCCCACGCACCCTTCCACCGGGTAGAATTGACATTCGTCCCCCTATCGGTCAGCAAAGCGAGGCCCCGCGCTCAAAGGAGACCCCTATGGCTCGCTTTCTTTTCCTGCATCCCAATCTTCCGGGCCAATACAAACATCTGGCACCAGCCCTCGCGGCCGACCCGAAAAACGAGGTCGTGTTCATTACCGAGAAGACGGTGCAGCGCAGCCTGGACAAGGTGCGCAAGGTCGTCTACGAGCTGCCGAAAACCGAGGATTTCAAGATCCATCCCTATGCGGAGGTTTTCAACACGGCGGCCGCCACCTCGCAGATCGTCGCCAAGACCTGTCTGGAGCTGAAACGGGAAGGATTCGTGCCCGACGCAGTGATCGGTCACCTGGGCTGGGGCCAGGGGTTCTATCTGAAAGACGTTTATCCGGACGCCAAGATCCTGAACTTCTTCGAGTATTACTACACCTCGGATGGCGGATCGGCGAATTTCTTTCCGGGCGAGGTCCTCGATGTGGGGGCGAGCGCAAAACTGCGCAGCCGCAATCCCTCCCTGCTGTTGAGCATGACGGATTGCGATTGGGCCGTGTCACCGACCATCTTCCAGTTCCGTCAGCACCCGCGCGATTTCTGGCCGAAGATGTCGCTCGTGCATGACGGCGTAGATATCGATGCCGTCCGTCCCGGAACGGACCGGCCCATCACGCTTCCCAACGGGCCAACCCTGTCCCCGGAAGATGAAGTCATCACCTATGTGGCGCGCAATTTCGAGCCCTATCGCGGCTTTCCCACTTTCATGCGCGCCGCCGCCCTTCTCCAGAAGGAGCGCCCGAAGGCCCATGTGGTGATTGTCGGTCAGGACGGCGTCAGCTACAGCCGAAAGGCGCCGCCGGGCCTCAGCTATCGCAAGATCATGGAAGCGGAGGTCTCCCTCGATCCGGAGCGGACCCACTGGCTTGGGTATCTGCCCCACCATGAAATGGTCCGGGTCATGCAGATCGCGCGGGCCCATATCTATCTGACCGTGCCCTTTGTCTTGTCCTGGTCCATGCTCGAGGCCATGGCCGCGGGCTGTGTCGTCTTGGCCTCCAACACCGCGCCGGTCCTGGAAGTCGTTGAGGACGGCCACAATGGCGTGATCTGTGACTTCTTTTCCCACGAGGATGTGGTCGACAAGATCATCCGCATTCTGGACGCGCCGGATCGGCTCGCCGACATCCGGCAGGCGGCGCGGAGCACCATCGTTCAGCGTTATGCCCTGGACCTGATGCTGCCCTTCCATGTGGGCCTTGCGAAAGACCTGGCCGAGGGGCGCACGCCTCCGCCCACGGCCGAGAAGATCCGCCAGTTCAACCGCCTCCATGATCAGGATCCGGAGAACCCGCCCGAACGCATGATGCACCGTCCGACGCCGCCGAAAGGCATGAAGGACTATATCGATCTCGATTTGGTCCGACGTCTGAAGAAAGAACATGACGCCAAGCAGGCGAAAAGCGCCAAGGCGAAATAGGCGCCCTGCCCCCGGGGTCAGAAGGCGCCGCTTGCGGCGCCAGGGCCTTCTCGCCTCGATCCACCCTGACCTTTAGGCGACGTTGATTTTAAGGCCCCTCCACGCTATCCAGGCAGATCTGAATTATGGAAAATTCGTAGGCTTGGTCACAATAGACGCGGCAACAATGGGTCCGCGCACCCCGGGATCGACGCGAAAAGGGATCCGGATAGAGGGTGATCAAAGCCGCCAGGACAGGGGCCCACCATGGATACAGGTGTTCAAGCGCGCCGCGCGATTCTTCAAACCCTTGATTCGTCGATTGCCGCCGGCGTCGACTGGTCGGCGCGCCACCAGCATCCGGACGGCTATTGGGTCGGCCATCTCCAGTCCAATTCCTGCATGGAAGCCGAGTGGATCCTGGCGCTGCATTTCATGGATCAGCGGGATCATCCGCAATGGGACGGGCTCGTGCGGTCCTTGTGGAATGAGCAGCGCCCGGACGGGTCCTGGGGGATCTACCATGACGCGCCGGCGGGAGACATTAACACCACGGTGGAATGTTACGCGGCGCTGCGCTGCGCGGGCGTGCCGGAGGACAATCCCTATCTGGTCAAGGCGGCCGAGTGGATCGCGACCAAGGGCGGCTTACGCCATGTGCGGGTCTTCACCAAATATTGGCTCGCCCTGATCGGGGAATGGCCCTGGGACAAGACCCCCAATCTGCCGCCCGAAGTCATCCACTTCCCGCTTTGGTTCCCTTTCAACATCTACAATTTCGCCCAATGGGCCCGCGCCACCCTCATGCCCATCGCGGTCTTGAGCGCGCGGCGGCCGGTGCGGCCCCTGCCCGACGGCACCCGGCTCGATGCCCTGTTCCCGGAAGGCCGCGAGACATTCGATTTCTCCTATCCCAAAAAGGCGAAGCTTTTCAGTTGGGATGCTTTTTTTCTGGGAGCGGACAAAGTGCTCCACGGCGCGCAGTCGATCGGCCTGCCCCCTTTTCGTGAGGGCGCCATCAAGAAATCGCTGGAATGGATCATCAAGCATCAGGACGCGGACGGCGTCTGGGGCGGTATCCAGCCGCCGTGGATCTATGGTCTGATGGCGCTTCACAATGAAGGCTATCCGACCGGCCATCCGGTGATGGCCAAGGGGCTGGGCGCGCTCAATGATCCCCGCTGGGCCTATGAGAAGAACGGCGCCACCTATATTCAGGCCTCGACCTCGCCCGTGTGGGACACGGTCCTGACCATGCTGGCCTTCGACGACGCGGAGGCCTCGGACACGCAACGCGCCGAAATGGACAAGGCCATCGACTGGGTGCTTGCCAATGAGGTGCGCACCAAGGGCGATTGGAGCGTGAAGCTGCCCGATGTGGCGCCGGGCGGTTGGGCGTTTGAGTATGCCAATGCCTGTTATCCGGACCTTGACGATACGGCCGTCGCCCTGATGGTGCTGGCGCCCCATCGCCAGGATCCGAAATGGAAGGCCAAGGACATTGGCGGCGCCATCGAGCGGGCCCTCAACTGGACCATTGCCATGCAATGCCAGAACGGCGGTTGGGGTGCTTTCGACAAGGACAATGACAAGACGATCCTGACCAAGATCCCCTTCTGTGATTTCGGCGAGGCCCTGGATCCGCCCAGCGTGGACGTGACCGCCCATGTGATGGAAGCCTTCGCCAAGCTCGGCTTCGACAACACCCACCCGGCCATGGTCCGGGCCATCAAGTTCCTCCGCATGGAACAGGAAAAGAACGGCAGCTGGTGGGGCCGTTGGGGCGTCAACTATATCTACGGCACCGCTGCCGTGCTTCCCGCGCTCGAGGCCATCGGCGAGGACATGCGTCAGCCCTATATTCAGAACGCGGCCCATTGGGTGCGGGAACAACAGAACGAGGACGGCGGCTGGGGCGAGACCTGCGGCTCCTATATGGATCCAAGTCTTGCCGGCAAGGGCGCGAGCACGGCCTCCCAGACCGCCTGGGCCTTGATGGCCCTGCTTGCGGTGGGCCGTCCCCAGGACATGGACTCCATCGAAAAGGGCCTGACCTTCCTGACCGAGCGTCAGAACGACGGCACCTGGGACGAGCCCGAATTCACCGGCACCGGCTTCCCCGGCTATGGGCTCGGCGCACGGATCAATCTCAACCGCGACGGGCTCGATCAGGACCTTTATCAGTCAACGGAACTGTCCCGCGGCTTCATGATCAATTACAATCTGTACCGCCATTATTTCCCGGTCATGGCCATGGGCCGGGCGCGGCGGTTCCTGCGCCGCATGGACAATCAGCCCCCGGGTCCTGAACCGGTCGTGCCGTCGCCTTCCGTGACCCAGGAGATCGCGGCTCAGCAGGCGGCCCAGGCCTCACACGCGCAGTAGGGATCGCTAGCGGGCGATCAGTTCCTCGACGAAGGGCAGGATCTTCTCGACGATGATCGCCACGCCTTCGGCATTGGGGTGGATGCCGTCGGGCTGATTGAGATCGGCTTCCCGCGCCACACCGTCGAGGAAGAAGGGGTAGAACACGGTGTCGAATTCCCCGGCGAGGCGCGGATAGAGCGCATCGAATTCCGTGCCATAGTCCGGACCCAGATTACGGGGCGCCAGCATGCCGCACAAAAGCACAGGGATTCCCCGTTCCCGGAACGTCTCCAGGATCACGCGCAGATTGGCCTCCGTATCGGTGGGCTCCAGGCCCCGCAGGGCGTCATTGGCCCCAAGTTCGACGATGGCGTGGGAGAAGGGCTCGGCCAGGCTCCAGGCGAGCCGTGATTTCCCCCCGGCGGAGGTATCGCCGGACACACCCGCATTGATCACGTCCACGCTGTAGCCGCGCGCGGCCAGGGCCGCCTCGAGCTGACCGACAAAGCCCTCCTCCTGGGGCAGACCGAAGCCCGCCATCAGGCTGTCGCCCAGGCCCAGAACGCGAATGGTTTCCCGTGCACTATCTTCGGGTGCTTTGTCTTGCGCCGCCGCCCCCGGGTCTGCGACGGTCCCGAGGATGGCGATCACCCCGCTCCACACGCAAAAGAGAATCCGCCTTGCCCATGCGCCCATGGTTCCATCGCCTCCTCATTTGATCCTCGATCCGTCTCGGGTCGTATCCGCCTTGAGCTTTGACCGGGAGCACCCATGCTGAAACTGGAAAATATCTTTCTCTCGCTGCAAAGCGAAGCGGGGGCCGTCGATATCTTGCGCGGCATTTCCCTCGACGTGGCCGACGGGGAGGCCGTGGGCCTTGTCGGCCCGTCGGGCTCGGGCAAATCCACCCTGCTCATGGTGATCGCTGGCCTGGAACGGCCCAGCTCCGGGCACGTGATCGTGGCGGATCAGGATCTCGCGGCGCTGAACGAGGACGGGCTTGCCCTGTTCCGCCGGGACCAGGTCGGGATCGTGTTCCAGTCCTTCCATCTCGTGCCGACCATGACGGCGCTGGAGAATGTGGCCATCCCCCTTGAACTTGCGGGCCGGCGGGATGCCTTTGACCGGGCGCGCCAGGAACTCGACGCGGTGGGCCTGAGCCATCGCCTGACGCATTATCCCAGCCAGCTTTCCGGCGGCGAGCAGCAGCGCGTTGCCCTGGCGCGCGCCGTTGCCGGGGAACCGCGCCTCATCCTCGCCGATGAACCCACGGGCAATCTCGACGGCAATACCGGCGGCCAGATCGTCGATCTGATGTTCGGTCTCCATGAACGGGTCGGCGCCACCCTGGTGCTGATCACCCATGACCCGGATCTGGCCCATCAATGCGGCCGGGTCGTTCATCTGCGGGACGGCCGCATCGATTTCATCGAGGCGGGCAAGGTCAAGGCGACCGGGACCACCCCTGGCGCGGTTGAGGAGATCGCCTGATGCCGCTTTCTCTGGCCGCGCGTTTTGCCGCCCGGGAATTGCGGGCGGGCCTTTCCGGTTTCTGGATCTTCATTGCCTGCCTTGCTCTCGGCGTGGCGGCCATTGCCGCCGTCGGCTCGGTGGCGGCCGCGTTCCAGCGCGGATTGGCCGAGGAAGGCCGCAGCCTCTTAGGGGGTGATGTGGAGGTCGTGGTCACCACCCGCGAACTCAACGCCGAGGAACGCACATGGCTCCAGGACCAGGCCGTTGCCCTTTCCGAAGTGGCGACGCTGCGGGCCATGGCCAAGCGGGAGGACGGCGCGGCCCGGCGGCTTGTCTCCCTCAAGGCCGTCGACACGGCTTATCCCCTCGCCGGCACCATGGACCTCAGCCCCCAGATGCCCATTCAGACCCTGCTTGCCAAGCAGAACGGGGTTTACGGCGCGGTGGCGGAAGGCGCGCTCCTGCGCCGCCTTGAGATAACGATCGGCGATCGGCTCATCGTCGGTACGGAAACATTCGAGATCCGGGGCGAAATCGTCGAGGAACCGGACGCGGTGGCGGCCGGTTTTCGGCTCGGGCCCCGCCTCATGGTCGGCCTTGAGGGCTTCAAGAACACGGGCCTCATCCAGGTGGGCAGCCTGATCGACCATCGCTACCGGGTGGCGCTGCCGGACGGGACTTCCGATGCGGACGTCGAGGCCTTCGTCGCCGCCGCGCGGGAGACCTTCCCGGATTCCGATTGGCAGATCCGGGCCCGGATGGAGAGCGCGCCGGGCGCCCGCAATTTCGTCCGTCAGCTGTCGGTCTTTTTGACCCTTGTGGGCTTGACGGCGCTGATCGTGGGCGGCGTCGGGGTCGGCAACGCGGTGCGCAGCTATCTGGAACGCAAGGTCCGCGTGATCGCCACCTTCAAATGCCTGGGCGCCCCCGGGGCCCTGATCTTTGCCATCTATTTCATCCAGATGGCAGCGATCAGCGCGTTGGGCATTGCGATCGGCCTCGCGCTTGGCGGGTTCACACCCATGGTGGTCGGCGGGTTTTTCGCAGACCGTTTGCCCATCCCCGCCCGCTTTGACCTTTATCCGGGCGCCCTCGCCCTCGCCGCAGCCTATGGCGTGTTGGTCGCCACCGCCTTTTCCATCTGGCCCCTGGCGCGGGCGCGGGAATTGCCGGCCGCCGGCCTGTTTCGCGATCTTGTGGCCCCGGCCCGCCAGTTCCCAAGGCGCGGCTATCTCGTCGCCATGGGCGTGGCCCTTATCGCCATCTGTGCCTTGGCCATTACCTTCACCGAGAACCGGGTGTTTTCCGCCGTGTTCCTCCTGGCGGCGGTTTTCGCCTTCCTGGTGCTGCGCATCGCCGCGCTCTCCATCGCCAGCCTCGCCCGGGCTGCGGGCCGACCGCGCATCGCGTCCCTGCGCTTGGCGCTTGCAAACATGTACCGACCCGGCGCGCCGACAAGCAGCGTCGTGCTGTCCCTGGGCCTGGGGTTGACCCTGCTTGTCACCGTGTCGCTCATCGACGGCAATATCTCCTCCCAGATCCGCAATCGCCTGCCGGAAAGCGCACCCGCTTTCTTCTTTGTCGATATCCAGCAGGACCAAGTCGCGGCCTTTGATGCTTTGGTCGCGGATATTCCGGGTACAGGTGACGTGAACCGGGTGGCAAGCCTCCGGGCCCGGATCGTCAAGATCAAGGGTGTCCCGGCGGCCGAAGCCCCGGTCGGGGACGGCGGCCGCTGGGCCTTGCGGGGTGACCGGGGGGTGACCTATTCCCGGACCCTGCCGGATAATTCGGAATTGGCCGAAGGGGAATGGTGGGCGGAAGACTATGACGGTCCCCTGCTCCTGAGCATGGATGTGGACCTAGCCGGTGAGTTCGGTGTCGGCGTCGGCGATACCATGACCTTCAACCTGCTGGGTCGCGAGCTTCAGGCGACGATCCACAATCTGCGCCGGCTCGACTGGGAGACGGTGGGGCTCAATTTCATCTTCGTCTTCTCGCCGGGCCTCCTGGAAAACGCACCCCACACCCATGTGGCGACCGTCCAGGCGGACCGGGACGCCGAGGATGAGTTGGAACGGCGCGTCGGCGATGCCTTCCCCAATGTCTCGGCCGTGCGGGTCCGGGAGGCTCTCCAGGCCGTCAACGAGCTGATCGCGGATCTGGCGCTTGCCATTCGTGGCACGAGCGCCGTCACCCTCGCCGCCGGCATTCTGGTGCTGGCCGGCGCCATGGCAGCCGGACACCGTCAGCGGGTCTATGATGCGAGCCTGCTCAAGACCCTGGGCGCCACGCGGGCCCGGGTCATCGCCGTCTACGGGATCGAATACGCGCTTTTGGGGCTCGCCACGGCGGTGATGGCGTCCGGCGCGGGCACGGCCACCGCCTATGTGGTGATCACACGGGTTATGGAGGCGCCCTGGGTCTTCCTGCCCGGCACGGTGGCCCTGACCGTTATCCTCGCCACCCTGATCACCATCATTTTGGGGCTCTCAGGCACGTGGCGCTCCCTGAGCACACCCGCCGCGCGGGTTCTCAGGAGCGAATAGCGAGGTCTCCCGCGCGACACGATGGCCCAGTTCAAATCAACGGGCGGGTTTAAACCAACGCCCAACACCCGATTCACTTGAAATTGGGAACGATTGCATCAAAATGCAGGCTCTAGGTGCTCTCAACCTTGCGTCGAACGGGGCGCAGTGGTTCGATGAAAGCATCGAAAACCTACCATGGGGGTGGGTTTTTTCGTGTTTCTTCAGGAGAACGGGAAACGTCCATGGTTGACCGCAATACGAATGCATTTGGTGGCCGCGCCGTCGACGGCGCCCGCGCAGCCGATATCGATGAAGGCCTCCGCCAGCATATGATCTCGGTCTACAATTACATGATGATCGGCTTGGCCCTGACCGGGGCTGTTGCTTTTGCCGCGTCCACGTCCGCCCCACTCATGAACGCCATCTACGGCTCGCCCTTGAAATGGGTCGTGATGCTGGCGCCGCTCGGTTTCGTCTTTTTCTTCTCGGCGCGCATCCATGCCATGAGTTTCTCCACGGCGCAGATCACGTTCTGGGCGTTCGCCGGCGTGATGGGGCTGTCCCTGTCCTACATCTTCCTCGTCTACACAGGCGAGAGCGTGGTGCGGGTGTTCCTGATCACGGCCGTGACATTCGGTGCCATGAGCCTTTACGGCTACACGACGAAGGCTGACCTGTCGAAATGGGGCTCCTTCCTCTTCATGGGACTGATCGGCATCATTATCGCCAGTCTGGTGAATATCTTCATGCAGTCGAGCGCGCTGCAATTCGCCATTTCCGTGATCGGCGTCGTGGTGTTCGTCGGCCTGACCGCCTATGACACCCAGGCCATCAAGGAAGAGTATTTCGCCGGCGACAGTTCGGACACCGCCGGTAAGAAGGCCATCATGGGCGCGCTACGCCTCTATCTGGACTTCATCAACCTCTTCATGATGCTGCTGCAATTGCTGGGCAACCGCGAATAATCCGCGGCCAGCACAAAGCGCAAAAACAAACCCCCGGATCTTTCAAGATCCGGGGGTTTTTGATTCCGGTCTCGGCGTAAGCGCGACGTCAGCCCTTCATCCGTCCTTCGATCACGGACCAATTGAGCAGGTTCGACACCACCGCGTCCACATGGGCGCCGCGCTTGTTCTCGTAATCGAGATAGTAGGCGTGCTCCCACACATCGATGCCGATCAGCGCGGTCTTACCATGGGCCAACGGATTGTCGCCGTTGAAGGTGGCCATGAGGCCCAGGGAGCCGTCCTCTTCCTGGACGAGCCAGCCCCACCCACTGCCGAACACACCGGTCGAGGTCTTGATCAGCTGGGCCTTGAAATCATCATAGTCCTTGAAGGCTTCCTTGATCTTGCCGGCCATGGCTTTTGACGGCGCTTTGGCGCCGTCCGGCGAGAATTGTTCCCAATACAGAATATGGTTCCAGGCCTGCCCCGCCTGATTGAACAGCTTCGGATCTTCCGCCTTCGAGCGGGTGACGACTTCTTCCAGGGTCATGTCCGCATAGTCCGTCCCCTTCACCATCTTGTTCACATTGCGGAAATAGCCCGCATGGTGCTTGCCATAATGGAGCCCGACCGTGCGCCCGGAAATCACGGGCGACAGATCACCCTCCTCATAGGGCAGTTTGGGTTGGGAAAACGGGGCCGCGGCCCGCGCGATATGCGGCGCGGCCAGCCCGGCGATCCCGAAGGCGGCCACGCCCTTGATGAATTGACGACGACTGGATGACGACATGGTCCCTCTCCTTGTCTTTCGTGCGATCGCAATGCGCGACCGGGACGTCCTCAGAATGGTTGACCGATCGGCCGCGCGACGGCTCCCTCACCCCTGGTCGATCCAGACCCGACCCTCGGGCAAGCGCCACCAGGGCAGATAAGGGTAGCGGTGATGTTCCAGGTGATACCCGAAATGGAAACAGGTCACCAGGGACGCGATCCAGGAATAGGCGTTGCTGCGGGCATTGTGGTGGTCCGTAAACGGATCGTGATCGGGACGATGGGGCAGATAGGTCCCGAAATAGAATAGCTGCGCGGAGGAGAGGATCGAGGGCGCGGCCCAGAAAAGGAGCATATTGGCGATGGGCGCGCCCAGGATCCCCACATAGACCCAAAAAATCGTGGCCAGGATCAGGGCTTCCCGCCAGGAGAAATACTCCCGGAAAAAGCCGAGATACCAGGGCCAGAACGCGCCGTCCGTGTGCTCGCCATAGTCCGGGTCCCGGGCCGTCCCCGGGAAACGGTGATGGTCGTGGTGCTTGGTATTGAGGGACGGATAGGAAAAGCCCGCATAAAGAAACAGACAGAGCTGGCCGATCGCGGCGCCGGCTCCCCGCGCGCCCACCAGGAGCGTGCCGTGCATGGCATCGTGGGCCAAGATGAACAGGCCCACATTGAGCCAGCACATCACCGCGATGATCACGGGCGTCAGCGCAAGCGTGATGGCGGACTGGGCGGGCTCGAAGAAGAAGACACTGAAAATGTGGCCGGCCGCCCAGGCCGCGATGATCGCCAGGGCCAGAAACCCGCTGATCCAGTTCTGCCCGGCCACTTTGACCACGGGACGGTCCGTCGCTGATTCGAAAGTCGTCGCGGCGGCATCGGCCGAGTTTGAGATCATCGCTGTCATCCTACCCGTGCGTGCCCGGACCCGTTTCGACGGTCAGGCGCGGGCCAAACGCCCGACACCCCGACGCCAAGGCGTCCGCGACATCGTTTCGGCCCCGACCGGTGCGCGTTGGGCCTCCGACAGGGCAATGGCGAAGCCGACCAGGCACCAGAAGGGAATCCCTCCCTGTGGTCCTTCCAAATAGACGTCGAAGGAGGCCGCGACAAGGTAGGCGAGACCATACGCCATGACCCAGAGGTTGAGGGCGGCCAGGTCCTTCCGCCCCGCTGCCTGGGCACGCAGGTAACAGCGGGTCAGCACCGTGAAAATCGTGACAATCAGCCCCAGCCAGACAAGGAAGCCAGGCACCCCGCCGCGCCCGAGAAGATTGATATGGGCGTTATGGGGACTTCGGTTGCCGGTCACGTCGGTGAAGCCATCCACTTGCGCATGGGAGATGCCGTAGCCGCGCCCCAGCCAGAACTTGTTCCCAAAGACCGTGTCATCGATGATCTTGCCCCACCAGCGTTTGCGCCAGGTCTCGGTGGTGTCGAGGACGTCCTTGTCCTGTTCCGTCACGACACTGAGCAGATTGGTCATGATCTGCTGCGGCGAGATCGACCGGCCGCCCGACAGGGGAATGTCGACGTCGAGGGCGACGAACAGGATGCCGATGATCAGGGCCGGGGCCGCCATGCGGATCATCCGGTTGTTGGGCCGGAACATGGTGACGAGGATCCCGGCACAGGCGATGGCCACAAAGCCGCCGCGGGACCGGGACAAGACCACGATCGAGCTGACCAGGACGATCATCCAGGCAAACATGTCGGTCATGGGAATATTGAAGCGCTTCTTGCGCGGAAAGACCCGCTGGAGGCCCAGCGCCAGAAAGGCCAGGGCCCCCGCGACCTGGACGCCGAGATCCGACGCTTTCACCATGATCAGCGATGTGTCCGTGCCGGGCCATTTGGGCAGGCTCTCGAACAACAGTTCCGTGATCACCATGCCCACAAGGCCGATCGCCAGAACGCCGGGGAAGACCCGCGCATAGAGATTGGGCACGGCCTCCATCTTGTTGGTCTTGAGCAGAATGCCGGCAATGAGAAAGGCGAAGAGACCATAGGCCCACAGCACCGCGTCCCGGAACGTGTTCAGCCCATGCACGTCGAGGAAAGGCAGGGTGCGGAAGGCATGCCACATCATGAAGAAGACGAGCGCCCAGGCAATGGGGGAGCGAAACACGCGCACGGAATAAGCACCCGCCAGAACGACAAAGAAGCCGAGCACCAAGGTGATCTCGCCGATGAACAGCGGATTGGCGCCGACATAGGCGAAGCCCTTGTCGAGGGTCATGTAACCGAGCATGACCGCGGCGAAGAAATTCAAGTACAGCTGACTGATCGACAAACCACGCATGGGATGATCCGGTACCCTTTCCCACTGAACTCGACGGACACGCTCACCTTGATGGCCTTACGTCGATGGAGGCGTTGCCCATTGACGTGGTGTCCATTGAGACTGTGCAGCTTGCCTGCCTGAGCCCGATTTAACACGAGGGCGGCGGCGCTTGGAAACCTTACTCGCGAGGAACATCCGCGCAGGTGACTTCCCGCAAGGCGGGACTGCTCCCGGTTTTGACGCTCCCCATCTGTTCCTGGCCATGGCGCTGAACATAGGCGAAGGGCCGGAAATCCCCCCTCCAGCCCCAGAACCGATCATGACCCGGCGCCACCACATAGGTGTTGCCATCAAAGTGGTTGCCCGCGTCCCGAAAGAACCACTGCCGGTCAAAATCGGCGCCCAAACCCGCCCTGGCGCGTCCGCGCAGCACGAGCCGATTGTCCACCACCCGGTTATTGGCCGAAACCCATCTCCCGCCCCCGCCCCGGCGATCCTGATAGACGATGGAGATGCCGTTCCCGCCCTCGGGCAGGGTGTCGACCTCATTGCCGGTGACGAGGGTGTTGGCGCTGTTCTGGATCAGGATCTGGGCCCCCCAGAGCCAGCGATGCATACCGAAACCGTTGTAGAGCACGACATTGTTCCGGATCACCGCGTTGTAGGAAATCTCGTGCTTGATGCCGTCGCCCCAGTTCCGGAACACAAGATTGTTCTCATAGACCACATTCACATTGTTGGCGTCGGTCCACAGGCCCGGCCCCACATTGTTGTGGACACAGGCGCCGCGCACCGTCAGGCCCGTCATTTCCAGGAACTTGGTGCCGCCGGCTTCCCAGCCCCAGAGATAGCCGGCCGTGTTGTTGTGGGCGATCTCCACGTCCTCGATCTCGGCCTGGCCGAATTCGGCGCGCAGGCCCATCTGGCCGTTGTGGTTATAGGCCCCGCCCCGCACCCGTGTCCGGTCGCCCAGATCGAGACCGGCGCCATGGTTGAGGCGGGCGACGGTGTCCAAGATCCGCCAGCCGGTCGTCATCCGGGCACTGATGGCGCCGCGCTGGGCCCCCGGTGCGTATTTCTCGATGGTGAGATTGCGGATTTCCACGTCATTCGCCGTGGGCTGAAAGGCGAAGGCCGTGGTGCTGAGTTCGATGAGCCTACCCTTAGGATTTTCGGCGATAACGACCCCTGTGCCATCCTGAAACCAGGTGCCGGCCGACACGTCGGCCCTGGAGCCGACGCGGGGCCACAACGTGCCATCAACGAACAGGTCCTGGGGCTCCCGGCACAGGGGCGCGTCGGGTTCGCATTCCCCTTCCCCCGCGCCTTCCCCGGCGTCGTCGAGCCAGGTGCCTTGCGCCCGCCAGACGCCGCGCTCCGCCTCCCAGGCATCGAGCAGCCGGGCGCCGCTGAGGATGGCCCCGTTCTCTCCGACAAAGCGCTGAGCGGTTTTGGGCCGGATCGAGACCTCCCGGTAGACGCCCGGCTTGAAAACGAACGTCGTGCCCTCTGGCGCCTTGCGGACCAGGCGGGCCACCGCGTCGCCAGGCTCAACGCGAATCACTTTGGACGCCACGCCGACGGATGGCGCCTGGGCGGATCCATCCGGGATCACACCGCCCAGTACGGCAACGAGCCCGATGCCCCACCCTGCAAGCCGATGCCCCTTCATGGTCGATCCCTTCCTCGCGCCATCGCGCAACCCCCTGCCTTGCTCTAGACTGGCACAAAACTGGAATTCCCGTCTCGGGGACAGGATGGCGGCGTGATGCTTAAGCTATTGAGAGCCTTGATTTTCACCGTCTTTGGGGCGGCCGTTTTGGGCGGCGGCCTTCTGGGCATCACCTATGCCTTCCCCGCCCCCCTGTTCGATCACGTGTTCCACCATGGCCGAATCACGATCCGGTCGGATCATCCGGTCCCGGACAGCGCCCGGGCGGTCATTGACGATATCGAGCGCCGTCTGGCCACCTCCCCTCTGGGCGACGGCGCGGCCCCGGCGCGGGAAACGATGCCCATGGGGCTCTATGTGGTCAATACGGAGTGGCGGCGCAAACTGTTCTGGAATGTGACTTCCGAGACGGCGGGCGGCTTTGTCGTCATTCCCTTCAGCCGGCGCCACGCCTTTTTGAATGCCGCCGATTTCGATAAAGGTCTGCTGGTCCTGCCCATTTACGGGGTGATCGAACCGCCGCGGGTCCTCGCCTATTACGGCGCCCACGAACTGACCCATGTGGAGACGGCGGACCGCGTGGGCATGTTCCGCTTCTATGCCATGCCCGAATGGGTGCGCGAAGGGCTGGCCGACTATGTGGGGTTCGGCGCGGGCGATACGTTTGAGCCGCTCTATCAATCCATCGGGGGGCGGACGGATCGCTTGAAACTCGCCAAGGACCATGGCTGGTATGCGATCTATCGCCTGCTCGTCGCCTATTTTCTGGAAGTGGAAGGCTGGACCATCGACCAGCTCCTCGCCACGGATCTGCCCGAACCCCAAGCCCGGGCCCGAATGATCGCTCATGTGGAGGGCCGAAACCTGTGATTGCCGCAACTCCAAGGAACATCGCCGCCGAGGGCGGACCCGACCGGGTCAACAATTTCGACATCCTGCGGCTGGTCTTTGCCTCCTGGGTGGTGATCCACCATTTCTCGACCCTGTCGAATTTCGGCTATTCGGGCATCTTCTTCAATCTGGGCCACTCCTCCGTTCTCGGATTTTTCGTGATTTCCGGCTTTCTGATCTACTGGTCCTATGACAAGGGACGGGATTTCGGCGCCTATGCCATGCGGCGCATTTTCCGGATCTATCCGCTCTATCTCGTGACCATCGCGGCGCAGGTGATCATTTTTTCCCAGATCGTTCCGCCGGCGGACGGGGAACTGACCCGCTACATCGCCGTCAATCTCATGTTCCTGAATTTCCTTCAGCCCTTTTTCGGCGACATCCCGGCCCATCTGCCCTCGCCCCTCTTCAACGGCAGCCTGTGGACCATCAAGATCGAGGTGTTCTTCTATGCCCTCGTGCCGTTCTGGATGTTGCTGCCGGGCCAGCGTTTCTGGGCCGTGATGATGTTCATCGCCTCGAGCCTGTTCTATCTCCATTTCGCCTATTATTCGGACACGCCCAAATGGGCGACCCAGATGCCCCCCGGCCAGTTGCGCTTCTTCGCCGTCGGCATCCTGCTCTACCTCACCCTGCCCTTCCGGCATTTGAGCCAGCGCGGCGTGCTGACCCTGCTCGGCGCCTGCATCGCCGTGTTCGGGATGAGTGAATATCTGAAGGAATTCAAAGCCGGGCCTTTGTGGCTTGAGGCGTTTTTCATCATGCTCGATCCGATTTCGATCGGTGTCGGCGTCTATCTCGTCGCCTTCCGGTTGAAACCGGTGCCCATTCCCCTCGACATCTCCTATGGGGTCTATCTGATCCATTTCCCGCTCTATCAAATTCTGATGATGCTGGAGATCTTCCAGGAATCCCCGGCCCTGTTCTTCGGCACGGTCGCGGCTCTGACCTATGGCCTCGCCTATCTCTCCGCCCGCTTCCTGGAGGAGCCCGCCATGGCGCTCGGGCGCTTCCTGGCGGGCAAGGTCAAGGGCCTTTTCATTCTGGGACCGCGTCCCGAAAAGAGCGCCGCTTGAGCCCTGCATGCGGGGCCAAAATGGGCTAGGCTCACCGCCATGACTGTCGGCCCGGGCGCGGGCCGGAACTCCAGGAGGAAAAATCCATGCGCGAAGCCGTGATCGTCTCGACCGCCCGCACGCCCATCGGCAAGGCCGGCCGGGGTGCCTTCAACAACACCACATCCCAGGAACTGGGCGCCCACGCCGTCAAACACGCGGTGGAGCGCGCCGGCATCGCCCCCGGCGAGATCGACGACGTGATCATGGGCGCGGCCCTCCAGCAGGGCTGCCAGTTCCAGAATGTGGCGCGCCAGATCCTGGTGCGCGCCGGCCTGCCCACCACGGTCGCCGGCATGACCATCGACCGTCAGTGTGCCTCGGGCATGATGGCCATCGCCACGGCGGCCAAGCAGATCATCAGTGACGGCATGACCGTCGCCGTGGGTGGCGGGGTCGAATCCATTTCCAAGGTGCAGATGGGCAGCAAGCTCAATGTGGAAACCGATCCCTGGCTGATGGAGCACAAGCCCGAGATCTACATGGCCATGATCGAGACCGCCGAGATCGTCGCGGAGCGCTATGGCATCAGCCGGGAAGCCCAGGACGAATATGCCGCCCAGTCCCAGGCCCGCACCGCCGCCGGCCAGCAGGCGGGCAAATTCGACGACGAGATCGTGCCCCTGCCCTCCGTCATGAAGCTCCAGAACAAGGAAACGGGCGAGATCACCGACGTACCCACGGTTCTGGAAAAAGACGAGGGCAATCGTCCGGGCACGACGGCCGAATCCCTCGCCGGTCTGAAGCCGGTCTGGGCCAATGGCATGAAGATCAAGGAAGGCAAATACATCACCGCCGGCAACGCCTCCCAGCTTTCCGACGGCGC
>CAZFWG010000024.1:0-52858 GCA_964522525.1 uncultured Alphaproteobacteria bacterium | reverse complement strand
AACGGATAAAAAAAGCCCCGTCCGGTCTTTGCGACGGGACGGGGCTTTTTGGGATCAGGCGCGTGGGATGGAAGGTCTTTCCTCAAACCTGTCAGATGAATGAGGCCAAACCCGCAATCACACCCGCCCAAATACCGGTCAACGCGAATACAAAGCCGATCAGAGCCGCTCCACGCCAAAGGCGAAACTCAGGGGACATAGGAGCCTCCAGGGGGTGAGAGAGATCATCAAGCGACGGTGCAGAAGAGATCGCCCGCACGGCATTCATCCCCGAACCGGAAGGGAACGAACGCCGTTGATCAGCACGAGCACCCCGTGTAATCCGATCGGTTGGAAGATCACGGATCCGAACGGCCCGAAAGCGCCGATCGTCACCACCATTCACAATGTGATCTCCCAAAACACGCATGGATCACCTGGGCTCTCCACCGAGAGCGATCTGAAATCAAGAATTACAACCCATTCACAAAAATATTTTACGTGTTGCATTTTAGTCGCGCAAATTAACACCTCTTTATGTCCTCCCCGGATACCGATCATTACGACTTTTACATCTAAAGCGCGCTTTCGTGCGCTCCCCGTCACCCGCACCATTGCTATAGTGGCAAAGATGGGGCAGTGGGGTGCCGTTCAGCACCGACGCATGGGCATCGAAAAAAGACAGGAGGAGCGTCCATGGACAGCATGGCGCTATATCTTGCGCTCGTGGCCGCGATCGTCGGCGCGACCCTTGGCGTTCGCACCAATGGCGGTGGCATTTTCGTCGTTCATGAGCGTCGTTTGACCGGTGCGTTCGCCGTTCAGTATTACGGCTATCTCACCATGGGCGCGGTCAGTGTGACCCTTGCCACCGCCGTCCTGATTACGGCCTATGCGCTCTCGGCAACCGGTTCCCTCGATTGGCGGATCGTTCTGGGTATCCATTGTTTCGGGACGGCCATCCCTTACGGCATCGGCACCTGGCTCTGGTACCGGTGGGGAGCGAGAAGCACCCATCCACTGTTCACCGAGGTGAGCCTGTTTCACCTTTTCGCCCTGGCCGGCGCGGTGAACTTCTTCACCAATCTCATGTGAGAGCCCGCGCCGCCGCTTTGAAAGCGCGGGCCCCTCAATCGTGATAGCGTCATGCCGCCCTGGCGTGGTCGGGAGGGAGCCCCCTTGTGGCGCCGTTCGACCGCGCGCGGACATAAGGTCTGGTGCGGCAAGTCGGAGCCTGCCCAAAATCATTCCGCTCCAGGAAGAACGGGAGACAGGATCATGTCGACGCAACACGGCGATTTTCTGTGGCACGAACTGGCGACGCCGGACACCGAGGCGGCGAAGAGCTTCTATACCAAGCTTCTGGGCTGGGAGTGCCGCCAGGTCCCGATGCAGACCGGGGAGTATTCCGTCTGGACCAAAAAGGACAGTGAACACGGCGGTATGCTGAAGATGGAAGGTCCCGAGTGGGCGAACATTCCGCCCCACTGGATGCTCTACATCCATGTCAACGACGTTGATCAGTCCGCGTCCGAGGCCAAGACCCTGGGCGGGTCCGTGGAAGTGCCGCCGACGGATATTCCGGATGTCGGGCGTTTCTGCGTGATCAAGGATCCGACCGGCGCCGTCTTGTCCCTGATGACACCGCTCCCGCGCCAGTAAGGGGTTCAGCGACGGCACAGACGTGCCCGTGACAGGCGGGCACGATCCTCAAAAACACCGGGGGATGCCGTCAGGTTCCGGGCGGAAGATAGCCGGCTTTCCAGGAGGCCAGGATCACCGCCATGGTGAGATAGGTGACAAGCTGATTGCCGCCATCGATCATCAGAACGGCAATCGGCCTTGTCTCATAGATGGCCTGCCACATGGTCGTCGTCAGCGAGAAGCCCGCCCACAGGACGAGGGCAATGCCGACCCCTGAAGTGAGGCTTTCCACCGTCAGCCAGCCGAACAGGATCCACAGGGCGCCGGCCGCCAAAAGGGCGTTGATCGGCGCCAGGAACAAGTTGAACGGAGTGAGCACAAGGCCGGCCCGTTCCTGATCCGTGGGCTTGACCGAGCCCATGGCGTCCATCCACACACGGCCAAGCGCCCAGGGCGAATACCAGACACTGCCCACCAGAATGGCGGCGAGCGCCGCCGACATCAGCGGCAGCAGATCAGATCCCGTAATGGCCATCGAAGCTCCCCACGCTTGGCTGGCGTCCCACGCCTTTGCCCCACCTATATCATGCCTTGACCGGCATCGCGGGGGACAAGGCAATTTGAAGGACGCAGAACCCTTGCGTCGGCGCCGGGGTCGCTTTACCTCATGGATCCCCGACGCGTAACAACAGTTAAGAGCATCCCATGGCCCGTATCCTTGTGACCAGCGCCCTGCCATACATCAATGGCGTCAAACATTTGGGCAATTTGGTGGGATCCATGTTGCCGGCGGATGTCTATGCCCGCTTCATGCGGGCGCGGGGCCACGAGGTGTTGGCCATCTGCGCCACCGATGAGCATGGCACGCCGGCGGAACTCGCGGCCGCCGAAGCCGGACAGCCCGTCGATGTCTATTGCGCCGAGCAGCACGAGATCCAGAAGACGCTGGGCGAGGGTTTCGGCCTGTCCTGGGACCATTTCGGACGCACCTCGAGCCCCAGCACCCATCGCCTGACCCAGCACCTGGCGGACAAGCTTGACGATGCGGGCCTGATTGAGGAGCGGACCATTCGGCAAGTCTATTCCAAGGCCGACGGCCGGTTCCTGCCCGACCGCTACATCATCGGCACGTGCCCCCATTGCGGCTATGACCGGGCCCGGGGTGATCAGTGTGAAAACTGTACCCGTGTCCTTGATCCCACCGACCTGCTGTCACCGCGCTCGGCCATTTCCGGGTCCTCCGATCTGGAAGTTCGGGACACGAAGCATCTCTATTTGCGCCAGTCCCAGATGGTCGACCGCTTGCGGACCTGGATCGCGGGCCAGACCACCTGGTCCCATCTCGTCACCTCCATCGCCAACAAATGGCTCGATGAAGGGCTCCAGGACCGGGGCATCACAAGGGATCTGTCCTGGGGCATTCCCGTTGCCCATGATGGCCGCTGGCCCGACTATGAGGGCAAAGTCTTCTATGTCTGGTTCGACGCGCCGATCGGCTATATGGGCGCCACGGCCGACTGGGGGGATGCCGCGCCTGAAGGCGAGACCCGGGACTGGCGGGACTGGTGGTTCGGGGACGCGGCGCAGGATGTGCGTTATGTCCAGTTCATGGGCAAGGACAATGTGCCCTTTCACACGGTCGGTTTCCCTTTGACCCTGATGGGGTCGGGAGAGCCCTGGAAGCTCGTCGATACGATCAAGGGCTTCAACTGGCTGACCTATTATGGCGGGAAGTTCTCCACAAGCCAGAAGCGCGGCGTCTTCATGGATCAGGCGCTCGAGCTTCTGCCGGCGGACTATTGGCGCTATTACCTGATGGCCAATGTGCCGGAAGGGGCCGACTCGAGTTTCACCTGGGACCATTTCGCAGGCACCGTGAACAAGGATCTGGCGGATGTCCTGGGCAATTTCGTCAATCGCATCCTGCGGTTTACCAAATCGAAATTCGGCGAGGCCGTGCCCGATGGTGGCACGCCGGGGGCGGAAGAAGAGGCCCTGACCCGGGATCTGGCACAGGGCATCAAGGAGTATACGGATCACCTGGAAGCCATGGAGTTCCGCAAGGCGCTGGCTTCTCTCAGGGCGATCTGGGTGATGGGCAACGAATATCTGACCCGCGCCGCCCCTTGGACCGCCTTCAAGGAGGACCCCGAAAGGGCCGCCGTTTCCGTGCGCACAGGCATCAATCTGATCCGGCTTTTCGGGGTGCTTGCCGCGCCGATCATCCCGGAAACCGCTGGACGCATCCTCAAGACCCTGGGCCTTGATCCCCAACAGGTGCAGTGGCCCGGCGAGGACGTTGCCGCGGAACTGACCCGGCTCGGTCCGGGACATGCCTTTGAAGTGCCGGATGTGTTGTTCAACAAGATCGACGAGGACAGCATCGCCGCCTGGACGGCCCGCTTCGGTGGGCCGGAGGAAGAAAAGGCGCCCGCGGATCAGGCCCAGGCCCCGTCGGCCCCCGGCGTTTCTTGAGGGTTGGGTGCGGCCTATCTGTTCTGCATGTCGTCAAACGCCCTGATCCGCCGACCCACATCCTCCGCGATGGCATCCTGGAACAGATCCACCGTCAGGGTATGGAAGGGCCGGCGGCGATAGGGCGCCGTGCGCAGCCGTACCGCGCTCTCCCGGGGCACCCGAAGCACACCCTTCGTACAGTGAATACCGTCAAGGGACGGATCATCCCCCTGGGGACGGGTGCACAGCAGAGGGCGGCGATTGACGACGCTCAGGGCCTGGTTCTCCCACACCGTCGCCCGGTCCGCGATCATCCGGGCGTTCCGTCCCTCCGGATAGGCGGTCCAGCTGTGAACGCATCCCGTCTTGGGGGCCGTGTCGCAAGGGGCAAAGGCCGCAAGCGGACCGTTGAACAGGTCGAGGGGCACCGGATGGGCGAGCACATAGGCGCTCACGAGGCGGGCCTCCATGGGGGTGCCCGCCACCTCGTCCTGGAGCAGGCCGATCACATGGAGCCCGCCCTGGCCGATCCCGGCGAGGATAAAGGGCCGCCCGCCATTGTGCTTTTCCACATAGGCCGTGAAAGCGCGGCGGACGTCCTGATAGGCGAGGGAGCGGGCGCGCCGGGAGTCCTCGCTTCGTGTTCGGAAGGCATAGAGGGTCGCCTGGCGATAGCGCGGCGCGTAAACCCGGGCATGCGCGCCGAACGCTGCGATCTCGTGGGGCAGGACATCCGTGTCGACAAGCCCGGCCGCCGGATCATCGATCGGTGCGTTCCAGCGCTCCGGACTCGCATAGGTCGTTCCGTGGACGAAGAAAAGATCGGCGGCCGGCGACGGCTTGGCATCGGGCACAAGCCGTGTCCCGAGCGCCACCCAGGCTTCAGCGCGGTCATAGTCCGGAATGGCGCCCCGGGGCGCTGTCTGGAGGGGTACCTGGGGATTGAGCCCGGCCTCGAACAGGTTGTCCCTGAAGATAAAGAGTGTGACGGTCACCAGAACGCCAAAAATGGCGATCAGGGAAGTGAGGGAAACCGGGGGAGCGGACGAGGCGGGCGGCATCGGGGGTCGGGTCATGGCGATCATCATCATCCGGCACGGAAACCTGGTCATCCTAGCAGGCTCTGACGGGCAGATAGCGAAAAGCTTTTGTCATTTTGTTAACGGCCGGCCCGGCCGCCCTTTCTGCGGTTCAGATCCTGGCCTACGATATGATTTCGAGCGTGAAGGAACTGAGTCGCGCCACAGTCTGGGGAACACCCGTCATGATCGAGGTCCATGACCTGAGTTACGAATATCCCACGACCCGTGCGTTGGACGCGGTCTCGCTGACGGTCGAGCGCGGAGCCATCGCGGCGCTCGTGGGGCCGAACGGGGCGGGCAAGACCACGCTTCTGCGCTGTCTCGCGGCTCTGGAGCGGCCTTTTTCCGGAACCATCCAAATCGATGGTCTCGATACCCAGCAACATCCCCGGGAAGTCCATGCCCGGATTGGCTATTTGCGGGACTTTTTCGGTCTTTATGAAGATCTCTCCGTGCGGCGGTGCCTGATTTTTGCCGCGCGCGCCCATGGCCTGGCAAGCGGTGAGGCCGAGGCCGCCGCGGCCAAGGCGGCGGAGCGCACCGCGCTGACGGATCGGATGGACAGCAAGGCGGCCGAGCTTTCGCGGGGCCTGCGCCAACGTCTGGCGATCGGTCAGGCGATCGTCCATGAACCGCGCGTGCTCCTCCTGGACGAACCCGCATCGGGGCTTGATCCGGAAGCCCGGCGCAGCCTGTCCCAACTGTTTCTGTCCCTGCAGGGATTGGGCATTACCCAGATCGTTTCCTCCCACATCCTCGCCGAGCTTGAGGACTACTGCACCCATATGATCATCATGGATCGCGGCCGGATTGTGCGCTCCAGGGCTGTGACGGATACGGAGCGTGTCGGCCGGGTGCTGCGCATCGATCTGGCCACGCCCCATGAGGGCCTGGCCGGTGCCTTGGAAGCGCAAGAGGGTGTGCGGCTCCTTGAGATCCACGATCAGCATGCCCTGGTGGCGTTTGACGGTGACGCGGATGCCCAGGCGGCACTTTTGCGCGCTCTTCTCGAGGCGGGCCTTCCCGTGGCGGGCATTCAGGAAGTCCGTCAGCGGCTGGAAGATGCCTATTTCCAGGATTTAAGTGATCTTGAAGCCGGCGAAACAGGCGAGGGGGCGCGGCCATGAACCCGGAGTTTCAGCGTAATTTGTGGCTCAATCTGTCGGCGGGCCGCCTCATCGTGATGCCCATCGTTCTGGGGGCGATCTTTTATGCCGCCTATCTCGTTCCCTTTGTCGAGGACCAGCTATCCGTCCCCCCGGTGGCGCGCACCTTTTACTGGTTGATCGTCGTGCTCTGGGGCACCTGGCTCACCTCCCGGACCGTTGTCGGCGAGATTCGCGACCGCACCTGGGACGGGCAGCGCATGTCCGCCATTGCCCCCTGGTCCATGGTGTGGGGCAAGCTGTTCGGGTCCACCATCTATGTCTGGTATGGCGGTGCCATCTGCCTCGCCGTCATCGTCTTGTATGCGGCGGCGGTATCAGGGCCGGCCAAGGCTCTGGGGGAATTGGGTTATTATGTGTTCCTGGGGCTGATCGCCCATGCGGTCTCCATGCTGGTGAGCCTCCTGGCCGTGCGCAGGCAACTGGGCCATCCGGGTTTCGGTGTCTTTCTCTACCAGTTGCTGGGCGTTTTCGCCGCCCTGACCGTGGCATCGGTGTGGCCCGGAAACTGGCCCGACGCCCTCGATTTCGATATCACGTGGTATGCGTTCGATGTTTCCGTGCGCAGCTTCGTCTTGGCCTCGATCGCGATTTTTGCCCTGTGGGCCATCATCGGCAATCACCGCCTGATGCGCCAGGAACTTCAGTTCACGAATTCGCCCCTGGTCTGGATCGCGTTTCTCGTCTTCATGATGGTCTATGCGGCCGGATTCGTGGACACGCTCGACAATCCCGCCATCCGTGACGCGCTCTCGGAGATCGAGGGGGTCGAGCTGGGCAATCTGTTCGACCCGCTTGTTCTGAGGATCCTGGTGTCGATCGCCGTGGCGTCGTCCCTCGCCTATCTGATGCTCTTTGTGGATACGAAAGACACGGTGACCTTGCGCTGGATCGGCCGGGCCTTCTCCTCCGGGCGGGTCTTCGCCGCCTCGTCGCGGATCCCGAGTTGGGGCTGGGCCATTCTCGCGAGCGGGCTTCTCACCTTGGCGTTTACCTTTCTGGCCTCACCCATTGCGCTTGACCCGGAGATTGTTGCCACTCTGGAAGACGCCAATGCGCGGACTCTGGGCTGGCCCATCGGGGAGACCGTCGATCTGCGCGCTTTTTATGTTGCGTCCTTCTTCTTCTTACTGAGGGATGCGGCGATCGTGCTGGCCTTCAATGCCACGGCCCAGAGCCGTCGGGCGGATTTCGCGGCCTTTGTGACGCTCGTCCTCCTCTATGTCGTCATCGCTGGCATTCTGGCAGGGCTCGGCGCCGGTCGCTTCGTTCTGGCTTTCTTTGTGCCGACCGCGTTGGATAACGCTTGGCTCGCCGTGGTGCCGCCCCTTATTGAAGCCGGGGTCGCCTGGTTCCTGGTGAGCGTGCGAATGAGCCGGGTGCGGGGCTGAGGAGACCAGAGCGTCTCCGGGACTGGGCCCAAGTTCAACGGGCTCTGGTCTCGCAGATGAACATGATCAGCCGTCAGAGCAGAAGCTCGGCGGCAAAGAAGGCGAAGAAGCCCCCCACCAGATAGGCAAGGACAGCCACGACGAGGAGGAGGGTGCCCCATCGACGCAGGCGCAGGCAGGCCCGCGCCTGCGCTGGGTCCGCCGGACAGGGCGCATTCCGCCCCCGCCATTTCGCAAAGGTTGCGACAACCAACATCAGCCCCGCGATGGCAAAGACCCACTCCTTTTGGGCTGAGAGCCAGACCAGCCCCGGCACATTCGCGGCCAATCCCGCCATGACCGCCCCGGCGCCCAGGACGATCAGCAGCGCCGGAAGCGCACAGCACAAGAGGGTGGTGACGCTGGCAAACAAGGCCAGCGTCGGGCCAAGCAGTTCGCGCCGAAGGACGCTCATCCTTGCCCGCCATCCGCGGAGGGCGGGACGTCCCCATCTGCGGGACGGCGGATGGATTGGATCTTATAGCCCGCGCTTTCCACAAGCTTCTCGATGGTCGAATCCGCCAGGACCTGACCTTTCTTGAGGACGACCGTCACGATCTTTGCATCGAGATCCACCTGGACGGCCGCAACTTCCTCCCGGCGCCCGAAGGTCTTGGTCAGCGCGGTGGCGCAGAAATCACAGACCATGCCGAGGACCCTGATTTCGACCAGGGTGCCCCCTGCGGCCAAGGCCTTTTCGATGTCTCCACCATGGGTTGACGGGCTCTCATCTGCATTTTGATGATCCTGGTGGGTGTGCCCATGACCGGGATGATCGTGCCCATCCTGCGCGCGAGCCGGAGAGAGGAGCGCCAAGAGGGCGAACAGCGTCAGTATGCGTTGCATGAGGACTTCCTTCCGTTCAGAAACGGTATGTGAAATTGGCAAGAGGCTGGTCATCCTTGACGCTCCAGCCGAGTTCGAGGAGGGCCGAGCCCTTGAAGAAACGCAGCAAGGGCGTGACGTCGAAGGGCACCGCGTTGTCGGGCCGGTGATCGACCTCGACCATGATCCAGCTGTGCAGGTCTCCGGCGTCGCCGATATAGGGGGCAAAGCCCAAGCGGCCTGCCTGGAAGAAGCTGCCGTCCACGTCACCGGCCTCGAAGCCTCGCGCCCGGTAGGACACGAACCATCGCCGCGTTTCCCAGTCCGCCAGGACGCCGACAAAGGCGGCCGGATTGACCCCCGCCGGGTTGTCATCGATGCCTGTGGCGACGCCCAGACCGGCAAAACCGTAGAGATTGGCCTGGAAGTCTTCACCGAACCAGCGCTTGACCAGGGTCGTGGCCTGGACACCGTTGAAGATGACATCGGCCGGCCGATCCCATTCGACGCGGTAGCCGAGGGAAAGCTTAGGATTGACCGTATAGTGGGCCCAGAGCGCCGTACTCTGACGGTCCGTTTGCTCGATGATCGTCCATCCACCTTGATAGGACACGGGTCGGCCCCGAGCCGGCGTCGTGCTCCCAAGGCAGATGGCCACGAGCGCAGCAAGAGCGCGCGTCATCGCCATTCCTCTTCGTGATGTTCAAGAAAGGGTCTCAGTATGCGAACAAGGTTCGCCTTGAGACTCAGACGCGCGGTGGCGGGGGATCGAAGCCAAGCGGGTGGTCCCGCGCTGGGGTCTCCAAAGGCCTTGTGGGGCGGCCAGGTCCGAAACCATGGGGCAGCGCGCCTGCTGATGCGGCGATCCCCATTAGGACGGCGCAACCGGAACATCCCGGTCCACCCTCGCACCCGTCTTCGCAGCCCTTGTGGCCATCATGCTCTTCGGGCGCATGGGTGCCGTCGGCGGGCATTTCATGATGGGCGGAGTGGCCGCCATGGTGATCCATGGCGTGGTGGTCCATCGCATGTTGATCATTCGCGTGGTGGTCACTGGGTTGAGGTGTGCTGTCCGCATGGGGCGCCCAGGCATGGGCGCACGGCACGGGGGCCGCCAGACCCAGGGCCAGAACCACAATCAATGAACAAAGACCACGCATGGGCGCAAAGCTAGCACAAACCAGCCGTTCCGGCACCACCGGTGACGGTGCGCTCAGGATAGTGCCTGTCTGAGCCCGGAATAGTGGGGCTGGTCGATCATGACCTTGTCGATCGTGGTCAACCGCAAATGGGTCTTGAGACCCGGATGATCGAGCGCGATCTGTCCCCCACGGATGGCTTGGCACAGGGCCCGGTTGAGGGCTTCGAGGTTGTTCTCACGGCCCAGAAGATCGCTCAGTCTTTGGTGTTCACTGGCCTCGGCGGTGCCGCCCTGGTCCAATTGCCGTTCGACGATGGCGAGGGCGTTGATCGCGACCCGGGCGTGGAACGCGGTATGGCCCTCCAGCGTGGGCATGAGACGCGTCTCCATGAACTCCCGCACGGCCAGGACCAGTTCAGCGGCTTTGGGCGAATCTTCCATCCTTCAGACCTCTGCGTGTCAGTTGGGGGAGATGATCAGATTGACGAGGTCGATCTCCGTTTCCGAAGCGCGACGCCCGATGGCCGCCCGCTCCACGGAGCGGTCACGGCCCGAACGGAAGGCCTCCATCATCATCATGCACATGATGCCCCATTTCAGGGTACCGAAGACGATCCAGAAATGAACGCGGTCCGGGTCCATGTGCTGGCCGCTGACGCCGGCATATCCGGCGAGCAGATCCGAAAGGTCCCCGAAGCCGCCGACCACTTTTTCGCTGATGCCGAAGCGCCAGGAATTGACGCAGATCCAGCCCAGATCCTCCGCCGGGTCTCCGAAATGGGTGAGTTCCCAATCGAGCACGGCGCGCACGCCCTCCGGGCCCACCATGAGATTGCCGTTGCGGAAATCGCCGTGAACAAGCGTGGTGGCCTCGCTCCTCTCAGGCATCTGGGCGTCGAGCCAACGGAAGGCATAGTCGAAAACGGGCCGGGGCTCGTCAAAACCGTCATAGATGTCCCGGTAGCGCTGCCATTGATCGCGCGCATGGTGCGTATCGAGGTCCGGCAAGTGATCCCGGTCGACCGCGTGGATGCGGGCCAGGATTTCGCCGCACTGGCGGGCCATCACTTTGCGCGCCGTTTCAAATTCAGGATTGCGCAGGATGCGCCGGGCAATGGTTTCCCCGTCGATCCGTGCCATGACATAGGCGGGGCCCACGCCGTCCTCGGGGTTCATCACATACGGCACGGCGGGCACGGGCACGCCTTGCGCGGCGCAGGCCCGGATCACGGCGGCTTCCCTTGCGAGGCCGACTCCGGTTCCCATATCAGGGCCTTCCGATCCGCCCGGGGCTCTGCGCAGAATCAAGGGCAATGTGGTGCCGTCGCCCTGGTGGGCATCGAAGGACCAGGTTTCCTGACTGGCGCCGCCGGACAGGCGGCGCAGGTTTTCGATGGTCTGGGCGCCCGGGGCGATCGCACCGATCCGTGCAGCAAGTTTGGCGTGGAGGTCCTGGTATTCTGCGGACGGGTCGTTGGCGGTTTTGGGCTCAGACGGTGGTACACTGTTTGTCGTTGGTTTCGACATCCCATTTCTCCTGCTCGGGCGTCGCTCGTCCCTGTGAATTGCTTTTTCGCAAGGGTAAGATCATTCATCTAAGATGTCAGGGTTGCGGGTAGACCGTCTCCCACTGGGCCCGTGGAAGGGTGGCTGATGTCGGAACGAAGGGAAGGAATGCCGGTCCCAGAACCAGAACAGCGGCCCCGCCGTCGCTGGTTCGACGTGCGCGCCTATTTCTTGACCGGGCTGGTGATCGCCGCGCCGATCACCATCACGATTTTCCTCACCTACACCTTCATTACCGTTGTGGACAAATGGGTCCAGGGGCTCCTGCCGGACCGCTATGATCCCTCGACCTACATCCCCTATACGATCCCCGGCCTCGGCGTTGTCCTCGTCATCGTATTCCTGGTTCTGCTGGGCGCGTTCACGGCCAATGTCTTCGGCCGCACCCTGATCCGGATGAGCGAGAGCATCGTCAGTTCGATGCCGATCATCCGCACCGTCTATATGACCCTCAAACAGATCTTCGAGACGGTGGCGGCCCAGAATGCCCAGTCCTTTCAACAGGTGGCCCTGGTCGAGTATCCACGGCGCGGGATCTGGGCCATCGCCTTCGTGACCACGAGCACCAAGGGCGAAATCGCTGACCATGTGAAGGGGCATGGCGAGCAGGATGTGGTCAGCCTGTTTCTGCCCACGACCCCGAACCCGACCTCCGGCTTCCTCCTGTTCGCGCCGAAACGCGATCTGATCTTTTTGGACATGTCCGTCGAGGAAGCGGCCAAGCTCGTGATCTCGGGCGGGATCGTTTCGCCGGAGAAGGACAAGCCCGCCAATGGCCGGTTCGGGCGCATCAGCGCTTCCAAACCGCCCGGTGCGGCGGTCCCCAAGGACCCTGTCGCCGAGGAGACGGCCGCCGCAATCGGTAAACGGGTCGCGGATTGAGGTCCTCAACCAACTGATCTACCATAACGTATTGTCACTTCAATGCAGTGACGGCTTTGTTAGCGTCTCGCTCAAGGTTGGTCTGACCTGGGCTCTTCTACGCCCAGGCTCGGAGATCTGAATACTGTCAATCGATCCTGTTTATCGGGCTGTTCATGGCGCGTCGCGCATCACCGCCGCCCCGGCGGCATCCTGTAGTGCTTGAGATGAAGCGGACGGCGAACCGTCTGACCCTTGTGGTTGTGCTTTTCAGCGCGCTCCTGACGCTTCTGTTTCTTGTCGGCCCCCTCTACGCTCTTCAGCTGTTCGATCAGATTCTGGTCTCGGGCCAGGAAGAGGCCCTTATTCACCTCACCGCGGCAGCCATTGTGCTTCTGGGGGCGCTCGGCCTGCTCGAGCACTATCGCGGTCAGCTCCTGATCCGCTTGGGAACGGTCTTATCGAACACATTCGACCGCGTTCTCTTTTCCGGCGCCCTGGGGGCGTCCAATCGCGGAGCGCCCGCTCACCTGAAACCGCCTCTGCGCGATCTGGAAACCGTGACGGATTTCCTGGCGAGCTTGACGGCCCGCAGCCTGCCCGACGCGGTTCTCTCGCCCCTTCTTCTGGCCATCATCCTCGTCATCCATCCGGTCCTGGGCGCCGTGGCGGCCGGGGGCATGGCGCTCTTCGTTCTGCTGGCCTTGGTCATGGATGCGGTCAGCCGCGAGCGCGTCAAAGCGGACCATGACCACCGCAGCCGCAGTCAGCATGTGATGGAAAGCTCCCTGCGCGGCGCGCCGGCGATCGAGGCCATGGGCATGGCGGGCCGGGTCCGGGAAAAATGGCTTGGCGCCTATCGCCGGGCCACGGACGCCCAAATGATTATCTCGGAACGCAGCAATTTTTTGCGGGGATGCCTCAAATTCCTGCATCCCGCCTTGCATGTCGCCCTGTTGGGCGTGGGCGCCTATTTCGTGATGCGCGATGAAATCACGATCGGGGCCATCATCGCCGCGTCCGTGATTTTGATGCGCATCCTGTCTCCCCTCGAACATGTGGCCAGCCGGAGCGCGGACATCCGGGCCGCCTGGAATGCCTATCAACGCCTGCGGGGCTTTCTCGATCGCTACTGCCAACCACTTGGAGAGATGGTGCGCCGGTCCCGGCCCAAAGGGGCGATCACCGTGGACAAGCTCTACGGCTCGCCGCCTGGGGTTGCCCAGACGGTTCTGAGCGATCTCAGTTTCACGGTCAGCCCCGGCGAGATCCTCGGGATCACGGGGCCGTCCGGGGCCGGAAAGACGACCCTGGCCCATATGCTGATCGGCATCTGGGCACCGTCGAGCGGGCGCATCCGGCTCGATGGCGCCGATATCGTGCATTGGGCGCGCAGTGATCTGGGCAACCATGTGGGCTTCGTGCCCCAGGAATGTGAGGTCTTGGACGGCACGATCGGCCAGAACATCGCGCGGTTCGGTTCCGTTGACGCCGAGGCCGTAGCCGAGGCAGCACGGCTGGCAGGCATTCACGAGTTTGTCTCGGCACAGGCGGACGGCTATGACACGGTGATCGGCGATGAGGGTGTGCGGCTGTCGGCCGGTCAGCGCCAGCGCATTCATCTGGCCCGGGCCATCTATGGCGCGCCTGCGTTGCTCATTCTGGATGAGCCGAACACCCATTTGGACGGCGCGGGGGAATTGCGGCTGATCGACATGATCAAGGCCCTGAAGGCCCGGGGCACGACGATCATCGTGATCTCCCACCGCCGTCCCTTGCTGGCCTTGGGAGACCGGATCATGGTGCTGCGGGCGGGGCGCATTGAGATGCTGGCCACGGCCAGCGAGGTGATCGCAAGACTGTCCCGGGGGTCGGGGCCGAAAGCGGCGAGTGTTCCCGTGGCTGCGGTATCACCCGGATAGGCGGGGCTCATGAAACTGTTTGGTGTACGGATTGGTTCTTCGGGCAGGCGCCGGCGGCGGGGCGAGGTGCCGCGTCTCCGGGGTGCGGGCGCGCCTGCACCCGGGGAGCGCAGACGCAACTCCGGCGCGTTTGAGGCCAGGGGTGACGGGCCGTCCCTGCGCCCCGTGGCGGACCTTGACCGGCCCCAGGGCACAGGCACGCCGACGCCTTCGGCCAACCGCGCTCCGGAGATGATCGTCGAGCCCTTGTGGCAGGAGGAGCGGGCGGGCCCTGAGAGGATCGATGGCAGCGACCCTTCAGGCGACCTTGACGGCACCATCATCGCATTCGCAGGCAGTGATGACGATCTCACGCAGGGCAATGGCGTTTTTCGCTCCGGACTACCGGCGGAACTGCCGCGCCCCGAAAGGCCTCTCGCCGCCCCGAGACGGCGGGAGGGCCATGGCCGCGAGGCCTCCAGGCGGCCGCCGCGCCCCTTGAACCGGGTTGCGGCGGGATCCTCAGACGGCAGAGGACCGAAGCGGCGCGGATTTTTAAGCCGACCGGTGCGGCGCGGTTTCCTCGTCGCCCTGAGCACGGTTGTCCTCTCCATATGCTGGGCCTCGACCGCGCGTTTGGAGAACACGGTGCTGGCCTCAGGCTATGTTGCCGTCTCGAGCGCCACCCGCCCGGTCCATGCCGTCGAAGCGGGGGTTCTTCGGCGCGTCCTTGTCCGCGACGGGGAATTCGTTCGGGCCGGCACGCCGCTCGTCCATATCGGCGCAACGCCCGATGACACGGATCCGACCCGTGTGCGTCGGCGCCAGGATGCCGCCCGGGCGACGATCGCGCGGTTGATTGCCGAGCGGGACGGGCTTGAGGTGATCGTCTTTCCCCAGGATCTTGCCGACCGTCAGGCGGTGCCCGAGATCGCGGCCCTGCTCAAGGAGCAGATCGAGGCATTCCAGGCATGGCGGGAGGCGCAGGGCGCCCGCATCACGGCCCACTACCAGCGCATCGAGGCACTTCGCAACGACATCAGCCTCAAGGAAGCGGAAGTGTCCGCCATCAGTGGGCAGATCATCCGTATGGATGAGGATCTGACCGCCATGCAGGATGCTCCCGTGCAAGGGACGGCCGTCTCCACGGAGGTCATGGTTCTCGAGCGTGATCTTGCCACGATCGAGGCCCAGAGAGCCGGCACCTGGGCGGAAATTGCCAAGGCCCGCCAGGAGGTCAGCAAGATCCAGATTCAGATCAACGAAGAAAGTCTCGAAGACCGGGCCCGCGTGCTTAGCGAACTCGATCAGTGGCAGAAGGTCCTGACCCAGGGCGACCGGCCGCCGGGGCAACGGGACGGTTCGCTGGAAGATGTCGTGCTCACCGCACCGGTCAGCGGAACGGTGACCGGCATGGCCGTGTCGGGCGACGGGCAGTCCCTGCCCGCGGGGCATCTGCTCTTGGAGATCAAGCCCGATATTGATGCCTATGTCATCGAAATCGCCCTTGAACCCGGAGAGGGCGCGGGCCTTGCCCAGGGCCAGGCGGCCGAGATCGCTTTCGGGGCCGACGGGAAGGGGGTATCCGGTCCGGTTCCGGGCAAAGTCGTTTACGTGGCGGACAAAAAGGTGGGCGACCTTGCGTCCTTGCGTGCGGAAATCGAGATCGATCTCTCAAATCCGGCGTTGAAGGGGCTCAGGCTTACACCAGGTATGCCCGCAAAAGTACGCATCAAGACAGACACCAGCAGCGTCATCGCCTATCTTTTTAATCCGCTTACAAAGAACTTCCGGCAGGTCTGGGGGCGTCAGCCATGGTTCGGTGAGGCCCATCGCCTTGCCCAGGCACTCCCGCACTCATGACCCCGTGAGGTATGGCCCAGCGTGGCGGGAAGGGTCCGATCCTGCGCCATGAACCGGGACCGCCTTAACCGAAGTTTATGGGCTTCATGGCAAATGGAAAAAGCCTTTTTCTTGGGACTTTCGCGTCCAGATAAGGGGCGGGCGGAACTCAGAAAAATGCTGGAAGCCTACTGGACAGCATCCGAGCATCTCAGTTAAGGTGATGGCGATCTGGCGTGTCACGCGTGAGTTGAGCAATACTGCACACGTTCAGCGATTACGTTCCTCTCAATACTGGCTAGCGCATCATCGGAAGTGAGTTACAGACAATGCTTTTTGAGCTTTTGATCGGGCTGTTTGCGATTAATGCTGCGTCCGGACCATCCGTCTCCCTCCATTTTGCACAAGGCTCGATACCCGCTGCCCAGACAAGCGTTGCGGAATGCGGGCGCACGGCCTCGGAACCGACGGATGAACTCGAGGAAGAGGAAAGCGAAGAGGGGGATAACCCTTGCTTGAGCGAGGCGGCGCCGTTGGGCCGCTTGATCCTCACGCCACGGAAGAGTGAAGTTTCCAGTGAGGACAATGGCAGCTTCGCCCGGATGCTTCGCACCAAGAACATCGATGCACTGAGTGAGCGCTACAATGTTCAGTTGAACGTGCGGGAGGCGCCGGATATCGGCCTCGCCACTGTCGCGCCAGACACGCTGCTTCTCACGGTGTTGCAGCATGAGCTGATCAACAAAGCGCAGAAAAAACATGCGGACCTTGTCAAGGAGGAGTTCGACCGGGAGTTTGATCCCGCCGATCTTCAAGTGGTTCGCGAAGATGGCGTGACCTTGACCCCGACGGGCGTGTCGCGCTTCACCAAGGTCGCCGATGCCACGGAAGATGCTTGGTATGCTGACGGCTACGTGCTCGACCACCGCTATCACATCGACCTGCCTGAAGCGCTTGATCCCGGGTTTGAATACACCTTGAAGGCAACGGATGATCGCTTTGGTGAGATCCGCTTCCGGCCCTTCCAGGACGTGTCTCCCGCGATCCGCAATCCGCGCGTCTATGACCTCTCGAACCCCCGGAAACACGCCAAGTTGTCGAGTTTCAAAGGGCCGGGCGCCGGCGGCATTTCCTATGAGAAGGGGACGCGTTTCTCGCTTGTCGAAGAGGGATCGGGCACGATCATCAAGCAGGGCAAGATCACGCTCGATCAGGAAGCCAATGCCAATACGGGAGCCAATGTCTACGACATTGATTTCAGCGATGTGGACCGGGCCGGGACTTTCCGGATTTTCGTCGAAGGTGTCGGAGTCAGCCACGCTTTCGAGATCCGCACCAATGTCTGGAAGGACATGTTCGTCCTTGCCATGCAAGGGCTCTACAATCACCGGGCCTTCATAGAACTGGATGGAACCTATACGGACTTTAAGCGCCCCGCGAACACTCAGCTCCAGTTGCGCCAAAGCACGGTCTCGGCGACGGATCTTGAGTTTTTCGGAGAGAAGAACCAGTTCGGGGCCCGCTTCGAACGGGTGCCCGCGAACCTGACCGATGCGCCGGCACGGCCGATCTCGGAAGTGTATGGCGGTTGGTACGATGCCGGAGATTTCGACACTTATAATCGCCATCTGGGTGTCGTCGACAATCTGATCCAGACCTTCAACATCAACCCCCGGTTTTTCGAGAGCACGAAACTCAATCTTCGTGAAAACACCGACGACATTCCCGATATCCTGAACGAGGCGCTGTGGGGCCTGTCCCTGTGGGTCAATCTTCAGGAAGCGGATGGCGGGGTGCCGGCCGGCTATGAGTTCGACAGCCATCCCGGCAACACCAAAAGTTGGGAAGAGACCGAAGCCTTCATCTACGCGCCGGACTTTCATACCAGTCACCGTTTCGCGGTGACGGCATCGAGCCTGTCCCTGGCGCTGAAGCCTTATGATCGCAAAAAGGCACGTGACCTGGCGGAACGGGCCAAGAAGGCCTTCGACTGGGCGGAAGCGCGCTACGCGAAGGAGCGCCACAAGATCCACCAGAACAACTGGCATGGCCGCAATCTGTCAGCGGATTTTCGTCAGATTGCTGCTGTCGCCATGTTCCGTCTGACCCGGGAAAAGCGGTACCATGATATCTTCATGAATGTGGGGACCCGGGACAAAAACATCGAGGCACTGGCCATCTACGCGGGCCTGGATTCGAAAAAATATGATGTCAATCGCCGGCATCAGAAATGGGCCCGCAACCGTATTCTCGAACTGGCCAATCAAGTGGTCGCCAATGTGGAAGACAACGGTTTCGACACCATCAGTGTTCCCGGCAAGGCCCAGTTCTGGGGGATCAACTCCTTCACCACGGCGGGCGAGAACATGAAGGTCTTGGCCTTTGCCGACGGCCTGTCGGAGGACCCGAAATACCGGACGGCGCTGGCCGCGAGCATGGCCTTCGGTCTGGGCATGAATCCGGACAACATGTCCCATACAACGGGCACGGCGCGGCGTGGTCTCGCCTATGACGAGCCCGATGACCTTCTGCACACCGATAGTATCCATACAGATCAGCAGGTGGATGGGGTCACGATCTACGGTTTCTTTGCCCGCAATCACGGCAACTGGTCCCACATCCACAATGGGACCGGCAACCTGTTCTACGATGACAGCAAGGGCAAGAACGCCGTTCCCCACATGCAGATGTTCAACGACTATCACTTCCTGGTGCCGATCATGGAATACACGATCCACCAGACCATCGACACCCAGATCCATGCCTGGGGTCTGCTGGCGGCGCGGGCCCAGGACTGAGATCAGCCCGCCTGCAGGTAGCGGATCGCGTCGTCCCTTTGGAAAAGATAAAGCAGGGTGCGGAGTGCCTGACCCCGGGCACTTTCCAGGCGCGGATCCTTGGAGACAATGAGGCGGGCATCGTCGCGCGCGGCGGCCAGAAGATCCCCATGGGTCTGGAGATCCGCCAGCCGAAAAACGGGCAGGCCGCTTTGCCGGGTGCCCAGGATGTCGCCCGCGCCCCGTAATCTCAGATCCTCCTCGGCAATACGAAAACCGTCTTCCGTCTCCCGCAGGATCTTAAGCCGGGCTTTGGCGGTTTCGCCCAAACCCTCGCCATAAAGAAGCAGGCATGAGGAATCCTGGGTGCCGCGTCCCACACGCCCCCGCAATTGATGGAGTTGGGCGAGACCGAAACGCTCCGCATGCTCAATGACCATAATGCTGGCATTGGGCACGTCGACACCCACTTCGATCACGGTGGTCGCCACCAGGATCTTGAGGCGGCCGGCCTTGAACTCGGCCATGACCGCGTCCTTCTCGGCACCCTTCATGCGTCCATGGACAAGGCCGACGCGGGGGCCATCCGGACCCGGCTCAAAGATCGTCGACAGGGCCGCATGGCGATCTTCCGCCGCCGTCACATCAAGGACATCGGACTCTTCGACCAGGGGGCAGACCCAATAGGCCTGGGTCTCGCCGGTCAAGGCCTCACGCAGATGGTCCACCACGTCCTGAAGGCGGGCGAGGGGGACGGCGCGGGTCGTGACCGGTTTGCGCCCCGGCGGTTTTTCATCAAGACGGGAGACCGCCATGTCGCCATAGGCGGTCAGCGTCAGGGTCCGCGGGATGGGTGTGGCGCTCAGGACCAGGACATCGACGGCCTGTCCCTTGGCGCTCAGGGCCAGGCGTTGATGAACGCCGAAGCGATGCTGCTCGTCGACGACGGCAAGGGCCAGGTCCCGAAAGGCCACATCCTCCTGGAACAGAGCATGGGTGCCGATGACGATCCCGATGTCCCCATTGGCGAGACCTTCCAGGGTGCGGGCGCGATCGGAAGCCTTTTCGCGCCCCGTCAGCAGCGCGACCCGGACGCCGACGGGCAGGACGAGTTGATCGATATTGGCGAAATGCTGCCGGGCCAGAATTTCCGTCGGCGCCATAAGGGCGGCCTGGGCGCCTGCTTCCACGGCGGCTATCATGGCGAGACAGGCGACCACGGTCTTGCCGGAGCCCACATCGCCCTGGAGGAGGCGCATCATGCGATGGGGGCTTGCCATATCATGGCGGATTTCACCCAAGGTCCGCTCCTGGGCGCCGGTCAGGGCGAAGGGCAGGGCGTCGCGTATCCGGCCGGCAATTTCATCCGTGCCCCCTATGGAACGACCGGCGCCTCGGGTCATGCGGGCCCTCACCAGCACCAGGGCAAGCTGATTGGCCAGCAGTTCGTCATAGGCCAGGCGCAGGCGCGCAGGCGCGGTGGGCTCCAGATCCGCCTCCGTGTCCGGCGCATGAACAGTTTTCACCGAGGCTTCCCATGACGGCCATTGCTGACGGGCGAGCCAGTCAGGCTGTTGCCATTCCGGCAGGTCACGGGCGCTCTCCAGGGCGGCGCGCACGGCCTTTGCCATCACCTTGGGCTGAAGGCCGGCGGTGAGGCCATAGGTGGGTTCCTTCAGGGGTTGGCGCGCGAAAGCCTCCGCATCGAGAACATAATCCGGGTGCGTCATCTGGAGCCGGCCGTGATAGTCCTCGATACGCCCACTGATGAAGCGCTGTTCTCCGACCGGGAGGAGCTTGTGCAGATAGTCGGGCCGGGCGTGAAAGAACACCAGGGTCAGGAAGCCCGTGTCGTCGCGCACGCGCACCCGGTAGGGCTGGCGCCGGTGGGCCGGCGGCTCGTGACCATCGATGGTGACGGCGAGGGTGGCGCGCTCCCCGTCGCGGGCCTCGGCCAGCGTCGGCCGGTGGGAGCGATCCACGAGCCCGGTCGGCAGATGCCACAACAGATCCACGACCTGGGGGCCGGCGGCCTTCGCCACGAGTTTCGCGAGCCGGGGACCGATGCCGGGCAGGGTCGTCACGTCACGGAACAGGGGAAACAGGATTTCGGGGCGCATGACCGCCTACGGAGTTTGTTGTCCGTCGTCGCCTCTCCGCACCCGGACCGCGCAAAGGTCCTCCTAGTAGGTGAGGTCGAGGGTGAACCAGAACCGGCTGGTATCGGGGGGAGAGACAGGATCCTCACCGCTGCCATATTGGGCATATTCGAGGCTTGAGGCCACATGTTTGTTGAACCGGGCGCGCAGGATGGCGTTGATTTCCCGCCCCAGATCGATGGATCCGTCATCGGACGCGAAAGTGTGCAAGGAAACAAGGGCTTGCCATTGGCGGATGATGCTGATCCCCGGCAGATCGGACCGCCAGCCCAGAAAGCCTTCCCGCAGGCCTTCCTCCGGCGTGACAAGAAAGACATCGGCCTTGCCGTTGAAGACATGGAGGGTCGACAGGGGCGTGGAAAACCCGACCGTGCCGTTGCCGTCCAACACTTCGACGCCGCCGAAAAGCTCGCCCACGAGGACCTTGATCCGTCCTTCGCCCCGGGCATAGAAGAGATCGATGTCGAGGGGATTGTCCGAGGTCTCCGTTTGATAGGCATATTCCCCGGTCCAGCCCAGCACCACCCCGCTGCCCACATCGTGGTCGCCATCGAGCCGGGCGCCAATCGTCCGTGTCGAGAGCTCCGGGGCCTCCTCGAAGTCGAGCCAATGGCCGTAGATCGTGGCCTTGACCGAATTGCTCAAGCGCGCTTCCGCATTGCTCAGGACAAACCCGCCGGTGAGGGTGCCGCTCGGGAATGTCGGGCTGTTTTCAGAGCCGAAAATCGTGTTGACCCGGTTGCCGGCTGCGATCGTGACATCCACCCGCTCATGGGGTTCGGCGTCGAAGCGGATGGCATCGAAGGTCTGCTCGTCCTGGCGGAAGCCGACATTGCCGACGAAACGCTCATTGCCGAATTCGATCCGCTGGCGGCCGATGGTCACGTCCACGCGTTCATGGACCTCGGCTTTGAGCTGGGCCCGGTTCAATTCGATATTGCCGGGGTCGGCCACGACCGGAAAGGTCACTTCGCCATTCTGGGTACTGTTGAAATTGTCCGGACCCAGAACGGCGGTGCCTTCGCCCTCGACCAGAACGGAAAGGCCCCTGTATTGGCCTGTCTCCAGGGTCGCCTTGAGACGGACCGTGGAGGCATTGGCGTTGTTGTCGAACCCGTCCTCGTCCACGCGCTCGTAGCGGTAGCGGGCCTGACCCGAGATTTCGGCATCCTCCCAGAGAACGGAGGGGTCATGGGCATCCTGGGCAAGGGCCGGCGCACCGAGAAGGGAGCCACTGATCAGGGCCGCCGCGAGCCGCGCGCTTGTTCTTTTCGGTGCTGTCGTTCTCGCCACGGCCAGCGTCTCCCTCGTCACAGATCTGCCTCGTCCTCGAAAGCCGACAGGATTTCCGCGTAACGCCGTTCCACGTCCTGTCGGATATGCGGGTGGGGCAGAATATAGAACTTGTCGGCTTCGACGCCGTTAATGGTGAATTCCGCCACGATGTCGGCGTCCATGTTTTGCGCGGCGAGGGTCTCCAGCACGTCGCCAGTGATCTCAGGCGGCACCATCTCCTCGGGCCCGCCATGAATGTCCGGTCGTCTTCGGATGGAACTTACCAGTCGGGAGGGCACAGGCCCCGGACACAATATGCTTACACCAATATTTTCTGGGGCCAGCTCAACGCGCAGGACCTCGGCGAAAGACAACACCGCATGTTTGGTCGCGTTATAGGCGCCCAGCTGGAGATTGGCCACGGCCAAGGGCAGGGACAGGCTGTTTTCGGACCCGGTCAGCAGGATCCGTCCGGGCTTGCCGGCGGCGATCATCGCCTGCGCCCCGGCGCGGGCCACATGAAGACATCCGAAAACATTGACGTTGAAGAGCCAATGGATGTCGCGCATAGGCTGATCGGCAAGGGCCCCGAAACAGGACACGCCCGCATTGGCGATTACAAGATCCGGGCATCCGAGACGCTCGGCCGCGGTCGCGACCAGGGCCGATACGGCGGTCTCGTCCGCGACGTCACAGGCAAAAGCCTCGTGTCCCGTGCCCTCAAGGCCGGCGCAGACGGACTGGGCCGCCGCCGCTTCGATGTCCACGACACCCACACGGGCGGCCCTGCGCGCGAAGGCTTCGGCCAAGGCCTTGCCGATTCCCGATCCGGCGCCCGTGATCAGGACCGTCTTGCCTGTCCAATCCGCCAATGAAATGCCCCGCCTTCTTCCGTCGGAGCCGTTTCAGGTCATGCCCGCTGGGATAACGGCTCCAGGGTGTTGTTCTTGCACGATTTCAGCGCGGAAAACCGCCCAAACTTTTCATGAAAGTCATGAAAGCGCATCAGTCGTCCAGGAAGGGCGTCAGATCTTCCAGGATCGCGCCGAGATAGGTGCGAACCAGGGAAACATGCCCTTCTTCCGGATAAAGCCGCAATATGCTCTGCGGGCAATGGGCATGATAGTGCGTTGCAATGCTTGAAGGCACAACCTGGTCGTCTTCCCCGTGCCAGATCCGCAACGGCACTTTGAGGTCCGCGAGGCGGAAGGGCCAGGGCTGACCGTAGATACGGGCATCCGAGGCCATGCCCTCGGTGGAGCGGCGCAGGGCTTCCCGCCAAGAGCTCAGCAGGTGTCCGAAAAATACAGGATCCAGGGCTTCCAGGTCCCGGCTGCCGCGTGGGATCAAATTGCGCAAGCGGGTAATGTGGCGGTCATTGTGCGGCGAAATCAAAACCCGGCGCATGAGGCCGAACAGGGCCCCGCTAGTGCGCGGACGCCGACCGAGACCCCGCAACAATCTGAGGCGCATGGTGGCCATGCCCCGGGCATCCGGCGGACCCAGGGCGGAGATGAGCACACAGACCTGAACCCGATCCGCCAGCGCATGGGCACAGGCCGCCGCATAAGGCCCGCCGCCGGAAAGCCCGACGATTCCGAACCGACTCAGGCCCAGGGCATCGGCGACGGCGGCCACATCGCCGGGCCAATCCTTGAGTTGCCGTTGACTGAGAGGATCGGATGCGCCGTAACCGGGACGGTCGAGGGCAATCAGCCGGACCGCGTCCAGATCGAAAAAGCCGGGCTCGATGCGGGAGCCGGGCCAGCCGTGGAAATAGAACACCGCCGGCTTGTCCGCCGGCCCGTGGCAGCGATAGGCAATCCGGCGGCCATCGGGCAGACGCACCCACTGGTCGGGCGCGCATGGCAGGGACGGCTCGACGACGGGATCGGTCGCAAGGGAAAGGGTCTGGATCATGGCTCAGTCGTCCTTTGTCTCCTGGCGTGATCGCTTATCGCATGGTTCGCGGATCTTGGGTCCCCTGGGGCGGCCGCGCAGAGATGACAGGCGCGCGCCAGAGCTCTATATCCCAATCTGACAGCGCTGACACCATTGCCGTCCCTGGCACCCGGCTCAAGGAGCAAAACCGTGACCATTCCTACAGATCGTGAGAAGCGTTTGAAACGGCTGCGCTATCGCTCGTGGCATCGGGGCTTCAAGGAAGCCGATCTCATGCTTGGTCATTTCGCGGATGCCCATCTGGAAAGCCTCGACACGGACCAGCTCGATCGGTATGAGGCGTTGATTGCCGTCGAGTGCCATGATTTGTACAACTGGATCGTAGGCCGTGCGCCTGTACCTTCCGAGTTCGACCACGACATCATGGCGATGTTGCAAAGCGGTCGACATCTGGAGGCGCCCATGCACGCCCTCGTTTCCCAGACTTCAGTGTGACGCCCGATTCGGTTGTACCGGCCGACTTCCAACCTTATTCGACATTTCCAGTGACCTCGTGACCGCAACGCCCCGTCCCATTGCCGATCCCGTTCTTGGCGTGAACGCGCCCGTGCTCCTGCGCGATCCCGGCCGTCTGGTCGTCTCTCAGACGCCCGACGGCTATGACGCCCATTTGTTGAGCATGCTTGTCCGCCAACAGGGCACGCCCTGGCTCCATGTGGCCCGGGACGAACCCCGTGCCGTGGCCATGGCGGAAGAGCTCGCCTTTTTCGCGCCCGATCTGCCCGTATTGCGATTGCCGGCGTGGGATTGCCTGCCCTATGACCGGGTCTCGCCCAAGGCGGAAATCGTCAGCCAGCGCATGGCCTGCCTCAGTGCCCTGGCCCGTGTCGGCGAGGGGAGCGGCGGCCCGCTCATCGTGATCACGACCGTCAACGCGCTGATCCAGAGGGTGCCGCCCCGGGATATGGTGGCGACCCACGCCTTTTCGGCAAGCGTCGGCAACCAGATCGATCTTCAGGCGCTCACGGATTTTCTGGGCCAGAACGGCTATGTGCGGGCCTCCACCGTGCGCGATCCGGGGGAGTTCGCCGTGCGCGGCGGCATCGTGGATCTTTTCCCTCCGGGTCAGGACCAACCCCTGCGCTTGGACCTGTTCGGCGACACGCTCGAAACCGTACGCCCGTTCGACCCGGACAGCCAGCGCACCACCGGCCAGTTGCGTGGGATCGACCTCGTGCCGGTGAGTGAAGTGCTCCTGAACGAGGAGAGCATTCAGCGCTTCCGGCGCGGCTATGTGGCGGCTTTCGGAGCGGTGACCGACGATGATCCCCTCTATGAGGCGGTCAGTGCCGGCCACAAACATCAGGGCATGGAGCATTGGCTGCCCCTGTTCTACGAGGGCCTGGAAAGCGTCTTCGACTACCTGCCCGGGGCGCCGATCAGTCTCGATGCCCTTGCCGAAGAGGCCCGTGACACAAGGCTCGCCCTGATTGATGACTACTTCCAGGCCCGCCAGGATACGGAGGCCGTCTCCGGCCTGGGCAAGAATTTCAGCGCACCCCGCTACAAGGCCCTGGCGCCCGATCGCCTCTATCTGACGGCGGAGGAATGGGAGGCGGCGACCGCCGCCCGGATCGTGCGCGCCTTCGCGCCTTTCGCCGCCCCCGAGGATGTGCCCCATATCGAGGCGTCCGGGCGTCCGGGACGCAGTTTCGCACCCGAACGGGCCCAGGATGGGGTCAATGTCTTTGACAGCCTGGCCCAGACCATCCGCATCCGTCAGGGCGAGGGTAAGCATGTCATCCTGGCCTGTTGGACCGGCGGTTCGGCGGAGCGGATGGGCGGTGTCCTGAAGGACCATGGGATCGAGCATGTGGTGCCCGTTGCCCGTTTCGAAGCGGTCAAGGACCTGCCCACCACGACGGTCGGCCTGGCTGTCCTGGGGGTCGAACAGGGTTTCGAGGCGCCGGGTTATGTCCTGATCGGTGAACAGGATGTGCTGGGCGATCGCCTGGTCCGCCAGCGCCGGCGCAATCGGCGGGCGGAGAATTTCCTGACCGAAGCGGCCAGCCTGTCGCCGAGTGATCTGGTGGTCCATGTGGAGCATGGGATCGGCCGTTATGAGGGCCTCCAGACCCTGGAAGTGCAGGGGGCGCCCCATGACTGTCTGATGATCGTCTATCACGGGGGCGACAAGCTTTTCCTCCCCGTCGAGAATATCGAGCTTCTGACCCGCTATGGCTCCGATGACGAGGGCGTTCAGCTCGACCGCCTGGGCGGCCAGGGCTGGCAGGCCCGCAAGGCCAAGCTGAAGGAGCGCATCAAGGAGATGGCCGAGGCGCTGATCAAGATCGCCGCCGAACGCCATCTGCGCGATGGTTCCGCCATTGTCCCGCCGGCCGGCGCCTATGACGAATTCTGCGCCCGGTTCCCCTATCAGGAGACGGAGGATCAGGAGCGGGCGATCGGTGACACGCTCGAGGATCTGGGCGCCGGTCGGCCCATGGACCGCCTTGTGTGCGGTGATGTGGGTTTCGGCAAGACCGAAGTCGCGTTGCGGGCGGCCTTTGTCGTCGCCATGCAGGGCTTTCAGGTCGCGGTCGTCGTGCCGACCACGCTGCTTGCCCGTCAGCATACCCGCAGTTTCGCCGAGCGCTTTGCCGGCTGGCCCGTGGAGGTCCGCCAATTGTCCCGCATGGTGAGCACCAAGGAGGCGACCCAGACCCGCAAGGATCTGACCGAGGGCAAAGTGGACATCGTGATCGGGACCCATGCGCTGCTCGCGAAATCGATCAAATTCGCCAATCTGGGTCTTCTGATCATCGACGAGGAACAGCATTTCGGGGTTGCCCACAAGGAGCGGCTGAAGCAGTTGAAGGCGGATGTCCATGTGTTGACCCTGACCGCGACACCCATTCCGCGCACGCTGCAATTGGCCATGAGCGGGGTGCGGGAACTGTCCCTGATCGCGACGCCCCCCGTGGACCGGCTGGCCGTGCGCACCTTCGTCACGCCCTTCGATCCGGTGGTCGTGCGGGAGGCCCTGCTGCGGGAGAAATACCGGGGCGGTCAGAGCTTTTATGTCTGCCCTCGGATTGCCGATCTCGCGGAAGCCGCCGAATATCTCGAGGAACACGTTCCGGAGGTAAAGTTCGTCAAGGCCCATGGCCAGATGCCCTCCGGCGAACTCGAGGACATCATGAACGCCTTCTATGACGGCAAATATGATGTGCTTCTGTCCACGACCATCGTCGAGTCGGGTCTCGACATCCCGTCGGCCAATACCCTCATCGTGCACCGGGCGGACATGTTCGGGCTTGCCCAGCTCTACCAGATCCGGGGCCGCATCGGCCGCTCCAAGGCACGGGCCTATGCCTATTTGACGGTGCCGCCCAAGCGCACGCTCACGGCAAATGCGGAAAAGCGGCTCAACGTGCTCCAGTCCCTCGATACACTGGGCGCAGGTTTCACCCTCGCGAGCCACGATATGGACATTCGCGGCGCGGGCAATCTTCTGGGCGAAGAACAATCGGGCCATGTCCGCGAAGTCGGGATCGAGCTTTACCAGTCCATGCTGGAGGAGGCGGTGTCCTCCTTGCGCAGCGGCGACATGGCCGTGGACCTGGCGGAAACTTGGTCCCCGCACATCAATGTGGGCTCGGCCGTGCTGATCCCCGACCACTATGTGCCCGATCTCAATGTGCGCCTTGCTCTCTATCGCCGGCTCGCCGATGTGGAAACGGCGGAGGAGATCGACGGTTTCGCCGCCGAGCTGATCGACCGGTTCGGTCCGTTGCCGGAAGAAGTCGACTATCTCCTGCAGATCATCGCCATCAAGCGCCTGTGCCGGACCTGTCAGGTGGAGAAAGTCGATGCAGGGCCTAAGGGCATCACGCTCGCGTTCCGTGCCGAAGGCTTTCCGAACGTGCCGGGCCTGATCGATTTCGTGTCCCACGCTCGCATCGCCACCAAGCTCAAGCCCGACGGCAAGCTCGTCTACGGGCGGGGCGGGGACACGCCCGATGCGAGGCTCAAGGCAACGACCCAGCTTTTGACCACGCTCGCCAGCCTCGTCGAAGAACAGGCCCCCGCCTCCGGGCAAAAGGGTGTCATCAACGCCTGATGATTTGGAGGCGCCGCTGGCGCCTGATAGATTGCCGCAGGTAAGCAGTCGAACGAAACGGATGCGGCGATGACCGACGGGCAATTGAAAACCAGCGGGGAAACCCTCGAAGATCGTCGCATGGACATCGAGAAGGCGATGCGCGGGCCCATGGTCGGTATCGCGCTCATCGCCTTCGCCGCCATGGTCTGGTTCCTGAATTTCGCCGAAGACGTCCTGGTGCCGCTCGCCATCGCGATCCTGCTCTGGGGGATCGTCAATGCGCTCGCCCGGGCCATTCACACCGCACCGGTGGGCTTTGAGGTGCCGCATTGGGTGGCCATGACCGCCGCCATTTTGATCACCCTGGGCATCCTTTATCTGGCGGGCGATCTCATCTCCGCCAACACCTCCGACATCATTCGGGAAGCGGCGACCTATCAGGACCGGGTGCGCGGCATCCTGGAGGAGGCCAGCATGGCCTTCGGCGCGGAAGAGGATGTGGCCGAACTGTTCAATCAGGTCAATTTCGGCAATCTGATCGGCAGTCTGGCGGCGACCCTGTCCGATCTGGTGGGCAAAACCATCATTATCCTGATTTATACCGGCTTCCTGATCGCGGAGCAGGAAACCTTCGACGCCAAGATCCGGGTGATGTTCAAGAACCGGGCCCAGCAGGACAACCTGCTTGGCCTCTTTGCCACTCTATCCCGGCGCATCCAGGACTATGTCGCCGTTAAAACCCTGATGAGTTTTCTTACCGGCGCCATCAGTTATGGGGTGCTCAAATATCTGGACGTCAACTTCGCGGGCTTCTGGGCGTTCCTGATCTTTCTTTTGAACTACGTGCCGACCGTGGGCTCGATCCTGGGCGTGGTGTTCCCGGCGCTCCAGGCCCTCGTCCAGCATGACGTGACGACCTTCCTGATCGTGGTCGCGGTGCTTGGGCTCATTCCCCAATTCACGATCGGCAATATTCTGGAACCGCGCGTGATGGGTCAGTCCCTGAATCTGAGCCCCGTGGTCATTCTCGTGTCCCTGACCTTCTGGGGGATCATCTGGAGTGTGCCCGGACTCTTTCTGGCCGTGCCCATTACCGTGATCCTGATGATCATCTGCGCCCATTTCGAGCCGACGCGCTGGGTTGCCGTGATTCTCTCCCGCGACGGGCGCCTTGTGCGCGAAGTGGCGGTGAGCCGCCGGCGCAAGGAAGCCTGAGGGCGCGGTCAAATCCGGCGCTTCCAGGGCAATTGATCCGCACCTTGATCATTTCCGGGACTGCCCTGTCCATTACTGTCCCCTGAAGGCCGCGGTTCCAGTCGTTTTGGTGTATAAGCGTCCGTCTCTCAAGTAATTCCTGTTGCAATCATGCATCACCCAAAAAAAACCGGACCCGCGTCACGGGTCCGGCTCATTTTGCATTGATCTTTTTGTAGTAACTTAAGGGTGTTAGGGGCATGATGGGTGAGTGAGGATCCTGGTATGGGGAGGATCTATGCAGCGAAGTGAGCAACAAGTGATGGCGATGGGGAATGTTCAGGATTGGACCCATCCAGGACGGCAGGCGGAAACGGAACGGGTGATCCGACTTCTTGAGGAAAGACTGTTGAGGGAGCGGGCCCAGCGGCGGGCGAAACAAGAAGACATCCTGGATGCGCTTCAGACCCTCAAACAAGGATTTGCCTGCACAGCGTCCTGAGGTGGTTCTTCAGTGTGCGCCCTTTTAGCGGCGTATCGATACGGCTGGGTTATTTTCAGTGAGGGGCGGTCACTGATGATGCCCCAGGCACCCTTTTTTTCGTTCGATTCTGGCAAATTGAACCAACCCAAGTCCCGGCGCCCCGTTTTTGGGGATACCCCGCTTCGGGAAGACCGTGCTGACGGCAGACCGCGCTTCAGAGCGACCGCGCGACCCTGAAACCCAAATCCGCATTTCGATCATCGGGCTCGCCATAGCCCCGCACCGCGGCGCGCACGGTCCTGGCCCCGTCGGTCCATGAACCGCCCCGCACCACGCGCGTACAGGTCTGGGGATTGGTAATCACCGCGCGCCCGTCCACGGGGGCCTGGCGGTAATTGTCGATGTAGCAGTCGGCCACCCATTCCCAGACATTGCCATGGACATTATAGAGGCCGAAGGGATTGGCCTCGAACGCATCGACGGGCATCGTCTGTGCCCTGAATTCTCCGGCCGTGCCGCCATTGTAAGGATAACGCCCGTCGAAATTGACCTGGGCGGTGGTGATGTGGTTGCCGAACCAGAAGGGGGTGCCGGCGCCGGCGCGGGCGGCATATTCCCACTCCGCTTCACTCGGCAGACGATAGGGGGTGCCCTCCACCTGGTCGTTGAGCCAAGCCAGAAACCCCCGCCACGCCGTGCCTTCGCCGGTGATATCCCGCCACGACACATTGATGACCGGGCGGCGATCCCGTCCCCAGCCCTCATCGGCGGGGATATCGCGGCAAAAGCCGTCAAAGGCGCAGGCGTCCCAGGCCTGCCACGTCACCTCATGGAGCCCGATCGCGAAAGACGCGGCGAAGGTGACGAGGCGCAAGGGGCGTTCATTGCTGCCTCGGCCCACCTGGCTGTCGGGGGACCCCATGCGAAAGCGGCCGGGTTCGATGATCACCATTTCCGGACAGCGGTTGCATTCCCGAAAGACGGTGCCCGGGGGGCTGTCGCGGTCGGGCGCCGGGAAGCGATCCGGCTGTGGCGCGACCTCCTGGTGAACGGGAGCGGGCCATGCGGTGCTGCGTGACGGGCGCTCAAGACACCCCGCCACACCCCACAGCAGAAGGATCGCCACGATGATCCGGCCGCGCCTCATGATTGACCCCGTTTGCCCACGTCACGCACGCACTCTAGCGCGCGGCGGCGCGGGCTGCACCTGCTATGATCGGGTCGCGTCTTTCAAGACAACGAGAGCGGGTGTCGTGCCGTCCAGCGCCAGGGCCGGTCCGCACAGGGTCAACGGATAATCTCGTAGTCGTCGAGGTCGACGTCTTTTGTCGCAGCCGCATAGGCGCGGGTATGGGACGACCAGTTCTGGGTGATCCGTCCTTCCTCGTTCTTGTACCAGGAAGCGCATTGGGGATCGGCCCAGACGGTCTTGGCCAGCTCCTTCTGGAGCTCGGCATTGAACCGGGACTGGGCGGCGGCGGTGGGCATGAGGGCGCGCGCCGCCACGCTGTCCATTTTCTCGAGCAGCTTCACGACATACTCGACCTGGCGCTCCAGCATGAAGGTGATGGAGTTGTGGCCGAGATTGGTATTCGGACCATAAAGCACGAAGAAGTTCGGATAATCCGTCACCGTGATGCCCAGATAGGCTTCCGGGGAGCGCGCCCACTGTTCATTGAGGCTTTGGCCCCGGCGCCCGCGCACATCGACGGACCAGTGCCAGTCCGTTGTGTCAAAACCCGTGGCATAGACCAAAACGTCATGGGCATGGACCGTGCCGTCGGCGGTCTCGACGCCCTCGGGGCGGATCCGGGCAATGGGATCCGTCACCAGATCCACCGTGTCCATCAGGAGCGTCGGATAGAAGTCATCGCAGAACAGGATGCGCTTGCAGCCCACGGGATAGTCGGGCGTCAGTTTCTCCCGCAGGGCCGGATCGGTCACCTGGGCGGCGAGATGGTCCTGGGCGATGCGGGTGTAGGCGGCCCGGCCTTCCGGCGTCCAGGAGAAGGCCTGCCAGAAGAAATGGTCCGCGTTGGCCCATATCAGATGGCGGTTCATGGCGCCCAGTTCCATGATCGCTTCGGATTCGGTGAGGAAGAGCGCGACTTCTTCCCGGCTGATATTCTCGTTCCGGCGCGGGACGATCCAATTGGGGGTACGCTGATAAACCGTGAGTTGGGCCGCCTCCTTGGCGACCTCGGGGATCAGCTGGACCGCGCTGGCCGCCGTGCCGATTACGCCCACGCGCTTGCCGGCCATGGAGACGCTGTGATCCCAGCGCGCTGAATGCATGGACGCGCCGGCAAAGCGGTCGATGCCCTCGATCTCCGGCCATTTCGGGCGATTGAGCTGGCCCAGGGCGCCGATCACGGCATCGCATTCAAGGACCGTGCCGTCGCCGGTGGTCAAATGCCAGACGCGGCTGTCCTCGAGCCATTCGGCGCGCACCACTTCCATGCCGAGGCGTAAATACGGGCCGAGCTGGAAGGTGTCGACGAGTTCCTCCGCATAGGCCTGCACTTCGTGGGAGCCCGGAAAGGTCTGTGTCCATTGGATGCTGTGGGCGAAGGAAAACTGGTAGAGGCTCACGGGCACATCACAGGCACAGCCCGGATAGGTGTTCTCGTGCCACACCCCGCCGACACGGGGATTGCGGTCGAGCAGGAGAATATCGCCATAGCCGGCTTCGCGCAGTTTGATGGCCGCGCACAGTCCGCCCAATCCGGCGCCAATGATCGCCACGCGTTTGTTCGCCATGGTGCATCCTCTCCCGCTGACTTTTTTTCACCTTGGTCACAGGGTAGAGGGCACGCGGCCGGCCGGTCAATCGGGGGAACGGGGTCTGGGTTGCCTGCTCAAACCTTGAAAGCTTTGAGTTCCTCAAAGGCGCTGCGCAATTTGCCGGACCAGGCATCGGCCAGTTCCCAGAAGGCGGGATTGTCCGGTTCGATCCGACGCAGCTGTTCGAAGGCGAAAGTGTCGCGGCGAATCACCGCGATATCGAGGGGCATGCCAACGGAGAGATTGGAGCGCATGGTCGAGGCCATGGACAGGAGGGTGGCCGTGACACCGGCGTCGAGGGTCATATCCGGGGACATGACCTGATCGAGGATGGGCTTGCCGTATTTGGGCTCGCCGATCTGGAAGAAAGGGGTGTCTTCGGTGGCTTCGATGAAATTGCCCGCCGCATAGACCAGAAACAGCCGCAGCACGCCGCCGCGTCTTTGCCCGCCGACCATGATGGAGGCGAGGGAACTCTCATTCATGGCGGCAAGGCCCGGTCCGTAGCGGTGCTGAACTTCGCGCATGGTGGTGGCGACCAGCTCCACCACCTCGAACATGGAATCGACCGAGAGGAGGGTGGCCACGCCCGGTTTCGGGTGGTCGATATTCTCGCGCAGCTGACCGACCACGGCTTGGGTGATCGCCAGATTGCCGCTCGTCAGAAGGACGATGGCCCGCTCACCCGGCACGGTCCAGGTGAACATCTTCCGGAATGTGGCGATGTTGTCGACGCCCGCATTGGTGCGGGTGTCCGACAGGCAGACGAGACCGTCCTCAAGTTGCAGTCCCACGCAATATGTCATGTTTCCCTGGGCCTCAGCGCATTCGGTGACCTGGCAATATCAGGATTTGCAAAGGGCGGTCATCTGATCAGATATCTTTATCATCCAAGTCATCGTCGTCCTCGGTTCCCGCGGTGCCCGCCCCAAAGCCAAAGGCTTCTCCGATCGAGGCGGACAAAATATTGTTCTTGGTGATGAAGTCCACGAGAAACTCATGTAGCCCGCTTTGGAAGACCGATTCGATGGTTTCCCGCTTCAGGTCGAGGAGCATGCCGGCGGCCACGTCATAGCAGGGATGGTCCTGGTGATAGCGCTCTTTCAGACGTTGGAGGTGATCGTTCACGGAGCGCGAGCAGTAGATCAGGGAACGGGGGCTCGACGGATTGAGGGTCAGGAAATCGGCAACCCCCCAGGCCGTGACGCCAGTGTCATAGCTGCGGTGATAGTTGCGCAGGGAACTTGAGGCCCGCAGGATCGACAGCCATTGATACTGGTCGATGACGCTGCCCACGCCATAATCGGCGGGCAGAAGGACGTGATATTTGACATCGAGCAGGCGAGCGGTGCTGTCGGTCCGCTCAATGAAGGTTCCCAGGCGAAGGAAATCGTAACCGTCGCTGCGCAGGAGCGAACTGTCCACGCTGCCTCGAAAAAGGGCGCCGCGCGTCTTGACCCAGTCGACGAAGTCGGCGAGTGCGCCATCCGTCACGCTGTACAGATCGGCATCCTTGATCGCGATCCAGGAATCGTTGATCGCCTCCCAAATCTCCGAGGTCAGGGCCGTGCGCACCGCTCGGGCATTGCGCCGGGCGTCCCGCAGACAGGAATAGACGCTCGAAGGGTTTTCCGGGGCGAGGAGGATGTAGCTCGCCACGGTGGCCTGGGTGGCGTGCCCGAACAGGGCGGGATAATGGGCGCCGGCGCCAGCGCTGATGATCACGGATGCCCATTCATTGGCGCGTTCCTCCGGCGTGCCGGGCAGGGCTGTCATGCGATTGCCCATGTCGACGAGGCGGGCGTTGTTTTCCGCCCGTTCCACGAAGCGCGCCAGCCAATAGAGATTTTCCGCGGTCCGGCTGAGCATGGATCTATTCCTCGAGCACCCAGGTGTCCTTGACCCCGCCGCCCTGGCTCGAATTCACGACGAGAGAGCCCTTGCGCAAGGCCACCCGCGTCAGGCCGCCGGGAATGACCTCGATCTCCTCCCCAGACAGAACGAAGGGACGAAAGTCCACATGGCGGGGTGCAATGCCCTCGTCGACGAGACAGGGGCACGTGGAAAGGGCGAGGGTCGGCTGAGCAATGAAGTTGGCGGGGTCCTCCGTAATCCGAACGCGGAAGGCTTCCCGGTCCGCAGCGGTGGCCTTTGGCCCGATCAGCATGCCATAGCCGCCCGAGCCGTGGACTTCCTTCACCACGAGGTCCTGAAGATTGTCCTGCACATAGGCCAGATCCTGGGGCTCGCGGCAGCGCCAGGTGGGGACGTTCTGGAGGATGGGCTCCTCGCTCAGGTAAAAGCGGACCATATCCGGCACATAGGTGTAGACGGCCTTGTCGTCGGCCACGCCGGTGCCCGGAGCATTCGCGAGGTTCACGCTCCCCGCGCGGTAGGCATCGATCAGTCCGGGTACGCCCAGAATGGAATCGGGCCGGAAGGTCAGGGGGTCCAGAAAGGCGTCATCGATACGCCGATAGATCACATCGACCCGTTGGGCTCCTTCGGTCGTGCGCATGAAGACCTTGTTGTCCTCGACGAATAGATCCGGGCCCTCCACCAGTTCGATGCCCATTTCGTCGGCCAGGAAGGAGTGTTCGTAGAAGGCGCTGTTCAGATAGCCCGGGGTCAGGAGCACGGGCATGGGATCGTCTTCGCACATCTGCGGCGCGGCGCCATGGAGAAGCCGGCGCAGATGGACCGGATAGCTGTCGACGGGCCGGACGCCCGCCTGACGGATCAGGTCCGGGAACATCCGGGACATGATCTCCCGGTTCTCCAGAACATAGGAGACACCGGACGGCGTGCGGCAATTGTCCTCGAGCACATAGTAACTGTCCGGTCCGGTGCGGACGATATCCACGCCGATGATATGGGCATAGATGTCCTTCGGTGGACGGATATCCTTCATGATGGGTTCGAAGGCGGAATTGCCGAGGGAGATGTCCGCCGGAAGAATACCTTCCCGGACGATGTCTGCATTCCCGTAGATGTCGCTCAGGAAGGCGTTCAGGGCCCGGGCCCGCTGGATGACGCCCGCCTGGATGTGACGCCATTCGGCGGCACCGAAAATCCGAGGAATCAGGTCGAAGGGAATAAGCCTTTCCGGGTCGCCTTCCTCGCCATACACGGCAAAAGTAATGCCGATCTTGCGAAACAGTGTCTCGGCTTCCGCACGGCGCAGGTGCAGCGTGTCGAGGCCCATCTCCTCGATCCATCGGGCGATCGGATCGTATAAAAGGCGAATATTCTCGCCGTCTTGCATTTCATCATACACGGGGCCCACCACCTCCTGCCTTCAGGCTACGCAACGTCCCGCTGCAGCGCCAGCCCCACGGACAAGATTCGATCGAAAATTTAAGGGTCGGCGGGTTACCAATGAGCGAAGATGGTGCCACGCCCTTTGCCATGGGCGGGAACACGCCCATAATGCGAGAACGCATTTCCATCACGCCTCAGGTCGTTCTAGGCTTTGGCGTGTTTTCACCGGGTTTCTTGGGCGCAGCGCGAATTAGCGAACGTTGCGCGGGGAAGATCTCAGACGGTCCCGGGCATCCAGGTCGCGGACCGGTTCGGGTGACCATAGGGGGTAGGAATGACAATCGAAGCGGCCATCACCCATCATACCTCGTATCGCTATGACCGGCCGATCGAGGTGGGCCCGCAGATTGTCCGGCTACGTCCCGCGCCCCATTGCCGCACGCCGATCCTGAGCTATACGCAGAAAATTTCGCCTGCGGAGCATTTTCTCAACTGGCAGCAGGATCCTTTCGGCAACTGGCTGGCACGTCTCATCTTTCCCGAGCGCATCGATCATTTCTCCGTGACCATCGATCTGATCGCCCGGATGGACGCCATCAACCCGTTCGACTTCTTCCTCGAAGACAGTGCCGAGACCGTTCCCTTCACCTATGCGCCGGATCTGGCGAAGGATCTCGAACCCTACCGAGCCACGGCGGATATCGGCCCCCTGTTTGAAGACTTCCTGGCGTCGGTGCCGCGCAGGCCCCGGCGGACCGTCGATTTCCTTGTCGATCTCAACCAGCGCGTCCAGCGGGAAGTCGATTATGTGATCCGCATGGAACCCGGCGTTCAGACACCGGAGCAAACGCTCGATATTGGGCGCGGGTCTTGCCGGGACAGTGCCTGGCTGCTCGTGCAGTTGTTGCGCCGGTTGGGTTATGCGGCCCGCTTCGTCTCGGGCTACCTGATCCAGCTTACGGCCGATGAGAAACCCGTCGAAGGTCCGGCCGGGCCGTCCGCCGACTTCACCGATCTCCATGCCTGGGCCGAAGTGTATGTGCCGGGCGCTGGCTGGATCGGCCTTGACGCCACGTCGGGCCTGTTCGCGGGCGAGGGCCACATTCCCCTCGCCGCGACGCCCTTTCCCTCAAGTGCGGCCCCCATTTCCGGGGCCCATGAGAAGGCGGAAGTGGAATTTGGTTTCCACATGGACGTGCGGCGGATCCACGAGACGCCGCGCATTACGCTGCCGTATACGGATGAGCAATGGCGGCGCATCGATGAGGCTGGTCGCCACCTCGACGGCATGCTGAGGGCCGGCGATGTGCGCTTGACCATGGGCGGCGAACCGACCTTCGTTTCGGCCACGGACCGGGACGGCGCGGAATGGAACATCGATGCGGTCGGACCAACGAAACGGGCCATGGCGGACACGCTGATCCGGCGTCTGCGGCAGCGCTTCGCCCCCCAGGGGCTCCTGCATTATGGCCAGGGCAAATGGTATCCGGGGGAGCAGTTGCCCCGTTGGGCCTTTGCCTTGTATTGGCGGCGGGACGGTGACGCGCTATGGGGAGATGATCGCCTGATCGCCTCGGAAACGGGCAGCGGCGCCAACACTGAGGACGCATCACGCTTCATGGGGGCCTTGTGCGACGCCCTTGAGATCAATCAGGACTGTGCGCAGCCCGCCTATGAGGATCCGGGCGCCTTCGTCCTGAAGGAACACCAGCTGCCCCTTAATGTGGACACCGCCGACAACAAGCTCGAAGACCCCCAGGAACGGGCCCGTCTCGCCCGGGCCTTCGATCGGGGGCTTGCCACGCCAGTCAGCTATGTGCTGCCCATACAGCCCGCCCAGGCAAAGGCCAGCGGTCGGCGCCGCTTCCGTTGGCAAAGTGAACGGTGGAAGACCCGCCGGGAGGCTCTGTTTCTTATTCCCGGCGACAGTCCGGCCGGCTTGCGTCTGCCGCTTTACTCCCTGGCCTATGTGACACCGGAGGATGTGCCGGCTGTCCATCCCCTCGATCCCTTCGCCGCCCGCGCGGCCTTGCCCTCACGCACGCCGCGGCTTCAGGACGCCAATGGCCGCGGCCCGGCCCGCGAAAGTAGGGGTTCCGCGCCCGGCGATACGCTGGGGACCGACTCGACCTGGGGGCCGGACGCGCCAACGGTGCGCACGGCGCTGGCGGTGGAGCCCCGGGACGGAAAAGTCTGTGTCTTCATGCCGCCGGTGCCGTCGGCGGACGAATATGTGGATCTCGTCCAGGCCATCGAGGAAACCGCCGAGGCCCTCGATATGCCGATTCACATCGAAGGCTACACGCCGCCCTTCGATCCCCGGTTCAACGTGATCAAGGTGACGCCGGATCCGGGTGTGATCGAAGTCAACATTCACCCGTCCCACTCTTGGGAAGAACAGGTGGCAATCACGAACATTCTTTACGAAGAAGCCCGGCTCGTCGGTTTGGATGCCTCGAAATTCCAGGTGGATGGACGGCCCTCCGGATCAGGAGGGGGGAACCATGTGGTCGTCGGCGGTGCGACGCCTGCGGACAGCCCCTTCCTGCGCCGTCCCGACCTGCTCGCGTCCCTGATCCGCTATTGGCAGAACCATCCCGCGCTCAGCTATTTCTTCTCCGGTCTCTTCATCGGGCCGACCAGCCAAGCCCCCCGCATTGACGAGGCCCGCCACGAAAGTCTGACCGAACTGGAACTGGCGTTCCGCCAAGTGCCGGATCCGTTGAAAGCGAACAGCCTGGATTGTCCGCCCTGGCTGGTCGATCGTCTGTTCCGTCATCTTCTGGTCGATGTGAGCGGCAACACCCATCGCTCGGAGATCTGCATCGACAAGCTCTATTCGCCGGACGGGCCCACGGGTCGGCTCGGGCTTGTGGAGTTCCGGGCCTTTGAAATGCCGCCCCATGCGCGCATGAGCCTCGTGCAGCAATTGCTCCTGCGGGCCCTGATCGCCCGGTTCTGGCATACCCCCTACACGGCGCCGCTGCGCCGGTTCGGTACCGCGCTCCATGATAAATTCATGCTGCCCATTTTTCTGTGGGCGGACCTTCAAGAGGTGCTTTCGGAGACCAGTGCCGCCCTCGACGTGGCGCTCGACCCCGACTGGTTCAGTGTCCATTACGAGTGGCGCTTTCCCCTTTATGGCCAAGTCAATTTCGGCGGTCTCGACATCGAACTGCGTGCCGCGCTCGAGCCCTGGCCCGTGCTGGGCGAGGAAGGCTCCATCGGCGGGACGGCCCGTTTCGTGGACAGCTCCCTCGAACGGCTCCAGGTTCAGGTCACGGGGGATACGGGCGGCCGGTACCGCGTGGCCTGCAACGGGATCGGTCTGCCGCTGACGCCTACGGATAATCCGGATGTCTCGATCTCGGGCGTGCGTTTCCGCACCTGGTTGCCAGCTTCCTGTCTGCATCCCACGATCCGGCCCCATGGTCCCCTTGTCTTTGACGTCGTGGATCAGTGGAACGGGCGGTCGATCGGCGGGTGTACCTATTACACGGAGCATCCGGGTGGCCTCAATCCGGACATCCGGCCGATCAACGCGCTCGAGGCGGAAGGGCGGATGTTGGCCCGGTTCGAGCCTTTCGGGCACACGCCAGGGCCGATGACCGTGCGCGAACCGTTCCGGGGGATTGATAATCCCTATACGCTTGATCTGCGCTGGCATTAGGTCTTTTGCGCTCACACCAAAGGGCCTTTGGCCCTGGCTCCACTGGGGCGGCGGAGGGCCGCCGGGCGGCTGCCGCTGCCTTCAACTCTATACCGAAGGCCGTGCGCAGTTTTAATGTGACAGGCGGGTGGGGAGCCGAAAAGCGTATTTATTGCGGGGCGGGAGGTACAAATCCGTCTGTCTGCGGATCATTGAGCAGGCCGGCCCAATCGCCGTTTGACGGAATGTAGCCCGGATCGATCATGGGCTCTTGCGCCTGGGTTGTGTTCGACACGGCAACCTGGGGCCGGGATTCAGGCATCGAGACCGGATTGGCCGTCAGGAAAGCCCGGAAGGATTCCGCCGAACGTTGAAAGCCCGCGATATTGCCCAGAAGATTGCCCTGGGCGATGCCGTATTGGAGGGTCACGTAGCGGCTGAGGACCGTCGTGCCGTCCTGGAGCCGGAAGGCCTTCACCCCGGCCGCCCTCCGGTTGAACAGATTGATGGCGTCCACTGAGCTGTTGGCGGGACCTGCGCTGAAGACCGCGTAGAGTTCAAGATGGGGGCAGGATGGCGTCTCGTCGGCGGGGCAGGACCGCAGGGCGGCCATGAACTGACCACCGCCGGCCGTCCGTATGCGCAGCACCGGATCCCCGCCGGCACTGCGTTCCGGGATGCCGGTCATTTCGGCACTGGTGAGGAGCTTGGTCAGATCCGCGAGCGTCAGCGCTTCGATGCGGTTCGCGACAACGGCCTGGGACGGAGCCTGTGCGTATGCCGGAGCCGTCACCATGAGGAAGGCCACGGCCAGGACGGCACGACAGGTTGGCGATGCAGACTGTGTGTTTCGTGCCGCGTTCATTGTCCGCTCCCCTGAGCTTTTCATCTTGGCACCCCCCCAATAGAGCGCCACCGCCGCCTGAGTTTAGCGCAGCTTGACGGTCCAAGCGCCCGTCAATGGAATCAACGCCCTTTCCAATAGAGGCACTCCTTTCGCTTTTGTCATCTTTCTCGTCTCGTGCCAGATGCGACTTATAAACGATTGATTTTTCGGATCCCGGAAGGCTAAACCCAGTTCCACTTTGCCGTGCTGCGCTTTAAACTTGCGGTTCACAAATATAGCCCCGTGATAATCGTTTGTTTTCATTGTTACGGGAAAACTTTACAGGAAATGCAACCTTAAGAAAGGAAGCCACGCCATGACCCAAACTCACGACGACGACCCGATCGTCATTGTGGGCGCCGCTCGAACCGCGCTGGGCGGATTCCAGGGCGTGCTGAGCGATGCGACGGCGCCCGAACTCGGCGCGAGTGCCATCGGGGCGGCGCTGGAGCGGGCCCATGTGCAGCCCGATGACGTCTCGGAAGTGCTGATGGGATGTGTGTTGCCCGCCGGTGTCGGTCAGGCGCCGGCGCGCCAGGCGGCGATCAAGGCGGGCCTGCCGAAATCCGTGCCCTGCACGACGGTCAACAAGGTCTGCGGCTCCGGCATGAAGACCGTCATGATGGCGCGTCAGGCGTTGCTGAGTGGCGAGGCCGATATCGTTGTGGCGGGCGGCATGGAAAGCATGACGAATGCGCCCTATTTGACGGCCAAGGCCAGGGGCGGGTTGAGGCTCGGCCATGCCGAGTTGAAGGATCATATGTTCCTTGACGGTCTGGAGGACGCCTATGAGAACCGGTTGATGGGGACCTATGCCGAGGCGACCGCCCAACATTATCAGTTCACGCGCGAATCCCAGGATGCCTATGCGTTGGCATCCCTGGCGCGGGCCCAGGAGGCCCAGACCAGCGGCGCCTTCGAGGGGGAGATTGCCCCGGTTACCGTGGCCACCCGCAAGGGCGAGCAGCACGTGACCGCGGATGAGCAGCCCCAGAACGCGCGACCGGACAAGATCCCGCAATTGAAGCCCGCCTTCGCCAAGGACGGCTCGGTCACTGCGGCCAATTCCAGTTCCATTTCCGACGGGGCGGCGGCGCTCGTTCTGATGCGCCGGTCCGAAGCGGAGCGCCGGGGGCTCACGCCTCTGGCCGTGATCCGTGGGCAGACTCAGTTCGCCCACGAGCCCCAGTGGTTCACCACGGCGCCGGTCGATGCCATCCGCAACCTGTTGCAGCAGGTCGGTTGGACGGCGGATGACGTGGACCTGTTCGAGATCAACGAAGCCTTTGCCGTTGTCACCATGGCTGCCATGCGCGATCTCGATCTGCCCCATGAGAAAGTCAATGTGAATGGCGGTGCCTGCGCCCTTGGTCACCCCATCGGGGCGTCGGGAACACGGATCATCGTGACCCTGCTCTATGCCCTTCAGACCCGTGGGCTCACCCGGGGCGTGGCCAGCTTGTGCATCGGCGGCGGTGAAGCAACAGCAGTCGCGATCGAGCGTGTCGGGTCATGATCGGGGAACGGATCACGACAGGATCCGCGTTCGAGGCCCAGGCCGGGTATGCCCGCGCCGTCATCCTTCCCGATCCTGCCGGTGATTGGGTGTTGGTTTCCGGGACCACCGGTTATGACTATGCATCGGGGGCCATTGCCCCCGATGTCGCGAGCCAGACCCGTCAGTGTTTCACCAATATTGCCTGGGCTTTGGGAGAGGCCGGTGCGTCTCTCGACGACCTGGTGCGTGTCCGGGTGATCTTGACGGACCCGGATGACTTCCCCCTTGCCGCGCCGATCATCGCCGAGCACTGCCGCGTGGCAAAACCCACCAACACCACCATTATCGCGGGCCTCGTGGCCCCGGAAATGAAGATTGAGATCGAGGTATCCGCCCGCAAGGCCCCCGCCTGATACCCGATGCGCTTCGTCGCGCCCCGAAGGAAAATAACATTATGACTGCATCAACCACTCGCCATTTTGCTGACCGCTATGGCACCTCCCGCAAATTGTTTCTTGACGCTGCAAAAGGCGAAAACGCGTCCCTGGAGACATTTCAGAACCCGGCCGCCAATGGTCCGTTGGATGAGCCTCTGTATACGGATGTGGCGCGGATTGGTCCCCCGCCCGGAGAGGCGGGCCAGGTCCTTGTCGTCACCAGCGCCGTTCACGGCGTGGAAGGCTTCGGGGGGGCCGGCCTTCAGGTCTTCCTGCTGCGGGAGGCGCTTTATCGGACCATGCCGGAGAGCATGGCCCTGGTGATCATTCACGCCGTCAATCCCCATGGCTTCGCCCATGCCCGCCGGGTGACGGAAGGCAATGTGGATCTCAACCGGAACTTCCTGCCCCATGACGGGAGCTATCCGGATGATTCCGACTACGGATATGTCCATGGCCTTGTCGTGGCGGCGGATCTTGGCGCGGCGCCCACCACCTATGCCGAACGCACGCGGTCTCATATCGAGAAATTCGGCCTGAGAGCCTATCAGGAGGCCGTAACCGGCGGACAGTGGAGCCATGCGGACGGTCTGTTCTATGGCGGGCGGTCCCCCGTCTGGTCGAACACCATGCTGCGCGCCATCTGTGCCGCCCACACAAAGGGCGCCCGGGCCATTGCCCATCTTGATCTGCACACGGGTCTTGGGCCCTATGGCCATGGTGAGCTGATCTGTTCCAATGATCCGCTCCTGGGGGCGGACCGGGTAAACGACTGGTTCGGTACGGATACGGTGACCAAATTGGGGGATGCCCATTCCGCCTCGGCGCCCTTGAAAGGGGTTGTGGCAGGCATCTGGCGCGATCATACGACCACGGCGCAAGTCACGACCGCGACTCTGGAACTCGGTACCCGGGATCTGCACACCGTGTTGGAGAGTCTGAGCCTTGACAACTGGCTTTATCTGTATGGGGACATCACCAATTCCCGGGGGGCGGAAATCAAGGCCAGGATTCGCGATGCCTTTTATCCCGATGAAACCCGCTGGAAGGAAATGGTCTGTGTACGGGCCGAGGAAGTGATCGGGCAGTCCATTGCCGGCCTTGCCGGGTGACGGTCAACGCGGTTTGATACAGTTCCGATCCCACCAGTCTTGCCTTTCACTCTCATTTGCGTGTTGACTAAATGATGCGTCTCCCTGGTGTCCCGTGGTGCCAGGCGGCGCTTTGGTTGGAGTTGTAACAGGGGACGGGCCCATGGCCGCAAATGAGGACATGAAAGCACCACGGCTCGTATTCGATGCGGTCCGACGCCATTTCGGGGCGACGGAAGCGGTTCGCGGGGTGTCTCTGAGCGTGGACGCGGGCGAGGTTGTGTGCCTTTTGGGGGCCTCCGGTTGCGGCAAATCCACCACCCTGCGCATCGCGGCCGGTGTCGTGCGGCAATCGAGCGGACGCGTCTTGATCGATGGGCGCGAAGTGGCAGGGCCTTCGGTTTTTACGCCGCCGGAAGAGCGGGGCGTGGGGCTGATGTTCCAGGACTATGCGCTGTTTCCCCATCTCAGCGTTTTCGACAATGTGGCTTTCGGTTTGCGGCGCTCGGCGCGGGAAGAGCGCGATGTCCGCGCCATGGAAGCGTTGGCGCAAGTCGGCATGGAGGGCTTTGCCCGATCCTATCCGTCCCATCTGTCCGGGGGCGAACAACAGCGCGTGGCCCTTGCGCGGGCCCTGGCGCCCCGGCCTGGCGTGATGCTGATGGACGAGCCGTTCTCGGGCCTTGATGTGCCGAAGCGCGATCGCATTCGCGACGAGACCTGGCAGCTCCTGAAGGATACCGGAACGGCGACCTTGCTTGTGACCCATGATCCCAAAGAGGCCATGCGGATGGCCGACCGCATCGCCCTGATGCGCGCCGGGCAGATCATTCAGGTGGGCGCGCCGGATGAAATCTACAACAGTCCCGTCGACGCGCCGGCGGCGGCTTTTTTCTCTGATCTGAATGTCTTTGAAAGCCGCGTGGTGAACGGCACGGCGGTAACGCCGCTCGGTTCCGTCCCGGTGCCCCATATGGCGGATGGCACGCCCGTGCAGGTGATGGCCCGCCCCCATGCCATCCATATGGTCACAGCAGAAACGGGTGCCAGATCTGGGCACACCGTCAAGGCCGTGGTGCGTCGGTCCGTTCTCCTGGGCCCGGAAAGCCTGATCGAGCTCGACCTGGAGCAGGAGGAAGGTGCTCACCTTGCGCCCACCGCTTCTTGTTCCGTACGGGTCGTTGTGCCCGGCACCCGTCTGCCAGCGCCGGGCACAGTCCTGTCCCTGACCCTCGATCCGGCGGACATGTTCGTCTTCAAGGCGCGCTAACAGCACGGAGATTGCGTCTTCTCGCTCGCGCCCATGTCTGAAGATCTGTATACGGAGATAAAAAGGCGGCCAGTAAATGAGGCGCTGGTGGGCCGGGGTCAGGACGCGGCGACCACCGCCAACCGTCCGCCATAGACCCGGCCGTTGGTCTCCATGTGCTCGAGGTAGTCCTTCAGGACCAGGACACCGCGTGGCGTCTCGCCGTCCTCCTCGATCATGTCCGCCGACAGCCCCGTAAACAGCTCGAAGCGAAGCCGCGCCCGGGTCACCAGCGTATTCAGGTGGCGCTCCCCGTCGGGCCCGGAAAACACCCCGAGCGCCTGCGGGTCCACGCGATCCTGGTCATCGCCCGTGTGGACGAGGGAGGCGAGGATCACATCCCGCCGGTCGCCCTGAACGGCGTCCAGCGGTTTGACGAAGAATGCTTCCGGTTCCTCCGCCCACCGATCCAAAAAGGACTGAATGGCGGCGTCGCTGGCGCGGATGCGGGAAATCATGGTTTCGACCAGGAAGGCCTGGGCCGGCGTCGCCAGTGCGATGCCCAGGGAGAGGTCGGGGCGGGTGCGCATCTGTTGCCGGGCCGCCAGCACGATGGCTTCCGCCTCCCTCAGATTCACCCGGCCGGCCGAGAAACCGGCGGTCCGGTTGAGGCGCAAGCCGGAGTCGGGCCATGTCTGGCCCGTCTTGAGGCGCAGGCTGCCGTCATAGGTCTGGTCGTTCGCGAAGGCGAGCAGGGTCGGATCCATCAGTTCCGAGATGGATGTCAGGGCCGCATGGGCGCCGTGAATCGTCAGGCACCGTTCAAAGGTCGACATGGGGCTTGCACGGCCGTCCGCGTCAAACTCCTTGGTCCAATCAAGAAGGGGCAGCGGGTCGTAATTGGGCGCGGCCTGGAAGGCATCGCCCAGCACCACGGCGAAACGGGCGCGCAGCGCGGCCGTCAGCGCCTGCGGAATGGACAGGGCGCCCGCCTCATCCAGGATCACCAGGTCGAGGGCGAGATCCTGGCCCGTGGCGATGGCCGCGAGGCTTGCGGGGCTTGCCAACCAGCACGGCATCAGGGTCTTGAGAGCGCGGGGCGCCTGGCTGAGCAGGACATCAAGGCGGGGACCCTCATCGGTGCCATAGGTCAGCAGCGCGCCTTCCTGGGAATCCTCGGCCGAGGAGCCCACGCGCCCGGCCGGTATCGCGCGCTTCAACAAGGAGACTTTCAAGGCTGCAAGCCGGGCCGCCCTCAGCTCAGCGACCAAGCCGTCCCGGCGGGCCAGCAGGGCCTGGCGATCGGGACCGTCCGGGCCGCCGAGTTTCGGGTGCGCCTTGAGCCGCCGGGCCAACGACAGCCAATAGACCTTGTCGAAGACGGTGCCGAGATCCCGGTAGGTGTTCGTGGACTCGAGGGCATCGACGAGCGCGTCAAGGCCGATATCCCTCGCTTTGGACCGTGCTTCGGCGGCGGCCCGGTCCCGGGCGGGTGTGGTCGTGCTCGCCCGTTCCGCCCACCGCACGGTGTCGCCGAGCGAGATGACGCGTTCCGCATCGCGGCTGACCAGCGACGCGATGGGCTGCTCCAATTGGCGGCTCAACTCCCGTTCGCCGGCGCGGACCGCATCGATCAGGCTGCGCAACCGTTCGCGCTGGGCCAGCAGGGTCGAGAACTCCTGGGTCGTGGGGGGGCACAGGAAGGCATCCCGCCAGCGCTCCACATTAAGCGGGCCGGGCGCGTTCACCGGCATGGTGGGCGGCGCCAGGGTCTCCAGAAGGCCGAGGGCCGACTGCCGGCGGGTGACATTGGGGCGGTCGAAACCGGCCGCCTCCAGAACCTCCGTGGTCGGTGCGAGGACGGGGAGTTCGCCCGTCACCAGGGCCTCGCGCTGGCGCAGCCGCGCGGTCGCGTCGTCAAGCTGCGCCAGGGCGATGGTCGGCGGCAAGCCCAGACGGCGGGCGAGCGTCAGAATATTGTCGTGGGAATCCCGGCGGGTCCGGAATTTCGTTTCGAGATCCGCCAGGCTCGTTTCTTCATCCGTTTGCAAACGGTCCTTGATGGTCTTGACCCGCGTGGTGTCACTGTTGTTCACGCGGTCGGCGAAGCGAAGCAGCGTTGCCGCCGGCGCATTGCACAAGGCCTCGGCCAGGGCCGCGCCAAACGTGCCGTGATTTGCAAATTTGGCGGCATTGCGCGCATAGGTCATCGCCGCGGAGACATCGCTCATCTGGGTCGTGATGCCGTCGAAGATCGGTCCGAGCAGGGAACGCGGGATTTCCCGTTCCTGGAAGCGATGGAGTGTCTCGGTCAGTTCCGCGAGCGTGCGCAGAAGCATCGGCGCGTCCTTGTGCTTGGTCGACGGACGCAGCAGCCGGTTGCGCAGGCGTTTGGCCTTGCCATATCGGGCGGAAAAGGGACGGGCCAGGGCGTGGGTATGTTCCAGGTCGTGGGCCACCCGGTTCAAGATCCTCGGGTCGATCTTGGTGGTCACGCGGATCTGCCGCATGAGCGACTGATAGCGGTTGCGCAGGGTTTGAATTTCCTGGGTCAGATGGGTGATCTTGCTGCGCCCGTCGTCGCCGAGCAGGGCGGCATGGTCCGCTTCCAGACAGATGGGCGGGGTGCGCGCGATAAGGGCGGCGGCATCCTGAATGAGGGCGATGTCGTCGGGACTGTCCGGTGCCGGAACGCCGATCATGCCGCCGAGATCGGCGATGAAACTGCGGGCCTGAATGACCGTGTCCGCCTCTTGTTGGAGTCCGGGCAGCGCATTCTCGATTTCGGTCAATTCTTTCGCCGCGGGGCAGCTGTGATGCCAGGCCTTGACCAGAACGGCGAGTTCCTCAGAGCGTTCCGTCAGCTGATCGGCTTCGTCAAAGGCCTGGCGGAGATCCTGATCGATGGCATCCAGCTGCTTCCAGAGCCCGTGGATGCGCCGGGCGCCGCTCTCGATTTCCGGATCCGCCAACACGGGCAGGATGGCGGCAAGGGCGGCGTCACCCTGAAGCGTGCGCAGGATGCGGGGCTCGGGCAGGGCGCCGAGCATCATGACGACGTCATCGATTTGAACGGGCGCCGGCCAGCCCACATGGGCTGCGACCTCATCGGAGAGGGATTTGAAGGCGCCAAGGGCGCTGTGCCAGCGCTCCAGGGTCGGCTGGACCGCGTTGTAGGACTCGTCGCTGATCGGCTGTTCGAGCTGGGCCCAGGGCGAGGGCTCATTGTTGGGCGAGCCCGCAATCATGATCTCGGACCAGGCCTTTTCCAGATCCGAAAGGGCAATGCGACAGCGTTCCCGGCCCTCCGCATCCAGCTGATCGGCCCGTTCCAGGTCGACGGTGTCAAAGACGGAATCAAGCGGGATCTTGCGCACCTTGCGCTCGGCGATGCGGATCTCGTCGGGCCGGAAGCCGGTCGCGCCAAACGGCGCGTCCAGGGCCTCCAGGGTGGTGGCGACGGTGTTCAGCTCCGCCCGGGGAAGTTCCGAATTGGGAAGAATGTCATGGTCCCTGGGCAGGGACAGCCGCTCCCGGATCGTTCCGCGAATGACGCTGTCCCTGGAGTGGGGTTCGCGCAGATCAAGGAGGAAGGGTGAAAAATCCGCGCCGCCGCTCGCCGGTCCCAGGGCATGGGCGAGCTTCTGAAGGGCCGCATTCTTGCTGCTGACGACGAGAACGCTCTCGCCCCGTTCCCAGGCCTCCAGCACGAGGTCCGCGATCAAGTCCGTCTTGCCCGTTCCCGGCGGTGTCTCGACAACCGCAATGCCCTTGTCCCGCGCCGTTTCGAGGATGGTCTGGGCGTCTGGCGTGATCTCGGGCTCCGCATCGGCATCTTCGGTCGGTGTGTCCACCAGTATGGTGGCCGCGGCGCTCTGATAGGCATCGGGCCAGTAGGCAGGGTCCAGATCCGCCCATTGGCGGATGGAAACGAGATCGAAGGCGGCGATCATGCAGGTGCGGTAGACCCGCCAGCCGGCCCGATTCTCCGTGGACTGTTTCACCCGCTGCAGATAGTCCTCGGGCCCTTCGTCCTCTTCCCACACCGGCAACCGGACGTCGAAGGCGCGCAACACCTCACGCAAGGCCGGGTTCGGACAGATGCCTGCCGGCGCGCCCTGGATCTCCAACGGTCCCCGGATCGGGTTGCGGGGCGGCGCCACGGTCACGGGATGAAGCAGCAGGGGCGCGACATGGGATGTGCCGGCCGCGCCATGCCATTTCAAAAGACCGTAGGCGGCATAAAGCGGGCTGGCGCCGTGTTCATCCAGACCCACCCGCTGCAGGTTCAAGAGCTCCTCATGCTTGCGCGTGCGTTCATGGGGCAGAAGAAGGGTCTGAAGGGAATCGGAGGCCGGCGCTTCGTTGGCTTCAAGCGGGTCCGTGGGATCAAGGGACGGGCGGGGCAGTTCATAGGCGTCCGGGAGCCCCTGGAGCCGGGCCTGCGCCGCGCGGGACGCAAGCGGCTCCGTTTCCGGGCGCCGGGGCAGGTCGAGCTGAAGGCGAATCCGATCCCGCAAGGTCCGCTCGGCGATCAGAAAGGCCGGGTTTTCCGGGTCGCCGCCATCCAGTTCGTCAATCTCGGAGAAATAAAGGTCATCGTCCAGAAGAGCGCCCTCGAAAGCGAGGGCGAAGCCTTCCGAGCGTTCGTCTTCGACCTCGGCGCCATCCCGATCCTCAAGCCCGGTCAGCCTGTGAGGCTTGCCCGAAAGCAGGCGGGCATGGATGGCGTCGAGCGTATCGCCCACGAGCTGGATCTGACCGCGAAGGTGATCCGCAAAGTGATAATTCAGGAGGGAATTGCTGGTCGACAGGTCAAGGAGCGGCCGTCGCGCGGCGTCGAGCGCCGCACGCACGCTATGTTCCAAGGCTGCACTGTCGTTCTGGCCGTCAACACCGTCGCCAGGGGGGGCCGCATTCGGACCCGCATCGGGCATCGGCATCTCGGGCACTACTCTATCTGGCACTCTGATTTCCCCATCGTGCCGCGCCTTACTGGAACGCGCGCGGCAGTATGGAAACACGTGATGGTAGGCGCATTTCCAGGCCCGGGCGGTCGCGAACCGCTCCCGTCGGCCTTTCGGAAATGCGCCGAGCAACGATTGTGATCATTTCCGTGAGTCTTTACACCTCGGAAATGATCTTCCGTCCACCTGAAACCTCGCCAGGGCGCCTGAAAGGGCGGTGCACGGGGCGTCAGGCCTATGCGGACGTGGCGCGGGGTGCCTCATTATGGAGGCTGCGAATGTGGGCGTCATAATGGAAAAGCACGTCGCTGATCACTTGCTCTTCCGTGAAGCCCATAATGTCATACTCGAGGTGGCATCCGTTCACGTAGACTTCGGCCCGGTAGTGCCGTCGGAGATCCTGCTCCTCGTTTTTGGGCATTTCAGGGAAGGCGAAAGACAGGGGGCGATAGCCCCGCATGCGCACCGTATACTGAAAGCCCAGCTCGTCGCCGTGATCGACCCGCAAGCTGACCCGATTCTCACTGGCCGTCACGGAAGCCTCAAGGCCCCGGGATTGAACATGATCGGCCATGTTTTCGAGGGCCGGCACGAGGACCTGCGAGAGGAAAGCCGTTACTTCCTTTCCCTTGTGGTGGCGAATGATGGTGGAAAGGCGTTGTTGCCATGTAATGCCCGATCCCTGAATTGGGGGCTGGGCTGGTAATTGGGCAAAGAGATTACGTCCAGCAAGGTCCCGTCGTAAAGCCTGAAATAGGCCCAAGCAGATCACAAGCAAAACCACGGTAAACGGCAGGGCCATGGTGATGGTCGCCGCCTGGAGCGCCACAAGGCCACCGGCCAACAGGAGAACGGCCGCGACCACGCCTTCGGTGACCGCCCAGAAGACCCGTTGCCAGACCGGCGGCTCCGGGTCGCCCCCCGATGTGATCATGTCGATGACCAGGGAGCCGGAATCCGACGAGGTGACAAAAAAGGTGACGACAAGGGTCATCGCCAGGATCGAGCTGATGCCCGACAAGGGCAGGGTTTCCAGCATGGCGAAGACAGCAATGGGAAGGTTGTCGTCGACCACGACCACGGTGGCGAGATCGCGGATCTCCTGGAGCTGGACATAAAGCGCCGTGCCGCCGAAAACCGTGAGCCACAGAAAGGTGAAGCCCGTCGGGACCAGCATGACGCCCAGCACGAATTCACGAATCGTGCGTCCCCGGGAGATCCGTGCAATGAACATCCCGACAAAGGGCGACCAGGAAATCCACCATCCCCAATAGAACAGGGTCCAGCCATTGATCCAGTCATTGTCCTCATAGGCATAGAGGCGGAAGGTCCGTTCAGCGACGGTCGAGAGATAGAGACCGAAGTTCTGGACCAGTGCATCGAAGAGGAAACCGGTGGGGCCCAGGACAAGGACGAACAGGAGGAGGCCCACGGCGAGGAACAGGTTGAACTCGCTCAGCCGCTTGATGCCCGTGTCGAGGCCGCTGACCACGGAAATCGTGGCCACGGCCGTGATGCCGGCAATGAGCAGGATCTGGACATAGGGTTCAACGGGAACCCCGAACAGGTGGCCGAGGCCCGCATTGACCTGGGTGACGCCAAGGCCAAGGGCGGTGGCCACGCCGAAAAGCGTGCCGAGGACCGCGACGATGTCCACGATATGGCCGATGGGGCCGTGGATGCGCTCACCGAGCAATGGGTAGAGGGCGGAGCGGATGGTCAGGGGCAGATTGTGGCGGAACGCGAAATAGGCCAGGGCCAATCCCACGACGATATAGATGGCCCAGGCGTGGATGCCCCAATGGAAAAACGTGGTGACCATGGCCTGGCGGGCGGCTTCGTAGGTGCCCCCGTCGCCGACCGGCGGTTTTGCGAAATGGGTGATGGGTTCGCCCACGCCGAAGAAAATCAGGCCGATTCCCATGCCCGCCGAAAACAGCATCGCGAACCAGGAGGGGTAGCTGTAGTCGGGTTCGGAATCGTCGGGTCCAAGTTTGATACTGCCGAATGACGACAGGGCGAGCCCGAGCGTGAAGACCAGAAAGACGGCAACCGACGCGACATAGAACCAGCCGAACGTATCGGAAACCGCCGTGAGGAGGTCCTGGAACTGGCTCTCGGCCTGCCGGCTGAACAGGACGCCATAGGCCGCAAAAACGAGGACCAGGCCCGCAGAGGTGAAGAAAACCGGCGGATTGACGCGGAGCCAGGAGCCCGCCGCTTGTTCTTCAGGCACCGGGGCTTGGCTTGAAGCCGAAGGATCTTGGTCCGGGGCGTGATCGCCACCGGGTATCGGATCATCCATTCTTCCGACCTTGGAAAAAAGACGCCTGTGGGGCCACCCGTCGGGCGTTGTCCACCCCGAGCCCTTCAGGCGCGTGTCCATGTGAATGATCCCACCCTAGGAAATCTGGCGGGAGAGTTCCAGGGTCCTGGGCTGCAAGGCGAATGTCGCTGCCAGTTGCACGCAAGGGGCGAGGCGTGGCGCTTCGCAAAATGCCGAGCCCAAAAAGTCCGTGGGATCAGTCCGGAGGCGCACCGTTTCCAAAGCATCGGGGCCCATGCTATAGCCGGTTCTTAACGTTTTCAGACGAAGTGTCGGTTGAGCCTTCGTTTGAAAACCCAGGATGAGCAAGAACCGGAACCGTTTCCGTTGCCGATCGGCGCTCGGTCTATCGGGATTTGACCGTTTGACTTTGGCCATCGGACAGTGGAGAGGGGCGCGGCCTTGGGGATGGAAGTGGAATGTCGATGTTTTCCAAAATTCTGATCGCCAATCGGGGCGAGATTGCATGCCGCGTGATCCGGTCCGCCCAGCGCATGGGCATCAAGACCGTCGCTGTTTATTCCGAGGCCGACCAGAACGCGCTTCATGTGGAAATGGCGGATGAAGCTGTTTTCCTCGGGCCCCCGCCCGCGGCCCAGTCCTATCTCCTGATGGACAAGGTGATCGAGGCCGTCCGTCAAACCGGAGCGGAAGCGGTCCATCCCGGTTTCGGTTTCCTATCGGAAAATGCCGCCTTCGCGAAGGTGCTTGCCGAGGCCGGCATTACCTTCATCGGCCCGAACCCCCATGCCATCGCCGCCATGGGCGACAAGATCGAATCGAAGAAGCTGGCCAACAAGGCGGGCGTCAACACGGTGCCGGGCTATCTGGGAGTCATCCAGGACACCAAGGAAGCGGTGCGCATCGCCGATGAGATCGGCTATCCGGTCATGATCAAGGCCTCCGCCGGCGGCGGCGGC
>CAZFWG010000023.1:18749-53963 GCA_964522525.1 uncultured Alphaproteobacteria bacterium | reverse complement strand
CGCTCGTCAGACTGCCCGCCGTGGCGAAAGTGGAGGGGGAGATGGCCGAAGCGCTCGCGGCCTTCCAGGCGGCCCAACGGGGCTCTTCCTGATTGGTTTCGGGACATCAATGGCGTGTCTTGATCGTAGGGCGGGCTTCAGCCCACCTTGCGAAAGGGGATCGGCGCTCGGCAGGTCAAGGCCCGCCCTGCCTGCCATGTGAGGCAGGCTCTCTTATGGCTGTGCTGTTCTTTGCTCAGGCGGCGGAGCGGGATCCGGTCTCGCTCCGCTCCCCGTCCTCGGCGGGCGGCGCTACCACATCCTTCGGCATGCGGACGGTGATGGTGGTGCCTTCGCCCACGGTGCTCTCGATCGACACCGATCCGTTGTGAAGTCCCGCAAGGGCGTTCACCAGCGCCATCCCGATCCCGTTGCTGCCGCCGTTCTCGCTTGACTCCGCGACGACCTGCTCGAAGGCGCGGCCGAGTTTCGGCAGAATCTCGGGGGCAATGCCGACGCCCGTGTCCATCACCACAAGGCTGATCTCGCCGCCCCGTTCCTCGATGGCCACGGTGATCCGTCCGCCCGCTTCCGTGAATTTCACGGCATTGGAGAGCAGGTTGGTCAGGATCTGGGACAGGGCCAACCGGTCGGCCATGAAACTGAGCCGGTCCGGCGGCAAGGCCACGTCAAGGGTGATCTCCTTGAGGGCCGCGCGATCCTTCCAGGTCTCGACTTCCTTGCTGATCAGCCCTTCGGCATCGATCTTCTCGAGCCGCAAGCTATAGCGCCCCGCATCGATCCGGGCGAGGTCCAGGATATCGGTGATCAGCTGCAGGAGCGTCACCCCGCTTTGGCGGATGAGCCCGATATATTCCTTGTAACGCTCATTACCCAGCGGGCCGAACAGTTCCTGGGACAGAATATCGGAAAAACCGATCACGGCGTTGAGCGGCGTGCGCAATTCGTGGCTCATGCCGGCAAGGAAGCGGGACTTGGTCTGGCCGGCTTCCTCGGCGGCGCGCAGGGCCGTGTCCCGTTCCTGCTCAAGATGTTTGAGGCCCGCCATGTCCCGGAAAATCGCGATGGCCCCTTGGGTGTCCGGTGCCTCATCGGTCAGCGGAACAAAATGGACCGCGACACAGACATTTTGCTCAGGTCTTTTGTCGCTGGGATCGCCGGGTCGGTCAAAGACAAGGCCCTCGCCCGGCCCCGACGATTGGTCGGGGTCGAGGGCCGCGTTCAACAGGGATGAAAGACCAGGGTGGTCTTCGGGGGAGGCGAGACTGAGAAAGGATTGGTCGATGACCGCCAACGGATCAACGGCGAGAAAACGCCCGCTGGCCTGGGTCATGGCCTGAATGCGCCCATCCGCGCCGATCAGTGCGGCTCCATCGCCCCCGTGGCGGGCGAGGGCCTGGAGCAGCGCCGGATGATCCCGATAAAGATGAGCAAGCCATACTTGGCCGAAGGGTCTTGCATCGAACCAGGCATCCCGTGCCTCGCCTTGGTCTGCGCTCAGACGAAGGGCGAAGGAAAGACGGGACGCGGCGGTGTGGCCACCGTCGAGAAAGGCCAGTCCCACGCGCAGGCGGGAGACATCACCGGCGCTCAGGGCATCGACCAGGGACGTCGCCCCCGCTTCATGCGGCGCGTAGCCCAGGAAACGGGCGAAAGCCGCATTGCACGCCTGCACCGTGCCTTCCGGCCCGAGCACGGCGGCGGCTTCCGGTGACGCGGTCAGCAGAGCGGCCAGGAGATCCGTATCCGGGCTACCGCCGGCCGGTTCGCTGCGCCTGTGATCCGTATTGGTACGATGTTCCCCTTCCATGGCCCGACCATAGCGTAATGGCCTTAATGGTCGCTTATGCCATTGGTGGGAAACACGGATACCCCTTCAGGCCTCTCTTATGGCTGAGGGAGGGCGGCGCAAGAGTTGTAACCTCAGCCGGGCGCGCCGGCCGACTTGGCGAAGGCCCAGGCCGTTTCCGCAAGCGGACGGACCTGGGACGCGTTCTGGGCCGCGTGCGCGCTTGAGGCCGTTCCGTCCCGGACACGCCCGACAATGCCCTGGAGAATGCCCGCGAGCCGGAAGAAATTGTAGGCGAAATAGAAGTCGAGATGTTCAATCCGGTCCCGGCCGGTACGCCGGCAATAGGCCGCCGTATACTCCTCTTCGGACGGAATACCCAGCGCGGAGAGATCATTCTCGACAAGGGCATTGCCCGACCCATCGATGCTCGGCATGCGCCACTGCAAGAGGTGATAGGTGAAATCACCCAGCGGATGCCCCGTCGTCGACAACTCCCAATCCAGGACGGCAAGGACCCGGGGCTCGGTAGGATGCAGGATCATGTTGTCGAGACGGTAGTCACCGTGGACGATGCTTTCGCTGTTCTCGGCGGGGATGTTCTCCGGCAGCCATTCGATCAGCCGGTTCATTTCGACGATTTCTTCCGTCTCCGACAACTGATATTGCTTGGTCCAGCGGGAAATCTGGCGGGTGAAATAGTTGCCGGACCGGCCGAATTCCTCAAGGCCGATCGCGTTGTAGTCCACCAGATGGAGCCGGGCGAGGGTCTCGTTCATCGCGTCATAGATGGCGCCGCGTTCCCTGGGCTCCAGGGACGGCAGGGTCGGTTCCCAGAAGATCCGCCCCTCAACGAAATCCATGACATAGAACATGGTGCCGAGGACGCTCTCATCCTCACACAGAATATGGGCTTTGGGTACGGGGAAGTCGACCTTGTTCAAGGCGCTGATGACCTTGAACTCCCGATCGACGGCATGGGCCGACTTGAGCAGTTTCCCCGGCGGCTTGCGCCGCAGCACATAGCGTTTCTCCGGTGTGATGAGCTGATAGGTGGGGTTGGATTGGCCGCCCTTGAACTGGCGGACGGTCAGGGGGCCGCGATAGCCGTCGACATGCGCCTCAAGATACGCGTTCAGCCGGGCCTCGTCGAATTTGTGGCTCTCGCCCACATCCTTCGTGCCGCTGAACATTTCCTGGCGTGACGTCATGGCGTTTCCCCTGTCTTTTTTCGTTACTCAGCCGGTCTTTTCCTGGACCGTGCCCGGCCGATCGATGGCCCGCCAGCCGATATCGCGCCGGCAAAACCCTTGGGGCCAGTCGATGAGCGCGATGGCCTCATAGGCCCGCATCCGCGCCTCCGCCACCGTGTCTCCGATGGCGCCCACATTCAACACGCGCCCGCCATCGGCCAGGATCCGCCCATGGTCGTCGCGGGTGCCCGCATGGAAGATGGTGACCCCATCGACCCGACCAGCCTGGTCCAGATTGCGGATTTCCGTGCCCTTTGCATAGGCCCCCGGGTAGCCGTCCGAGGCCATGACCACGGTGAGGGCGCATTCCGGGCGCCAGCTGATGGAGGCGCCGTCGAGGCGGTGGGTGGCCAGACGGTGAAACACATCCGCCACATTGCCCTCGGCGCGCATCATCAGGACCTGGGCCTCCGGATCTCCAAAGCGCACATTGTACTCGATGAGTTTGGGCCCATCATGGGTGATCATCAATCCCGCGTAGAGAATGCCGGCAAAAGGCATGTCCAGCCGGGCCATGGCCTCCACCGTGGGCTGGATGATCCGGGTGAGGACGTCTTCCTCGAGCCGCGCATCGAAAACGGGCGCGGGCGAATAGGCACCCATGCCGCCCGTATTGGGTCCTGTATCCCCGTCGCCCACCCGCTTGTGATCCTGGGCCGCGCCGAAAGGCAGGATCGACCGGCCATCGGTGAGGGCAAAGAAACTCACTTCCTCGCCACGCAGGAACTCCTCGATGACGATGGTGTCGCCGGCGGCGCCGAAGCGGCCATCCATCATGTCGCTGATGGCCGCGCGGGCTTCCGAGCGGCTTTGGGCGATGATCACGCCCTTGCCGGCCGCGAGCCCGTCCGCCTTGATGACGATGGGCAGGCTGCAGCTCTCCACATAGTCGAGGGCGAGGGCGCGGTCCTGAAAGCGGGCGAAATCCGCCGTGGGGATGTCGTATTCGGTGCACAGTTTCTTGGTGAAGGATTTCGAGCCTTCAAGCTGTGCCGCCTGGGCGCTGGGTCCCACGGTGGGAAAGCCATGGGCCCTCAAGGCGTCGGCGAGACCGGCGATGAGCGGCACTTCCGGGCCGACGATCACGAAATCCGGTTTGTGGGCGCGGGCGCAGGCGATCACGGCGTTGATATCCGTGGGATCGAGGGGGACACAGGCGCCTTCCATGGCCATGCCGGCATTGCCGGGGGCGCACACCACTTCCTCCACGCTGCTGTAGCGTTTGAGACGCCAGGCGAGCGCGTGCTCCCGGCCGCCTGATCCAATGACCAGCACTTTCATAAATTGATCCATCCCATGGGCACGACCTCACCGGCGGTTGTTGAACCGCCCCATTCCCGCTCTGGAATCCCTGTATCATGCGCGTAACTGGCGTCGAACGCCATGCTTCCTCGGAGGGATACACTTAAGAAACGGGGGTCCCATGACCACGAACGCGACGCCTGCCGATGACACGCGGCGCGACAATCTGCCGGAATTTTCCGTCAGCGAGCTTTCAGGCGCCTTGAAGCGCGTTGTCGAGCAGAGCTTTTCCCATGTACGGGTGCGCGCCGAAGTGGGCCGGGTGACCTTCCATGGCAACGGCCATGTCTATCTGGACCTGAAGGACGACAAGGCGGTGATCAATGGGGTGGTCTGGCGCTCCGCCGTGCCGCGCCTCAAGATCCGCCCCGAACAGGGCCTGGAGGTCATTGCCACGGGTCGTCTGACGACCTTTCCCGGCCGCTCCCAGTATCAGATCGTGATCGAGCAGATCGAGCCCGCGGGCGTCGGCGCCTTGATGGCCCTGCTCGAGGAGCGGCGCAAGAAACTGGCGGCCGAAGGCCTGTTCGCCGAGGAGCGCAAACAGGCGCTGCCCTATCTGCCCTCCGTGATCGGTGTCGTGACCTCGCCGACGGGGGCCGTGATCCGGGACATCATGCACCGGCTCGAGGACCGCTTTCCCCGCCATGTCCTGTTGTGGCCCGTTCTGGTTCAGGGGGACCAGGCGGCGGGTGAGGTGGCCGCGGCGGTTCGCGGGTTCAACCAACTGACGCCGGAGACGGCGGTGCCCCGGCCGGATCTCCTGATCGTCGCGCGGGGCGGCGGCTCCATCGAGGATCTGTGGCCCTTCAACGAGGAGATCGTGGTGCGGGCCGTGGCCGAAAGCACGATCCCCGTGATTTCCGCCGTGGGGCATGAGACCGACACCACCCTGATCGATTTCGTGGCGGACCGCCGAGCGCCCACGCCAACGGCGGCGGCGGAAATGGCGGTGCCCGTGCGCGCCGAATTGCGCGCGAACCTTCTCGATCTGGAGCGCCGCGTCGTCGCGGCCGCCAGCCGATCCCTGGAGGATCGGCGCCAGCGTTTGCGTGCCGCCGGCCGGGGCCTCCCCCGCGCCGAGGATCTGGTGGCCACCGCGCGCCAGCGTCTCGATTATGCCGGAAGCCGGCTGTCCTCAGCCCTTTTGGCCGGCGCGGCGCGCTGGCGGGCCCGGCTCGATGTGGCCAAGGCGGCACTCAAACTCGAGACCCTGGCGGAACGGATGGCGCGCCGGCAGGCGGATCTCGGCCAATATGAGGTGCGCCTCGCCCAGGCCCAATCCCGCCGGCTGGAACGCGCCCAGGACCGCCTCGAGGGCTTGGGCAAGCTCTTGCGCAGCTACAGCCATCAAGGCACCTTGGCACGCGGTTTTGTCTTGGTGCGGGATGCGGGCGGGCGCATTGTGCGTTCGGCGGAAGGTCTCGGTCCTGGCGACGGCGCAACGCTCGATTTCCATGACGGTTCGCTTCACGCGCGCGTCGAAGAAGACGGTGCCGTGGAGCCGATGCCGAAAAGGGGCAAGGCCGCCAAACCGGCCGCCGCCACGGGCCGCGCGCCCCGGTCAAAAAGCCCGGCGGACGGTTCCTCCCAGGGCAATCTGTTTTAGGCAATCAGGGTGATGAGCATGGACGACTTCACGGCGAAACCCGGCAAGCGGGAAGCGGTTCTAGAATTTTCGATCAGCGATTTCCGCTTTGTTCAGCCGGGGGATTTTGTGCGCTGTGCCGTGACCGGCTCGCCCGTGTCGATCGATTCCCTGCGCTACTGGAACGCCGATGTTCAGGAAGCCTATGCCACGCCCAAGGCCATGCTGGAGCGGCATCGGGAGCTTCTTGAAGATGGTGCGGATGTCGAGTGAGGGGATGACCATGCGTGGACGGATCGCTGTTTTTGTCGCCTTGATTTTCGTGGCCACGCTCAGCGGGGTCCAGGCCGAACCGCTGTTGCGTTTCGACGGCGCCTTTGTCGAAGGCGGCCTTGTCCGGGGGCAGACGGAACCTGGCTCCCGGGTCCTGATCGATGACGTTGCGGTGCCCGTCTCGTCGGAGGGCCATTTCGCCTTCGGTTTCCACCGGGACCGGGATGAACCGGTGACGGTTTCGGTCACGGCGCCCGGCGCCGCGGCCACCATCGTGCGTCAGTTCGAGATCGAGCAGCGCGAATACAAGATCCAACGGATCGACGGCCTGCCCGACAAGATGGTGACGCCCCGCAGCCCGGAGACATTGGCGCGGATCAAGCGGGAAGTGGATCAGAAAAAGGCCGCGCGCCCCCTTGATACACCGTCAACGGATTATCTGATGCCCTTTATCTGGCCCGCGACGGGCCGGATCAGCGGCGTTTACGGATCCCAACGGGTCCTGAACGGGGAGCCGCGCCGTCCCCATTACGGCGTCGATATCGCCGCACCCACGGGCACGCCGGTCAAGGCGCCGGCCGGAGGTGTCGTCACCCTGGCCGAACCTGACATGTATTTCGAGGGCGGGCTCATCTTCATCGATCATGGTCACGGGGTGATTGGTGTGCTGATGCATTTGGACACACTCGCCGTCAAGCCCGGTGACCGCGTCGCGCAAGGCGATGTGGTGGGCACCGTCGGGGCCACGGGCCGGGCCACGGGACCCCATCTCGATTGGCGGATGTATTGGCGGGACGCCCGGACCGATCCGACCCTGCTGGTCGGGCCTATGCCGAAGCCGTAGACGCACCATTGATTTTTTGATCAAACACCGCTGTGTCGACGGGATCTAAGCGTTCCGTCCCCAGCGATTGTGCAGCCACATCCATTCTTCCGGCTTCTCGCGGATGCGTTCTTCCAGGAAGTGGTTGATGTCCTGGGTGACCGCCAGAATATCCGCCTGCGCATCGCCCGTGTTGGGGATTTCAAGCGGTTTGAAGACATGGAGCGCATAGCGGCCCGGCGCCGTACGCTCGATCCAGGCGGGGATCAACGGACAGCCGAGTTTCAAGGCCAGGCGCGCGGGCGCCGTCGTCGTCATGGCCTCCTGCCCGAAAAAGTCGACGGGCTCGCCGGAGGTCATCTTCTGATCGACCAGCATGGCAATGAATTTCTTTTGTCGCAGAACCTGGAAAATCCGCTTGGCACCGGATCGCTTGTCGATCAGTTCGGGGCACACTTCCCGCCGTCGCAGCTTGTCCAGGTAGACCTCGACATGGGGGTTGTTCACCGGCCGGACGACCGTGGCACAAGGCAGGCCCGCCGCGACCATGGCCCGGGGCATCAGTTCCCAATTGGCGAAATGACCCGAGAAAAAGATGCCGCCCCGATCCATCTCCATGACGTCCCGGACCGTGTCCATGCCGATGATCTCCACGCGGGCATCCGGAGTGAAGAAATCAAACCTGTGGAGATGGGCGTATTCTCCGATTGTCCGCCCGACACTGTCCCAGACGCCTGACAGAATGGCGTCCCGCGTCTCCGGGGGGAGATCGGGCAGGTTCGTGGCCAGGTTTTCCCGCGCCCGCTCGTTAAGCTTGGTCCGTGAGCCAACCATTTTGGCGAGACGTGCCCCCGCCGCCCCGGCCTGTTCCGGTTTCATGAAGCCGAAGACGCCAAGCAGCGTGCGCATGATGGCGTATTCGATCCGGTAGCGGATGCCGCGCGGGAGGGGATCAAGCAGGCTCACGCCGGTTTTCTGGCGGCTCAGCTCCGTGGTGACGGCCGGTCGACGGGTGGTCATCGTGACGGCCTCGCTTCAACCACGGAAGAAACTGGAGGGCTTTGCCGCTCACGGCCCGCGTCTTCGCCGACATCATCAGCGGGATGGTCCAGTGAAACCGCTGTGTCCAGATGATCCTTGAAAAACGACCAGAAGCCATTCGTGTTTTCAAAATTGACATGAACGGGCAGCACGGCGACGCGCGCGCGCCGCTCCGGGCTCAACCGCATGGCGTCCTTCTCGGTCGTGAGAAGCAGCGCGCCGTGGCGGCGGGCATCCTTGTCCAAACTCGTAAGCTCGTCTTCCGTGAACACATGGTGGTCGGGAAAGGCCCGCTGCGCGGCCAGATCGAGGCCCAGTTCATGGGCGGTGCCAAAGAATTTCGCCGGCCGGCCGATGCCTGCAAAGGCCACATAGCGCCGCCCCAAGAGATGCTGCAGCCGTTCCGGATCGGGTGCCAGATGGGCCTTGAAAATGGGGCGCGCGAAGCCCTGGAGCAGATGATCAAGGCGCTGATGAACGACCGGCTCCGCATTGGTGCCGCCCATGACGATGAGCGCATCGGCCCGGTTCATGCCGCTCAGGATGCGTTCGCGCAAAGGCCCCGCCGGCACCACCTGCTCATTGCCAAAGAGCATCTCGCCGTCCAGCACTAGCAGGTTCATGGTCTTGTGGAGGCTCGGATTCTGATAGCCGTCATCCATGAGGATGATGTCCGCCCCCTCCTCGACCGCGAGGCGCGCGCCGGCCGGACGGCGCCTGGCCACAATGGTGGTGGCCGTCGTCGCCAACAGAAGCGGTTCATCGCCCACATGACGGGCCGTATGGGTCTCCGGATCCACCCGCAGCGGGCCGCGATACCGCCCGCCATACCCCCGGGTCAGGAAGACCGGCTTCATCCCCATGGCTTTCAGCTGCCGGGCCAGGGTCAGGGCCAAAGGGGTTTTTCCCGTTCCCCCGACCGTCAGATTGCCGATGCAGACCACCGGCACGGCCGGTTTCACGGGCCGCGTCAGGAATCGCTTGGCCCGACCGGCCCCATCATAGATCCAGCCCAGGGGACCGAGAGCCCGAGCGGCAAGAGAAAGGCGCGGTCCCCTCTCGGTGTGCTCCGGATACCAGAAGCTAGGCGCGTGCATCGCGTCGTGTCTCCCCCTTAGCGGGATTGGGCAGATACGGATCCAGCGCGGTGACGACGCGGTCCAGAATGCCTCGAGTGGCCTCGCTTCGTGTTTCCGCCTTCGAGGCCATCAGGCGCCGGGCCTGGGGATCGGAAAGCAAACGGTCTATGCCCTCGCCAAGGCTCGCTGCGTCATGGACGCGGAGGGCGGCGCCCATCTCGTCCAACTCGGCATAGATCGAGCCGAAATTGCTCACATGCGGGCCATGCAAAATGGCGCAGTTCAACCGCGCCGCTTCTAGAGGATTGCTGCCCCCGAAGGCCGAAAGTGATCGTCCGAGGAACGCAATATCTGTCAGTCGGAAAAAAAGTCCAAGCTCTCCCATGGTGTCGGCGACATAAAAATCGGTGTCGGCGCCGGGGCCCCCGTTTTCTGAACGCAGTTTTGCTTTGATTCCCTCACTTTGCGCCCTTTTTGCGAGCTCAGGGCCCCGGTCGGGCTGGCGGGGCGCGACCACGGTCAAGAGGCCTGGATGGCGCCCGACAACAAGGCTGTGGGCCTCGAGCAGCGCGTCCGCCTCTTCATGGACGCTGGCCGCGAGCCACAGGGGGCGACCGTTTATCGCACCGCGCAGGGTCTCGAGCTCTCCCGGATCGGCCGGCAGGGGCGGGGCGCAATGTTTCAGATTGCCGGTCGTCATCACCCGGCGCGCGCCCAGGGCCGACAGGCGGTCGGCGATTTCCGCATCCGGAGCAAGACACAGGCTGAACTGGTCGAGCAGGGCTCGAATGCTCCCCGGAAAGCGCCGCCAGCCCTTGAAGGAGCGTTCCGAGATGCGCGCATTGACGAGCACAAGCGGCCGTCCGCTGCGCGCCATGGCGCCCATCAGGTTGGGCCAGAACTCGCTTTCAACCCAAAGCGCCAGATCTGGGCGCCAATGGTTGATGAACCGGCGCACATAGGCCGGATGGTCCAGGGGCACATAGTGGTGGAAGGCGCGCTCGGGAAGACGCTCTTCCAGCAGTGTCGCCGAGGTGACGGTTCCCGTCGTGATCATGACCTGCAGGGACGGATTGTCGGAAAGCAGACGTCGGATCAAATCCAGAATGGAAAGGGACTCCCCCACACTGGCCGCATGGACCCAGACCAGGCCCCCTGCGGGACGTGTGCGCGTCGCATAGCCCTTGCGCTCCCCCAGGCGGGCCGGATCTTCCTTGCCCCGGCGCACCCGCGCACCCAGATGCCAGTCCACGAGCGGTGTGAGCATCCGCGTGAAGGTCGGATAGACCCTCAAGGACCCCTTGAGCCCGCCCGGTGTCGGGGCTCGTGAAACCAGGTCCTGACCCTCCAGGCTTTGACCTTTATGCGTCTTCACTGATGATTGCCCCGAGAAACCTGTCCCATGCCCACAAACACCCCGCCGGAAATGTTGACTACAAGGCGTGAGGCCTTCGATCAATAGGTTGTGGTTGTTCTCTCTGGTGGTGCCGTGAGCACCACAATTGACGGCCGTTTCATTGGTGACGGGCTATCCAGGGGTCACGGCGCCTCGGCCTGTCCCGCCTCGAACTGGGTGTGGTAGAGCTTGGCGTAAAGACCGTCCGCGGCGAGAAGTTCCTCATGGGTTCCCTGGGCCGTCACCCTTCCTTTGTTCAGCACAAAAATGATGTCGGCATCCTTGATCGTCGACAAACGGTGCGCGATGACGATGCTGGTTCGTCCTTGCATCAGGCGGCGCAGGGCCGTCTGGATGAGGCGCTCGGATTCCGTGTCGAGGGCGCTTGTCGCTTCATCAAGGAGCAGGATCGGCGAATCGGCGAGAAGGGCCCGTGCGATCGCGAGGCGCTGGCGCTGGCCGCCGGACAGGGTCACGCCGTTCTCGCCTACCACCGTGTCATAGCCTTCGGGCAGTGCGCTGATGAAGTCATGGGCGGCGGCGGCTATTGCGGCGTCCTCGAGTTGTTGCTGGGTCGCCTCCGGCCGGCCATAGGCAATATTGGCCCGCACCGTGTCGTCGAACAGATAGGGATCCTGGGTGACAAGGGAGATCGTGCTACGCAGGCTGGAGAGAGGGACCGAACGGATGTCCTGACCATCGATCAGGATGCGCCCTGACTGGATATCGTAGAAGCGCGGGATCAGATTGAGGATCGTGCTCTTGCCCGCGCCGCTGGGGCCGACAAGGGCAACCTTCGATCCGCCGGGCACGTCGATGGTCACGGAATCCAGGGTCTGGATCCCGTCACGATAGCCGAAACCGACCTGTTCCAGGCGGACATGGGCATCGGTGATGGCGAGGTCCACGGCATCGGGCCGATCGACAATCGTGGGTTCCACATCAATGGCCTGGAGCACCCGCTCCGCGGCGGCAATGCCTTCGGCCATGTGGGTCAGATAGGTGGCCGCGGCCTTGAGCGGACGATAGGCCCCGGCGATCGCGAACAGCACCGAGACCAGTTCACCCGGCGTCATGCGTCCGGCAATCGTTTCGTTGCCCCCATAGAGCAGGATGCTGGCCAGGGCGACGCCGGTGAGCGTATCTGTGACCGGAGAGGTCATGAGCCGGGAATAGAGGGCCTTGAACTGGTGCTTGAGCCGCCGCTCCACGCTCGCGGTCATGCGCGCGATTTCGTGGTCTTCCCGCCCATAGGCCTTGACGATCCGGACGCCGTCGAGGGAATCCGCGATCAGCGAGGACATGGTGCCGGTCTCGGCCATGCCCTTGCTGGAGGCCTTGTGAGTCCGTTTGCCGAGCTTTCGGACCATCAAGGCGATCAGGGGGAGGACGATCGTCCCGACGACAGCAAGGGTGAAATTCTGAAGATAGATGTAGAAAATGAGCCCGACCGCGACGGCCACGTCCTTGGCAATGCCGGGCAGGTATTGGCCCAGCACTGTGCGCACGATCTGGGTGTCGTTGAGGAAATGGGCGGCGATGCGGCCCGAATGGGTTTGGGTATGGCGCGCGAGATCGGAATGGATCAGGCGCTTGAACAACGTGATCTGAAGATCAGCGGACGCTTTTAGCGTCACATAGCCGACGAGCATGGTCTGGGTGACCGTGGCCAGCGCCTTGACGATGAAGGCCACGACCACGGCGCCCGCGACCAGCATGAGCATCTGGAAGTCCTTCGCCACCAGGACCTGGTCGACGGCGGGCTCCAGCAATTTGATGATGGCGACCTGGGACGCCGCGATCACCAGCATGGCAAGGCCGGCGATGATCAGCCGCCACAAATGCTGGGCCATATATTCGCGGTAGAGGCGTGCGAAAATCGCCCATCCGCCACGAATGCCCTTCGGGATCTTCGCACTGGCCTTCGGGGGGGACTGGGTCTCCGCTGCCGGGACCTGCAGAGTGATGGAGGACGATTCCGTCACGATCTCTCTTTCTTCTGGAGCGCTTCAAGCCGCCCTGGGACAGTTTCAATCCAAGGCGTGGTCTTTCGCCGGGTCATGGGCCGCTGGGAATAGGCCGAAAACACGATCCCAAAGCGTTTGCGCGGCCTGCCATGGGCTACCATGCCTTAGTGCTGGTGGTGCTCGATATTGGTCTCAGGATCGAGCAACCGGTGCATATGGACAATAAAGTACCGCATTTTCGCATTGTCGACCGTGCGTTGGGCGGCCCCCCGCCAGGCTTTGTGGGCCTCTGCGTAGTTGGGGTAGATGCCGACAATGTCCAGATTGGCGATCTCCTCGAACTCGATATCTCCGGTGAGTGAGGTCAGCTCGCCGCCGAATACGAGATGCAACAGCTGTTTCGTCATGGCTCCTGATTCCCTTGGCGTATGGACGCCGCACACTCTTGCGCGGCGGCGTTCCGTGTTTTGCACAGGCCGCGAAACGGGTCCAGGCGTCACGGCAGTTGCAGATGCCCCAGGCGGCGGAAAAGCTCGGCATAAAGGTTCCGTCCCGCCGCCATGACGCTGCGATGGCGTGGGACGGCCGCATTGAAGGCGAGTCGACCGCCGAAATGGGGACTGATCACGCCGCCGGCCTCCCGGACGATGAGATCAGCTGCCGCGAGATCCCAGTCCTGCTTGGGCGTCAGCGACAGGGTCGCGTCGAACGCGCCACTGGCCACGAGGGCCAGACGATAGGCGATGGAATCGCGGGTCTCGATATGCATGGGCGGCCACGGCTCGGGCCAGGCCGGGTGCTTGAACATGGGCGGATCGCCGAGCATCCGGCAGTCCTCCAGTGCCTGCCGCTCGCTGGTCTGGATCGGCTGACCATTGAGCCGCGCGCCTTCACCCCGGACGGCATCGAAAAACTCTTCCGTTGCCGGATTATAGACCATGGCCAGGGCGGGTTCGGTGCCGACCACCAGCGCGACGGCAATGCAGAAATGGGGATCGCCTTTCAGGAAGGCCCGTGTCCCGTCGATCGGGTCGACCACCCAGAGGCATGGTTTGGTTAGGCGTTCCGCGCCGTCCTCGGTTTCCTCCGACAGCCAGCCATAGTCGGGTCGCCCGCCCGAGAGTTGCGTCCGGAGCAGATCATTGACCGCCCAATCCGCCTCGCTCACGACCGTGCCATCGTCCTTGGTCCAGGAATGTGCATCGGCCCGGAAGAACTGCATGGCCAGGGCGCCGGCTGTCCGCACGGCTTCCTGAAGGAGGGCCCGATCCCCGTCGAGGGCGGCGCGATCAGGATCCGGCAACCGTCATGCCCTCGATGCGCACGCTGGGCGCATCGACGCCGCGCTTGAATTCCAGGTCATTGGCCGGCGTGAGCTGGGCGAACATGTCGCGCATATTGCCGGCGATCGTCACCTCACTGACGGGATAGGCGAGGCTGCCGTTCTCGATCCAGAAACCGGCCGCCCCGCGGCTGTAATCGCCGGTGACGCCGTTCACGCCCTGGCCGAACAGGGTCGTCACGTAAAAGCCTTGTGCGATGTCGGCCATCAGGTCGTCCGGGCTTGCCGTGCCGGCCTCCATCCAGACATTGGTGGCCGAGGGCGAGGGCGGTCCGCCCGTGCCCCTGGCGGCATGGCCCGTGGTCTCCAGACCCAGTTGGCGCGCCGTGGCGCTGTCGAGCAGCCAGGTGGTCAGACGCCCATCCTCGATCAAGGCCACGGGCCCATTGGCTACGCCTTCGCCGTCAAAGGGCTTGGAGCGCAAGCCCCGGGCACGATGGGGGTCATCCCGGATCATCACGCCCTTGGCGAAAACGTCCTGGCCCATGGCGTCCTTCAGGAAGGATGTGCCCCGGGCGATCGAGGTGCCGGAAATGGCGCCGAGGAAATGCCCGACGACCCCGGATGCCATGCGGGGGTCGAGGACGATCGGAACCTGCTGGGTCGCGACCTTGCGCGGGCCGAGCCGACGGCTCGCCCGTTCCGCCGCTTCGCGCCCGATTTCGGAGGCGGATTTGAGATCCGCGAAATGACGGGCCGACCCATAGTCCCCGTCGACCTCCATGCCGTTTTCGTCTCCCGCCACGACACTGCAGGACAGGCCATAACCCGTGACCTCATAGCTCTGGGCGAAGCCGTCCGTGGTCGCCAACAGGACACGGGTGCGCGAGTAGCTGGCGCCGGCCCCGTTCGAGTTCACGATCCGGTTGCCCTGGCGCGCGGTATCCTCGGCCTCGAGGGCCAGCGCGTGAAGCGTGTCGGTATCCGGCTGCGCCTCGTCGGTCAGGTCGAGATTCTTGATTTCCGTCGCCAGGCGTTCCCTGGGGGCGAGGCCGCAATAGGGGTCCTCCGGCGCATGGGCGGCCATGGCGACGGCCCGCTCCGCCAGGGGCGCGATGCCCCGCTCGGTCAAATCCGTGGTGGAGACGGAGGCCTGACGCTGCCCCAGCATGACCCGCAGGCCCAGATCCCGGGTCTCCGAGCGCCCGATATCTTCCATGACCCCGAGCCGGCATCCGGCCTCGACAGCTGTCCCTTCGACCACAAGCACATCGGCGGCATCCGCCCCCAGACGGCGCGCCTCAGTCAAAAGCCGGTCCGCGAGATCAAAGAGCGGGGCAGCCGTCTCATGCGCCATGATGTGTGTCTCCTGAATGGTCTTTTGCGAAAAGCCGGGACCGGGAGCCATTCGCTCCCAATCAAGGCGTCATGGTGGGCCTCAAGCAGGCCTAGGCGGGGCCGGGTACCCAGACGGCCGAGAAAGCCATGACCAGGGCTGCGATGCCGCCGACAAGGAATACACCCCAAGTGAGGAGCGTGCCAACGAAACGGCCGAAAGTGGTGCCCCCACTTATGGCGAGCCCCTGGGCATGAAAAATGCGACCGATGGTTAACGCCAGGCCAAGGCCGTGAAGCAGATAGACCGCCGCCCCCATCAGCTCCAGGAGCAGCATCAAGATCAACGCGGTCGGAACATATTCCACCATATTGCCATGGGCCCTGCAGGCCCGCTCCAACCGGTCGTCCTCCCCGTTGCCCACGCCCAGTGTGGTCTGGGTCGCGCCGCGCAGGCGCACGACCTGGAAGGCCAGAAAGAGCATCAAAAGGGCATTGAGGCCCGCGTAAAGCGTGGTGATGGGCACGACGAAACCGGTCATGGGGAATTCCTCAGGCCAACAGGAGACGGGTGAGCACCAGGAGACGGGTGAGCACCAGGAGACGGGGCCAAATCTGCCACGCTCTCGGCCGCAAGGGGAAGCGTCAAGCGGGTGAGCATCCGGCCCGGGATCGAAACCGAGGATACCTCGCCCTGGGGTGTGAAGCCCATCAGCCGGTAAAAAGGCTCCGCATAGGGATCCGCGACCACGATCATCTCCCGGGCCTTGAGGGCAATTGCCTTGGCGCAGGCGTGCTGGACTAGCGCCTTGCCCACGCCCCGGCGCAGGAGTTTCGGCCAGACGAAGAGCATATCGAGTTCGCTCTGACCTGGACCTGCCCCGGACAGGGCGTAAAACCCCGCCACCGTCTGATCCAGTTCGGCGACCCGCACGATCATCTGGGTCATGACGGTCGCGTCAATGGTGAGTTCCGCCCGGCAGGCTTCCATGAAGGCCGCGTCATAGCCCCAATGGGCCTTCGCGCTCATGGCAAGTTCGCTCAACAAGGGGCCTTCGGCCGGTTCGGCCGGACGTATGGTGAGCGTTGCCAATGATCCGTTTACCGATGGTCCCATGCAGCCCTCTCGTTCCATCCTGGTGTTCCCTCGGCGCGGCGTCTTTGTGTCCTGCGCCCGCCACGCTTGCGATCCCTCACATGCAGGCCTTGTCTCATAGCGTGGAAATGGCTAGACCAAAACAAGAACATATGCCGAACGAAGCGCCCGGATCCCGGCCCTTCGTGTATGCTCACCTCATGGAAACGGAATTTACGGGTCGCGCGGGAGGACAGGATGGAACCACGGATCTCAATCATCACGATCGGCGTCAGCGACTTGGAGCGCAGCTTCAAATTCTACAAGGACGGCCTTGGGATCCCCACAAGCGGTTCTCCCGATCAGCCCATCATCTTCCTTAAGACCAGCGGCACCACGCTTGCGCTCTACCCTTATGAAAAGCTGGCGCTTGACGTGAGCGAGGCCTTCAACGTGCCCCGATCAAAATTCCCCGGCTTCGCCTTTGCCCACAATGTGCGGGAGAAGCATCAGGTCCAGGAGGTTCTGGATCTGGCCGTCGCTGCGGGCGGCACCTTGGAAAAACCGGCCCATGACACGTTTTGGGGCGGCTATGCGGGCTATTTCGCGGACCCGGACGGCTATTTGTGGGAAGTTGCCTATGGCGCCTTCGACTTCAATCCGGACGGCAGCCTGATGATTCCCTGACGCGGCGCCTGTCAGGCGGTCGGTGACGGCCCCCGGCAGAGATCACACGTAGTGGGTTGTTTGGCCACAGGTCATACACGCGATTTTGTCTTGACGGAGCCCTATGAAAATCATATGATCTTTTTTTGCCGATTGGGGGCCACGAATGACAAAGCCAAAACCAACAAGATCAACAAAACCGATGAGCCCGGATACGACCGTTGCGGAATGGGGGCGACAGCCTGCCATTCGGATCCCTAAACGGATCGAAAAAGAGGCGGGCCTCACAATCGGCACGCCGGTCCATATGGAGGTCCTGCCCGATGGCGGGGTCCAGGTGGTGCCGATCCGATTTGCGCGGCCAGACATGAAGGAGCTGGTCGCCTCGGCGCGCAAGGAAATCGCGCGCGCGAAAGCCGCCGGCATCGATCCTTATGAGTTGGACGATGACGAGCAGGCTTGGGACAGCATGCCGCCCATGGGTGAGGAAGTGTGACCAAAACGACCGTTTCTGGACTGGAACGGGGGGATAGGGCCGGACAATCGGAGTCCGTTATGACGCGGGGTGATATCTGGCCTAAGCGCGGAGAGATCTGGTGGATCAATAGTGAGCCGCGCACTGGCGACGAGATCCAGAAGCGCCGGCCCGCGCTCATTCTCTCCGACAGCGAATTCAATTCCTTGGGCCGGATGGTCGCGGCGGTGCCGATTTCCTCCGGCAAGGGTTCCATCGCCTATCGCCATTTCCGCGTGGCGACCCGGGACGGCATGCGCATTCAGGGTTGGGCCATCGTGTCCCAGATGCGGTTTCTGGATTGGGTCGCCCGGGAAGGCGATCCCATCGAAATGGCGCCCGATGACTTCGTGGAGGACGTGGCGGCGATGGCCGCCGCCATGCTGCGTTTGCCCTGAAATCTCACCACAGATTCCATCTTGATCATTGCGCCCTGCCCCCCCTTTTGGGATGTCGCCAAATCTCGATTGAATGCCCGATTTGCCCTCGGATACAGTCGTGGCCAGAAGCGTCAGACCCGCTCCACCAGAAGTACGACCTTGCTCGTGGTTCCTGTGGTCGAGACATCGGCAAATGAGGGTGCCGCAAGGAGGATGCAAATCTCTCGGTCGATCCGCTAGGGAACGACGCGCCAACCGACAACGGTGGGTGACATCGTTGAAATCAATCTCGAAAAAAAATCGGAGCGAACGTTGTGGCAGAAATTGTTCTCACGACCTTCAATTGGGTTCCAGAGTTTCCGCGCGGATATGTCCGAGATCTGAGGATCCGTTGGGCACTTGAAGAAGCGAGACTGCCTTACCGAGTGGAGGGTCTGGCGTTCGAGATTGGTGGTGAGGAACATCTCTCACACCAACCGTTCGGCCAAATTCCTTGGATTACGGACGGAAGTCTGTCGCTTTTTGAAAGCGGCGCCATCCTTCTGCACCTTGGTGAGAAGAGTGAGGTTTTGATGCCTAAAGATCAGGCCGGTCGAAGCGAAACGATTCAATGGCTGATTGCAGGCCTCAACTCGGTTGAAATGCCGAGCGTTCCTTGGTCCCTATACAAGTTCGCTCAAGACGACACGATGAGCCCCGGACGTGAACATCTTGACCGCTTCCTGCACTCCCGCCTTCAACATCTTGAGAGCATATTGGAAAAGCGAGATTGGTTGGCGGGACAGTTTTCAGTTGCCGACATCTTAATGTGTGACGTACTGCGCCTCATCGACCGGTTTGATGAACTGGCCCACTATCCCGCGTGCCGAGGCTATGTTGAGCGCGCGACATCCCGACCGACCTTCGTCAAGGCGCATGCGGATCAATTGGCGCACTTCGCTAGAGCGGATTAACCAAACCCAAGCTACGTGCTTTTTGTGGCTTGTTAGGGGTGACCGCGTCGGCCCTTGGCAATTCATCTGCCATTTTGGCTGACTATGAACTCTAGAACCGGGGACTGCCCGGCGGGCGCGCCAGATCCTCGAGGGCGCGGGGCAGATCGGGGATCGAACGGATGTCCTGACGGATCTCACAGCTCCCCTTGCTGACCTCCCAGTAGCCGCCGGTACGGCTCTCGAACGGGAACCGGTCGACGAAATAGAAATTGCTCGTCTGCCGGTCGATATAGCGGGCGCTGTATCCGCTGTAGCCGCCGGTGAAGACGCGCTCGTCCCACCAGGTGAAATTCCGCCTGGTGATCAATAGCGGATTGCCCGTGGTCTGGTCCCAGGAATAGGCGTCTTCGCCCGTTGGTTTCACATACATTACGTGGTCGAATTGATCGATGATGACCCAGAGATTGATGCTGTTCGACTGGGTGCTCTTGCCGGAATCATGTTCGCTCAGATATTCCCCGGAGCAGGCGAGCGGAATGTACCGGCTGAGACCGTTTCTCCGGCCGTGGCAGGTCGCGTTGATTTCGGCCAGGGCCGCGGCGAATCCGTTGAGGGAATAGACGTCCTCGGACTGAACGCCGGCACTCGATGTGCTGATGACGTGGAGCGCCTCGCCGCTCTGCATTTCCTTGATCAGCTGCTGGCGATCATCCGCATCCGCCACGACACTGCCTTCGCGGCCGCCGTTCAAGGTCTTGGTACGGAAGAAAGCCTTCTCGGTGCGCATCAAGGGCGTGGTGCCGTTCTTGATGTCGTGGGCGAGGGTCACGCTCGGCACGGCGTAGATGCCGTCCTCGGGCCAATGGCTCACATAAAGGGCGGCCTGCTGACCGGTCTTGGCGGCGCCCGTGGTGTCCGGCGTTGCGGTGACATAGCACCACGGGCCTTGCGGCCCCTCGCTCATCACGGCTTGCCAGTCGCCGAACACGCCCAGGGACCGGGTCGGATCATCGGCCCGGGCCGCGCCGACCAGGACGGAACTCATGGCGAGCAAAAGCCCGACACTTGCGCCAAAAAAACGAAATTGGGCCATAAGGCACTCCCCCAATGGGCCTGTTTTCTCCCGGATCGTACCCAATCGCGGCAGATCGGGCTACTCAAATTCCCTTTTTCGGGCTCAAGGCGGCGGCTGCCGGCCGTTTCGATCCGTTTGCAGGTCAAGAAGTCAGGGCTTGCTCGGCCAGATCGGCGTGCCGGAACCGGGCAGGCCCAGGGCCTCCCATTTCCGGGTCACCCGCTCGATTATTTCGGGCTCCATGAAGAGTTTCTCGCCCCATTCCCGTTTCGTTTCCGGGGGCAGCTTGTTCGTGGCATCGAGCCCGATCTTGCCGCCGAGGCCCGATTCGGGACTTGCGAAATCCAGATAGTCGATGGGCGTGTTCTCGATCATGGTCACATCGCGCACCGGATCCATGCGGGTGCTGATCGCCCACATCACGTCCTTCCAGTCCCGCGCGTTGATGTCGTCATCGACCACGATGAGCCATTTCGTATACATGAACTGGCGCAGGAACGACCAGGCGCCCATCATGACCCGCTTGGCGTGTCCCGGATAGGCCTTCTTTATGCTGATGACCGCGATGCGGTAGGAGCAGCCCTCCGGCGGCAGCCAGAAATCGACGATTTCGGGAAACTGTTGGGTCAGGAGGGGGATGAAGACCTCATTGAGCGCCTCGCCCAACACGCTGGGCTCGTCGGGGGGGCGGCCGGTGAAGGTGGACAGATAGATCGGCTGTTTGCGCATGGTCACGGCACTGACGGTGAAGACGGGGAAGCGCTCCACCGAATTGTAGTAGCCCGTGTGATCCCCATACGGACCCTCATCCTCATAGTCGTCAAGGGAGACATGGCCCTCCAGCACGATTTCCGCATGGGCGGGGACCTTGAGGGGCACGGTCTTGCAATCGACAAGCTCGGCGCGCGAGCCGCGCAGGATGCCGGCGAAGTGGTACTCCGAAAGCGTGTCGGGCACGGGCGTCACGGCGGCGAGGATGGTGCCGGGATCGGCCCCGATGACGGCTGCGGCGGGCAGGGGTTCGGGCCGCTCCTTGCCCCAGCGCTGGTGGTGTTGCGCGCCGCCCCGATGCTTGAGCCAGCGCATGATGGTCCGGTTGCGATCCAGGACCTGCATGCGGTAGATGCCCAGATTATAGCCGTCTTCCCGGGCCTCGCCGGGCCCCTTGGTCACGATCAGGGGCCAGGTGATGAGGGGCGCGGGTTCGCCGGGCCAGCAGGTCTGGACGGGCAATTGGCCAAGATCGATGGCCTCGCCCGTCTGGACGATTTCCTGGCAGGGCGCCGTGCCGAAGCTCTGGGTCTTGGGCCGCATGGCCATCACGGTCTTGGCCAGGGGCAGGAGATCCATGGCCTCGCGCAAGCCCTGGGGCGGCTCCGGCTGGCGCAAGAAAGCGAGGGTTTCCCCCACTTCGCGCAGCTCGGCCGCGCTGTTGCGCTGTTTGGCGCCCATGGTGACCGCATTCGCCACCCGGCGCACCGCGCCGAACAGATTGATCAGAACAGGAATCGACGAAACCGTGCCGTCGGCCTGAACGGGTTTTTCAAACAGGACCGCCGGGCCCCCTTCCGCCAGCAGGCGGGTGTGAATTTCCGTCATCTCGAGCACGGTGGACACGGGCTCACAAACCCGGACCAGGTCGCCGTTCTGCTCCAAAACGGTCATAAACTCGCGTAACGATTTGTAGGCCATGGGTCATCCGTCCAGAGTCGGCTTTGGGGTCAGTCGGCGGGGGCTTGAGGTCAGGAACCGGTCAATGCGCTTGCTCAGGCGCTTTGCTTCGCTATGTTGCACGGGATGCCGCGATGCCGGCAAGCGATGCGACGACGCGGGCGCGCGCGCGTACGAGCAGCTCGGCGCGGGCTCACGGGTTCCAGCAATTTGCGCATGTGGGATGGTCCTTTAAGGTGTTTCTCATATGGGCTTTCACCACCACAGGCCTTTGGAGACACGCCGGATGGCCTCCTTGTACCGACGATTTCAGGCCGTTTTCGGCTGGGCGATGATCGGCGTCGGCCTTGTGGTCCTGCCGTTGCCCATTCCCCTGGGCGCCATCATGATCGTGGTCGGTATCGCGCTGGTCGCCCCGACAAGCCCGGCCACTCGCGACAGCTTGCGCAATGTGCGCCGACGCTTTCATGGGTTCGACCGCACCCTGGAGCGCTGGCGGCCCTACATGCCCCCGCTCATTCGGCAATTGATCGAAGATACCCGCCCCGACAAACCGACCCTGCCTGAAAAATAGGCCTCAGGGATCCATGCGCCAGACGCCCGTGCGGCGGGTGGCGCAATCTTCGAGTTCCCCCGTTTTTTCAACGGTATAGGTCGCAAGATGCGTGACGCCGGTCTTGGGAAGATGGGTGCGGCCCGGATCCCCGATCAGCACCGTGATCCCCCGGGCGCAGTATCCCCGCAGCCAGGCCTCGACCGCACCCGCCAGCGGCTGCTCATAGCAGATGTCCCCGGCCAGAATGATCTCGGCCTCGAGATCGTCCCTTCCCACCAGGTCTGCGGTCTCCACCGCAAGGGCGACCTCGTTGAGATTGCCGTTGAGCCGCACGGCTTCTGCCGCGAAGGGATCAATATCGGCGGCCGTCACCTGAGCGGCCCCGGCCTTCGCGGCTGCAACCGCGACGATCCCCGATCCCGTCGCGAAATCGAGGACCCGCTTGCCCGCCACCAGGTCGGCATGGTCCAGGATGTAGCGGGCCAACGCCTGTCCGCCCGCCCAGGCAAAGGCCCAGAAGGGCGGCGGCAGGCCGCGTGCCGCCAGGTCCTCCTCGGTCATCTGCCACAGGGGCACGACCTCGCTTGCCAGATAAAGGCGCAGTTCCGGGACGAGCGGCGGCGTGTCGGGCCGTGTCGTTTCCCGGATGAACCGGGCGGCATGGGCCGGATCGACCTCCGGGAACGGATCAGGCGCCACGGGCCGGGGCCGCAAGCTTGAGCACCGTCCAGTAGTCGGGTTGGATCTCCATTGCCGAGCCCAGGCCCTTGTCCATCAGCATGCGATGTAAAAGGGGCAGATTGTAGTGAGGCACCCACATCATCATGTGATGTTCCACATGGTAGTTGACGCTGTAGGGCGCGAGGACAAGGCGGATCAGGGGATCGGCCAGCGTCGTGCGGGTGTTGCGCAAGGGATCATCATTGTCGGGAACGACAGCGTGTTCCGCGATATTGCGGATCCGCGTGACCAGCATGTTCCAGGTGGCCATCGGCAACAGCCACAGGATGAAGAACAGATAGGCATGGCCCAGAAGGGCAAGCACGAGGAGCAGGAGAAGATTGGTCGCGAAAAAGGGGCCGAGCCTTTTCAAGGCGTGCGCGAAACCACCTGATTTGGAGGGATCGGCGGGCATCAGGGAACCCCGGATCTGGCCGAAACGCTGCTTGAAGAAGGTCTGCCCGGTCAGATCCCGGATCACCTTGCGCCACAGACTCGCCCGCGAAATCGGGAAGGGCGAGGACAGGCTCAGATCCGGATCCTCCGGCTGCTGAACATGGCGGTGGTGTTTCAGGTGATAACGGCGATAGGCAAAGAGGTCGGCGCCCACGGGCACGGCGCACAGCCACTGGCCTAGAAAGTCGTTGAGGCGCCGGTTCTCGGTCAGGGCGCCATGGGCCGCGTCATGCATGAGGACGGCAAGGCCGAGTTGACGCCCGCCCACGATCATCACGCCAAAGAGGAAAACGAAGATGGAGGGCCACAGGACGAAAACCGCCATGGTCCCGAAAATCCACGCCCAGCAGGAGATCACGGACGAGGTCCCACGCCAGTCGGAGCGGGCGCGCACCCGCGCGATTTCCTCCGGCGTCAGGAGCGCGGTCGGATCCACCCGCCAGCCCGAGGGTGTCATGTTCCGATTGCCGCCCTTTGCCGCGTCCGTGTCGGTCATGGATCGTTCCTATCCCAACAAACCGCCCAACAGGGCCACGAAGATCAGGGCCCCGAAATCCCGATTGGACTTGAAGACCCGCAGACAGGTCGCGGGGCGGTCCACGTCAAGACGCCAGATCTGCCAGCCCAGATGGCCCGCGCCCAGCATGAGGCCCATATAGAAGACCGGGCCGAGGCCCGCGGCCGCGCCGGCGGCGGTGAAGAACAGGAGCGTGCCGGCATAGAAGACGACGAGCCAGGGCTTGGTCTGGTAGCCCAATTTGAGCGCCGCCGATTTGACGCCGATCAGCGCGTCATCCTCCCGGTCCTGATGGGCATAGATCGTGTCATAGCCCAGGGTCCACAGGACCGATCCCAGATAGAGAAACACGGGCGCCCAGTCGAGCTGACTGGCGGCGGCCGTATAGCCCATGAGCGCGCCCCAATTGAAGGTGAGCCCCAGCCAGGCCTGGGGCCAGTAGGTGATCCGCTTCATGAACGGATAGGCCGCGACCAGAAGCAGCGACGCGACACCCAGGGCAATCGTCAGGGTATTGAGGGTGAGCAGGATCAGGAGCCCGATCAGGCATTGGAAGATCAGGAAGATCCACGCTTCCCGCACGCCGACCCGGCCGCTTGGGATGGGCCGGGCCCGGGTCCGTTCCACCCGAGCGTCGATTTTCCGATCGACGATGTCGTTGAAGGTGCATCCCGCGCCGCGCATGGTGAGGGCGCCGAGCGCAAACAGGATCAGCAATCCCTGGTTCGGCCAGCCCTGATCCGTTTGGGGCACCGCCAGGGTGATCGACCACCAGCAGGGCCACAACAGAAGCCACACGCCGATGGGGCGGTCCCAGCGCGCCAGTTGGAGATAAGGGCGCCAGCCCGTCGGCGCGAATCGGTCCACCCAGTTGTCGGCTGTGGCGTCCGGCGTCCGGTCATTCATGGACATGCCACCTCCTGCTTATGATTGTGTCTTCAGGCATAGGCCCTGGCGCGGGCCGGATCAAGAAAGAGGCGAACCTGACGTGAGAGAAGATGGGGAGCCGGAGGCCCCGCTGGCCTGCGCGACAGGCCATACGCGCCTCTTTGTCGCTGGGGATCTGGGCCCGGGCGCAAGCCTGATCCTGGACGGCGACCAAAGCCATTATCTGAGTTCGGTCATGCGCAAAGGGCCGGGCGATCCGGTTCTTGTGTTCAATGGCCGGGACGGGGAATGGGCCGCGCGCATCGCGTCCGCAACGAAACGCGCGGTGACCCTTAAAATAGGGGATCGCCGGCGCGAACAGGACGGGGTGCCCGACCTGACCCTGCTGTTCGCCCCGGTAAAGCGGGCGCGGCTTGATTTCCTGGTCCAGAAGGCGACGGAGCTGGGCGTGCGGGCGATCCGTCCGGTCATGACCCGGCGCACGGTGGTGGGCCGAGTCAATATGGACCGTCTCCGCGCCAATGTGATCGAGGCCGCCGAGCAATGCGGGCGCCTGACGGTCCCGGAGACCTTGGGGCCGCAAAAGCTGGAGGCGGTTCTGGCCGCCTGGCCGGCCGATGCCAGGCTCCTGTTCTGCGACGAGGCCGGCGGCGAGGACGGCGCCGCGCCGGCGCTCAAGGCCCTTGAACCCCATCGAGCCGCGCCGGCCGTATCTTGGTTTGTCCTGATCGGGCCGGAGGGGGGCTTTGATCCGTGCGAACGGGACCGGCTCCTGGCCGTTCCGGGGGCCGTGCGGGTTTCCCTGGGGCCGCGCATCATGCGGGCCGACACGGCGGCCATGGCCGCCTTGACCCTTTGGCAATCGGTCCTGGGCGATTTGCGCTGAGACTGGTTTTCAACCGTCGAATGGCCGTAAATATTGTAAGGGCTTCGATCAGCTTCTAAATGCCCCTAAGTGCCGGCCGCATCGCGTGCCGATCCCGTGCCACGATCTCGCCTCGGAGAGCGATCCCCCATGTCCATACCCCAAACGGGCGGCGGTCCGATCGAGGACCCTCGTCAGCTGGCCGGCTACCTGGAAGCGGGCTGCAAACCCGTACATGACTGGCGCATCGGCACCGAACACGAAAAATTCGGGTTCCGGACCGCCGATCACGGCCCCTTGCCCTATGAGGGACCGACGGGCGTGCGCGCCATGCTCGAGGGGCTCCGGCGCTATGGCTGGGAACCGGTGCGCGAAGGGGAGACCCTGGTCGGGCTGTTCCAGAACGGCGCCTCGATCAGCCTCGAGCCCGGCGGCCAGTTCGAGCTGTCCGGCGCGCCCCTCGACAATCTCCATCAAACCTGTGACGAGGTGCACACCCATCTGAGCCAGGTGGCCACGGTCGCGGGCGAATTGGGGGTGGGCTTTCTGGGCCTGGGCTCGAGCCCGCGTTGGAGCCTCGCCGAGACACCGGTCATGCCCAAGGGGCGCTATGGCATCATGCGCCGCTACATGGCAACCAAGGGCACGTTGGGCCACGACATGATGTTCCGGACCTGTACCATTCAGGTCAATCTCGATTTCTCGTCCGAAGCCGATATGGTGAAAAAGCTCCGCGTGGGTCTGGCGCTCCAGCCCGTGGCAACGGCGCTGTTCGCCAATTCCGCTTTCCTTGACGGCAAGCCCACGGGCTATGTCTCCTACCGGTCCCATGTCTGGACGGACACGGATCCGGACCGCACGGGCATGCTGCCTTTTGTCTTCGAGGACGGCTTCGGCTTTGAGCGTTACGCGGATTATGCCCTTGATGTGCCCATGTATTTCGTCTACCGCGACGGCACCTATGTGGACGTGGCCGGACGGTCATTCCGGGATTTCATGGACGGGCGCCTGCCGGAACTGCCGGGGGAACGGCCGACGCTCAGCGACTGGGCCGATCATCTGACCACGATCTTTCCCGAAGCGCGGATCAAGAAATTCATCGAGATGCGCGGCGCCGATGGCGGTCCCTGGAACCGCATCTGTGCCTTGCCCGCGTTCTGGGTCGGGCTGATGTATGCCCAGGGGCCGCTTGACGCGGCCTGGGACATGGCCAAGGACTGGACGATGGAGGAGCGGGAACAGCTGCGCCGTGACGTGGCCCGCCTCGGGCTCAAGGCCACGATCCGGGGCCGGACGGTCCAGGAACTGGCCCTTGAACTCCTGGCCCATGCGCGCGCCGGTCTGAAGGAGCGGGGCCGGGCCGATTTTTCCCCTGACGAGACGGGCTTCCTCGACACGCTCGATGAGATCGCGGCGAGCGGCAAGACGCCGTCGGAGGTCCTGCTTGAGCGCTATCACGGGGCCTGGGGCGGGTCCGTGGAACCCGTATTCGAGGAGTGCGCGTTTTAGGGCTCAAGCGTCTGACGGAGGGCTGGAAATCGCCGCAGGCGGACGGCCGGATCAGCGCTTCCTCATTTTCTTCGGTCCAATGCCGTGTTACATCATTCGGTGTAGAACAACGGTATTGTGTAGGAGGAACAATGAGAGTTTTCGTCGCCGTTCTGGCCCTGGCCGGCTTGTCCGCATGTGCGATCCAAACCAGCCAGCATTCACACTTTTCGCAGTATAGCGATCAATGCATTACCGAGCAGGAAGTTGTCGCCGCCCAACGGGCTTGGGGCGACGGGATCGTTGAAATCGGCAAGGCCTATTCCGAGGACGGGGACTACGTCGCCGCCGCCTCCGATCACATCAACAAATTCTATGCCTATGATCTGGGTCTGGTGCTCTTCAAGCCGACCCTGGCCTCGGACGAACAGTTCCGCGCCTCGTTCGATGGGGCGTTGTCCTATTTTGTCGGCGGCAACCCATCGTACAAAGAGGATAAGGGCTTTGCCCTGCGCCCCTGGACCAAGGTGCGGTGGGCCAATGCCGGGATCGCGAACAACAGCTGTACGATGGCGATTGCCATGGGGAACTACTATTTCACCCCGCTGGAGGGCGATGAGGTCAAGGTCGAATACACGATCGGCTACGTCAAAGACGCGGCCGGAAACCTGCGCATGGTCGTCCACAAATCCTCCCTGCCGTATCAGGGATCCTAAAGCGCGTTCTGGCGCGTTTTTGCACGCATTGCCATGAAGCCTGACATCGAGGGTGTCAGGCTTCATGCGCGGGGGTTCATGAACGCCCGGCCCGTGGCGAGAAATACCCGGAAGCGGACCGTCCGTAAGCATCATAGATCTCTGCTCGCCGACTGCTCACGGTGGGCCTGCATTGCGCACCACAAAGCCAAAATGTTCGGGTCTCGACAGTGTTGAGAAATACCAGTCTTCAGCGCCGAACCACTGACGTTCCCATGCGCTGAGGTGACCTTCCCTGGCCAGCAGGCGTTGCGTCCGTTCCGCCTCCGGCGTGTCCATCATGACGGACACGTCCACAAGGTCTCTGAGGTCAGGATGATATGCGTACACACCCTCAACGATCAGGAAGGGCCGCAGCGGGAGATGCGTTTGCGTATCCGCGAGCCGGCCATCGAACGCGTTCCAGTCGAAAGCCGCAAAACGGGCTTCTTGACCGGATTTGAGTGTCTTCAGCACACGCCGCAGACGGCGTCGATCGATGCAACTGTCGGCAAGGGCCTCGGGTATTTTTTCCTGGACAACCACGCCGCCAGCGAAAAAGTCGTCCCCCCCGATGAGCGTGGACGACAATTGCGATCCCACGATCTTGGCAAAGGTGGTCTTGCCAGTGCCGCTTCTCCCGTCGATCACCAGCAGGACCGGTCGTTGTGTCTGCTTTTGACATGCCTCGAGCCCGGCAATCACCGGGAGCGCGGCTTCTCTCAGACTGTCCGTCATGTTGCCAGGATAAGCCAACCGCAAAACCTAAGACGTCTCGGCTAAAGCGCGCCGCAACGATTTGAGATCGGAAACCAGTCGGACCCTATCATCGCTCGGGACGGCGCGGTCCAACTTGGCATTGGCGGTGTCCAGTGCCTTTGCATAAGGCCTTTGGATCCCAACGCGCAATTCGAGAAAGATCACCCCGCCACGACGGAGCGTTCCTCGTGCACGAAAGCCAACACCACGAAGCCCGCGCCGAGCAGCAGGATGACGGAAGCAAAGCCCATCCGTGTGCTGTCGGCGAGCGCCGTGGCGAGACCCACGGTGAAGGGCCCGAGAAAGGCCGTGGCCTTGCCGGAAAGGGCATAGAGACCGAAAAACTCGCTCATCATGCTGGGTGGCGCGAGGCGGGCCATCAGGGTACGGCTCGTTGCATAGGCCGCCGTGATCGACATGGCCAGTATGGTGCCTACGGAGATGTAGACCACCTCCGGCAGGGTCTTGAAGACCGGCCCTGACCAGATGGGCGTTCCCGGATCGCTCAAGGGAATGAAAAACACTTCCGTCCGGGACATGGAAATGGCGGCGAGGAGGCCAAGCATTGTGGCCCCGATGGTGAGCTGAGTGGCGCGCTTGGAGCCGATCCAATCATCAATGACCCCGCCCAGGATCCCTCCGATCACGGCGAAAACACTGAGAACGATGCCGTAGGCCAGCTGATCGATCAGGGTCCAGCCGAACACGCCGGTGGCGTAGACGCCGCCGAAAATCAGGATGGCTGTCTTGCCGTCCGCATAGAGCATGCGGGCGATCAGGAAAGTCATGATGTTGCGATAGTGGGCGGCCTTGGACAGCGTGTTCACCAGGGATTTGAGACCCAGACGGACGGCCTGGCAGGGGCCGTGGGCCGCCCGCGGCACATCCGGCGTGAAGACGAAGAGGGGAATGGCGAAGATCACCATCCAGATGGCCACAAGGGGGCCGGCAATGCGCTGAGGCTCAAAGGCCGCCGGATCAAGACCCAGCAGAGGCGCATCGGGCAGGAAGCCCGCATCCACAGTGCCGGGAAGGGCAAAGGCATAGAGCATCACGAACAACAGGAACAGGCCGCCCGCATTGCCCAAAGCGAGACCGAGGCCCGACAGGCCGCCCAGCTTGTTCTCGGGGACGATGGTCAGCAGCATCGCATTGTGAAAAACGATGGCCATTTCAAAGGCGATCGTGATCGTGATGATCATGATCGAGATGGTCAGAAGGGGCAGGCCGGCGCCATCCGGCTGGGCGTACCAGAGCAGGGCGAGCACCGGCACCTCGATCATGAGGAGGACGAAGAGCCAGGGTTTTCGTGCCCCGCCGCGATCGGCGATCGCCCCCAGAATGGGTCCGAGAAGGGCAATGCCGAAACCGGCCAAGCCATTGACATAGCCCCACAGGGCCTGACCCCGTTCCGGGTCCCCCACAACCACATTGCTGAAATAGGGGCCGAAAATATAGACCGTGATCAGAATGACATACGGGGTTTGGCCCCATTCGTAGAGCGCCCAGCTGAACGGCCCCAGGCGCTTCGGGATGACGATCGGTTCGTGGGCGAGCTGGGCCTTGGCCAGGGCCTCGTCCTCCGAACCGGTCTCACCGATGGGGCCGATGCTCATGCAGCCGTTCCGCCGACCGTCAGGCCCCCGATCAGCATGGCTGGCTGCCCGACACCGACGGGCACACCCTGGCCCTGCTTGCCGCATACACCGACGCCGCGATCGAGTTCCGACTTGTCGCCGATCATCTGTACACGGGTCAGGGCATCGGGTCCGTTGCCGATCAGGGTCGCGCCCTTGAGCGGTGTGCCCAGCCTGCCGTTCTCGATCCGGTAGGCCTCGGTGCAGGCAAAGACGAATTTGCCGCTGGTGATGTCGACCTGACCGCCGCCGAAGGAGACAGCATAGATGCCGTCCTTCACGGCCCCGATGATCTCGTCCTTGGGATGGTCGCCGGCCAGCATGAAGGTATTGGTCATGCGGGGCAGCGGCATATGGGCGTGGGACTCACGCCGTCCGTTGCCTGTGGGCGTGACACCCATGAGCCGGGCATTGAGCCGGTCCTGCATCAGGCCTTTGAGAATGCCGTCCTCGATCAAAACCGTGCGACTGGTGGGTGTGCCTTCGTCATCAACGGTGAGGGAGCCGCGCCGGCCCTCCAGGGTGCCGTCATCGACCACGGTGACGCCGGGTGCCGCGACCCGCTCGCCCATCAGGCCGGCGAAAGCGGAAGTTTTCTTGCGATTGAAATCCCCCTCAAGGCCATGGCCCACGGCCTCATGCAGGAGGACGCCGGGCCAGCCGGAATCGACCACCACGTCATAGGTGCCGGCCGGGCAGGGCACGGATTCCAGATTGATGAGCGCCTGGCGCAGGGCATCATCGGCCAAATCCCGCCAATGGTCGGCGGCCAGATAGGTGGCGTAGGACTGACGGCCCCCGGCGCCGGCGCTGCCCGTTTCCTGGCGATCGCCTTCCCCGGTGACCACCGAGACGTCGAGCCGAACAAGCGGCCGAATGTCCCGCACCAAATGCCCGCCGGCGCGGACGATTTCCACGGCCTGCCATTCGCCCGCAATGGAGCAGGTGACCTGGCGCACCCGGGAGTCCCGCTCCCGGAGATAGGAATCGATGGCCTTGAGGACGGCGATCTTGTCCTCGAAGGGGATTTCCTCGAGGGGATTGATGTCGGGATAGAGCGCCGCGTTGGTGCCCGCGGGCGCTTCCGAGACCACGCCCGAATGGCCGCTTTTGACCGCGGCGATGGATCCCGCCGCCCGCTTGATCGCCGCTTCGCTCAACTCGGCGCTATGGGCATAGCCCGTGGCCTCTCCGGCGACGGCGCGCAGGCCAAAGCCCTGGTCGACATCGAAACTCGCGGTGCGCAGCCGGCCGTCGTCGAACACGAGGCGTTCGGACTGGGCATATTCCAGGAACAATTCCCCGTCATCGGCGCCGGCCATGGCCTCGTCGACCAGGCCCTGAACCCGATGGCGATCGAGGCCGTTCGCGGTAAAGAACAGATCATCTGTGTTCATTATTGAAACTCACATGAAAAGGGCGGGTGACGCATCTTGTCGCTATGGTTCCCGATCGGGCCTGCAGACGCAATGGTATCAAGATTTGACCGCCACAGACCATGGGATCGCTTTAGACTTCTTCAAGGGATCTCGGCCGAGTGTCACGCACGCGATCGGCTCTTTTGCGATGCGGCGAAGCGATCTATAGACCCGGTTCAGCAACTGACATAGATATCTATCAAGTTTCGCCGGAGTGGGGTTCACCATGGCCGAGCGGACAGGGTCAAAGGTTTTCACCTGAACGTTTTGCGCCGCACCCAAGAAGGGCGTTTTGTGCAATCCGAATTGGCGGTCTCGACGAGCGCGATCGGCCTTGCGGACCAGAGCAGGCGGTCTTGGAACTTTGGTTTCGGCCAAGCCGAGGGGCTCGCGGACGATGTGGGATGATGCGATGACAGTGAACATGCGTGGCGGCAGAAAATGCACCGGAAACAGATTAGGGGCCGGAACGCTCTTGGCGACTCTCGCCCTGGCCTTGATTGCCGGCGCCGGACCGGCGTTGGCCGGTCAGGCCATGCCTTGGCAATTGGGTTTTCAGAAAGCCGCATCGCCGATGATGGAAGCCATCACCGAGGTTAATAATCTGCTGCTTGTCATCATCACACTGATCAGCATTTTCGTTCTTGTTCTGCTGTTCTGGGTGGTCGTGCGCTACAACCGGCGCGCCAATCCGAACCCGGCTAATTTTTCCCACAACACCCTAATCGAAGTGATCTGGACGGCAGTGCCGGTGATGATCCTGGCCGTGATCGCGCTTTATTCATTTCCGCTTATGTATTACATCGACGAGATTCCAGAGACGGATCTGACGATCAAGGCGACGGGCTATCAGTGGTATTGGGGTTATGAATATCCCGACCACGGAGGATTTGAGTTCACATCCAACATGATTCCCGAGGCCGAAATCGACGATGAGGCGGATTACTTCGGCAATCCCCGCGTTTACAGGCTCTCCGTGGACAATGATATTGTCGTGCCCGTGGGCAAGACGGTGCGTCTGGAAATTACCGCGTTCCGGGTTCTGCACAATTTTGCCGTCCCGAGCTTCGGCCTCAAGACCGACGCCGTGCCGGGGCGCCTGAACGAAACCTGGTTCCGGGTGGACGAACCCGGCATCTATTACGGTCAGTGTTCGGAAATCTGCGGCCCGCGCCACGCTTTCATGCCCATTGCCATCCGGGCAGTGAGCGAAGAGGAATTCGCGGCGTGGGTGGGGGAGCGTAAGGCGGAACTCGCCGACGCGGCCTCGACTGAACAGAAATTTGCATCGGCCCAGTGACGGCCGGACTTGACCGCAGACCCTTCGCACAGGACGAGGAAGATCATGGCGACCCCGACAACTGCCTCCCACGAGGCCCACGAAGATCACCCGACCGGGCTGCGCCGGTGGCTGTTTTCCACCAATCACAAAGACATCGGTGTGATGTATTTGTGCTTTGCCATCATGGCCGGGATCGTCGGCGGGGTCATGTCGATCCTGATGCGCATCGAGCTTGAAGAGCCCGGCGTCACCTTCCTCACCATGTTCGTCGCCGACGGCAACCTGGATAGCGCCTATCATTTCTACAATGTGCTGATCACCATGCACGGTTTGATTATGATCTTCTTCATGGTCATGCCGGCGATGATCGGCGGGTTCGCCAATTTCTTCGTGCCCATCATGATCGGCGCGCCGGACATGGCGTTCCCCCGGCTGAACAATATTTCGTTTTGGCTGCTGCCCTTCTCTTTCACTCTGCTCGTGCTCTCCATGTTCGTGCCCGGACCACAGGGTCAATTGGGGTCGGGCGGTGGCTGGGTGCTCTATCCGCCCCTGTCGACGGCAGGGCAGCCGGGCCCGGCCATGGATCTCTTGATCCTGTCGCTCCACATAGCGGGTGTGTCGTCGATCCTGGGCGCGATCAATTTCATCACCACGATCTTCAACATGCGCGCACCGGGCATGACGCTGCACAAGATGCCGCTCTTTTGCTGGTCCGTGCTTGTGACAGGGTTCCTATTGCTTCTATCCCTGCCGGTGCTGGCCGGCGCCATCACCATGTTGCTCACGGACCGGAACTTTGGGACCACATTCTTCTCGGGCTCCGGCGGCGGTGACCCGCTCCTCTATCAGCACCTGTTCTGGTTTTTCGGTCATCCGGAAGTTTACATCCTGATCCTGCCCGGTTTCGGCATGATCAGTCACATCATCTCCACATTCTCCAAAAAGCCCATTTTCGGCTATCTGGGCATGGCTTATGCCATGGTGGCGATCGGCTTTGTCGGCTTCATCGTGTGGGCCCACCACATGTATACGAGCGGCATCAACGTCAACATGCAGGCCTATTTCACCTTCGCCACGCTGGTCATCGCGGTGCCGACGGGGATCAAGATCTTCTCCTGGATCGCCACCATGTGGGGCGGTTCCATCGAGTTCCGCGCGCCGATGCTCTGGGCGATCGGTTTCATCTTTCTGTTCACGGTCGGCGGTGTGACCGGGGTGGTGCTCGCCAATGCGGGCCTCGACAAGTCGCTGCACGACACTTACTACGTGGTCGGACACTTCCACTATGTGTTGTCCATGGGTGCGGTGTTCACGATCTTTGCGGGCTGGTACTACTGGTTCGGCAAGATGTTCGGCGTTCAGTACAATGAATTTCTCGCCAATGTCCATTTCTGGATCACGTTTGTCGGTGTGAACGTGCTGTTCTTCCCGCATCATTTCCTTGGTGCCGCCGGCATGCCGCGCCGCTATGTGGACTATCCAGAGGCTTATGCAGGCTGGAACGAGATTTCCTCCTACGGTTCCTACATTACGGCGGCGGGAACGGTGGTGTTTCTGCTCGTGATCGTGGAAGCAGCGATCCGGCGGCGCAAGGCCGAGGCCAATCCTTGGGGGGAAGGGGCGACGACCCTGGAATGGACACTTTCCTCGCCGCCGCCCTTTCACCAGTTTAACGAACTGCCCCGTATCCGCTAAGCTGGCGGAAAATGATCGGGGAGGTGTTTCGTGAGTGATGTAACTGTGGCGGCGGGCCTCGAAGTCCCGTCCCAGACCGGACAAGGTCATCTGAAAACACGCGAAAACGCGCATCGCCGCGCTCAGGGGAGCATGGCTACCTGGGGTGACTATGTCATCCTGCTCAAGCCTCGGGTGATGTCGCTCGTGATTTTCACCGGCTTCATCGGACTGCTGGTGGCGCCGGGATCCATTCACCCCATGATCGCCTTCACGGCGATTGTGTGTATCGCTGTCGGCGCGGGCGCGTCCGGTGCGCTCAATATGTGGTTCGACGCCGATATCGACGGGGTAATGCAGCGCACCCGCAAACGTCCCATTCCCATGGGGCGGGTCGAGCGCCAGGAAGCCCTCGTGTTCGGGACGGTCCTGTCGATCCTGTCGGTCATGACCATGGGCCTTTTGGTCAATCTCGCATCGGCCGTCCTGCTGGCGGTGACGATCGGCTTTTATCTCTTCATCTACACGATGTGGCTGAAGCGGCGCACGCCCCAGAACATCGTGATCGGCGGCGCGGCCGGGGCTTTTCCGCCCATGATCGGCTGGGCGGCCGTGACCGGATCCGTGAGCCTTGAACCGGTCATCCTGTTCGCCATCATCTTCATGTGGACGCCGCCCCATTTCTGGGCCCTGTCGCTTTACCGGACAGGCGACTATGACAAGGCGGGCGTGCCCATGCTGCCCGTGGTGGCGGGGCCGGAGAACACCAGGCT
>CAZFWG010000023.1:7185-18649 GCA_964522525.1 uncultured Alphaproteobacteria bacterium | reverse complement strand
TACCTGTTCGGGATCTTCCTTGCCTTGGGCATCGAACCCCTGTTGGGCCTCGACCCCTGAGGAGAGGCATAAACGGAAAGTGATGGGACCCATGACCAGCCAATCTCAGACGGCGGATCAAGCTGGCACCCCGGTGTCGGACGAGGACGAGGCCGTGCTGACCCGCGACGCCTTTGTGAAGGCGAGGCGGGGACGCAATCTGGCCATCGCCTTCTCCCTTGTGGGCTTCGCCGTGCTTTTGTTCCTGGTCACTCTGGTGAAACTGGGACCGGGCGCTGTCGTCCGGCCCCTTTAAGATCCGAGGACGCGCGCGCCCATGACCCATCCCACGGATCGACCTGATACGGAGCGTCGCAACCGCCGGCTGGCCATCCTGTGTGCCGGCATTGCCGGCGGCATGGTCGGCGCGGCCTATGCGGCCGTGCCGCTCTACGACGCCTTTTGCCGGGTGACGGGCTTTGCGGGTACGACCCAGGTGGCCGAGGTCGCCCCCACCTCGGACCGCATCCTCGAGCGCGCCATGACGGTGCGTTTTGATTCCAACACGGCGCCGGGCCTGCCCTGGCGCTTCAAGCCCGTGCAAGGCAAACAGACCGTACGGATCGGCGAGACGCGCCTCGCCTTCTACGAGGTTACGAATTACGGATCGGAGCCGGTGACGGGAACGGCGACCTACAATGTGACGCCCCAGAAGGCCGGTCCCTATTTCGCGAAGATCGATTGCTTCTGTTTTGAGGAACAGACCCTGCAGCCGGGCCAGACCGTGAAGATGCCCGTGTCCTACTTCATCGATCCGGCGCTCGTGGAGGACGAAACCGTGGACGAGGTGCGTCACATCACCTTGTCCTACACGTTCTATCCCGTGGCGTCCGAGCCGCAGGCCGGATCCTGATGCCATTATTTCGATCCTTGGCCGCGCCGTTTTAAGGGGCGGCCAAGGAACCCATTGCAAAGTGACATCGCCTGGGGCACACCCGGCTTCGACAGATGCGCGGGCGTCGACCCAGTTGCGCGCCCCAAGGCGGGATCGGACGAGATCGAGCCCGTTTCAGGTTTTGGATTGTGCTCGGTTTTCTCGGAAAACCGATGCTTACATTTTCGCACCTCGCTCGAATGAGGAGACACGACACCATGGCCGGTACGCCGAACCACGATTATCACCTCGTCGATCCGAGCCCGTGGCCGCTCGTCGCCTCGATCAGTACCTTCATCCTGGCCATTGGCGCGGTGGTCTGGATGCGCCCCGATGGCTTGTTCGGCCTGCCGCAAAGCCCGTGGATGTTCCTCCTCGGGGTCGCCGGTGTCATCTATGTGATGATCGGCTGGTGGGGCGACGTCATCAAGGAACACGAGGTGGGGGGCCATCACACGCCCGTCGTTCAGCTGCACCATCGCTATGGCATGGTGCTGTTCATCGCCTCGGAAGTGATGTTTTTCGTGGCTTGGTTCTGGGCCTATTTCAACGCTTCGCTTTTTCCCGTGGATCGGGGCTTTGAGCACTGGCCGCCCGAGGGCATCGAGACCTTCGATCCCTGGCATCTGCCGTTCATCAATACACTGATCCTTCTGACCTCGGGTACCGCCGTGACCTGGGCCCACCACGCCCTCGAGACCGGCAACCGGAAGGGCTATATCCGGGGCTTGTGGATCACCATTCTGCTCGGCGTGACCTTCACCGGCGTTCAGGCCTATGAATATGCCCATGCCGCCTTCAGCTTCTCCGGCAATATCTATGGCGCGACCTTCTTCATGGCCACCGGCTTTCACGGCGCCCATGTGATCATCGGGACGATCTTCCTGATTGTGTGCCTGATCCGGGGCTATGCGGACCATTTCAAGGATGGCAACATTTTCGGCTTCGAGGCGGCGGCCTGGTATTGGCACTTCGTCGATGTGGTGTGGCTGTTCCTGTTCGCCATGATCTATGTCTGGGGGGCGGGCACCAGCGCTGGGCATTAAAGCGAGGGCAGAAGACGTGGTTTCCGGTTTTTCGTCCGACCGAGCGCAAGAACAACACGGTGGTGTGGCTCGGACCTTGCCACCCAACAGGGCGCCGCGGTAAGCGATGCCGGACCCGGTGCCCCATACCGCGTTTCCGTTCCGGGCGGCCTTGCGGGGCCGCTGCCCCCGCTGCGGTCAGGGACGCCTGTTCGCCGGGACATTGGCCCTGGGAAAGCAGTGCGATGTTTGTGGTCTGGATCTGGAACGCTTCGACCAGGGGGACGGACCGGCGGCGTTCGCCATTCTGATCGTCGGCACGCCAATCGTTGCCGGGGTGGTGATCCTGGAATTGATGTTCCAGGCGCCCTATTGGCTCCAGGCCCTGATCTGGCTGCCGGCCACCGTGATTCTCACCCTGGTGACCATCCGTGTCCTCAAGGCCTGGCTTGTGTCTGAGCAGTATCGCCATGACGCGAGCGAAGGCCGGCTTTCCGAGTGAGGCATGTCATGGACCGGTTGATCTTCCGCCCTTATCCCGTCCTGTCCGTGGTCAGTCTGGCCGCGTTCGTTGTCCTCATGATGCTTGGTCAGTGGCAGCTTGAGCGCCGGACCTGGAAACTCGATCTGATCGAGCGCCTGGAGGCCCGACCCAAAATGCCGCCGGAACCCCTCGATCAGCTCGTGGGCGGTGTCGAGACCTCCCCGTCCGAAATCGAATTCCGTCAGGGTACGGTCACGGGCGTCTTCGACCACGCGCGGGAGATGCCTGTCTTCGGCAGTGTCGGCGTGGGGCAGCCGGGCTATTTCATCTTCACGCCCCTGCGCCGGGATGTCGGTCCGCCCGTCCTGATCAATCGCGGTTTCGTGCCGGCCGTGTTGCGTGATCCGCAAAAGCGCCTGGAGGGCCAGGTCGAGGGGACCGTGACGATCACGGGCCTCGTGCGCCTGGGCGAACAGCAGGCACGTTTCATCCCCGACAACGATCCGGAAACGGGCGTTTGGTATTGGCGCGATGTGGCGGGCATGGCGGCCTGGGCCGGCCTTGACGATGCGCTGCCCCTTTATCTGGATGCCGCCGAGGAGGCGACACCGCCCGGGGGCGTGCCCAAGGCGGGCCATACGATCCCCCGTTTGCGGAACAATCACCTGGGCTATGCGGTGAGCTGGTTCGGCATGGGGCTCGGGCTCCTGATCATTGTCGGCGTCTACCATGCCAATCACGGGCGTTTGGGCTGGCGTCCGGCCGAGACCCAAGAATAAGACGTAAGGGGAAGCATCATGGCGGCCACCGTCACCACCTTGTCGAACGGCATCCGTGTCGTCACCGATCCCATGCCGGACCTCCAGAGCATCGGTCTTGGGGTCTGGGTCGGCGTCGGCGCGCGCCACGAGACCGAGAGCGAGAATGGGATCTCCCATTTCCTCGAACACATGGCCTTCAAGGGGACGCAGACCCGCTCCGCGCGGGATATCGCCGAAACCATCGAGGCCGTGGGCGGATTTCTCAACGCCTATACCGGACGCAGCCAGACCGCCTACCATGCGCGTCTTCTCAAGGACGATCTGGCCTTGGGTGTCGATCTGCTGGCGGATATTCTGCGCCGACCCCGTTTCGATGTCGAGGAGATGGAACGGGAACGGACGGTCATTCTCCAGGAAATTGCGCGCAGTGACGACACGCCGGACGACCGGGTCTATGACATGCTTCAGGCTGCGGCCTATCCCGATCAGGCCTTCGGACGATCGATCCTCGGAACGCGGGAGAGTGTGGCCGCCCTCGAGGCCGATATCCTGCGGGACTATCAGGACCGCCACTACACGTCCGATCGTTTGATCGTGAGCGCCTCGGGCGCCGTCGATCACGACCGGCTGGTGGCCCTGGCCCAAACCGCGTTCGGGGACATGCCGTTGCGGAATGGGGCCCATGATCCGAGCCCGGCGCGTTTTGTCGGCGCCGGGGTCCGTCACGAGGCTCCCCATGAACAGATCCACTTGGCGCTGGCCTTCGAGGGCGTGTCCTTCAGTGATTCTGCCTATTATCCCGCCTGGGCCTACACGGAAATTCTGGGGGGCGGCATGTCTTCCCGCTTGTTCCAGGACATCCGGGAAGAAAAGGGCCTCGCCTATTCCGTCTACGCGACGATGCGGGCCTATCGGGACACGGGCAGCATCGTGCTTTATGCGGGCACGGCGCCCGATGCGGCCGAGGCCGTGCTCGAGGCCATGGCGACCCAGATGGAGGCGATGGCGCAGGACGTCAGCGAAACGGAAATCGACCGCGCCCGCGCCCAGATCCGCTCCGGCCTTCTGATGGCCCTTGAATCCCCGGCGGCGCGTGCGGAAGGCGCGGCGTCGGATCTGCTCCAGGAAGGGCGGATCGTTCCGCCCGAGGAGGTGCTGGACCGTGTCGCGGCAGTGGATCGGACGGCCGTCATGGCCCTTGCGGCCCGGCTGCTCGACGGTCCGCCTCCCGCCTTCTCGGTGGTCGGGCCCCTCGCCGATGTTCCCGACTATGATAGAATACGAGGCCGATTTGCGCGTTAATGCCCTGGTCGCGCGCTGGGCGCCCGCCGGGCGTTCCGCACGCCGTTCGCCTTCCACACTGGCGCGCCTGATCGGCCGGATCCGCAGGGGCTTGTCCGTCTTCCGGGTGATGGGGCGCGGCGGATCCGGGTTACCGCGCGGCGACAGGACCCCGCGCGGGCTCAGCTTTGGTGGGACGCGGCTCCTGGAGCGGCCGCGGACGAAGACAGGAAAAACCATGCGGGCAAGGCCAGGATTGGATGCGGCGGTCGTGCTCCATGGGGAAGGCATCTATCTGCGCTATCCCGATTTCGGAGACTACGAGGTCTGGGCCGCCGTCCGTGAGGAAAGCCGGCAATTCCTGGAACCCTGGGAGCCGGTCTGGCCGTCCGATGATCTGAGCAAGTCCGCCTTTCGCCGGCGGGTGCGGCGCTACCACCGGGAGATACGGGACGATTATGCCTACCCGTTCTTTCTGTTCCGCGCCGAGGACGACGCCCTGATGGGCGCGCTCACCCTTTCCAATGTACGCCGCGGCGTGGCCCAGACGGTTTCCCTCGGCTACTGGCTGGGACAGGGCCACACGGGAAAGGGCCATATGAGCCAATCCGTGCATCGACTCACCGATTTTGTATTCCGGGATTTGCGTCTTCACAGAATCGAAGCAGCATGCATACCCACCAACGAACCTTCTCAGAAGGTCCTGCGACGGTGCGGGTTTCGGGAAGAAGGTTTGGCGCGCGGCTATCTCAAGATCAACGGCCGCTGGCAGGACCATCTTCTCTTTGCCTTGCTGGAAGACGATCCCCGCCCTGAACGATGGGACGAGGACCGACGCGCCTAGGCGCATCGCGCAGCAGACCTCACGAAGACCACCTGTTCGTTGGGATTGAAGGGGAACGCCGGATGGGGATCCGGCCTGGCGTGAGGGTTGAGGCGGTGAATCGCCCACAAAAGCACAGTGGCTCGAGCAGAGCCGTTCGCGGTCCGTCGACGGCGCAAGACGTCCGTAGGCAGAAAGAATCATCCCTGGTGAAGGCGTTTTGGTCCCGATGGCCCATCGCGGGGCGGTTGAAAACCGTCCTGCCGCTGGCCGTGGCCATGGTCTTCGGGGTGCTCGCCGGCAGCGGGGTCAGCCTCAGCGGCTTTGCCCAGACGGAAGCCCTGGAAGCGGGGCTGCCCTCGATGAACCGGGTGGTTGCCGATCCGGCGGTTTCCGTGATCGATCTGCGCCCGGGCCGCCGTGAGGTCGTGGTCGAGCCGTCGGCTGACCCGGCGGGTGGCGCGGCCCAATCCCCCTTGGGCGAGGGGCGCTGGATCGTGATGTCGGTAGCCAATCCATCGACCAAGCCCCAGTCGCGCATTCTGGTCCTGCAAAGTCCCACCCTCGCGGGCTCCGGCGTGTTCGGGGCGGGCGTGCCGGGACTCCGGGTCAACACGGCCGTGGCTTGGTCGAGCGGCGTGACCGCCCACACCCTGCCTTGGGTCGAGACCCGGACGGGCATTGCCGCCTATGAGGTTGATCTCAATCCCGACAATCCGACGACCATCGCTCTTCAGGTCAGCGAAAGGGACGCGCCCTATTCCATCGCCCTGTGGGAGCCCGAAACCTATCGGCGTCTGGACCGGCTGATCGCGGCGGCCAAGGGCGTGATCATTGGTGTGCTGATGAGCTTGATCGCGCTCGCGGCCGGGCGCTGGGTGTTGTTGGGTCAGCAGACCGATTTGACGACGACCACATTCGTGGGCGGGGGATTTGCCGTCGTGGCTGCCAGTTTCGGCGTTCAATACGGCCTGATCACGCCCGACCATGCCATGGCCGGCGGGATCCGCGCGGCCGCCCTGGCCCTGTTCGCCAGTGTCGGGCTTTACCTTTTGCGCCACACTTTGCCGCTTGAGCGGCTTCACCGGGACCTGCCGCGGCACGTGTCGACGGCGGCGCTCGGGGCCGTGGGACTGGCGGTCCTGTCCTTGCCGGGCGGCCCCTTCGCCGCCTTGGCGGGGGTTGCCGGCTTGATCACCGCCTTGTTCGCGGTCGGCGTGGTCGCCCTCTTTACCCGCATGCGCCACAGCCGGGCCATCGCGCTCACGCCCGGCATCGGCCTTGTGGTGTTCAGCGCCCTGGCGACCACATTGGTGTCGCTCACGACGCCCGGACCCTATGCCGATCTTCAGGCCATGATGCTTACCGGGGCCTTGGCCGGGGGCGTCACTTTGTGTGCGGTTTCTTCGCTGCTGCCCCGTCCCGGACGCGCGTCCGAGACGCAGACGGAGAATGCGGAAAGTGATGTCGGTGAGCGGATTGTTTCAGCCCCCGCCCTCGCGGCGGACAATGTCGTGCCCATCATGGCGCTTGAGCGGGAGCTGCCGGAGCAGGAGATGCCGGCGCGCAGTGATCTGGCGCTCGAGGCGGCCCGTGAAGGCATATGGGATTTCGACGTGGACACGGGCCGGCTCACCGTCTCGCCCATCGTGGAGGCCATGCTTGGCCTGCGCATGGGACGTCTGGGGCACAGCCTTGATGACTGGTGCAAGAGGCTGCACCCGGATGACGTCGACATGATGACATCGGTTCTCGAGGCCCAGATGTCCCGCGGCAACCAGTCCTTTGAATTTGACTTCCGTATGCTGCACGAGGACCAGGCCTATCGCTGGGTTTCCCTGCGCGGATCGGCGCTGCCCGGTGATAACGGTCAGGCCCGTCGCCTGGTCGGCACCCTGACCGATGTGACGGCGCGCAAGAATGGCGAGGCGTGCAAGTCCGACAATGGGATGCAGGATCCGCTCACCGGTCTGGCCAATCGGGCCTTGCTTCTCGATCGGCTGGCGCGCCTGCTCGAAGCGCGTCACCCGGAAGATCCGCTGCCGGCGCTTCTGATGATCGATCTGGACGGGTTCAAGACCATCAATGAAGGTCTTGGCCATGCCGATGGCGATGCGGTTCTGGTGGGGGTCGCGCGGCGCCTTGAGGAGCTTGTCTCTTCCGACGATACGGTGGCCCGGGTGGGGGGCGATGAATACGCCATTCTGCTGGCCTATGGCATCGGCGAGGAGGGGGCACGTTCCGCCGGACGGGTCGTGTCGGATGTACTGGGCACGCCCATCACCGTCGGGGACCAGGAAGTCTATCCTTCGGTCACCATTGGGGTCGCTTCCGCTGAGCCTTCCCAGTTTGATGCCCTGGAGCTGCTGCACGACGCCGAGATCGCCCTTTATCGCGCCAAGGCCAAGGGGTATGGCGAAATCGTGGAGTTCAGCGTCCAGATGCGCCGCCAGGGTCAGGATCGCGTCGCCCTGGAATCGGCCCTCCGCCGGGCCGTGGAACGGGATCAGATCGGCGTCGTCTATCAGCCGATCTACGATCTTCGGGACAGCCGTCTGGCCGGTTTCGAGGCGCTCATGCGCTGGCGCCATCCGGAACGCGGCTGGATCGCCCCGGCGGATTTCATCGATCTGGCCGAAGAGACCGGCATGATCGTGGAGATCGGTCTGCGCGTGCTCGAAATCGCCGTGGAGCAGATCCGGGCATGGCATGCCCGCTGGCCCATGGATCCGCCGCTCTACGTCAATGTGAACGTCTCGAGCCGTCAGCTTCTCAGCCCGGATTTCGCAAGCCAGGTGCGCGATGTGGTCGCCCATGCGGGCCTCGCGCCCCGCAGCCTGCGTCTCGAAATCACCGAAAGCCTCGTGATGGCCAATCCGGAACGCGCCGATGAAACCCTGCGTGTGCTGAGGGATGAGGGAATCGGTCTCGCCATCGATGATTTCGGGACGGGCTTTTCATCCTTCGCGCATTTGCACCGTTTTCCCTTCGAGACTCTCAAGATCGATCGCTCCTTCATCGCCGGGGTCGCAGACAATGACCAGGCGCGCGCGATCGTCTCGGCGATCGTTTCCCTGGGCCATGAACTCGGCATGGAAGTCGTGGGCGAAGGGACGGAGCGGGAAGAGGATGTCAAAACCCTCGAGGCTATCGGCTGTGACTATGTGCAAGGCTTCGCCCTCGGCGCGCCCGTGCGTCCGGAAGCGGCGAAGGCCCTCCTGTCCGAAGCCCTCGGTCCGGGCCAAAGCGAAGGCATGTGGAGTTACGGCTGAACCGCTCCCAATAGCGGCCGCATTCCTTGAATGGGGTCAGGCCGTGCCCTGAACATTCGACAAAAGGGACGGGCTGACGCCAAGACTGGCGAGGGCCCTTTCCCATTTGTCCTTGAGGGGAGTGTCGAAGATCAGGGCCGGATCGGCTGGCGCATGGAGCCAGCCATTGGCCTTGATTTCCTGCTCCAATTGTCCGGGCCCCCAGCCTGCATAGCCGAGCGCCAGAAGCGAGCGGGCAGGTCCCTGGCCCTTCGCGATGTCCTTGAGGATGTCCACGGTGGCGGTGAGCCCGATCTCCTCGGAGACTTCCAGGGTGGTCTGTTCCGCCAGATAATCCGTGGAATGCAGGACGAAGCCGCGGCTGGTTTCTACGGGTCCACCCAGATGCACACGGATCTTGGGCCAGGCCTTGTCGCCGGCCTCGATCTTGAGCTGTGTCGCCAGGTCGTCGAAGCTCAGATTGTCCGCCGATTTGTTGATGACAAGGCCCATGGCCCCGCTCGACGCGTGGACGCAGATATAGATCACGCTGCGCTCGAAGCGCTTGTCACCCATCGCCGGGGGCGGCATGGCAATCAGGATCTGACCTTGCAGACTATCCATGGCGGCGGGGGCGGTCGTTGGCGTCACGGGTCTTGGTGCTCCTGGGCAGGGGAAGGGAAATCGAACGGCGCCGCGGGTTGTTTGTGCACTAGCGCCGTGTTCACAGTGGGGCCGTGTTCACAGGATTGATTTCCTGCTATCGAAACGCACTCGTGGTCGGCGCCCAGCATGCGTCGGCACTCACCCTCATGCAAGTCAGGGAAGATGTCATGACCATTCAGATTGGAGAGAAAGTCCCATCCGGCCCGAAATTGATGCAGGCGACGGCGGAAGGCCCGCGCCCGATGACGACGGATGACCTGTTTTCCGGCAAGAAAGTTGTTCTGTTCGGCGTCCCCGGCGCGTTCACGCCGTCCTGTTCCGCCCAGCATCTCCCCGGCTTTGTGCAACAGGCCGATGCGATTCGCGCCAAGGGCGTCGATACGGTGGCCTGTGTGTCCGTGAATGATGCTTTCGTGATGCAGGCCTGGGGCACGGCCCAGGGCGCGAATGACAAGGTGACCATGCTCGGCGACGGCAACGGCGAACTGGTCCAGGCCCTGGGTCTCACCCTCGATGCATCGGGCTTCGGCATGGGCACCCGCGCGACCCGCTTTTCCATGATCGTCGATGACGGTGTGGTCAAGGCGCTCAATGTCGAAGCCAACCCCAGCGAAGTGGGCGTGTCCGGCGCCGACAAGATCCTCGAACAGCTCTGATTGCTGCTGCGAGCGATCAGTCCTTGAACGGGGCCATGCCGGCGCGCGCCAGCGCGTCGGCACGTTCATTGTCCGGATCGCCCGCGTGGCCCTTGACCCAGTGCCACCGCACCTCGTGACGGTTTATCGCCTCATCGAGACGGCGCCACAGATCCTCGTTCTTGACCGGCTTCTTGGCCGCCGTGCGCCAGCCCTTGGCTTTCCACCCTTCAAGCCATTGGGTAACACCGTCACGGACATATTTTGAATCCGTGTACACATCGACCTGACAGGCCCGCGTCAGCGCCTCCAGTCCCTGGATGGCCGCCATCAACTCCATGCGGTTGTTGGTCGTGTCCGCCGCGCCGCCTTTGAGTTCTTTCTCATGGCCCCTGTAGCGCATGAGCACGCCCCAGCCGCCGGGCCCCGGATTGCCCGAGCAGGCACCGTCTGTATGGAGCGTTACGCCAGCCATGGGAATATACCTGAAGGAAGGGAAGACCTGTGCCGGCAACGGGCGCCCAGGTCTGACATGCGACAAGCAGACAGAAAATCGCGCCGTTGGTTAAGACGGGCTTTAGGAAACAAGAACGCGCGGCAGCTTGAAATGCACGTCCTCGACGATGCTGCCGTCTTCCTCGACCCGCAGATCGAAGCGTTCGCGCAGGGTGTCGAGCACCTCTTCGACCAGGATTTCCGGCGCGCTCGCACCCGCCGTGATGCCCAAGGTAGACACTCCCTCGAACCACGCCCAGTCCAGGTCCCGGGCCCGTTGCACAAGGGTTGCCTTCGGGGCGCCGGCCCGCTCCGCCACTTCGACGAGGCGCATGGAATTCGACGAATTGGGCGCGCCCACCACGAGGACCGCGTCACAGCGTTCGGCGATCGATTTCACCGCTTCCTGACGATTGGTCGTGGCGTAGCAGATATCTTCCTTGTGCGGCTTGGAGATATGGGGAAAGCGCTCCTGCAGTACACCAACGATTTCCGCCGTATCGTCAACGGACAGGGTGGTTTGGGTGATGAAGGCAAGCTTTTCGGGATTTTTGGGCGTGAAGGTCCGCGCGTCTTCCGGGGTCTCGATCAGTTTGATCGCGCCTTCGGGCAATTGGCCCATGGTGCCGACCACTTCCGGATGGCCTTCATGGCCGATCAGGACGATCTCGAGGCCCCGCTCATGGTGGCGCTCAGCCTCCACATGAACCTTGGACACAAGCGGGCATGTGGCGTCGATGTAGAACATCTTGCGGCTCTCGGCCGCTTCCGGCACCGCTTTCGGTACGCCGTGGGCGGAGAAAATAACGGGTACGTCGGGGGGAACTTCGTCCAGTTCCTCGACGAACACGGCGCCCTTCTTCTCGAGCTGTTCGACGACATAGCGGTTGTGCACGATTTCGTGGCGTACAAAGACCGGCGGGCCGTAGCGCTCGATTGCAAGCTCGACAATCTGGATTGCCCTATCCACGCCGGCGCAAAAACCGCGCGGCGCGGCCATGATGACGGAAAGCGGCGGCTTGGCTTGAGACACGATGTTATCCTTCCAATCGGAAACCGCGTTTGCGGAAGCGTCGGTGACCCTTTTTGCACAGAGATGCGCTCATCTTTTGCACAGAGATGCGCTCATC
>CAZFWG010000023.1:0-7085 GCA_964522525.1 uncultured Alphaproteobacteria bacterium | reverse complement strand
TTTTGCACAGAGATGCGCTCATCTTTTGCACAGAGATGCGCTCATCACGCCTGAAGATCTGCATGACGCGCCGCCTAAGGGACCGAAATCCGGGTTTCCCGGAAATGTGGCAACGCGTCGTGGCGAATCTCGACCACAGATATAGGTCGCAAGCCGACTTTGCCAAAAATTCGCGTCGCGAGATAGCCGCCGGAATCGGCTATCTCGGCGCCATGGCAAGCATGAGGGGCGGCGATATTGCTGGGACTTGAGAGCTTGGATAGAGTTGCGCGGCTGAAAAAGCGCTGAATTGCGAATCGGGAGACCAGGATGACGGTAGGGACCTTGCCTCGGGTGATGGATCGGGATGCGCCTCTTCGCCGCGCCGATGCTTTGCGTGTATGCGTTCTCCTGGGTGTGTCCCTGATTCTTGCCGCCTGTGGGTCAAGCCGTCCCGTGACCGGCGCCGCCAAGGGCTGTCCGGAGGTCGCCGTGCTGGCCGATGCCGCCAAGCTCGTTAGATTCCGTCCGGGCGCCGGGCGCCAAATCGATGATGTCGACTATCAAGCCGAAGTGACCAGCGTGTCACTGGGATGCAAGAAAAAGGGCAAGGCGCTTGAACTGGACATGACGGTCGCCATGACGGCGGAACGCAGCGCGTCCGGGTCAAGTCGGGTGCAACCAATGCGCTTCTTCGTCGCGGTAACCCGCGGCAAGGAGCTGGTGTCGAAAAAAGTCTTCGATGCCCCTGCGGAGTTTCCCAGGAATTCCCGCTTCGTTTCGCTCACCCAGGAGATCGAAGCCCTCTCCGTGCCGACCCCGCCCAAGGTGAAGCCCACGGCATTCGAGGTCCTGGTGGGTTTCGATCTGACCCGTGAAGAAGTGAACTACAACCGCTCCGCCCGCGGCTTCTAGGAGCCAGGCCGGGCCATGTTCGGCACGCAGGGCCCCGATCTCCCCTCTGAAGAGCGCCCGCGCGGAGCCATCGTGAAATTCCCGACCCGGAACAAACGCCCATGACCTCTTTGCCCGCGCTCCTGAGCGACTATGCCGGTTCCGCCTTTTCCGACAGCGGTCTTGATCCTGCCTTCGGCAAGGTAACCGTTTCCGATCGTCCGGACCTTGGCCAGTTTCAATGCAATGGTGCGCTGCCGGCCGCGAAGGTGGCCAAGAAGCCGCCCCGCGAAATCGCCGAAGCCATCGTCGCGGCCTTGAAGGCGCGGCCGATCTTCCGGGAAGTGGCCCTTGCCGGGCCGGGCTTCATCAATATGACGCTGACGGATGAGTTCCTGGGCGAGCGGGTCTCCGAGATGCTGGGCGCCGAGCGCCACGGTGTGCCGGATCTGGGGCAAGGGCGCGTGACACTCCTTGACTTCGGCGGCCCCAACATCGCCAAGCCCATGCATGTGGGTCACCTGCGCGCCACCATTATCGGCGACAGCCTCCAGCGCCTGTTCGGCTTCGCCGGATACAAGACCGTTTCCGATGTGCATATGGGGGATTGGGGCCTGCCCATGGGCATGCTGATCTCCGAGATTGCGCTGCGCCAGCCGGACCTGCCCTATTTCGAAGAAACCTCGAGCGGTCCGTATCCGGAAGAGTCCCCGGTCACCATGGAGGATCTGGAGGAGCTTTATCCGGCGGCGTCCAAGGCCTGCAAGGCCGACGAGGCGCGCGCGGCCCTGGCCCGGGAAGCCACGGCCGAGCTGCAACGGGGCCGGCCCGGCTACCGCGCCCTCTGGAACCATTTCATGGCGGTCTCGATTGCCGGCATGCGACGGGAATTCGGATCCCTCGGGGTTACCTTCGACCTGTGGAAGGGGGAGGCGGATGTGGACGATCTCATCCCCGACATGGTGGAGGATCTGAAGCAGCGCACCATCGCCGAGGAAAGCGAGGGGGCATGGATCGTGCCGGTCGCCGAGGACGGCGACAAAGCGGAAGTGCCGCCGTTGATCCTGCTCAAATCCGACGGCAGCGCGCTTTATGCAACGACGGATCTCGCCACGATCAAGGATCGGATCGCCGCCCATGATCCGGATCTGATGCTTTATGTGGTGGATCAGCGCCAGCATCTCCATTTCGACCAGGTGTTCCGGGCCGCCCGCAAGGCCGGGCTGACGGGCAGGGCGGGCCTTGAGCATATCGGCTTCGGCACCATGAACGGGCCCGACGGCAAGCCGTTCAAGACCCGGGCGGGCGGCGTGCTCAAGCTCTATGATCTGATCCAGATGGCGACGGAGCGCGCCAAGGCCAGGCTCGACGAGGCCGGCCTCGCCAGCGACTATCCGGAAGAGGAGCGGGCCGAGATCGCGCGCATGGTGGGGATCGCGGCCATCAAATTCGCGGATCTGTCGAATTATCGGCTCTCGAACTATATTTTCGACATCGACCGCTTCACCAGTTTCGAGGGCAAGACCGGCCCCTATCTGCAATATGCGGCGGTGCGGATCAAATCAATCCTGCGTCGAGCGCGTGACGAGGAAGGCGCCAGTGCCGGCAATGCCATCGTGATCCATTCGGAAGCGGAGCGGGATCTCGCCCTCGCGCTTGTCGGGTTGGCGCCCGCAACCGAGGCCGCCATTGAGCGCCGGGCGCCCAATGTCCTGTGCGATTATGTCCACGGGCTTGCCCAGGCCTTCAGTCGTTTCTACGCCGAGCATCATATCCTGTCGGAAAAGGATGGCGCCTTGCGCGCGTCGCGATTGGCCCTGTGCGCCTTGACCCTCGGCGTCTTGGAGACCGGACTGGGTCTTTTGGGCATCGACGTGCCCGAGCGGATGTAGCCCCCCGCATGCGCAATTTTGTTGCGGTTTCAGTCTGCGGTTTCGTCGGACATTGACAGTCCGCCCGGCGCCTCTATGGTTTCTTTGGTTCGCGCTTTCATGAAAGTGCGAAGACATACAGATGATCCCCGCGGGAGAGTTCGACAGGAGACCCTTTACAGGACGCTCCTGGTCGGCGCCGAAGGAGCAACCGCCCGGAAACTCTCAGGCATCCGGACCGCGGGGGGATGAAACTCTGGAAAGCAGACCGTGCCGACCCGGCATGGTCTCGCCGACGGGGTCAAGTCGCTTCGGCCATCCGCGGGCGATGAAATCTCTCAGGCACCATGACAGAGGGGCAAACTCGAGCAGCACGCTCGGGACCCATCGCGGCGTTTGGTCCATTTTCAGGACCGACCGCTAAAGGGGTATGTGTCAACGTCGTGGGCAACCGCCACCAATAGGGGGGCGGGCGCAGGAATGGGAGACATCATGGCGGCTCAGGATCCAAGCCCATCGGACGCCCTTGCGCGCACGCCGCTCCACGGGCTCCATCGACAGCTCAAGGCCAAACTCGTGCCCTTCGCCGGCTATGAAATGCCGGTGCAGTATCCCATGGGGGTGCTGGGCGAGCATCGCCATACGCGGGTCTCGGCCGGTCTTTTCGATGTGTCTCACATGGGCCAGGTGATTCTGCGCGGGCCTGACCATGAAACCACAGCAGCAGCCCTGGAGCGCGTCGTGCCCGGCGAAATCGCCGGGCTTAAGCCCGGGCGCATGCGCTATACGGTGCTTCTCAATCAGGACGGCGGCATCCTGGATGATCTGATGGTCACCCGTCTGCCCCAGGACGGTGTGTTGTTCATCGTCTGGAATGCATCGCGCAAGGATACCGATCTTGCTTATCTCCAAGAGCGTCTGCCCGCGAGCGTGACGGCCACGCCCCTCGACGATGCGGCCCTTGTGGCGCTCCAGGGTCCGAAAGCGTCGGCGGTCATGGCCCGCTTCTATCCGGATGTGGATGATCTGCGTTTCATGATGGCCCGCGAAACCAGGATCGGAGATGTGCCGGTCCTGATGACCCGGTCCGGCTATACGGGCGAAGACGGTTTCGAGATTTCCCTTCCCGGTGAGCATGCCGAGCGCTTCGTCTCCGGTTTTCTCGATGAGCCGGAGGTGATGCCGATCGGTCTGGGCGCGCGGGATTCCCTGCGCCTTGAGGCCGGTCTTTGTCTCTATGGCAATGATCTCGACGAGAAAACCACGCCGGTCGAGGCGGACCTCGCCTTCGTGATCGGCAAGCGGCGCCGGGAAGCGGCTGATTTCCCGGGGGCAACCCGCATCCTTGAGCAGTTGGCACAAGGACCGTCCCGCCGCCGCGTCGGCATCGTGCCGGAAGGCAAAGCCCCGGCCCGTGCCGGCGCCGCGATCGAGAGCCCGGTCGGCGAACCCATCGGCACCGTGACGAGCGGGACCTTCGCGCCCACGGTCGAGGGCCCCATCGCCATGGGCTATGTGGACAACGCGTTCGCCACCCCCGACAGCGCCGTCAGCCTGATCGTGAGAGGGCAGGCGCGGGTGGCCACGGTCTCGCCCATGCCTTTTGTTCCGCACCGTTACTATCGCGGTTAACCACGCCATTGAGGTGGATCGGCTCCGCGGGCCCGATCCAAACGGAAACCTGAGAAGGACGAGATGATCATGAGCGATGTGAAATACACGGATCAACATGAATGGATCCGCCTTGAAGGCAATGTCGGCACGGTCGGCATCACCCCTTATGCGGCGGAACAGCTGGGCGACGTGGTCTATGTCGAATTGCCCGCGATCGGCAAGGCGGTGAAGCAGGCCGAGGAAACGGCCGTCGTCGAGTCCGTCAAGGCGGCGAGCGAGATCTACGCCCCCGTGGGTGGTGAGGTGACGGAAGTCAACGAGGCGCTTGCGGACAATCCGGCACTGATCAATGAGGATCCGGCGGGCGCGGGCTGGTTTTTCAAGATCCAGATCGCGGATTCGTCCGAAACCGACAAATTGATGGACGAGGACAAATATCAGGCATTCGTGGAAGGACTGTCCTAATCATGCGTTATCTGCCCTTGAGCACGCCGGAACGTCGGGAAATGCTGGCCCGCATCGGCGTCGAGACCGTTGATGATCTCTTCGCCGACGTGCCGCCCGCGGCCCGCCGCAGCGAACCGGTGGATCTGCCGCACCATCAGGGTGAGCTGGAAGTGGAGCGCGCCCTGAGCCGTCTCGCTTCCCGCAATGTCGCCGCCGGGTCGGTGCCCTTTTTCGTCGGTGCCGGCGCCTACCGCCACCATATACCAGCGACGGTGGATCATATCATTCAGCGCTCGGAATTCCTGACGGCCTATACGCCCTATCAGCCGGAAGTCAGTCAGGGCACCACCCAGACCCTGTTCGAGTTCCAGACCCAGGTGGCGCGTATCACGGGCATGGATGTGGCCAACGCCTCGATGTATGACGGCTCCACGGGCTGTGCCGAGGCAGTGCTGATGGCCCAACGGATCACCAAGCGTTCTCGCGTCGTGCTGTCCGGCGGTCTCCATCCCCACTACCGGGATGTCGTCGAAAGCATGATCGAGACCCATGGCATGACGGTCGACGCCATGGATCCGGATGTGCGGGGCGTCGAGGATGTCATCGACCGGATTGACGGGGAAACGGCCTGCGTCGTTGTCCAATCCCCGAGTTTCTTCGGTCATCTGATCGATCTCACACCGATCGCGGCCGCCGCCCATGAAAAGGGTGCGTTGTTGATCGCGGTAGTGACTGAAGTGGTGTCCCTCGGCGCGATCGAGCCCCCGGGGGCACAAGGCGCCGACATTGTCGTGGCCGAGGGCCAGAGTATCGGCAATGGCCTGTCCTTTGGCGGACCCTATGTGGGCCTTTTCGCGACCCGGTCGAAATATGTCCGGCAGATGCCGGGCCGCCTCGCCGGCCGCACGGTCGATGCGAATGGGCGGGACGGGTATGTCCTGACCCTGTCGACCCGTGAGCAGCATATTCGGCGCGACAAGGCGACGAGCAATATCTGCACCAATTCGGGCCTGTGTTGCCTGGCTTTCACGGTTCATATGAGCCTTCTGGGCGAGCGGGGCTTCACCCGCTTGGCGGCCCTCAATCATCAGTCCGCCGTGCGTCTGGCCGGCCTGTTGGGGGAGGTGCCGGGCGTCAATCTGATCACGCCCTATTTCTTCAATGAGTTCACCATTTCCGTCAAAGGGGATGCCCGGGACGTGGTCGACCGCCTTGCCGAGCGGGGCGTTCTGGGTGGTGTGCCCGCCGCGCGCCTGTGGCCCGGTCGGCCGGAACTCGACAGCCTGCTGATTGTGGCGGCCACGGAAACCAATACGGACGAGGACCAGCGTGCCTATGCGGCCGCCCTGAAGGAGGTGCTGTCATGATGAACCGTCAGGGACGTCCAAGCCGGCCGGAAGAAACGACGGCGGCACCTTTGGAACTCGAGACGACCTCGGGCAGCCGGGGATTGAACCAGGTTGAGCCGGTTCTGTTCGAGGTCGGACGGCTGGACCATTGCGGCGTCGATCTGCCGGAACCGGATGACGCAGTCGAATCCCGCCTGGGGGCCCATGGCCGTCGGGCGCCGCTCGATCTGCCGGGCCTGACCGAGCCCGAGGCCATGCGCCACTATGTGCGCCTGAGCCAGAAAAACTATGCCATCGATCTGGGGCTCTATCCCCTCGGATCCTGCACCATGAAGCACAATCCGCGTCTCAACGAAAAGCTGGCGCGGCTGCCGGGCTTCGCGGACATCCATCCCTTGCAGCCGGAACAGACGGTGCAGGGCGCGTTGGAGTTGATCAATACGCTCGCCCATTGGCTCACCACTCTCACCGGCATGCCGGCCGTGGCCATGTCGCCCAAGGCCGGCGCCCATGGGGAACTCTGTGGGCTGATGGCTATTCGGGCAGCCCTCGAGGCCCGGGGCGACAAGAGGTTGCGGGTGCTTGTGCCCGATGCGGCCCACGGCACCAATCCGGCGACGGCGGTGCAATGCGGCTACAAGGTCGATCCGATCGCGGCGACGGCGGACGGCCGCGTCGATGTGGCGGACCTCAAGGCCAAGCTTGACACGGATGTGGCGGCCATCATGGTCACCAATCCCAACACCTGCGGGCTGTTCGAGCGCGATATTATCGAGATCGCCAAAGCCATCCACCATGTGGGCGGGTTTTTCTACTGCGACGGCGCCAATTTCAACGCCATCATGGGCAAGGTCCGGCCCGGCGATTTGGGCATCGACGCCATGCACATCAATCTGCACAAGACCTTTTCGACGCCCCATGGCGGCGGCGG
>CAZFWG010000022.1:35423-54729 GCA_964522525.1 uncultured Alphaproteobacteria bacterium | reverse complement strand
GCCGGCGTTTCCACGTCCCACATGGCGGTGTCGCAGACAAGCGCCACATCGGCCCGCAGCTCCTCCCGCGTGGCATCGAGGAACGGTTCGAGACTGGGGCTGCCCGTCTCTTCTTCGCCTTCAAGCAGAATGGTGACATCGACGGGCAGGGCCCCCGTCTTTTCGATCCAGGCCCGGCAGGCCTCGATGAAGGTCATGAGTTGGCCCTTGTCGTCGGAGGCACCCCGGCCGACGATCTGTTGACCCTCCGGTCCGGCCGCCAAACGGGGTTCAAAGGGGGGCGTGTCCCACAGATGCAGCGGATCCGGCGGCTGGACGTCGTAATGGCCGTAAAAGAGGACATGGGGCCGCTTGGTGCCGCCCTCCGCCGCACGGATCCAGTGGGCCACGACCATGGGATGGCCTTCCGTCGGCCTGACGGACGCTGAAAAGCCCAGCGTGGAGAGCATCTCGGTCAACCAGTCCGCCGCCCGGCGCACATGGGGGGCAAAGGCCGGGTCCGTTGACACGCTTTCAATGCGCATCAAATCGAAAAGGCGTTCGACGCTGTCTTCAAGGCCGGCATCGACCGCTTCCAGAATGCCGGGCACCATCTCGGGCGTGGTGGTCATTGGGGTCCTTTCATTCGCGCGATAAGTCGGTTGATCAGGGCGTGGTTGGTGTGTTCGGACGTGGCCCCCAGGGACACTCCAGATCCCGTAAGGGTTTGAGCCAGCAGGGCAGCATGCCGTCCCGGATGCCGCCGGAACCATCGGGACCGCACAACCGGATCCGGCTCACATTCAGCACGTCCACGGCATAGTGATGTACCGTAAGTCAGTTCAGATCACTGGGCCGAACAATACTGGCCACGTTCCGGTGAGCAAAGATGGTGAGCAAAGATCTCGCCGGGCTCGACGCCGACAATGACATTGGCAGGGACGCGGCTATCGGAACAGCCGATCCACAGGTCGCGAGGGCTCCGGACCTCGACCAGTCTCTGGAAATGTTCGGGATCGGCAGCGACACGTTCCGCAGCCCAACGGCGGTTGTTTTCGATGAGTTTTTTGACCATGGCTCCCGTCCAGACGCCGATATCGCCACGCGCCGCCCACCGGCATGGGATCGGAAAGTCCGGAAATGTAAGTCCTGGAAATGCTGGGGGTCAAACGGTGCAGGTCCTCGCGACGAGGCACTGATGCGCCCGACCGACAGCCCTTTTTCCACTCCGCCTCATCCGTTGGGGCAGGCTTGATTCCCTGCGGGTTTCCTGCAAAGAGAGACCGGTGAGGGCAGCGCAAATTTGTTTACCATCCAGGTGGTAAACAGGGCCGAAACAGGGGACAGGTCGGACGGGAATGGATCCGTCCGCGCGGCGGATCGGCTTGGGTCCAGTCCTTGGCCGACAGGCCACACGACAGCAGGCAGTGGGGACAGAATGCCGAAAGTTTCGATCGGAATGCCGGTTTACAATGGTGCGAACTATGTCGGGTCCGCCATCGAGGCCATTCTGGCCCAGACCTACACGGATTTCGAAGTGGTCGTCTGCGACAATGCGTCGACGGATGAAACCGGTGACATCTGCGCGGCCTTCGCCGAGCGTGATCAGCGCGTGCGGTATATCCGCAATCCGGAGAATCTCGGTGCGTCCCCCAATTTCAACAAGACCTTCCATGAATCGACCGGCACCTATTTCGCCTGGCACGCCCATGACGATTTCTACGCGCCGACCTGGCTTGAGCGTTGCGTCGAAAGGCTGGATCAGGACGATCAGGTCGTGCTCGCCTATTCCCTGATCAACATGCTCGACATGGAAGGTCATCCGCTCGTCCTCGATGACATGAAGAACGAGTTCGAGGATCGCGAAGGCAATCGCTTCATGGGGCCGGATCCGGCCTTTCTCGCGGAACAGACGCGGGCCGATCTGCGCTTCAAGAGCGTCATTCACAAGGTTTGCTGGTGCCTGCAGGTTTTTGGCCTGTTTCGGCGCGACTTCCTGGAAACCTCCGCGCTTCAACGCAGCTATTACGGGGGCGACAAGGTCCTGTTGGCCGATGCGGCCCTCGCCGGCAAATACGCCCAGGTCCAGGAATATCTCTTCAACAAACGTGTGCACCCGAAGATGAGTTTCTTCCAGTCGACCACCAAGAAGGCCCAGTGGATCGATTCCAAAAAGCCGGTGAAAACCATTCCCCAAGTGAAGATGGTCCAGGACTATATGGCGGGCATTCAGGCCACGCCTATGTCGCCGGCCCAGCGGGCCAATGCCTATTTCGCCATCGCCCAGATGCCGTTTGTACGGAAGAATTTCTGGAAGAAGATCCTGGTGCCCGGGCCGGAGAATTATCTGGGCATCGATTTTGGACGGGCCCGGTAGGGTCTCCTCCGGTCGCGGCGCTCGGGTACCAACCATCGCCTTTCGTCGATCATGGGCCCACAATGTACGGGGGCGCCCATGACGTAGAGGACCATGGAGGCGCCGGCCATGCATGAATCCTACGAAAACGATATAGACGCGGCCCTGTCGAGATTGCGCGCCGCTCACCAGTTTCTCCTTGCTGAAATCAAGGGCTATCCGGGCCCGATTTCCGGCTGTGATGCCCAGTTCAACCGTCTTCTCAGTGACCGGACGCGGGTCTCGAATGCCATTCGCGCGCTCGAACAGCAGCCCTTCGTGGCCACTCCCCGGGCGTTGGACCCGGCGACGGCCTCCGAGAGGCCCTGACGACGCCGCAAACGCGAGCTCCGTGCCCTCCGTACACCCGCGCTGTCCCATAACGGGACGGTGGCGTCGGACGTGTCCTGCCAAACCCTTCGCTCTCCACGATGGGACCTCCCGCCCATGACGTTCGATGGGGTATACTGCACAATGGGATAGCGCACCGCCCCGGCGCACGGTAAAGGGTAGGGCGGGGGCCGCAGTGTTTGCGTGCAGTGAGTGGGAGTGGTGGGAGTAGGATGAACAAGTTCATTGGCGTGCTTTTCGTTGCGTTATTCATGGTATCGGCGCCCACCGGGTTCGCCCGTTCCGATTTCACACTCGGGGACAAGGTTGAGCTGAAGGCGATCAAGGCTCAGGGCGTGCCCCTCCATGAGCGCCGGCGCTCTCCTCAGATTTTCGGACGGGCGCCCGATGGGGAAACCGGCGAAGTCATCCGCTACACGCGGAATGGACGCTGGTTCAAGGTGCGCCTCAGCGATGGCCGGGAAGGATGGGTCACGAGGCGTTATCTGCGCCCGCTCGGCAGCACCTTCGACGATCCGGTGCCGATCCCCGGCCCGGGCTCAAGCGGCGGTTCCAACACCGCGTCCCTTTCCCTCTTCGCGCCGCCGGAGCTCTATTATAACGGGACGGAGGATCTCCAAGGAGCGCTGCTCGAGCAGCGTCTTCAGATCATCATCGACGGGCACAAACAATTCGCCTACCACCAGGTATGGGATCAGTTGGGCTATACGGACGAAGATCCACTCATTCCGGATAATGTCATTCTGCTCTACACAGGCCGCTCGCATCCCTGGGTGAAGCGTGATCAGGGGTTCAACGAGCCTGAAGTCTGGAACCGCGAGCATGTGTGGGCCCATTCCCACGGGTTCCCCCGCGAACATTTCATGGCGTATACGGATCTTCATCACCTCCGGCCCACGGACAAGGGGGTCAACGCCGATCGCGGGAACAAGGGCTTCGATTTCTCCGATGCGCCTTATCTCGCCATCGAAGGGGCGCGGATCGACCAGAACAGTTTCGAGCCGCCGGACCGGGTCAAGGGCGACGTGGCGCGGATGATGTTCTACATGGACATTCGCTACACCCATGAAGGCGCGCGGGGCGATCTTGAGCTCGTCAATGAAACGACGGACCCGCGCGAGCCCCGCTTCGGCTGGCTTTGCACACTTCTCCAATGGCATGAGCTCGATCCGGTCGATGACTGGGAACGTCGGCGCAACCATCGGATCTTTCAGCGCCAGGGCAACCGCAATCCCTTCATCGATCATCCGGAATTCGCCGACAAGATCTGGGCGTCGGAATGCGGCTAGCCTGCGGTCGCGTCGCAGCAGACACGAAAAAATGAACCTGCCGCGCGGTCGGGTGTCTTAAGACCGGTATCCGGATCAATCCCGGGACCGCGAACGTGTGCCTTCACGCCAGATCCCTTGGCGTATTTCGGGTGGGGTCCATTTCGACAATAATGCCCGTCACCCTGGTGGCACCGGCCGCCCGAAGAGCCGGCGAGACAAAGAGGAAATGGCGCCATGACCAACGGTTCCGATCTTTTCGTTCAGGCGCTTGAGGAGCATGGCGTCGAGTTCATTTTTGGCATTCCCGGAGAGGAAAATCTCGATTTCCTGGAAAGCCTGTCGCGCTCCGAAAAAATCAAGCTTGTCGTGACCCGTCACGAACAGGCCGCCGGCTTCATGGCCGCGACCTATGGTCGGCTGACCGGAAAATGCGGCGTATGCGTTTCAACCCTGGGGCCGGGGGCCACGAATTTCGTGACCGCCGCCGCCTACGCCCAGCTGGGCGGCATGCCGATGATGATGATCACCGGCCAGAAACCCATCAAGACGTCGAAACAGGGACGTTTCCAGATCATCGATGTCGTGGACATGATGGGGCCGATCACCAAATTCACCCATCAGATCGCCTCGGCCGCCAATGTGCCCTCCCGCGTGCGGGAGGCGTTTCGGCTGGCGGAAGAGGAAAAGCCGGGGGCGGTGCATCTGGAACTGCCCGAAGACATTGCCGACGAACCGGCCGAAGGGGCGCCCATCCCGGCCAGTCTCAGCCGCCGTCCGATTGCGGAACAAAAGGCCGTGCACGCCGCAGTGAAGCGGCTCGAAAAGGCGCGCTCGCCGTTGATCGTCATCGGCGCCGGGGCCAATCGTAAACAGACGGCCCGCATGCTGACGCAATTCGTCGACAAGACGCGCATTCCCTTCGTGACCACGCAGCTCGGCAAAGGCGTGATCGACGAACGCCATCCCAAATTCATGGGCAATTGCGCGCTCTCCGCCGGCGACTATGTGCACCGGATCGTCGAGGCCGCCGATGTCATCGTCAATGTCGGCCATGACGTGATCGAGAAGCCGCCCTTCTTCATGGAACTGGGGGGGACGGAAGTCATTCACGTCAATTTCCGGTCGGCGGAAGTGGATCCGGTCTATTTCCCCCAGATCGAAGTGATCGGCGATGTCGCGAACTCCATCTGGCAGATCAAAGAGGACATCCTGCCGCAGGCCTGGGACTTTGAGCGCATGCACAAGGTGCTGGAGCATGCCAAAACGCAGTGGGCGGAGGGAATCGAAGATGCCCGCTTCCCCGTCTATCCCCAACGGCTCGTGGCCGATGTCCGCAAGGTCATGCCGTCCGACGGCATCATCGCGCTCGACAACGGCATCTACAAGATCTGGTTTGCCCGGAACTATCTGGCCCATATGCCGAACACGGTGCTTCTTGACAACGCGCTTGCCACCATGGGCGCGGGCCTGCCCTCGGCCATGGCCGCCCATCTTGTGTTTCCGGAGCGCAAGATCATGGCGATCTGCGGGGACGGCGGCTTCATGATGAACTCCCAGGAGTTGGAAACGGCCGTCCGCATGGAGATGAATCTGATCTGTCTCATCCTGCGCGACGATGCCTATGGCATGATCCGCTGGAAGCAGAGCAATATGGGGTTGAAGGACTGGGGCCTCACCTTTGGCAATCCGGATTTCGTCAAATATGCCGAGAGCTATGGCGCCAAGGGGCACCGGGTGTCCTCGGCTGAAGGTCTTGTGACCGTGCTCGAGACCTGCCTGACCACGCTGGGCGTCCATGTGGTGGACTGTCCGGTCGACTACGCTGAAAACGATGCCATCCTCAATCATCAAATCAAGGAGCGCAGCGCGGCTCTCTAGGAGGCTGCCCGCGTTTTCCCGTCAGCGCAAAAGGGAGGCCCCCCGATGGTCCAGCTCAAGGATCAGTATCCATATTATCTGGCGAACGAGGCCGTTTACGCAAATACGGATCTCGAGGTGACGGACAAATACACGGGCGAAGTGGCCACCCGCACGGCGCTGGCGCGCACCGATGCCATCGACGCGGGCATCGCCGCCGCCGTTGACGCCGCGGAGGCCATGGCGGAAATGCCGGCCTATGAGCGCCAGGCGGTCCTCAACCATTGCGTGGCCCGCTTCAAGGAGCGGGCGGAGGAACTGGCCATGATGCTGTGCATAGAGGCCGGCAAGCCCATCAAGGACAGCCGGGGCGAAGTGACCCGGCTGATCGACACCTTCCGGATCGCGGCGGAGGAATCCGTGCGCATGACCGGGGAGGTTCAGCCCCTCGATATCTCGCCCCGGGCCAAGGGCTATCAGGGCATCTGGAAGCGCGTTCCCATTGGTCCGTGTTCCTTTATTTCGCCGTTCAACTTCCCCCTCAATCTGGCGGCCCACAAGATCGCGCCGGCCCTTGCCGTGGGTTGTCCCTTTGTCATGAAGCCCGCTTCCCGCACGCCCCTGGGCGCTCTTGTCATGGGTGAGGCCTTGGCGGAAACGGATCTGCCCAAAGGGGCCTTTTCGATCCTTCCCTGTTCCCGGGACGGGGCGGAGCTGTTCACCGTTGATGACCGTTTGAAGCTGTTGAGCTTCACGGGCTCCCCCGCCGTGGGCTGGGACCTGAAGGCACGGGCCGGGCGCAAGAAGGTCGTGCTCGAACTGGGGGGCAACGCGGCCGTCATTGTCGATCAAGATACGGACGATCTGGATGATGCGGTGGAGCGGATCATCTTCGGCGCCTTCTATCAGTCGGGCCAGTCCTGCATCGGTGTCCAGCGCATCATCATCCATGACAGCCTTTATGGCGAACTCAAGGAGCGGCTGGTCGCGCGGACCAAAGGTCTGATCGCGGGGGATCCCAAACGGGAAGACACCTTTGTCGGCCCGATGATCTCGGAAGGGGAGGCCCGGCGCCTCCATGGCTGGGTCGAAGCGGCGGTGGCGGCGGGGGCTACCTTGCTGTGCGGTGGCACCAGGGAGGGGGCCATGCTCGAGGCCACGCTTCTCGAGAATGTCGATCCCGCTCAAGATGTCTATACGGAAGAGGCTTTCGGACCCGTGGCGATCCTGTCGTCCTTCTCCGACTTCAACGACGCGTTGGCGGAAGTCAACAATTCCAAATTCGGCCTCCAGGCCGGCGTCTTCACCCGCGATCTCTACAGGATGTTCCGGGCGTGGGACAAACTCGAAGTCGGCGGCGTGCTGATCGGGGATGTGCCGTCCTACCGGGTCGACAACATGCCCTATGGCGGGGTGAAGGACTCAGGCCTCGGCCGGGAGGGGGTCCGCTTCGCCATGGAAGACATGACGGAGATCCGCAATCTGGTGATCCGGTCGCGTCCCATTTAGCGCTTGATCGTCGGGCCCGTGGTCTTGCGGGTACTGAGCAGCAGACTCGTTTCCGTGGTCGAAATCCCGTCGAGCAGGCGGATTTTTTTCAAGACCTCGTCGAAAGCGGCCAGGTCGGCGGTGGCGATTTCGGTCACGAGATCCCAACGGCCATTGGTCGTGTGAAGGCGCCTCACCTCGGGCATGCCCGACAGGGAGCGGATCACCCGTTCCGTCGACCGGCCGGTCACCTCGATCATGGTGACCGCACGAATGGTCAGGTCTTCCCGATCCCCCTTCGTCACCACGGTAAAGCCCAGGATCTGCCCGTCATCCTGGAGTTTCTTGAGGCGCGCCCGCACCGTGGCGCGGGAGACGCCCAAGTCGAGGGCCAGGTCCGAGACCGAGCGCCGCGCATCCGTCCGCAAGGCCGCGATGAGGTGGTTGTCGAGGGCATCCATGGGCGCTTCCCAATATGGCAGTCGTCTATGCCATTTTGGCAGAATCTATCACCATTTTGATCAAATCACCCAGATGTTTCCGCCGATTTCTTCTCCTAAATCTGCATGAGGCCACCTCATCAAAAAAGAGAGGGGCCATAAAAAATGGGACGGAGAACATGGAAACCATCAAGCACGCGACGCTTGCCGTCGTGGGGGTGCCGCTTGCCTGCGGTGCGGCCCACACCGGCACGGAACAGGGGCCTGACGCCTTGCGGATGGCGGGTCTCATCGAACGCCTGAGGGCACAAGGTTTGGGAGTGCGGGATTTCGGCAATCTCGAGATCGCGGAAACCGACGGGGCGGATCTCGTCCCGGTGGATCCCGCGCCGGAAAGACGGCGCCGGGCACTGAACGCCTGGATGGAGACGACGAAGGAACGGGGTCTTGAAGTCGCCCGGACTGGTCACCTGCCACTCTATCTGGGGGGGGATCATGCCATGTCGTTCGGGACCCTTGCGGCACAAGCGGCCCATGCGGCCGAGCAGGGGCGTCCGCTGTTCGTCCTATGGCTTGACGCCCATGCGGATTTCAACACGCCCCAGACATCCGAGACCGGTCATCTCCATGGCATGCCCATGGCCTATATGACGGGACTGGACGGCTTCGAGGGGACGATTGAGGCGCATACGGAGGCTTTCATCCCTGTCGATCATGTCCTCCAGCTTTTCGTGCGTTCCGTGGACGGGGCCGAACAGGACCTGATCGACCGGAACGGTCTAAGCGTTCTGCCCATGGCGAAAGCCCTTGGACAGCGTCTCAATGATACGTTGAGCGGTTTTCTGGACCGGGTGGCCGCGGCCAAGGGCCTGCTCCATGTCAGTTTCGATGTGGACAGTCTCGATCCCCTCAACGCCCCGGCCGTTGGAACTCCGGTCGACGGCGGTCCCTCCGTCGATGCCATGTACCGGGTGATGGGCCGGTTGTGGGAGAGTGGTCTTGTCACCTCCGTTGATGTGGCCGAGCTCAACCCGCTCCTGGACACGCAAGGCCGGACCGCCCATCTTGTTGTTGATCTGATCGCCACGCTTTTCGGTCAGACGAACATGGCGGACTTGCCGAGGAGTGCATAATGGAGCCCACTAACACGGTGCCGTTCATCAGTGTCGATCAGATGATGAGGATCGTCCTGGAGGTCGGCATCGAGGAGTTTATTGGCGGTCTGGTGAACGCCGTTGAGGAAGACTTTCGTCGTTGGGAGGCGTTTGAAAAAACGCCTCGCCTCGCTTCCCACTCACCGGAGGGCGTTATCGAATTGATGCCCGTCAGCGATGGGATCCACTACAGTTTCAAATATGTGAACGGCCATCCCAAGAACACCAAGGCGGGTCTTCAGACCGTGACCGCCTTCGGCGTTCTGGCCGATGTGGCAAGCGGGTATCCCTTGCTGTTGTCGGAGATGACCATCCTCACGGCCCTGAGAACGGCGGCGACCTCCGCCATGGTCGCCAAATATCTGGCGCCCGCGAACGCCCGCACCATGACCATCATCGGCAATGGGGCGCAGGCGGAGTTTCAGGCGCTGGCCTTCAAGAGAGTCTTAGGGATCGACAGCTTGCGCCTCTTTGATACGGATGAAACGGCCACCCAGAAATGCGTTTACAATCTGGCGGGGTTCGGATTCGAGATCACGGTGTGCGACAGCCCGGAACAGGCCGTGGAGCAGGCCGAGATCATCACGACGGTGACGGCCGACAAGCAATATGCCACGATCCTGACCGACAACATGGTCGGCCCCGGCGTCCATATCAACGCGATTGGCGGGGATTGTCCGGGCAAGACGGAACTCCACCCGGATATCCTGTTGCGGTCGGATATTTTCGTGGAATATGCGCCGCAGACCCGGATCGAAGGGGAGATCCAGCAACTGGATCCCGGGCACCCGGTTACGGAAATCGCCGATGTCATCCGGGGACAGATGACAGGGCGCAAGGACGCCCGACAGGTGACCCTGTTCGACTCGGTCGGTTTTGGGACAGAGGATTTCTCGGCCCTGCGCTATGTCCGGGACTTGATCATGGAACGCGCCGATGCGCAGCCCCTGGACATGCTTGCCGATCCGGATGAGCCGCGCGATCTTTTCGGGATGCTCCTGCGGGCGCAGAAGAGGCTGGCCCTCGAGAAAGCCTGATCGACGGGCCTAACCGTCGAGACTGGCCACCAATCTTAGCTGCCAAGTTTAAACAAAGGTCGGACCCCGGTCATCGCGGATGATGTCCGCACCGCGATTGAGCAGGCTCTGAAGATAGGCCCCGTATCCGCTTTTCTCCAGCCGTTTGGCCAGGCGTTCAAGCTGACCCGCATCGATGAATTCCTGGAGATAGGCGATCTCCTCGAGACAGGCGATCTTTTGGCCCTGCCGGTGTTCGAGAACACGGACGAACTCTGTGGCCTCGGCCAGGCTGTCAAAGGTGCCCGTATCGAACCAGGCGAAGCCCCGCCCCATTTTCTGGACCTGCAACTGGCCACGCTCCAGATAGGCGCGATTGAGGTCGGTAATCTCCAGTTCGCCGCGGGCGGATGGTTTCAACTGCTTGGCCAGCTCGACCACTTGATGGTCATAGAAGTAAAGGCCGGTCACCGCCCAGGGCGAGCGGGGGGATTCCGGTTTTTCCTCGATGCTGTTTGCCTGCCCGGTGCTGTCGAAGGAGACCACGCCGTAGCGTTCCGGATCGCGCACCCGGTAGGCAAAGACCGTCGCGCCCCGGTCCTGTCGGCCGGCCTGGACCAGAAGCTCTCGCAAGCCATGCCCATACAGAATATTGTCCCCCAGAACGAGGGCACACGGATCCTGGCCGATGAAGGCTTCCCCGATCAGGAAGGCCTGGGCCAAGCCCTCCGGCTTGGGCTGCGGCGCATAGCTCAAGCGCAGGCCCCATTGACCGCCGTCGCCGAGAAGGTCCTGGAACAGGCTCTGGTCCTCGGGTCGCGTAATGATCAGAATGTCCCGGATGCCCGCCAGCATCAAAAGGGACAGGGGATAATAGATCATCGGCTTGTCATAGACAGGCAGGAGCTGTTTGCTCACGGCATGGGTGATGGGAAAGAGCCGGGAGCCGGTTCCTCCCGCCAAGATCAGTCCTTTTCTCATTTTCATCACCTTACGGATGTCTATGATTTGCGTGAAGAACATGGTCGACAACCTCGGGGAGGGACTGTCGCCAATGGGGCATGGTAATGCCGAATGTCTCGCCGAGACTCGTGCAATCAAGCCTGGAATTCCGGGGCCGTTTCGCGGGCGTGGGGAAATCATCCGTGGCGATCGGCGTCACGATGGGGCGACGTCCCAGCGCGGTCGCGGCCTGATCCACGATCGCTTCCGCAAAACCATGCCAGGTCTCGGCGCCATCGTTCACGCAGTGATAGGTTCCCCACGGAATATCACCATGGTTTTGCGTTCCGATGGTTTCCGCGAGGGCCACGATGGCCGTAGCCAGATCTCTTGTGGCCGTGGGGTTGCCCTGCTGATCGGCCACGACGCGCAGTTCCTCCCGCTCCGAGGCGAGGCGCAGCATGGTCTTGACGAAGTTCTGGCCCTGGATCCCGAAGACCCAGGCGGTCCGGACAATGAGGTGACGATCGAGGCGGTCCCGGATGGCGGCCTCACCGGCTTCCTTGCTCCGGCCATAGGTGTTGATGGGGCAGGGCGGGTCACTTTCCGTGTAGGGGACGGGCTTCGTGCCATCGAAGACATAGTCCGTCGACACATGGATCAGGGCTGCGCCCGTCCGTGAACATGCCTCGGCGAAGCGTGAAGGCGCCGTCGCATTGATCCGGTGAGCCAGATCCTCTTCCTGTTCGGCCCGGTCCACGGCCGTGTAGGCGGCGGCATTGATCACCAGATCGAAACGATGGTCCTGACACAGTGCTTCAATGGCATCGCCGTCCGTCAGGTCCAGGTCCTGCCGCGTCGTCGCGATCACGTCCCAGGGCTGAGCGGCCATTTGGCGCGCGATTTCCGACCCCAGCTGTCCATGAGCCCCGGTGAGAAGGACACGCACGGATTTCACCCGGCCTTGACGGATTTGAGGCCTAAGCGGCCGCCGTCATAGCCCGTATCGAGGATCGGTTCCCACCACCAGCGGTTCGCCAGGAACCATGTCACCGTCTTTTCAAGCCCGCTTTCGCAGGTTTCTTCCGGACGCCAGCCCAATTCCCGCTCGAGTTTCTTGAAATCCATGGCGTAGCGGCGGTCATGGCCGGGACGATCCGTCACGAAACGGATCAATTCCCGATACGAGCCCGCCGATCGGGGCTGGAGCCGGTCCAGGAGATCGCACAGGGTCTCGACCAGATGGAGATTGGTGCGTTCGCTGTCCCCGCCCACATTGTAGCTTTCGCCGAGCCGGCCCTGTTCCATGATCATCTGAAGCGCGCGCGCGTGGTCATTGACATAGAGCCAGTCGCGCACCTGTTGACCGTCGCCATAAACGGGGATTTCCTGCTCCGTCAGGCATTTGATGATCACGAGGGGGATCAATTTCTCCGGAAACTGAAAGGGCCCGTAATTGTTGGAACAGTTGCTGATCACGACGGGAAGGCCATAGGTCCGGCTCCAGGCCCGCACCAGATGGTCGGCGGCTGCCTTGCTGGCCGAATAGGGGGAATTCGGCTGATAGGGGCTTTCTTCCGTGAACACGCCGGTGGCGCCCAGATCGCCGAAGACCTCATCCGTTGAAATGTGATGGAAGCGGAATGTCTCCCGAATGTCCGGGTCGCAGGTGTCGAAATAACGGCGCGCCTCATGGAGCAGCACATAGGTGCCCACGATGTTGGATTGGATAAAGGCGTCCGGCGCGTCGATCGACCGGTCCACATGGGATTCAGCGGCCAGATGCATCACGGCATGGGGCTTGAAGCCGTCAAAGGTTCCGCGCATGGCCTCCTGATCGCAGATATCGGCCTGGCGAAAGTGATACCGGTCCTGATGGTCCACATCCCGGAGGGAATTCAGATTGGCGGCATAGGTCAGCTTGTCGATGTTGAGGACGGAATAGTCCTCCTGGGAGAGGAGATGTCGCACGACAGCCGAGCCGATGAACCCGGCGCCGCCGGTCACGATGATGCGCTTCATGCCGATCATCTCCTGCTGGAACCCTTTCAAAAGGGTAAATCGTGCCGGATATCGCTGAGCCTCGGGAGGCGTCGATCCTTGTCCGACAGGGTGGCTTCATGCTCCGCGACCGGCCAGTCGATGCCCAGGTCCGGATCATTCCACAAAATGCCAGTATCGCATTCCGGTGCGTAGAACGCCGTTACTTTATAGAGAATTTCCGTGTTCGGCTCGAGGGTGCAAAATCCATGGGCGAAGCCTTCGGGAACGAACAATTGTTGCCAGTTTTCCGCACTGAGGCGTGCGCTGACATGGTGGCCGAATGTGGCGGAGCCCCGGCGCAGATCGACCACCACGTCCCAAATGGCCCCTTTGAGGACCCGGATCAGTTTGGCCTGGGCGAAGGGCGGCGTCTGAAAATGCAGCCCCCGCACCGTCCCCATGGTCCCGGAGGCCGAATGATTGTCCTGGACGAAAGTCACATCGCCAAGGACCGGGGCGAAATCGCGCTGATTGTAGGTTTCCGAGAAAAACCCCCGGTGATCCCCATGCTTCTTGGGTTCAATCAGCGTCACATCGGGAATGGCTGTCGGGATGATCTGGATCGTCATGGAGGCAGTGCGGTTTCGGGAAAGGGGCGGGTCAAAAATGCATGCGGGAAACAACAGATGGCTCAAAGCCATACTCAAGGTTTCGGCCCGGCACAATCTTTCTGTGGGACCCACGATCGTGTGATGGCGGCAAGGGCCCGCGGTTGCCTGGGGAGCGGCGAAATTTATCTTGCGTGGCCTTGGGCTCTCCGCCCACTCTGAGGCCAAGGGCGGGTGTGGCGTTGTATGCCCGCGTCGAGACCCAAAAACGCCCCGAAAAAGGGGAGGGAGAGGCCATGCAGAACCCGTTTGAGACCGACGAGCGCCGGGCATTCCGGGAAACCATCGCCCGCTTCGTAGATACGGAAGTGAAGCCCCATATCGATGCCTGGGATGAGGCGGGCGATGTGCCCTGGGAGATCCATGCGAAGATCGGCGCGTTGGGCGTTTTCGGCTTCGGCATCGACGAGGAATATGGCGGGCTCGGCTTTGATGATGTCTTCATGCGCGCGGCCTATTCTGAGGAAATGGGCCGCAGCGGATCAAGCGGTCTTTGGGCTGCCTTCAGTGGACGGTCGATTTCCCTCGATCCCATTCAGGCTCTGGCGCCGGCCGAGATCAAGGCCCTGGCCTTGCCCGAGGTGGTCGCGGGCCGCAAGGGCTCGAGCCTCGCCATCACCGAGCCGTCGGGCGGGTCCGATGTAGCGAACATCAAGACCACGGCGCGCCGGGACGGCAACCATTACGTCCTGAACGGATCGAAGACCTTCATCACCGGTGGCATGCATAGTGATTTCTTCGTGGTCGGTGCGCGCACCGGCGGCGCCGGCATGGGCGGGGTGTCGCTCTTTTTCGTGCCCGCCGACACGCCCGGCTTCTCCCGCACGGCCATCGACCGGAAAATGGGCTGGTGGTGCTCCGACACGGCGACGCTTTATTTTGATGAGTGCCGTGTGCCGGCGGATCATCTGTTGGGGGAGGAAAATCGCGGCTTCTACGCGATCATGGACAATTTCAATCTGGAGCGGGTGGGTCTCACGGCGCTGGCGCTCGGCATGATGAAGGTCTGCCTGGAGGAATCCATTGCCTGGGCCCAGGAACGTCAGACATTCGGCAAACAGCTGATCGAGCATCAGGTGATCCGCCACAAGATCGCGGACATGTCGGCCCGGGTCGATGCCTGCGAGGCCTATATCAATCAGATCTGCTGGGCCTTTTCCCAAGGGCAGAAACCGATCGCGGAAGTGTGCAAGGCCAAATTCTTCACCACCAAGGCGCTCGAATTCGTCGCCAGCGAAGCCATGCAGATCCTGGGCGGCGCCGGCTATTTGCGCGGCAACCCGGTCGAGCGGCTCTATCGGGAGGTCAAGGTCATCGCGATCGGCGGTGGTTCGGAGGAAATCATGCGGGATCTCGCGGTGCGGCAGATGGGACTCTAGATTGAGCGGCAGATTGGGTGGCGCGTGACTGGGCGATGCGGCGAGCCTGTGAGTTTGGCGGGAGAAAGTTTTATGCGGACTTTCCGCTTCATGATGATCGGACTGATCTGTGGCTGCTTTCTCGCGGGTGGCGTTCAGGCCGATGATGAATGCGGCATCGACGTGCCGAACATGGTCAAGCCCGAAAATGGCGTGCCTTATTTCACCTATCTGAAGGCGGCAGAGGCCTTTGCGGCTTGCGCGCCGAAAATGAAGCGGGCGGACGGCCCCTTTGATCCCACCGTCCATGCGCTCCATCACCTGGCCTGGGCCCTCTCCTTTGTGGGTGATGTCGAAGGGGCGGGCGCGGTCTTCGGCGCCCGTTTCGATGATCCCCTGCCGGCTCCGCCCAAGGATCTCGACCTGGACATGGGCATGCTGACGGCCCATGGGGCCATCGCCCGGATCCGTGAGGCGGCCTTGGGCCGCCAGATCGTGATCCTCAATGAGGCCCATCACTGGCCGGAACACCGGGCGTTCGCGCGGCGGCTGGCCGGGGCACTGTTTGAGGACGGCTTCACCCATCTCGCGGTCGAGGCGCTGCTTCCCAATGTCGAGGCGGATGATTGGGAGGCGAACAGGGTCGTTCCGGGATTTTATGTTGCCGAGCCGACATTCTATGATTTTGTCCGCTCAAGCCTCTATCAGGGCTACAAGCTCGTGTCCTACGACTACGGCGCCAGGGCCCATCGCGGGGATGCGTGTCAGGGCTTGTGTCCCCGGGAAAAGGCCCAGGCCACCAATCTGGTCAGGAAGGTCTTCAAGAGGGACCCCGACGCGCGCCTGTTGATCTATGCGGGCTATGATCACCTGTCGGAGGATCAAGACAAGGGCTGGATGGCGGCACGGCTGGAGGCCATGACTGGGATTGATCCGTTGACGATCGATCAGGTCGGCGGAACCCTCCAGGCCGACGGGTCGCCCGATGCGACCGCCTTGGCGGTCCATGCCGGTGATCCGATCCGTAAACCCATGGTTTTTGCCCGCACGGACGGCTCGTTTCTGCGTTCCCAGCGTTATGAGGGAAGGGTGGACATGACCGTGTTCCATCCCCGCCATGATCTCCTGGAAGGTCGCCCCTCCTGGCTTGCGGCTTCTCCTGGGGCGCGGACATCCAAGACGGTTGCCGTGCCGGCGGGGGAGGGCCGGCGCCTCGTACAGATCATTCGCACCGCCTCGCTTCCCAGCGGCTATGCCTCGCCGGTTCCCATCGATCAGCTGCTTGTGGGGCCGGAGGCGATACAGGTCACCCTCTATGTTCCCGCCGACGGCTACCGGGTCTTGCTCGTGGATGAAGCTGGAAAAGTAACGCTTCTTCGGGAATTCGCGGTCATTGCGGAATGAGGACGTTTGATGGTGATTCGCGCCGCGCCGCCGGGGCAAATCCGAGCCGGGATTTTGTATTGGTCTTCGGTTCTGATCGCTCCGGCCAATTCCCATATCTCGTATGTGGAAAACAGGGGAGGCCGTTATGGATCTTGAAACCGTCTTTGTGATTGTCATGGTTTTGGGGGTGCTTTTGCTCCTGTGGCTCGGTTCCACGGTCATGATCGTGGGTCAGCAGACCGTCGCCATCACGGAAGTTTTCGGTCGGTTCGCGGCGGTCAAGCCATCGGGATTGCGCTTCAAACTGCCCTGGCCGATCTCGGCGGAACGGTTTCCGGCCACCGGCGAAAGGATGAGCTTGCGTCTGCGCGAGCTTCGCCAGACCGTGTCCGTCAAGACGGCGGACAATGCGTTCGTCAACTTTCCGGTGGCGGTCCAGTTCCGGGTGCGGCCCGACCGGGTGAAAGAGGCCTTCTACGAATTAGAGGATCCGGAAGGCCAGATCGCCAGTTTCGTGCTCAATGTGGTGCGGTCCCAGGGGGCGAAGTCCAGCCTTGAAGATTTGTATACGGCGAAACAGGCCGTCGAGGACGCCGTCAAGCAGGAGTTGGGGGATCGTCTGGGGGCTTATGGGTATCAGATCGTCAATGTGCTCGTGGACCAGCCGGAACCCTCCCCGGAAGTGCAGGACGCCTTCAACCGCGTGATCGCGGCCCAACGGGAACAGGAGGCGGCGCGCAATCTGGCGGAAGCCGAACGCATCCGCCTCGTCGGCGTGGCCCAGGCCGAGCGGGAGAGCAAGCGTCTGCAGGGGGAGGGGATCGCCCAGCAACGCCTCGCCATTGCCAATGGCTATCGGGAGGCGATGGTCAACCTCCAGGAAGCCATGCCGGGCGTGCCGGAACAGACGATTCTGGCTATGCTGATGATGACCAACCATTGGGACACGGTGCGCGATGCCGCCCACGCCCATGGCAACGTCATTTTGATGAACGGGTCGGGCGATACCGCGATGCGGGATCTGGCCCATGTCGCGGCGGCCTTCAAGGCGGTTTCGGGTTTTGAGGATCAGGCCTGAGCCCGCAAACGCCGATCACCGGGGAGATTTTCCATGTGGGGTACCAAGATCATCCAACGTCTTGTCCGGACCGGTTCGACGGGATTGGCTACATCCGTGGCCCTTCTGGGGGGAACCCTTCCGGCCGGTTCCCAAAGCCCGGGCGATGCGCCGGTCCCTGTGTCGCGGCAGGAATATACCTACACCGTCGACAGTCTGTCGGCTGATGCTCTCCTGGAGGAAGTATCGCGCAAGGGGCCCCATTCCCATGCAGACGGACAGCGCCGGTGGACGCGGACCCAATGGCATGTCTCGTGGCGCTATTGGTATGATGACGATCCCAAGGGCTGCCGCATTGCGCGCGTCGAGGTGAAGCTCGCGGCGGACAGCATCTTTCCCGTTTGGTCAAACCGTGCCAGGGCCCCGCAAACACTCCGTGCCCGTTGGGACGAGACCATGGCCAGCCTGCGCACGCAGGAGCAGACCCATATCCAATTCGGGATGGACACGGCTCAGGCGATCCGCGTGGGCATCGCCGCGCTGGATCCTCAGGCATCATGCGATGATCTGGGGATGCAGGCCAACGCCCTGGGGCATGCCCTGGTGCGGGAAGGGGTCGAGCGGGACCGGGCTTTCGAGCAGACAAGCAAGGACGGGGCGGCGTTTCTCACACCTTCGACAACGGACTGATCCCTAAAGGAGGGCGAGCCCCGGCGGGCCGCTCAATCGCCGCTTTTGGTGTCGAGCTTGGGCAGTTCTTGCGCACCGAACTGGGGGCGCATTTCGTCAAGACGTTTTTGCATGGCATCGACCTGCTCACGCAGCCGGTTCATCTCATCGACGGTGGGAATGGCCCGATCTGTCTCGGCCAAGGTTTCGGCACCATGGCCGTTGGCCGCCGCCGCGGCTGATGCCTCGGTCTCTTCGCCGTCCCGCGCGGCCGTCCCGAAGCGCATCATGCGCCGATAGGCTTCGAGCCAGGTTTCCTGGAACAGGGTGATGTTCTGGCGGGTCATGTCCTCGAAGATCTTGAAGGGCTGGGCCCCCAGCGTTGCCATCCGGCCACGGATCTCTTCCTGATTGCGGGAAAAGGATTCCATGCTGACTTCGAGGTAGCGCGGCACCACGGCGCCCATCTGATCGCCGTAAAAACCGATCAGCTGGCGCAGGAACTGGATGGGCAGAAGGTGCTGACCCTTGTTCTCTTCCTCGAAAATGATCTGGGTCAGGACGGAACGCGTGATGTCCTGATTGGTCTTCGCGTCATAGACGTTGAATTCCTGGCCCTGTTTGACCATTTCGCACAAGTGATCGAGGGTCACGTAACTGCTGGTCGCGGTGTTGTAGAGACGCCGGTTGGCGTATTTCTTGATCGTGATCGGGGCCTTCGTGGAACTCGGTTTCTGCGACACAGCTCTTTACCTTTGTTTACGCCTGCCCGGATGGAGCCGGCTCGAAGGCCACCGGGAGCGTCCTCACCCGATTGCTTGGGCGATCCCATGGCGTTGGCATTCAACGCTTTAGCCCAAAGGCGCCTTGCAGCGCCTCAGCCCGGGGGGCGCCTTGGTCCGATCGGTTCGGTCCGCGCGGCACATCCCAGAGCCAGTAAATCTCATGATCGTGCCGTAGTTTACGCAGCCATGCCGCACTGCGCAAAACAAATACCGCAATGTCGCATGGCTTCCTGGTGTTAATCCTACGCGGCGCCGCTAAAACCGGGCTAGACTATGTTATGAGGTCATTGAATCTCATGGGAGGTCGGTTTTTCCGCCGCCCGGAGATGGTCCTTGATCGGAAGGGGACGAGTCGCGCAAGACTGGCAAATGCGGCACGCCTGCAGGCAACGGTGCAGGGCCGCCGCGCTGGCCGATGGGAAGCTCGAGCCATGACAGGCTCGAGTGTCCGTATGCGCGCCGTTTCATCTCGCACGGTGTTCCGTCTCGGGCAGTGTTCCGTCTCGG
>CAZFWG010000022.1:14306-35323 GCA_964522525.1 uncultured Alphaproteobacteria bacterium | reverse complement strand
GTGTTCCGTCTCGGGCAGTGTTCCGTCTCGGACGGGGTCGCAGGACGCATCGGGGCGCAATAGAGTCTGGCTGGCCTTTAGAGCCAAAGAGGGAAGGGAGCGAAAGTCATGGGAAGGATCGCAGTTGTGACGGGCGGAACGCGGGGCATCGGCCGCGCCATTTCCGCGACGTTGAAGGAAGCCGGCTATACGGTCGCCGCCACCTATGCCGGCAATGACGAGGCCGCGCAGGAATGTGCGCAGAGCCTTGGTGTCTCGGTCTTCAAATGGGATGTCTGTGACTATGGTGCCTGCGAAACCGGGATCGCCCGCGTCGAACAGGAAACGGGTCCCGTCGATGTGCTGGTCAATAATGCGGGCATCACCCGCGACTCCATGCTCCACAAGATGGATGAGGAGATGTGGCATGCGGTGATCCGCACCAATCTCGATTCCATGTACAACATGTGCAAGGTCGTGTTGCCCGGCATGCGTGATCGCAACTTTGGCCGGATCGTGAACATTTCCTCGATCAATGGTCAGAAAGGCCAGATGGGCCAGACCAATTACTCCGCCGCCAAGGCCGGCGTGATCGGCTTCACCAAGGCACTCGCCCAGGAGACGGCGCGCAAGGGCATCACCGTAAATTGCATCGCGCCGGGATATATCGACACGGACATGGTCGCGGCCGTGCCCCAGGACGCCCTTGACAAGATCATCGCCACCATTCCCGTGGGCCGGCTCGGCAAGGCCGAGGAGATCGCCCATTGTGTTATGTTCCTCGCCGATGAGCGCGCGGGCTTCGTCACCGGTTCCGTGGTGACGGCCAATGGCGGCCAATACATCGCAAATGGGTAAGGAACATTACGGGCTTGCCATGATGCGACCGCATTCCTGGCATTAAGTGTCACATCAACGACACAGTCTCGCTTAAATGCGCAGGCAGGATTTGTGTTGCTGGTGTCAGGACCTTGTTTCGGTTCTCTGACTTCGTCCAGATTTGAGACATATGCTTGGGTTGGGTGTTTAGGCTCCCTTGAGGCCGGTTTGCGAAAGTGCCGCCCAGACGCCAGTTCGGTTCCCAGGGTGGGGACCATGCCGGTGGGGCGGCACCGTTTTGGGAGTGGCTGTGAGTGTGGAGTGACGAGACGTCGATGACACGCACGCGACTTGAACACACGCGTTCCTTGGGACGTTCCTCGGGACTGGGCCCCTTCCTCCTCGTGATGGGCCTCATCCTGATCCAATCCGTCAGCTCGGCCTCCGCCCAGCTTCTGGGCCGTGACGCATCCGACCGGCGCATCGTCTTTTACAAAAGCGGTGATGGTTCCTTCGGCTTCGTGATTGATCGCACGGGGCCGCAAACGGTGATGCGCTTCCGGGGTTCCCGGGAAAACATCGTGCTGCGTTCGGCGCCGGCGGCGCGGGGCGACATGCTTTTGCGCAATGAGCGGGGCGATGTGGTCCTGCGCCTGACGTCATTCGGTCCGGCAACCTATTACCCCCAAGGCGATTTGCGCGGCATCCCGGTCTTGCGCACCAGGGGCCAGGAAACGGGCGCCAATCGAGACGCCAAACGCGCGCCCAAGATCGCCGAGTTGCGCACCGAGGCAGCGCGGCTTGCGGCGGGGGTGAGCGAAGCCCTTGGCGGATCAGTGGTTTTCGATGCCGATTGGGTCGCCATGCCAGAAACGGGAACCGCGACGCTGGCGGAAGCCGTGTCCAATGCCGCCAACGCCCTCGACAATCTGTCCAAGGAACCCGAAGAACGGGCTGCGCTGGGTACGGGGCTCAACCGTGTGCGCTTTGAACAAGGCGGTGCCCCCGGTCTGCGCCGGGAGGGCGGAACCCTTTATGTCGATTATACCGACGCTTCGGGTCTCGACGGCCGCCCCAGTTCCACGTCCATCATGTCGTTCCTGCGGGAATTCAACGACTGATCCCGACGCATCTTTCCGTCACGTCCCTTCAGGCGGCGTCCAATCCGGCGCCGCCATCTCGAATCCCGAAAACTCGAATCCCGGCGCCACGGTGCAGCCCACCAGGGTGAAGTCACCCAGGGAGCGGGCGCTTTGCCATGCGCCGACGGGCACGATGCCTTGGGGCCGCTGTCCGGCCTCAAGATCCGACCCCAGAATAAGTGTTTGGGCGGGGCGGTCTTCTTCGGCGATGCCGAGGGCAAGGGGCGCGCCCGCATGCCAATGCCAGACCTCCACCGCGTCGACCCGATGCCAATGGGACGCCTCGCCCTCCCGCAACAGATAGTAGATGGCGGTCGAGGCGGCCCGGCCACCCGCCGGTGCCGGGTCCCGGAACGTTTCCCGATAGTGGCCGCCCTCCGGATGGGGGGCGAGGTTCAGCAGGGCAATGACCGAGTCGGCGGTAACGGGCATGTTCTTGTCCTTGGGCATCTGGATAATGGGCTGTCCATGCCATTCTTGCGGCATAACCCCGTTTCGGGCTAGACGACAAGGGCCTCCCTGTTCTTGCCGAAGGAGCGACCATGTCCCGGATCTCAGCGCTCTTGATCGCGGCTCTGTCCATTACGGCCTGCGCCACGGACAAAAAGCCGCCCGCGCCCCCCGAACAGGGCGAGATCAAACCTGAGAATGTGGACGCACTCGTTGAATTCGAAAATGCTTCCGAACCCTGCCTGTTCAGGCAGGCCGCCTGCGCGCGGCTCGTTGCCAATCTGGACAAGTTCCAGATACCAGAAGGCGGTTTGGGCGGCGCCTTTTTCATTCAGGCCCGCTACGAAGTCCTTGCCTCGTCGGTGATCAAGGGCATGCCCAACAATCGGAAGGTCTGCCGCCCGCCGGAGGGTGAGTTCCCCCGTGCACTGACGGTTAACAGCAAGAAATGGCCGACCGTCTATCTCTATATCTCTGAGCCCATCGGTCCTGAATCGGAGTGTTACGCGCGCTTCAAATGACGCCAGGGCTTTTGCCTGGCATCCGGCGCCTCTGTGGTAAGCTGCTGGCTGACAGGGGAGCCGTGCAACAGGGCTCGAAAGCGGAGGCGCGCGCGATGAGTTTATGGCGGGGGATTACGCGTTTTCTGTCCGGTGACGGGCAAGGCCGCGACGAAGCATCGGCCTTGTCCGGGACGACCGCCGGGGATCCGGACCTGCTCGACGCTTATTCGCGCACCGTGGTCGGTGTGGTGCAACGTGTCGCGCCGGCCGTCGTCAGCATCCACCGGGCGCGTCGCGGTCGGCCCATGGGCATGGGCTCCGGCATCATCATCGACGGCCAGGGCCATGTTCTCACCAATTTCCATGTCGCGGGCGGGGAAGGGGAGATCGGTGTCGGGCTTGCCGACGGCCGGGATCTTCCGGCCCGCTTCGTCGGCGGCGATCCCGATACGGATCTGGCTCTGGTCCAGGCCGATCTGGGCACCGTGCCGACCGTTGCTTTTGGCGATTCCGATGGCCTTCATGTCGGGCAGGTGGCCATCGCGATCGGCAATCCCCTTGGTTTCGAGGCGACCGTGACGGCCGGTGTGGTCTCCGCCCTCCGGCGCACTCTTCGTTCAACGACGGGCCGCATGATCGAGGACATGATTCAGACGGATGCGGCGCTCAATCCGGGGAACAGCGGCGGTGCGCTTGTCGATTCCAAGGGCCGTCTGATCGGCATCAACACCGCGATCATCGCGGGCGCGCAAGGGCTCTGCTTCGCCGTCCCCGTCAACACGGCCAAATGGGTCGTTCCCGAATTGTTGCGCCACGGCCGGGTCGTGCGCGGCCATATGGGCCTTGTCGCCCATACGCTGCCGCTCCATCCGGCCCACGCGGCGAAGCTCGGACTGAAATGTCCGTCCGTCGTGCGGGTGATCCGGATCGTGCCGGGGGGGCCTGCCGAAACGGCGGGTCTGCGCGAGGGAGACCTCGTTTTCGAGATCGACGGCAAGCCCTGCCATTCCGTGGACGACATCCACAAGGTCCTGGTCGGCGACGCGGTGGGGCGAATGCTCGAATTGAAGCTGCTGCGGGGCAATGACGTCCTGACCCGGAAAATCAGACCCGATATGGCATAACGCGTCGCGGCGTATCAGGCCGCGTCCTTGCGCCGGCGCACTTCCGCGAACACTTCCCAATCGGCCGCGTTCTCGAGGCCGAGGCGCGCGCGCAATCCCGGATCCCCGGCCCGCAGGAATGGGCTCGTCGCTTTCTCAAGACCGATGGTGGAGGGGATCGTCGGTTCGCCCCGGGCCCGGGTGGCGTCGATGTCCCGCGCGCGTGCCGCAAGTTCCGTATTGTCCGGATCAAGAGCAACGGCGAAGCGGGCATTCGACTGGGTGTATTCGTGGCCGCAATAGACCCGCGTGTCATCGGGCAGGGCGGCAAGGCGGCTGAGGCTCGTCCACATCTGCTCGGCGGTGCCCTCGAACAGACGGCCGCAGCCCAGGGCAAAAAGCGTGTCGCCCACGAAAACCGCCGAGGCGCCGGGGAAATAGAGGGAGATGTGACCGCTTGTGTGGGCCGGCGTGTCGATGACCTCGATGGTCTGTGTGCCGAAAGCATAGGTATCGCCACCGCCGACCAGAACGTCGAGGCCGTCGATCCGGGCTTCTTCCGCGCGGGGTCCGACCGTGACCGGATCATACCGCTCCTTCAGGGCCGGCATGCCGCCCACATGGTCGCCATGATGATGGGTTATCAGAATATGGGTGAGGGTCAGGTTCCGCGCCTCAAGGGCCTCGATGACCGGACCCGCTTCACCTGGATCGACGATGGCCACGGCCCGATCGTCCTGGAGTAGATAGGCGTAGTTGTCGGTAAAGCAGGGCACAAGATCGATCTGCATGGGGTGTCCTCCGGGCGGTCAGGAAAGATCGAGGGAATGGGCCTTCAAATCGGCGAGCGGAACGATGTTGAGGCTCGCCGCGTGGGTGGATCGCAGAACCACGGGCGGCGCGGCGCCCGCCTGCAAGGCCTCAAGCCAGCGCCCGGCGCACAGGCACCAGCGGTCACCGGGTTTGAGACCCGGGAAGCCGAAGGCGGGCACGGGCGTCGACAGGTCATTGCCGCGGGCGCGGGTGAAGTCGAGAAACGCTTCGTCCACCTGGGCGCACACCGTGTGGAGACCGACATCCTCGGCGCCCGTGTCACATCGACCGTTTCGGTAAAAGCCGGTCATGGGCGCGGTGCAGCAGGATTGAAGGGGCTCACCCAGCACGTTCAGGGCGGATGGTTCGCCGTCTTTGGGATGGCACATGGTGGTTCCTCGGTGATTGACGGGCGCGACATGCCCTCATGGTTGCGCTCCGGGCGGCCATGGGCAAGTCTTTGGTGACGTCGAATAGGGCGTCTTTCGTAGGACATGGATAAACACCCATGTGGATGGATGTAAGGCATTTGCGGGATTTCTATGCCGCGCCAATGGGCCAGATGGTGCGCCGCCTGGTGCGCCGTCGGATTCGGGAGCTTTGGCCCCATGCCAATGGTCTCGACGTCCTCGGCCTCGGCTACGCGACTCCCTTCCTGCGTCCCTACAAGGATGGCGCCCGCCGGGTCATCGGCTTCATGCCCGCCGGTCAGGGCGGGGTGCGCTGGCCGGCCCATGAACCCTCCCATACGGCCCTGGTGGATGAAACCCTGTTGCCGCTGCCCGATGCCAGTGTCGATCGGGTCCTGGTGGTCCATGGCGTAGAAAACGGACCGGCCCTTGCGCCCATGATGCGCGAGATCTGGCGGGTGATGGCGCCGGAGGGGCGGGTGATTCTGGTCGTGCCCAATCGCCTGGGCATGTGGACCCGGGCCGAGGCCACCCCCTTCGGCCATGGCCGCCCCTTCACCCAGGGCCAGTTGGAGCGCTTTCTGTCGGACTGTCTGTTTTCACTGGAGCGGGTCGAAGGTGCCCTCTACGCGCCGCCCATCGGCTACCGGCTTTGGATGACCTCGGCGGTGACCTGGGAGAATGCGGGCCATCGCCTGTGGCGCGGTTTTGGCGGGATTCTGCTTGTTGAAGCCAGCAAGCATGTCGCCGCGATCAAGCCCCTGAAACAACGGGTCTCCGTGCTCGCGCCCGTGAAGCAATTGGCGGGCGGGCGCTGGCGGCCGATCCGTCCCTCGCCGGGCGCTGCCTATCGCGGGGATACGGTCCGGGGCATATTCGGCCCGGCCCCGTCAGGCGACTCCGTGCTCGACAGCGACTGAGTCGAGAAACGTCGCGATTTCCCGGTTCATCTCCGGCTCATCGAGCAGGAAGGCGTCATGCCCCTTGTGGGAGGGAACCTCGAGGTGGCGGACCGATTTCCCCGTCGCGCTCAAGGCTGTCTTGAGGACGAGACTTTCCGAGGTCGGATAGAGCCAGTCGCTGCTGAAGGACAGGAGCAGAACCGGCGCCTTGACCGGGCGCAAAGCCGCCGCCAGGTCGCCCTGATGGGCAAGCGCCAGATCGAAATAATCCATCGCCCGCGTGATATAGAGGTAGGAATTGGCGTCAAACCGCTCCACGAAGCTCGTGCCCTGGTAGCGCAGATAGCTCTCGACCTCAAAATCCGCATCAAAACTAAAGGACGGCTCGGACCGGTCCTGCAGGCGCCGTCCGAACTTGCCTTCCAGGGAGTCGGCCGACATATAGGTGATGTGCGCCGCCATGCGCGCCACGGCGAGGCCGCGGGCGGGTTTGGTGCCGTGGTGGGCGTATCGGCCGCCGTGCCAGTCGGGGTCGGCCATGATCGCCTGGCGGCCCACTTCGTGAAAGGCGATGTTCTGGGCCGAGTGGCGGCTCGCCGTGGCGATGGGCACGGTGGAGAGCACCCGGTCCGGATAGTCCACGGCCCAATGCAGCACCTGCATGCCGCCCATGGAGCCGCCCAGCACGCAGACCAGCCGGTCGATGCCCAGCCGGTCCAAGAGCAGGCTCTGTGCCCGGACCATGTCGCCGATGGTGATGATGGGAAAACGCAAGGCCCAGGGCATGTCCCGTCCGGGCTCCACCGAGGCCGGGCCGGTCGTTCCCATGCAGCCGCCCAGAATGTTCGGGCAGATCACAAAAAAACGGTCCGTGTCCACGGGCTTTCCGGGACCCACCACCTGGTCCCACCAGCCCGGTTTTCCGGTTACCGGATGGCGCGAGGCCACATGCTGATCGCCCGTCAAGGCATGGCAGATCAGAACCGCGTTGCTGCGCGCGGCATTCAGGGTCCCGTAGGTGGCATAGGAAATGATGGTCGAGGCAAGATCTCGCCCACTATCGAGCTTTAAGGGCTCCTTGGGTCCTAATGTGATGCTATCAATGGTTTCTTTCATGTCTGCCGGGCCCTGTGGGATGCGATTGCAGGGGCTGTTGATCTCGAAGAACCGGAGCCCGTAGGACGGCGCCTCACGTCGGACCTCGCTTTAGTGGATTCAAGACCATGAGTGATCTCTCCCTCGACTCCTTGCGCCAGACCATCGATGAGATCGACGACCAATTGCACGATCTTCTGATGCGTCGGGTGGATGTGGTGGCGCCCATGGCCGCCCTCAAGGCCGGGGATCCGGGCCGCGACTTCGTCCGGCCGGCCCGTGAGGCGCATATCCTGCGTCGTTTGATCGCCCGCCATGGCGGCGTCCTGCCGGTCGAGGTGGTGATCCGCCTGTGGCGAGAACTGATGGCGGCGAACCTCATTCATCAGGGCGATTTTTCCGTGCATGTTTTTGGCGGCAACCCTGCCGAAGGGACGGTCGATCTGGCCGTCTGGGATCTTGCGCGGGCCTATTATGGCTCATGCACGACGATGGCGCTTCAACCCACTCCGCAAAAGCTCATCCAGGTGATTTCCGAAACCAGGGGCGCGCTGGGGATCATGCCCGTCCCCGCGCAGCAGGACGACGACGCGCCCTGGTGGCAGGTCCTGCTTGCCGAGGATACCGAAGTGCCGCGCATCATCGCACGCATCCCCTTCATTGATGGGGACGGGGTCGAGATGCGCTATCCGCCCGCCTATGTGCTGGGCTGTGTCGAGCCGGCGGCGACGGGGGAGGACACCACGGTGATTGCCCTCGTGACCGACCATGAGATCAGCCGCGCGCGGGTTCAGTCCGGCCTCGAAGCGCTCAATCTCTCCGTACACGTGATGGCGAGCCGGGATGAGGCGGGCGCCAACCCCTCGCGCCACTATCTGTGCGAGGCGGCCGGGTTTCACCATGGGGCGGAAGAAGACCTGCTCGCCAAACTCGATTCGACCGCGCTCGGCATCCGCCGCCTTGTGACCCTCGGTGCCTTTGCCTCGCCATCCGTGATAGGAGCCTCATCATGACCATGCGTCATTCCGGACCCGCCCCCCGCTCCGGGATCGAGGCGATCGCCGCCTATTCGGCCGGCAAGGCCAAGGGCGCCGCATCCGGCCCGGTGGTCAAGCTTTCCTCCAACGAGGGCGCCTTCGAGCCAAGCCCCGGGGCCGTGGCCGCAGCCCAGGATGTGCTACGGGGCGTGGTGCGTTATCCCGATGGGGGCGCCAACCGCTTGAGACAGGCGATCGCGGAGCGTTACGATCTGAATCCGGATCAAGTGATTTGTGGCAACGGGTCCGGGGAACTGCTCTCGCTTCTGAGCCAGTGTTTCATCTCGCCCGGAGACGAAGTGGTTTTCACCGCTCATACCTTCGCGCTCTATGAGATCGCCGCGCGTGCCAACGGTGCCCAGATCCGTGTCGCGCCCGATCCGGGCCTGCGGGTGGGCGTCGAGGACATCCTCGCCAAGGTGTCGACACGGACACGGATCGTCTTTCTCGCCAATCCCAACAATCCGACCGGCACCTATCTCACCCGCGACGAGGTGCGGAGGCTCCATGAGGGGCTGTCGGACCGGGTCTTGCTGGTCCTCGATGGTGCCTATGCCGAGTTTGTGACTGCGGAGGATTTCGATCCGGGTGTCGAATTGGTCGACGAGGCCCCCAATGTGGTCATGACCCGGACATTCTCCAAGATCCATGCCCTGGCCGGCCTTCGGCTGGGCTGGGCGTTCGCGCCCAAGCCGGTGATCGACGTGTTGAACAAGGTGCGCGGGCCCTTCAACGTGAACGCGGCGGCCCAGGCCGCCGGGATTGCGGCCCTGGAGGACCGGGATCATGTCGCCCGGTGCCTGGCCCACAACAGTGAATGGCGCCCGTGGCTCGAAAGCGAGCTGACGGCCCTTGGTCTTGAGGTGGTGCCCAGCGTGGCGAATTTTGTTCTCGCCCGGTTTGCCAGCGCGGAAGCCGCCGATCTCTGTCACCAGGCCCTGGTCCAACAAAACATCCTGGTGCGTCCGACCGCGTCCTTCGGTCTGCCCGATGCCTTGCGCATCACGGTGGGGCCGGCGGAGGACCTGCACACATTTGTGGATGCGATGCGGGTCATCATGCCGGAGATACACCAGCGGGGCCGTTGACGTGGCTGCCCCCCGTCAGCGCGCGGGCGTGATCGGATATTTCTGGCCGATGGCACAGTTGAACAGGACGGCCCGGTCCGAGGGCCGAATGAGGCCGTCGCTCAGCGCCCGTTTATAGGCGGCGTGGGTTGCCGCTCCTTCGGGGCACAGGAAAAAACCATCCCTCTGCGCCACGTCCTGCTGGCAGGCGAGAATGTCGTGATCATCGACCGCGATCGCGAAACCGCCGCTTTCGCGCACCGCCCGCAGGATGAGGAAATCACCGATGGCCGCCGGAACCCGGATGCCCGTCGCCCAGGTATGTGCCCCTTCCCAGCGCTCTGCTTTTTCCGCCCCCTGTTCATAGGCGCGCACGATCGGTGCGCAGCCGCTGGCCTGAACGGCGACCATGCGCGGCTTGGGGCCCGTGACAAAGCCGATGGCTTCGAGTTCCTGGAAGGCCTTCCACATGCCGATGAGCCCGGTGCCGCCGCCGGTGGGATAGAAGATCACATCGGGAAGGGACCATGCGAGCTGCTCGGCCAGCTCAAGACCCATGGTCTTCTTGCCTTCGATGCGATAGGGCTCCTTCAGTGTGGAGACATTGAACCAGCCATGTTCCGCGCTGGCTTGTGCCGCGAGGCGCCCGCAATCATCGATCAGACCGTCGATCCGGTGCACCGTGCCGCCGTGAAGTTCTGTCTCCAGAATATTGACCTCCGGTGTATCGGAGGGGCAGAAGACAGTGGCCGCCATGCCCGCCCGCGCGCAATAGGCGGCAAGGGCCGCGCCCGCATTGCCGTTGGTGGGCATTACCATGTGATCGACCCCCAACGCGCGGGCCATGGTCACGGCCAGGGCAAGGCCCCGCGCCTTGAAGGAGCCGGTCGGCAGGCGCCCCTCGTCTTTGACGGCCAGCCATTCCCCGCCGGCCGCTTGGGCGGCATTGGGCAGGCCGATCAGAGGCGTCGCCGTTTCTCCCAGGCTCACCACATCCCTTGCGTGTTGAACGGGCAGTAACTCCCGGCAGCGCCACATATCCGCCGGCCGGTCGCCTAGGGCGTCCCCGGTCATGGAACGCTGTACCGCTTCCAGGTCATAGCGCACAAGGAGCGGGGCGCCGGTTTCCGAGAGATTCTGCAGCGTGTGTTTGGGATAGCGCGTTCCCGTCGCGGCGCATTCGAGATGAGTCACGCAATTCGGATGCGTGTCATAGGCGGTGAAAGGGGTGGCGTGTGTCATGGCGTATCCTTGATGGGGCGTGAGCACGCAGCACCGGGGCTTGGCGCCCCTCTTGGCTTTGGGAGGTCCTCACGATCCGTTTCCGACCCCATCTTAGACAGGGGCCTGGCCGCCTGTCTTGGCGATCTTGGGAAAAAAATCGGGACGCTTTTGCTCGTTCGTCCTTATGGCGACCATCACACCAGGGATGATATGGGCCGGGCCGTGTCTGCGACCGATGGGCGCTGGGCAGGCAAGGCACTGGGTAGGCAGGACGGGCGCAGCGGCCGGGGAGGCGGCTGGAGCATCCTGTTCCCAGCGCTCGCTCCTGGTTGCGAGTGCCCCGGCGACGCGGCTTGTTCGTGGAAGGGCTAGGAAAGGTCCTCCATGGCGATCATGCCATGACTTTCGTGACAGGGCGGGGGCGCGCCTTTATGCTGCGCTGCCGATAAGGGATGCCCAGGTGGTCCCGAAAGCGGGATCAGGGGCGGCATGCGGCTGCGGCTCTGAATGGCGATCCCCAGTATTTCACGGTTACGCGTTTCAGGGTCAGGTTTCGGCACACACCACCGGGGAGGCCGTTCGTTTCATGCTGCTGCGTCACTCGCTTCTTTATGGCTTCGCCCGCCTCTTCCCTGGCTTGGCGCAGGTCGCGCTGCTGACCTCCCTGACGCACATCCTTACCACCGATGAGGTGGGGACCTATACCTTCATCATTCAGACGGTGATCCTGATCCAGTCATTGACCATGACCTGGTTCAATGTGTCCCTCAATCGCCTGCTTCAGCGGTCCGAGGATCAGTCGGTGCTCCTCGGCAACGCCCTGTCCCTGTTTTTTGTCATCGTTGGCATCACGTCCCTGGTGGTCGCGGTGTCCTGGTTTTTCATTCCGAACTCTGAATATAAGTGGCTGCTCTTTCTGGCGCATCTGTTCTACATCACCTATAGCTGGATGGAGCTCGCGCTCACCGTCATGGCCGCCCGATTGCAGGCCGAAAGACGGGTCCTGTTTGCCTTCTCCCGCAGCAGTCTGGTCGTCGCCATTTGCGCCGGCCTCGCTTGGATTGGTTGGGGGACGGAGGGTCTCCTGATCGGCTGGATCCTGGGCAATCTTCTCGCGGGCATCGTGATCTACGCCCTGGAATGGCGTTCCGTCACCTTTCACTGGCAACGGGATCTTGTGGTTGAGTTTTCCCGCTTTGGTTTGCCGCTCGCCTTGAGCTTTTCCATGGGCTACATCGCCTATTCCACGGACCGCTACATGATCACGGCCTTGGAAGGCGTTGCCGTTTTCGGCCTTTACGCCGTGGGCTTTGAAATTGCCAACCGCTTCGTTCAGGCGATCATGGCGCCCATCGGGGCCGCCGCCTTGCCCTTGACGATCAAGCGGCTGGAAACGGAGGGCCCCCAGGCGGCACGTGATCAGCTGGCCAACAATCTGGTGCTTCTTTTCGGTCTCGGCAGCCCGGTGGTGGCCGGCCTAATCAGCGTCACCCCGGAACTCCTGCAATCCGCCGTCGCCGAAGAGTATTGGGCCATGGGCCAGGTCGTTCTGCCGATCATGGCCGCGGCCATTTTTATTCATCAGATCCAATGCCATTTCGTGGATCATGCCTTCCATCTGGGCATGAAGACGGGCTGGCATACCCTGATCGCGGCCTTTGCCCTTATCAGCAACATCATCCTGAACTATGTGCTGATCCAGCGCCTCGGCGCCGTGGGTGCGGCCTATTCCACGATCATGGCGGCCTCGATGGCCTTGATCCTCGCGATCACCCTGTCGCGGCGGGCCTTTGCCCTGCCGTTCCCGGTCAAGCCTTTGATGCAGATCGTGGCCGCCAATCTGGCGATGGTGCTTGCCGTTTCAACCATTCCCATCGAAGCGCCTTTGCCTGCGCTCTTTGCCAAAGCGGGTGTCGGCGCCGTGGTCTATGCGGGCACGCTCTTGGCCTTCGATGTCATGGGAGTGCGCACGAAAATCATGGGCAAAGCCCAGGCGCTTTTGGGTCAACGCGCCTGATCATTCGGGCGCTTCTGGCCCGGACACATCAGAACTGCCGCAGAAGGCGGTCGAAATATTCGAGTTCGGATTTCGGCCGTTCCCGTTCCCCGGCCCGGCGACGCAACTCTTCCAGGATCTCCCGGGCGCGTTGCAATTCGCTGCGCTCCGGCAGCCCGACCTGGCCCTGATCCACGCCGTTTCCGTTATTGTCACCCCACAGAGGATCGCTCTGGGCGACACCACCGCCGCGCCGCCCCTGACGCCGCAACACGTCCTCGGCAAGCTCTTCGGCCCCGGAACGCAGGGCATCGAGCGCGGATTGCTGTTCCCCGAAGGCCTTGCTGAAGCGTTGGCCCCTGAGGGAAGATTCGGCCTCGCCCATCTCTTGCGACGCGCCGCCGAGCTTGTCCGGACGGGCCACGCCGGCGCCTTCGAGTTCGCCCAACAATTTGTCGAGACGCTCACGCAAGGCGTCCTGGGCCTCGGCCAGGGCCGGGCCATCGGGGGTCCCCGGGTCGCCGCGCCGCCGTTTTTCCGGTCCCGGATTTTTAAAGCTCCCATCGCCCAGTTTGCCCGCGACGCCATCGCCCGGCTCGGCCGGGCCGTTGGAAAAATCATCGTCACGGCCGCGCCGTTTTTGGGGATTGGCGCCGGAGCGTCCTTCGATGATGTCGCGCAAGGCTTCCCGCAATTCTTCCGGCGAATTGAGTTGGCTGGGTGCGGTATTGCGATAGGTCTGATCGAGGAGACGGCGTTGCTCCGCGATGATGTCGGAAAGCTCGCTCAAGGCCTGATTCAGGGCTTGTTCCTGGGGTGAGGGCTGCTGCCCGCCCGCGCGGCCCCGCCCGCCGCTGGGCTGAAGACGCTCAAGGATCTGTTGCAGCTCCGCCAGCATCTGCCGGGCGCGTCCATGTTCCCCTAAATCCGCGAGCTGCTCGATCGACTGGAGCAGATTGTCCAGGTCATTGGAACTCAAGGACTGGGCGTTGGGGTCAACCGATTGGCGGTCGGTCTGTTGGGCCAGCTCCACAAGGTAGCGGTCGAGAGCCTCGCGCAGTTGCGCCATCAGCTGACGGATTTCGGAGGCCGGCGCATTGCGTTGCAGAGCCTCCGCCAGGGCTTCCTGCAATTGGCGCAGGCGCTGCAGGCTTTCGGAAAGGTCACCGTCTTCCACATGGAGGGCCAGGTCCCAGAGAAGATCGAAGACTTCCCGGATCTGTTCGGGCCGGGGTTCATGGGCAAGGCGCCAATAGGCGCTGCGCATACCCAGATAGACGATCGTATCGTCAAAAAACTGCTCGGCTTCCCGGGTCAGGGCATCGAGGCCCGCGGCCACGCGGTAGACGCCTTCCGCGTCCGCGGCCAGCAGGTCGCGCAACTCGATGAAGGCCTGGGCGAGGGGCTCGAGGAAGACCCGCTCCGGCAGGGCGATGCGCGCCGGATCGCTGAACACCCGCTGACCCGCGCCGTCCTCGACCATGATCTGGACCGTGACGTTCCGGCCTGCCCAAGGGTGGGCGGCCAGATTCTCGATCGCCGTCTCATTGCTGACGACACCGGGCAGGGGAGACACCGGCAGGGACAGGGTGACGGGTTCGTGGGGATGGGGCCACGGGCTGTCATCGGGAGCGGTCACATTCTGGCTGACCGCGCGGATTTCTTCGGCGGTTTCGGGGATAAGCCGGATATGAGCCTCCGCCTTGGTGACGCCGTAATCGTCCCCGAGCTGATAGAAAAAGCGCAAGGAGGCATTGCCCGTCGTTTCCGGCGGCCGGGGCATCTCCACGAAGGGCGGTTCGTCAGCACGGACCTCGAAGCGCCATTTGCCCAGCTGTCGTCCCCGGGCGGATAGATCCGCGGTGAGTGCCGCTTCGATGACACCGCGGGTCTCAACCGCGCCGCTCTCATAGCGAATGTCCGCCGGCGCGTCGGAACGCTCCGCCGTCTTGTCGATGGGATCTAGCTCCAGGACGGGCTGTCCCGCGAAGCCGGACAAGCGCACGACAAGGGTCGAGCCGACGGGCACTTCCACGCCGTCCGTCTGAGCGAGAACCGGCCCGTCGCCCACGCGATGGGCCCGCACCAAGGAAATCTGCGGCAGGCCCGTATAGGCCGGCGGGTCCACCCAGGCATCGATTTCCACATCCGCACCGATGCCGGGGCCGAGCAGGGGAGAGACCGCGCCGCGCAGGCGGGCGCCCCAGTCCGTGCCGGCCATCAACAGGGCGACACCAAGAATGAGGACAAACAACAAGCGCAGGGCATAGGGGTCGTGGCGGGGTGCATCCGTCCGGGGCAGGACGATGCCGGTTTGACGAACCTGTTGGGCGACACGCTCGCGGTGGGCCCGCCACAAGGCTCGTGTGCGCGGATCCTGGCGGCCGGCCACGGGGCGCTCGGCGAAGGCGCTCAAGGGCCTGTGCTTGAGGCCGCTTTCGACCTCGAGCCGGCGCAGGCCTTCGCGGCGTTCCGGCAGCTTCGTCTCCCGCAGATTGCGCCACAGGGCGACGCCTGTGCCGATGATGACGGCGAACAGCACCAAGGCCTGGAGCGCTTCGGGCACCAGATCCCAGATACCCATCAGGCTGAGGCTGATAAAGAGGGTCAGAAGGGCGAGCGCCGGCCAGAGCGAAGGCCACACACGCTCCCAGGCCATGGCCGCTTGCGCCAGGAAAAGGCGCCACGCCACCGTTTGGGGCAGGTCCGGGAGGCGCCTTTTGTGTTTGGGGTCGGTCTTCAAAGGTCTCACTCAAGCCTTGGGGGGCGGGGCGGGTCCGTTTCGGGCAACGGAAGCGCGATCCTACCCAGCGTAGATTTCGTCTTTGTTTGCGGCCTTTTTAAGCCAGTTCGGCAGCCGGTCCTGGGCCAACAGCGCGCTCAGGCTGGGGCGCGGCCGGATGACCGCCATATCGCTGCCCCGGACCAGCACTTCGGGCACGAGCGGCCGCGTATTGTAGGTCGAGGATTGCACCGCGCCATAGGCGCCAGCCGATAAAAAGGCCACCAGGTCCCCTGAATGGAGGGGCGGCAGGGACCGTCCCTTGGCAAAGGTGTCGCCGGTCTCGCAGACGGGGCCCACCACATCGACGGGGGCCCGAACCGCATCCGTCCGGGGCTCGGTCACGGGGATGATTTCGTGCCAGGCCTCATAGAGCGCCGGGCGGATCAGATCATTCATGGCCGCGTCAACGACGATGAAACGCCGCGCCGTGCCTTCTTTGACATGGATGATCCGGGTCAGCAGGATCCCCGCATTCCCCACGATCATGCGCCCCGGTTCAAAGATCAGACGACAGCCCAAATCGCCCAGCAGGGGGGTCACCATCGCCGCATAGTCCTTGGGCAGGGGCGGCGCGGATTTGCTGTCCTCATAGGGAATGCCGAGCCCGCCGCCCAGATCCGCATGGGTGATGCCATGTCCGTCCCGCCGCAGGTCCAAAATCAACTGACGCAGGTCGCGAAAGGCCTTTTCGAGGGGGCTGAGGCTCGTGATCTGTGAGCCGATATGCATGGCCACGCCTTGTACGCGCAGGCCCGGCAGCTGGGCCGCCTTGGCGAAGACACGCCGCGCCGAGGCGGCCGCGATCCCGAACTTGTTTTCCGCAAGACCGGTCGAGATCTTGTGATGGGTGCCCGCGTCCACATCCGGATTGACCCGCAAGGCCACGGGTGCGACCACGCCCTTGGCCTCGGCGATGCGGGACAGCATCTCGAGCTCGGGCTCGGATTCCACGTTGAACTGGTAGATGCCCGCGTCGAGCGCGACACTGAGTTCCCGCTCCGTTTTGCCGACCCCGGAAAAGACGATCTTCTGGGCCGGGACCTCGGCGGCCAGCGCCCGCAGCAATTCGCCTTCCGAAACCACATCGGCGCCGGCGCCCATGATCCCGAGGCTGCGCAACACGGCAAGATTGGAGTTCGCTTTGACCGCGAAGCAAACAAGCGAATCAAGATGGGATACGGCCTGCTCGAAAACATGATAGTGGCGGGCCAGGGTTGCCGTTGCATAGCAATAGACCGGCGTGCCGACCGCCTCGGCAATCTCGGGCAGCGCCACGCCTTCCGCGTGGAGGATGCCGTTTTGATAAGAGAAGTGATGCATGCCCAAGCCTTACACCGTGGCCCTGACGAGAGCCATAGGCGTTTGGCCTCGGGCCCGGACGAGAGGGAGAACACGATTTCATGACCCAGATCCAGACCGGTGTCCCCATGATCCTGGTGGTTGCCTGCGCCTTGATCGATGTGGATGGGCGGGTCCTCATCGGGCAACGGCCCGAGACCTCCCGGCTCGGAGGGCTATGGGAATTCCCCGGCGGCAAGGTCGAGCCGGGGGAGCGGCCCGAGGAAGCCTTAATTCGTGAGCTGAAGGAAGAGCTCGCCATCGACGTCACCCAGGCCTGCCTCGCGCCTTATGTGTTTGCATCCCACGGCTATGATGATTTTCATCTGCTCATGCCGCTTTATGTCTGCCGGCGTTGGACGGGATCACCCCAGGCCCTTGACCATCAGGAACTGCGTTGGGTGAAGGCCGCCAAGCTGAGGGACTATCCCATGCCGCCGGCGGACGAACCGCTGATCGCCCATTTGCGCGATCTGCTTGGATGACAAATAGGACAGAGTCAGACGTTCAATGACGTTTTTCAATGAATTGTCGGGCAAGACCTCCCAAGACAAGCCTGAATAGTGCTTGGGATGAACACGCGGTAACTTGCGAGCCCTAAAAGCATGTCACAAATTCGTAGAGTATTCGTAACATCTAACGAGGATAAAACGATGATCCGGACGCTTTTCGCTTTTGTGGCTCTTGTAGCCATTGGCTTGGTGAATAATGCGCAGGCTGAAGATAAACTCGTCACGATGGCAATGGAATTGAAGGTCGGAGAAACGGTCCTGGCCACGCCGACCGTGGCGGCCAAACCCGGTGAGCCGGCCGAGGTGAAAATGCAGCAGGGCGAGGGCCGCCAGATGAAGCTGGTCGTGATCCCCACCATCGAAGAAGATGAAACGGTGCATTTGGCGCTGGTGTTGGCCGAGACCCTGGAAGAAGGCGACAAGACCCTCGCCGAGCCCAAGGTCGTCACCTCCATGGGGGAAGCCACGACCATCGAGATCAAGGACATTGAAGGCATCGACGGGACGATGAACGTCACGATCACGCCGACGCTCTGAACCGCTTCCCTGCCGGGTTGGACCTGTCTTTCAAGGCAGGTTCAACCGCTCCCTGGACTTACAGATTCCAGGGCCCCATCGCATTCCAAAAGTAAAGTGACAGGGACACGGCCGTGAGGGCGAGCACCACGACCATGTGACGTACACGTCCGAAGAAGGTCCAGAAACCGCCGATCCACGCGGGGATCAGCATCAGAATGCTGAAAGCGGTGAGGCCCGCTGCCGCCAAGGGCAGCATCAGCGCGATATCGATCCCTTGTGGCCAATCGAAAACGATGTCGAGCGTCTGGGTGGCGGGAACGAGCAGAACCGCGAGCGTGGCGAAAAAGGCAAGGTAAAGGGCCGAGGCACCGAAGACGGCAAAGCGCGACAGCTTTTCGCCCCATCCCATCTTCCACCATTTGGGCAGACCCCAGAGCGTGCCCAAAACCGTTCCCATAAAGATGATGATCCCCGCCCCGAGAACGGCCTGGTGAACCATCGCCGTCTCCCACCATTTCAATCTGTCGAAAGTCAGGACCGGCACATCGCCCCAATAGAGGCGGCTGACATCGCCGCCGATGCCGCGATCGAAGGCAAAGAGCGTTTCGTCATCAACCCGGCGGAACAGATCCCGGTCCACTTCGACAATCTGAAACGTGGATCCCGATGGGCTCAGACCCGCGACAAGCAGGGTGTCGTCTTCCGTGGGCGTCAGTGTCACGTCGCCCCCCAGGGTCAGGATCTTCTCGAACCTGGTATAGGAACGCCGGTTGGTGCGATACGCGCCGGCATACTCGCCGGCACGGTCCCCGAAGGTGGCGGGCGGCGCGACGGCGTCGGGGACCGGCGCGGGATAGAACCGATCCATGAACATGTTCAAGAGCTGGGTGCGGGCCAGGACGCCCAAAGGCGCATTGAAGGACACGAAAAGGCCCAGTCCTTCTTCCGGAAACAGGATCATGTTCGAGTGGAACCAGAGCGTGTCGCCCGCGTGGCCGACAAGCGCCCGGCCGTTCCTGCGCGATTCGAAAAATCCGTAGGCCATGCCCGGCAGCCGGGGATCATGGGTGAAGAGTTGGGTGCGCATGCGTTGCGCGGTGTCGGCGCGGAGAATACGACGTGCCCGGAACTCTCCGTCCTGGAGATGGGCGATCATGAAATGGGCCATGTCGGCCGCCGTCGTGGACAGGGCGCCCGCGGGCCCGAAATTCGCGATGTACTCGAAACCCTTTGCGGTCAGCACGCCTTTTTCTCTGCGCACACCATCGGCCATGTAGAGCGAGAGGGCTTCGGGCAGGGGCTCGCGGAATGTGCTTTGGCTCATGCCGAGGGGCGCCAGGATCGTCTCCTCGATCGCCGCCTCATAGTCCTGGTCTCGGATATTGGCGACGATGAGGCCCGCCAGGGCCGTCGCCCAATTGGAATAGGCGGCCACCTCCCCAGGTTCGCGCACACGGGCCGGCATGTGGGCCTCAAGGGATTGTTCGAGGAGGACCAGATCCTCCGGATCGTTTGCGAACAGGAAGCCGATGGCACCATCCTCGAAGCCCGCCGTATGCGTCATGATATGGCGCAGCGTGATCGGGGAGCCGAAGGCGTTGGGGATGCGGAACTGGGTCAGGTAGTCATTGACATCCGTGTCAAGATCAAGCCGTCCCTGTTCGACAAGCTGCATCACGGCGGTCCAGGTGAAGAGCTTGGAGACGGAGCCGGGCCGAAACAAGGTCCGGCTGGGATCGACCGGGCGCGTGCGTCGCGCATCCGCGAAGCCGTAGCCTTTCAGGAACAGGATGTCGCCGTCTTTCACGACCGAAAGCGTGGCGCCCGGTACATCATGCGCTTCCATAAGGGCGCCCATGGCGCCGTCAAAGAAGGATTCCAGATCGGCGGGCGGGGTCTGGTCCCCGGAAAAGTCCTGGGACCACGCGGGTTGAAGGATCAGCCCGGCAAAGAGCCCCACAATGGCAAGCCGCTCCATGGTAATCCGCAATATGGAAATCATTGTCATCCGCATTCGGTTAACCCCCCGGCTGGCTTTCGCGCGCTGCTCCTATGGCATGCCTGCGCCACGATGGGGCTTTCGCCCTGCGATGACAAGGCGCGTTCCATCGCGTTGCTGGCGGAGTGCAGGTGCCCTGGAGCTGCGCGCTTGGGCTGTTCGACGGAACATTACTGCATTTTGAGATCGTCGGACGGCGCCGATTTGTGCGCTTTCGCCCTTATCTCCTTATCGCGTTGAAATCGCTTCTATTGTCATCGGTGATGACCTGCCTGAAGATCAAGGCAGTAATGTCGATAAGTGCGGGCCGATGTACCCTTTGGATCATATCGCTTTCCATGGACCGAGTTTGGATCGGCTCCATAAGGCGTTTGAAGACCTCGGTTTCGCCGTTTCGGCAAAAGGGGCCTATCGCAACACCCAAACGCCGCCTGTCTATTATCGAAACCGGTCGGTTTTCCTTCAAAACGCCTGGCTCGATTTGCTTGAGGCTGAGGCGGAGGCAGGGGCGCCCGATGCCCTCGTCACGCCCGGGGCCTTTCTCTTTCGCACGGCCGATCTCGAAGAGGCCGTGGGCGTGCTGGAGCGCGAGGAAATTCCGTGTGGGCAGAGCTACCGGCTGCTGCGCCATTGGGACCAGTATCTGGACGAGCCGGAAGTGCCGTTTGATCTGTGTCCGATCCGTCCGGTTCTCTATCCGCTGCCTTCCCTCCTGGTCGAGAACATCTATCCCACGGACGACATCCGGGGCGAGTGGTTCGACCATCCCAACACCGTCTCCGACATTGCCGAACTCAGTTTTCTTGAGACGGATGGAGAAGCCGGGCAGAGCGACCTGCTCGATTTGAAGGGCGCGGTCTATCGATCCGCAGACGAATTTCTTGATGTCTTTGGCGTCGATCCCCCGGAGCGGGACCGCTCCGGCCTGGCGGCGCTGACCTTTCGCGTGCACGCCCCCGATGCTGCTCGGGAGGCGTTGGAACGCTCGGGCGCGCCCTTCCTGTTTCGCGGGGAAACCCTTGTTGTTCCCGCGGGCCGCGTTTTGGCCTGCGCCGTGGCGTTCAGTCCCGCCTGAGGGGGAGCCACGAGGATCCACGATCGGCACGCAGCGGTCCTGTCAGCCGTCAACCCTTCAGCCTCCCATCCAATTTCAAAATCGCGCGTTCGTGTGAATGAGTTCTTCAAACACCGGGACCGCTCCGCTAGGGTGTCGCCGCCGAGCGGTGGGCATGATCTGGGCGTGGGGGACGGGGGGCTGGGCAACGCCAAGATCATGTGGAGGGAAGTTCAGGCAAGGTTCAGGCGGGGCCTTCAACGATCGGGA
>CAZFWG010000022.1:0-14206 GCA_964522525.1 uncultured Alphaproteobacteria bacterium | reverse complement strand
TGATACCGCCGTTGGAACACGGGAGGGGAGAGCAAACAATGCGCGTCTTGTTGATCGTGGCCTTGGCCTATATCGGCCTTTCCGTATGCCCCGCATGGGCCCAGGAATGGACGGTCATCACCCGGTTCGATGTCGGGCGGGACTATGTCCAGCCCTACGGGTGGAGCCGCTTCGACCGGCGCCTGGACCGGATCCGCTTGATCGCCGTCGGCGATGCCGTCCGGTGCCGGAGAGTTCTGGTCACCTACAGCGACGGCACGCGCCAGATTGTCTTCAGCGGACGCATCAATGAGAACCGCTTTCGCCTCGTTCGGTTCGGCAGTTTCCGCCGGGTCCGTTCCATCAACCTGACCTGCCGTTCCGAGTCGGTGCGCGCGGCGCGGGTGCGCGTCGAGGTCGCCTATGAACTGCCTGTGGTTCGAGACGGGGGCCGGGGACAGACGGTTCAACGCCAAAGGCAGATCGAACGTCTGCGGGCGGCCCGGGACGGCCTCTACAACGGGTCGGATTGGGCCCGGATCGGCCGGGTCAGTTTCGGCTCCCGCCTGGAGCGAGAAGTAGAGTATACGGACTTTCCCGCTCGCGTGTCGGAACTGCGTCTGATCGCCCGGGGCAGCAGCCTGCGCTGCAGCCGGGTCTTCGCGACTTTCGCGAACGGCAATACGCGGGAAATCTTCCGGGGGATCATTCCCCAGAACGGGGCGCGCACCGTCACGTTCCGACGGGATCGCGTGGTCCGGGCCTTGACCTTCATCTGTCAGGCGGAACGCTTCGACCGGGGCACGCTCTTGATCAGCGCGAGATATGATACCGGGCCCCAGGGCAACCGTCTGACACGTCCCGGACGTCAGCCCTTTGTCGGCGGGGCGAGCTGGGTGCGTCTCGGCTTCGTGACATTCCGTCGCCGGACGGAAGTGGAGCAGGTCTTCACACGGTTCGACGGCCCCATCAACCGCCTTGGCCTGCAGCCGCGGGACGATGATGCCCGGTGCAGCCGGATCTTCGTCACCTTCGCCAATGGGCGGACCCGCAATCTGCCGTTCGGGCGCGGTGTGCTGGAAGAAGGGCGGCTTTATGTGGTCGATCTGCCCGGCGACCAACGTCGGATACGGCGGGTGACCCTTGTCTGCCAATCCTTCCGGGCGAATGATTCCACAATCGCGATCTATGGCATTCGGGAGCGGGTCGTGGAGGACTTCCGGGCGGGTCGCGGCGCCCGCGATTTGGGTCCTGATTGGAACCGGATCGGTCGGGTGGCCTTTGGTCCACGGATGGAACGGGAAATCAAATATACCGATTTCCCGGGGCCGGTGTCCGAACTGCGCCTGCGGGCCCGCGACAGCGGCATCCGCTGTCGTCGGGTCGTGGCCAATTTCCGGGATGGGTCAAGCCGCACCGTCTATGCCGGCGTCATTCCGGAGGGACGGGCGGAGATCGTGGCCTTCCGGCGGGAGCGCTTCGTCACCTCCATGAGCTTTGTCTGTCAGGCGGAAAAAGGCCGACAGGGCGCCCTGGTCATCAGCAGCAAATATTATGATGGCGCGCCGGTTGCCCGGCGCGGTGTCCCGGAGGGCCGGGGCTTGCGTTCCGCCGGCCGTGATTGGGTGCGCCTTGGCACACTGCGGTTCAACCGCCGCGGCGAAGTGGAGCGGACGTTCAGCCGGTTCGAGGGGCCGGTCCGTCGCCTGGCCATCCAGGCCCAGGATGATCCCGCCCGGTGCTCGGCGATCGTCGTGACCTTCGCCAATGGCCGGTCGCGCAGCCTGCCCTTTGGACGCGGAATCCTGGAAGAGGGGCGGCTCTACACGGTCGATCTGCCTGGGGATCAACGCCGGGTCGAGGTGATCACCATGCGCTGCCGTGCCGTCGACGCGCGGGACAGCTATATCGCTATTTTCGGTATTCGCTGACCATCAACCGTAAAAAAATCCCCCGCCGAATGAAAGGCGGGGGGATCGTCCTGATACAAATCGTCAGGATGAGACGCTCAATTGGCTTTGTCCGGTCCGTCGGGCAAGGGGGCGACGGCAATGCCTTCTTCCAGAAGGTCCTTGACCTCCTGGGGTTTGGCCTCGCCATAGATGCCGCGTTCTTCCGCTTCGCCGTAATGGATCATCCGCGCTTCCTTGGCGAAGCGGTCGCCCACATTCTCGAATTCCTGTTCCACCTTCTTGCGCAGCTGGCGCGCCAGGGCATGCATGCGGTCCATGATCTCGCCGGGCGACAGCTCCTGCGGACCGGCGGGAGCGGGGGCCGTTGGGACCGCTTCGGGCGCCTTGGAAGGGGAGGTGGCCAGATTGGGGGCCATCGGCGCCTTCGACACATGGTGGGAGCCGCAAACGGCACAGGCAATGTGCCCGGCCTTCGCCTGCTCCTCATAGGCCTGGGATCCTTTAAACCAGGCGTCGAACTCGTGACCCTGGTCGCAGATCAAGCGATATACAATCATCAGGAAAGCCTCATGCACTCATTGGCCGCCATTCAGAAATGGGCGCTCCGCCGCGATTTGGCAAGGCGAGCCCGGCAGTGCTAACGCCTTGTCCTGTCTGGGTTATCCCGCGAGCGCGATCGGCCGCTCGCTTTGCAGGACGGGCAGAAGGGTCCGCGCCTCGCTCACCTTGGCCGGATCGATCCAGGCGCTCACGACCCCCGCTTCCGCTGTTCCGCCATCGGCCAGGACCTCGCCCCAGGGATCGACGATCAGGCTGTGGCCATAGCTTTCGCGCCCGGTTTCATGGGGTCCGCTCTGGGCGGGCGCGAAGACGAACGCCCCGTTCTCGATGGCGCGGGCCCGAAGCAGGACATGCCAATGGGCCTCGCCCGTCGGCACAGTGAAGGCGGACGGGACGGTCAGAAACGACGCTCCCAGTCGGCACATCAGACGGTAGAGCGCGGGAAAGCGCACGTCGTAACAGATGGTGAGGCCGATCTCGCCCCAGGGCAGATCCGCCGAAACCGCGTTACGGCCCGCCACATAGGTCGAGGACTCCCGATAGACAGTGCCGTCGGGCAGGGTCACGTCGAACAGGTGGATCTTGTCGTAGCGGGCGCGGATCACCCCATCGGGGGCAATCAGGAACGAGCGGTTGGCGGCGCGGTCCCGCGCGGCCCGGATCGGCATGCCGCCGATCACCAGCCAGATCTGAAGATCCCGGGCCAGGGCCTGAAAGGTCACAAGGGAGGGATCCTTGCTTTCCGTCGAGATCTTCTCGAACAGGGCGCGCCGGTTGCCTTCGAGCAGGGTCGTGTTTTCCGGCGTCAGGACAAGCCTGGCGCCGTCAAAGGCGGCCTCCCGGATCAGATCGCAGGCAAGCGCGGTATTCGCGGCCACATCACGACCGGCGCACATCTGCACACAAGCCGCGCGAAAAGCCTCCATGGTCGGCGCTCCAGCGTTCACGGGCTCGCAAGCAGGGCGTCCAACTCGCCCTGGGCTTCGAGCACATGGAGTTCGTCGCTGCCGCCTACATGGGTGGCGCCAATGAAGATCTGCGGCACCGAATTGCGCCCGCCGGCCTTTTCACGCATCACGGCGCGATCCGACGGCGCGGTCACGTCGATTTCCTCAAAGGCGACTCCCTTGGCGTCCAACAGGGCCTTGGCCCGGAAGCAATAGGGGCACCAGGGGGTTGTGTAGATGACGACCTCGGCCATGGGTGACCCCTTCCTTTTCCCAAAAACACCCGATCGGGGCGAAACCGATCAACCCGCGAAATGGGGCGTATGACCCGACATTCAAGAATGTGGGCATAATCAGCCGGATTCGCCCCCGGCAATCGAGCTGGCAAGCCGGCGCGTCAGTGGGGCATGCGGCCCTGGGCCGTGCGGGCCAGGGTAAGGACATCCACTCTCTGGGCGCCGCCGCGCCGCAGCACATTGGCGCAGGCCTCGACCGTCGCGCCCGTGGTCAACACATCGTCAACTAAAATCACACGGCGGCCATCGAGTTTGAGATCCGCATCGTCATGGGGGACGAACGCCCCGGCGACATTGCGTCGCCGGCCGGCCGCCGTAAGGCTGCCCTGGCTCGGAGTTGCGCGCACCCGGCGCAGGATCCGGGGATCCCACGCCAGACCCGTCTCCCGGTGGATCGCCTGGGCGAGCAAGGCGGCCTGATTGTAGCGCCGGTGCAGCAGCCGCCAGCGATGGAGGGGCACGGGCACAAGCAGGCTGTCTGGGGACACAAGGGCGGCCCCCGCCCGCATCATCCAGCGGGCGAAGGACGCGGCCCCCTCGAGGCGGTCCCCATGTTTGAAGGCCAGGATGAGGCCGCGCGACGCCTCGTCATAGAGCATGGCGGCCCGCGCCCGGTCATAGGCTGGAGGATCCCCGATGCAGGCCGCGCACTGGGTTTCAGGTGCGGTCTCGAAGGGGAAGGGCAGGCCGCAGACGGCGCATTGAGGATCGGCGAGGAACGTGATGTCCTGCCAGCATGTCGAACAGAGCTGGCCGGGCGCGTCGACGGGCACGCGGCATTTGAGGCAGACGGGCGGCAAGATCTGATCCAGCAGCGCCCGGCCCCAGACCCCGAGGCGGGCCCGGACGGCTTCCCCTTTGGCCGCCCTCGCGTTAGTTCTCGTCAAAACGGTTTCATCCATGGGGCCACAATGTCGCCCCGGAGGACCTGTCGCAATGGTCACGGTCTATAAAGCCCCGGAAACGCCGGCGCTGCCGCGTATTTTTGATCGGGCCCTGGTGCGCCACCGCCGGGATCGGGCCGCTGCCCGGTTCGAGACCCATGCCTTTCTCCATGACCATGTCGCCGACGATCTCATGGAACGTTTGTCCGCCGTCAAACGATCCTTCAGGACGGTTCTTGATCTGGGCTGCCATACGGGTGTCATCGGACGCCGGGCGGCGTTCGAGCATCTCGTGCAATGCGACCTCTCCCCGGTCATGGCGGCGCGCGCGCGCGGTTCGGTCCTCGCGGCCGACGAGGAATTCCTGCCCTTCGCGGAGGAGTATTTCGATCTCGTTCTCAGTGTGCTGAGCCTGCACCGGGTCAATGATCTGCCCGGCGCCCTCATTCAGGTGAACCGATCGCTGAAACCCGATGGGCTTTTTCTGGGCGCCTTGTTCGCGGGCGAGACCCTGACCGAGTTGCGGGGGGTGCTCGCGGAGGCCGAGCAGGCGATCACCGGGCAGGTCGTGCCGCGCATTGCCCCGTTTGCGGATGTTCGGGATCTGGGCAGCCTGTTGCAGCGGGCCCGCTTTGCCTTGCCGGTCACCGATTCCGAGCGCCTGACCGTGCGCTATGCCACGCCCTTTGCCCTGTTCGCGGATCTGCGCGGCATGGGCGAGACCAATGCCCTTGTCGAATGGGGGGCGAGGCCCCTGCGCCGGGACGTGCTGATGCGCGCCTGCGCTCTCTATCAGGAACGGTTTGCCGAACCGGATGGGCGGATCCGCGCCACCTTCGAGATCGTCACCCTCACCGGCTGGGCGCCCCATGAAAGCCAGCCGAAACCTCTGCGTGCGGGCAGTGCCACGACCCGCCTTGCCGATGCCTTGGGCACGAAAGAGATTTCCGCCGGGGAGAAGGCGGGGCCTGGCGACTGAGAGGGCGCCGCGTTCAGAGGTGTGGGCGATCATCCGTCATGGGATGGTCTCAAAATCGAACGATCAGCCGGCAGACGGGCATGAGGAAGCGGGCGGTGCCATCCTCGGCGTTTTCCTCGAACAATGCCGTCAGCTCCGACAGGAGGCGCGCCCGGACGGGGGTGGGCAGAATGAAGGCGGCATAGAAGAAACCGGCGGCTTCTTCGGCCAAGGCTTCAGGAACCCCACTCAAGGAAAATATTGACGTTTCAACGCTGACATCGGCGGTCGCGAACAGACTGCGGGCGAGCGCGGCGAGTGTTTGGGGTGTGCGTGTCCGCGGATCACCGAGATCCTGATCGCCATAGGTCGGCAGTTCCGTGCGGACATATTTGAAGACCAGATCATTGATCGCGGCATAGCCGGGTGAGCCGGCCGGGTCGCCATCCACGATCGCGGCGAAAACGCCCCCGCTTGCCAGGACACGCTCGACCTCCCGGAACACGGGCTCGACCGGGTCCATCAGCGTCAAGGCCCAATGGCACAAGACGGCGTCGAACGAGCCGGTTTCGGCAAAGCTCAAATCCTGGGCGAGCCCTTCATGGAGCGCCACGTCTTTTCCGGCAAGCCGCGTGCGGGCGAGCGCCAGCTCCGCCGGGCTCATGTCCACGCCGGCCAACGCGTCCGCGTCGGGATAGCGGGCGTGGCATTGCTCCAGCAGGAACCCGCCCCCACAAGCCAGGTCGAGAATGCGGGGATGGCGCGCCGGTCCGATGACGTCGCACAACCATTCATAGGACGTGCGTCCGGCCGCGTCCTTGCATTTCGTCGCGCAGCCCTCGGTGAAGCCGGGATGGCGGCGATGGACCTCAAGCAGATGCTCCCTGAGGGAATTGAGGCAGGGTTCTTCGTTGTTTTCCAGAGCATCCGTCCAGGATGTTCTGATGGCGCTTTCGATTTTCATATCACATCATCTGTCTAGGGAAGAATGAGCGGCGTGATCGTGCTCATGGAAAAATGGAAATCAGCGCCACGTGCTGCTTGAAGCGCCATGCGCCGTCCCGGCGGCAGTCGGCGAGGTAGTCGCGCAGGCCGTCCGCCCCCTCCATTTCGGCAAGAGAGATGCTGTCGTCAAAGACGCAGCGTTGGAGATAGCCTTGCACGACCGCGCGTTCGTCTTCCTGCACACCGTTTTCGTAGACGATGTCGGACGTCTCGAAACGCACGCCGATCGCCTCAAGCGCCGCGATCACGTCCTGCGCCGAGGCATAGGGCGTCTCATGGCCGCGCTTGAAGGCCGCCAGATACCGGCGCTGAAACTCGAGATAGTGGGCGTCGGCATAGGCATGGGCGATGAAGGCCTCTCCGCCGCAGGCCTCGACGAAGCGTCGCAGACCCTCCACCATTTCGACAGGGGGCAGAGCATAAAGCGCATGGGTGGCCCAAACTACGTCAAAGGCCCCCTTCGGACACTCAAGTAATTGAAGAGTGGTTTCAAACTCCGTTGACGGAGTGAAGGGGAGCGTGAGAGCGGCCCGCGCCTCATCGATTGAAAACCGCGAAGGGTCAAGCAAAGCGTAGTCGATGGGCGCCAGACTGCCATCACCGACCCCGGCATAGCGGGTGAGGGCGGTGGGAAACTTGCCGGAACCGCAGGCGACATCCAGGAGCCTGAGCGGTCGCGGGCCCACGGCGGCGGCCTTCTCGGCGAGCCAGCCCCGCCAGTCGCGGGCTTCGGCGAGGTGGCGATAATCCACTGAAGCGATTTCGTAGAAGCGCTCCATCTCGGTGCGCCCTTCCTCGCTCCAATGGGCACAGCTGCGCTCAAACGTGTCAGGCGTCATGGTCTTTTTCGACGTCCCTGGCGTCCGGCGCGCGCGCCCAGTCTTCAGCGGCAGGCCAACAGAGGGGGTTCAACAGGCTCGCGGCCACGCCTCCGGGCTCAACGCCGGGCAGGAACTTGCGCCAATCGCCGGAGACCATGGTGGGTGCGTCCACGAGGCGGGCGCCATCGGCGAAAAAGGTGTTCGCCAGCACGGCGCGGCTTATCGGCGTGGCGTTGCGGCCGGCCGTGTGGAAACTCAGATTGTGGTGAAAGCTGACCTCGCCGACATCGAATGGGCCGTCATCCACGGCGACGCCCGCGCGCTCAAACGCCTCGGCCACGCGCCGATCATAGCTCGTGTCGGCCTTGCTGAACGGGACATCCGCGACCAGTCGCCATGTTTCCATCCCGCGCGCGAAGGCGAGGGGGCCCATCGCTTCGGGGATCGCCTGCGCGGCAATCCAGGCGGTGACCACCGCATTGGTGGCCAGCGGAAAATGGTGGTCGTCATAGTGCCACGGCGTGCGGCCGCATCCCGGCTCCTTCGAGAGCAGGTTGTCGTGGTACAGACGCACACTTGCAACGCCCAGGAGGTCGGCGCAGATCTTGGCAATCCTTGGGCTCAGGACGAACAGACGGATGATCGGGTTTTCAAGCCAAACCATCTCGGCCGAATAGAACCGCCGCCCGGCAACGGGCTCCGTGGCTCCGGCCTCATCCGTGCCGCGATCAAGGGCGACCCCAAATGTTGTCTCGAGTACCGTGACGATCTCGCGCCGAAGGGCGATGACCGCACCCGGCGAGAACACCCCGGGCAGCTTCACATAGCCTTGGGCACGGAAGTGCTCGATCACTTCGGCATCGAGGGGGTAGGGCTCGGAAAGTTCGTGGATCAGGGTGGCGGGGCTGGCAGGCGCGACAACGCTGGGGTCCGGCTGAAGCACCGAGTGGCCCGCGAGCGCAGCGTCTGGGGTCACTCCGTCGGGGTTCCGTTGATTGCCCGATGACGGATCGTGCGCGAGGCCCACATACCAATCCCACCACGCCTGATTATCCGCATCCCAAGGAGCCGATACATCAACATCTTCAGCGGAAGGCAAGTCATCAGCTTCAGGATTTTTTCCGGCGGTGCCGGTTGCCCTAGTGATGGTGTGAACCCTCGTCTGATCCCGCGCCGATCAATGCGCCCCCATAACGATCATTGCCGTCGTTATCCCCCGGCACCTCGCTTTATGCAACTGCGACAATAGTGTCGCAATCGCCAACCGGTTCGGGAGCTTTGTCGAAAAGGCGGGGCAGAGGGCCATGAAACGGGCGCCTAAGCGCGGATCACGGGGGGGCGGCTGGCGTGAAAGACTGAAGGTCCTGGATTTGGCTCTCGGAAAGACGTTCGAGTCCTCGCGCGTAGTTTTGAGCGATCATTCCATAAAAATGGGCATTGAAGAGCGTTTGTTTCGAATGGTCCCGGGTGGCGATAACTTTCCCCGGAACACCGGCGATCACTGAATTTTCCGGGAATTCCATATTTTCGCTGACGATTGTATGCCCCGCGACGATCGAATTCGCCCCGATCTTCGCGCCGTCCATGATCGTGGCATTGATGCCAATAAGGCAACGGTCGGCAATCTCGCAGCCATGGAGTGTCGCATGATGCGTGATCGAGCAGTCTTCGCCGATCATGGTCGGCGTGAAATTGCCCACATGGATCATGACGAAGTCCTGAATATTCGTCCGTGCACCAATCCGTATTTCATACATCTCCGCACGGGTGACGACATGGGGCCAGATCGATGCTCCGGGTCCGATATGGACCTTGCCGAAGAGCAGGGCGGACTCGTGGATGAAAGCTGGGCGGTCCAGGACGACGTCCGGCCCGATGTGCCCCTTGCCTGCATTCATGATCTGTTCCTTAGGCGTATGGCTGCCCAAAGGGCCGCGAAGGCCGGAATGATGACGGCGAAAAAGTCGAAAAAGAAGATATGGTCGAAGGGAAAGCCCCGCATTCCCCAAATCTGAAGGTGGAATACCGCATGGAGTGAAGGCCATGATGCTCCGCACACGGCAGCGGTCGCGTTTCGGAACCACCCACCCCACAGCATGGCGCCGCCGCTGGCGAGGAAGGCAAGCCCCACATCCCGAATGAAATGGATGCTGAACGGCCCCATAAGATCAAGCCCCGGCACGCTCTCATAGAAAACACGGGGCATAAAGAAAATGAAGAGGCCCGTGAGGACCGATGCGCCGCCCACGGCGAGCAACACGATGCGGCTCATGGATGCGTTCCCCTGTTTTTTGGATCCGCAAATATGATGGGTGTCCACCCAACGGGTTTGCGGAGTCTCCGAAAGGACGGCGGATGCTCTACGAGAGAACCAATTGCGTCTGGGTCACGAGGGCAACAGGTTTTCCGCCTTGCGTCGAGATTTCGGTCTGCCATACCGAGACGCGCGAGCCGATTTTCACGGGCCGCGCGATGCCGACGACGGTGCTGCCTTCCTCCGCAGCCCCCAGAAAGTTGGTCTTGCTTTCAACCGTCGTCGTGCCCTTGGCGCCTTCGGGCAGTGTCAAAAAGGCGCCGACAGCGCCCAGGGCATCGGCAAAGGCCATGATGGCGCCGCCATGCATGATGTGCCGGGTGGTGCAAAGGTCATCCCGAACCACGAGTTCGCCTTTGACAGCGTCGGCACTGGCCTCAGTCACCTGCACGCCCATGAGGCGTGAGAACGGCATCGAGTCCGCGAGATTGTTGGTCATGGATTGTCTCTTTGCTTTGCGAAGAACGTGATCCCCGTCAGCTCGGATTTCCCTGCCCCCCGATCAATACACCAGGACCCATCCATGTCGAGCGGGAAGGGGGGGGCGACGCGTTCCGGTCCGGTGAAATAAGAGGCGTTTTGGGGACGGGCCATCACTGCAGCTGGTCCCAGAACATCTTGAGCGGCTTGTTGAAATCCTCTGGCCGCTCTTCGGGAAAGAACAGCATCGCGCCTTTCACCTCAATGACAGGCTCGGCCTGCGGCAGCGCATCGTGGAGCCAGTGCGCCCAATGGATGGGAAAGAAGGGATCGTTCGGTCCCCAGACGATCAAGGCGGGAATCTGCAACTGGCGCAAGGCGTCTTCGATGACCACGAGCTGGGAAACGTCCTGAAAGCCCACATACCGGTTGAAGGCGTCTTTGCGTTCCTGAGACGAGACGAGGGGCGCGAAATTCGCCTGCATCGCCTCCGGCGTGGAGAAGTTGGGGTTCTCATAGATCAATTTGCCGATTGATGCCGCGAAGGCGTCGGGTGTTTCGATGAACGCGCCCAACTGATCGGCGAAAACGCCCGCCTTTGCCGCAGAGCGGATTTCATTGAGCGTGGCCGGCGGCCAGTTGTCGTGTACGTCGCAATTGGAAAAGGCCAGGGAGCGGACACGGTCCGGCGCGGACACGGCCATGATCTGACCGATGGCCCCGCCGCTGTCGTTCAGGACCAGGTCGAATCGGTTGATGCCGATGGCGTCCAGGACCGCCAGGATCATCCCCGCCTGCTCCCGAAAGCTCACATCGGCGCCGGGATTGGCCTCCGTATACCCATGGGCCATCAGATCCATGGCAAGGCATCGGCGCTCCGAGGCGAATTCTGCGAGCTGTGCCCGCCAGAAATACGCGCTTTGACCAACCCCGTGCAAAAAGACAGTGGGGAAACCGTCACCGATGTCAACAAGTGCGGTGCGGCCAAAGTCGGTGTGAACGTATCGACGGCCCTCCGGCGAGAAGTCTATCGTGCGGCCCATGGCATGTCCTTGTTTTCTGTTCGCGTTACCGGTGTCACGCAGCACCCATATGTGAAGTGTTCCGTAGGCGCATGGTTGGTATATTTGCAGGGTGTTATTGCAACGGCTCATGCCCGGCTTCCATCCGGGCGACCCAACGCCCAAGCAGCCGGTCAAGTAGTTTCGGGAACATCAGCATACTTACGCGGACGAAGATCGCCCCATTGAGGGTCTGCCTTGGAACGACTTCGAAGGCGATGGCGACGTCGGCATGTCCGGGACCACGGTCCTCGACGCTCCAGATGGCCGCGAGCCGTTCCAGCGGGTAGGGATAATCTGGCGCGTCCGTATCGATGGTGAACCCGTAGCGCTTTCCCTCCTCCCAGATATGGGCCGTTTCGGTCCAGGACTCCCCGCGGGTCCCGTAACATTTCCGGGTCATGCCCGGACCGTCGCCCTCAAGCACCTCGACGCCCGTCAGGTTCTCCGCAACCTCCGCATAGGCCTCGTGGTCCACCATGACTGCCCAGGCCACCGGGGCTGGCACCGCGACCGACCGGGTCAGTTTGACCTGCCGTACCTCGCCGTTGCGGGTCGAATGGAAGGCGCTCGGCCCTTGGTAAAGGACGGCCAGTCCGACAGCTTGGGCAAGCCCAAAGATCAGAACGGCCATCGCGACGAGGCCGATGACCCATCTTCCGCCTACGGTCAGAAGGTCTGTACCGAAGAGGAGGGCGGGCACGCTCAGGGCGACCCAGCCCATGTCGAGGGCCACAATGACCATGACGGCGGTCGTGGGAATCTGTTTTCTCGTTGCCACGATCAATACGATCGCGGCGAACGCCCCGAGCGTGATCGCCAGTGTCGCGAGGCTGGCACCTGCGGGAAGGCCGAACCACACGGTGTCGGATGTGAAGAGCGCATCGGCGATCCCCTTAGCGTTCGTGGCGCATGCCGCCGCGCAGAGAAGGGAGAAGAGTCCGTTCGCGACAAGTGCGCTTCTGAGGATTGTGCCGTTTGCCTGGTGAAGAGACATGATCATGACCCGCCCTTTTTTCATCTTGAGACCATCACTGCATGGAGGGCGACGGCCGCTCAATTACCAGGGAGGTATTAGGCAGGGCGGCGTTGAGCGGGGCTCTTCGAGGTGCCGGAAAAGGCGTGATGCTTCGTCCCCATTTGAAAGGGCGGAGGCATCAATAGCCGGCCGTGACGCCAAGACGGGCAGGACGCGGCGACGGCGCGGGTGCCTGACCAATTACGTTCGAGGTAATTTTTCGCTCAACGGAAGTCCGGTAGGTTGGTTGCGATGTCTGGATCAGCTGTAATAGCCCGAACCGCGCCTTTCTCGGCGCTGCTGCGGGATTGGCGCAAGAAAGCCGGGATCAGTCAACTCGAACTGGCCGGTCGATGTGGCTCCTCCCAGCGCCATATCAGCTTCCTTGAGTCTGGACGGTCGAGCCCGAGCCGACCGATGATCGTCGCGCTGAGCGAAGCGCTTGGCATACCGATTGATCGGCGGAACGAGTTGATGCTCGCAGCCGGTTTTGCCCCGACCTATCATCAGCGCAGCCTGGATGATCCAGCGCTTCAACCGATCCGCCAAGCCATCACGCGCATCATAGGCGCCCATGAGCCCTATCCGGCCATCGTTTTTGATTGGCACCATGATGTCATCGACGTCAACGCACCGGCGCTCAAGCTGATGCTCTACCTGTTCAACGTCGAGGCACCGGCCGACTTGCCGGCCATCGCGAGAAACATGCTGCGGGGAATGTTCCATCCCGATGGGTACAAAGACAAGATCGTGAACTGGGAACAGACGGCATCAACGATGCTTCGGCGTTTGCGTGCCGAAGTCCTGTCCGCCGGGCAACCCGCCAGTGGGATGGCGTTGCTCGATCAGCTCGCCGGTTGTCCGGGTGTGCCGGCCGAATGGCGGCAATGCGCGGATGTGGATCTCAACCAGCCGATGATGTCCATAGAGATTCGGGGAGAGACGGAGACGTTCCGGTTGTTCTCGACCGTCACGACGCTCGGTGCCCCCATTGATGCAACCCTACAGAACATCCGTATCGAGAGCTTCTTTCCGGCCGATGAGGCGGCCACCCGTTTCTTTTCCGGCACCAAGTCCATCACTTGAACGGGGCGTTGCGCTCTGTCCCGCCGGATCATCCTTGCTGCCTGACACGCATGGGCACTTTCAGGCATGGAGGAAGGGACGAGGGGCACTTGTCGTGCCCCGCGGCTGTGCTTCCGGTGGGGAAGCACAGCCGGCGAAGGGGGGATCAAAGCCCGCCGAATTTCAGATTGAAGGACGCCGAGATGCTGTTGACTTCGGCATCGTCAAATTCGTAGCGGGTGTATTCGGCGCGGAATTCCAGCGCCCGGTTGATGTCGTAGGTCGCCCCGCCGCCGATCGCGAAGCCGTTGTCGGATCCGCCAAAGATCAGCTGATTGCCGCCCAGGGTCTGGACCGTCGAATCCACTTCGACGAAGGCATAACCTCCGCGTGCAAAGATATCGACCCGGTCATGGACAGGGAAATTAGCGCGGGCAAAAATACCGACCAAATAGTCAAGGCCCAGTTCGCCCGGCGCGGCAATGACATCGTCCACATCGCCATCGTCATTGTCGTCAAGGTCGAAATCATCTTCGTCGCCATCGAAGTCGAAGCCGTCTTCATCGAGCCCGAAGCTTGCTTCCGCCTCGAAGGAAAGAAAGGGGAAGAGCTGCCATCCCACCCGACCGGTCAGGGCATGGACATCCGCGTCGCCGCCAATGTCCTCGTCAAAGTCGAGATAGGTATAGCCCGCGCCAATATAGGGGCCCAGAGGTTGCTCATTGCTTCCCTGTGCCTGCGCGCTGACCGCCGTAGCCATGGCGACGGCAAGCGAAACCCCGAGGGTCGAATATCTGATCATGGCCTACTCCTCAGTGTGCATATTAGGTAATGTTGGGAGGCACATTCCAATGAAATGAGGGTTTCGTCAACTAAACACGCGCCCGCGCGTCACGTTTCCAGTGCCATAATCTCTTAATGTTTTCAGCCCCTGGACGGGTCGATGCGGTGTCACCAATGCACC
>CAZFWG010000021.1:0-55043 GCA_964522525.1 uncultured Alphaproteobacteria bacterium | reverse complement strand
ATGATCACGGCATTTTCAGGCCGAGATCATCCAAGACCGTTTGCAGGTGCTTCAAGGCGTCTTCCGAGGGGCCTGGATAGGGGCCCATGACGGGCTGGTTGCCGATGTAGCCGATGTCGCGAAACCCGTCATCGGTCAAATAAAACGCGCTGACAACCAGATACCGGAAGCGGGCGAAAAAACTTTTCTTGTCAAAAGACGCCGGCAAAAACGACAAGACCGGCATGAGATCGTCCACAAGCGCCGTCTTTTCATCCGTACCCAGTTCCACGAAGGGCATGTTGTGGCGCCGGCGGGCGCGTTTCTCAATGTCTTCGAGGCCGGTCAGGATGAGCGCGCGATCCTCCATCTGTTGCGGGTAGGGGGCGCTGATCCACTCATCGATGAAATCGGCGGCGCCCACCGTGCCTGCCGAAGGCGCCTTTTCATCGGCGGGGATGAAGACGTCCGCCAGGCTCTTCGTCAGCTGAAGCTGGGGCCCGGTCATGGTCCGTCGCCAGGGCACGACCGGATCAACGAGATTGGGATCCTGACCGTATCTCTGGCCCTCAATGTCGAGTGCGCGTCCAAGAGCGGCGATCACCTTGGCATCGCTCTCGCCCGCCCCATCGCAGCCCGCGAGGGCCGGCGTGGACATCAGCGCCAGCATCCATTTAAGGGTCGTGCGCCGATCCAGTCTTGGTTCGTGTTGTTTGGTCACAGCACACCCTCCTTCATTTTCTGAACGAGATGGTCGGCATTGCGCCATGCCAGCGCCAAAATCGTCAGTGTCGGGTTCTTATGGGCCTTGGTCGAGAATATGGAACCGTCCGCGATGAAGAGATTGTCGACATCCCAGGCCTGACCATAAGCATTGACCACGGATGTTTGCGGATCGTCCCCCATCCGACAGGTGCCGACTTCATGGATGACCTGGCCACCGTCGTCGATCGCGAAGCGCGCCGGACGGATGGCCGGAATTGTCGCCGGAATGAAGTTGCCGCGAACAACGAGATTGCCGCGAAGCTTGTTGACGATGGATCGCACCGTCTTCTGGAAATGAGCCACCTGGTTTATTTCATGGTGCGAATGCTCATAGTGGAATTTCAGCACGGGTATGCCGAACTTATCCTTCACCTCACTGTCGATTTCCACGAAACAGTTTTCGTTTGGAATTTTCTCGCCACGCAGGAGGAAGGCGATAAAGCTTCCATAGTAGCGCCGCGCTTCGTCCTTGAAGTCTTTGCCATAGCCCTTGATGAAGTCGGTCATGCCTGACAGGCCGACCGATGGCGTGCCGAATCCGCCCGCGATCTCGATATGGTAGCCGCGCGGGAAATTCAGTTTCCCCATCCGCTGCTCTTCATAGAGACCAAAGGGCATATACATGTGCAGGCCGCTCGCGCCGTCTTCGTTGTAGCGCGGCCGGTTTTCGAGGCTCGGGATCTGAGCCACCATGCCCGCACCGACGGTGTCCTGCAGATACCGGCCGAGCTGGCCATTGCCGTTGGCGACGCCATCCGGGTGGAGACTGTTTTTCGAGTTGAGCAAAATGCGTGCGGTCTCGCCCGTGCTTGCCGCAAGAACGATGGTTCTCGCCTTGATGAATTTGTGCTTGCCGTCACGCTTGTCGATATACCACAAGCCCGTTGCGCGACCGGTCGGCCCCACTTCGATTTCATGGACCATCGCATCGGTCAGGATGTCGAGCTTTCCTGTCGCGCGGGCCCAGGGCAAGAGAGACGTCGTTGTCTGGAAGCCGGCCCCGATGTTGCAGCCGCGCGCGCATGACGTGGCATAAAAACAGGGTTCGCGCTCGTCTATTTTCCGTGTCAGGATTGCCCTGCGTGCCGGCACGCAAGGCTGCCCGAGATCATTCGCGGCCGCCTTGATCAGCAATTCAAAGACACGGGGTGCGGGCGGTTCGTGGAGGATACCCGGCGGAGAGTCGGGGTGGTTTTCAAGGCCGCTGTTCACGCCATAGACGCCGATCAGTTTCTCGACGCGGTCGTAATAGGGTTCAATGTCTTCGTATTCTATGGGCCAGTCGACACCAAGACCGTCCCGCGACTTCGCCTTGAAGTCATAGGGGCCCATACGGAAAGAATTGCGTCCCCAGTGATTGGTACGTCCACCGAGCATTCTTGAGCGGTACCACTGGAACTTTGAGCCGGAAGCCACCGTGTAGGGCTCTCCCTCAAGCTCAAAACCGCCGATGCTCGCATGGTAATATCCGCCGAAGGACTTTTCAGGCGTCCCGGCCCCGCCCAGAGGCGCGTCCACCGATCGGTTGAACATTGGGGTCTCCGAGGCCGGGTCATAGTCGCGTCCGGCCTCGACCATCAGAACCTTCAACCCCGCGCGGGTCAGGACATAGGCGGCCATGCCGCCGCCCGCCCCCGAACCGACGACAACCGCATCATGTTCGGTCTCCGGCCCTATTGCCATGTCCCGCCCCTCTGTCATTTTTCACGTCATGAAAACCGCACAATCTTTCTAATTGGTAACATTGGGGGTGTCAAACGATCCTCATGCGGTCCTTTCCCCCGTCATTTTCGACGTCATTTGAGTTGCTTAGAGGGGCGACGACCCGGCACGGTTCGGGATCCGGAATGGGCATCAAGGGCAGTGGCCGCAACGCTCAACGCGTGGCCCTTTTCACGTCCTGACCCAAAGCCCAAGCCGGGCTGAAATCCACTCAAAATGGCTCCATCGACGGTTTTCGGGTTGGGGTCTTCTTGTTCCAAAACACCCTGGGCGTTTGGGTGTTTGTTTCCTCGCCGCTCATCAGGGTTCGCGTTCTTGCTTTCACCGAGGCGCCAGGGGTCTCGTTCCATTAAATCCGTATAATGATTGATATGTCCCGCTTTAATCGCTTTGAAAGGTTTGGGAAATCTGATTGTCGCTGATGCCGCGCCTTCTTCGTCTCCGGTTGGCCGAAAAAATGTCTTTCTTATCGGTAAGTTGGCAGGTGCGCTTGAATATGCCTTGTTCATCATTGATTACCATGATGCCAGTGTGGTTATGCGGCACATGCGTTTTAAACAATGTCGGCGCGGTGGCGTGTGTCCGTTTGGTCTCGCCGCGCGATAAAATTGACGTCGACGGACATTTTTCCGAACTGATGTCAGGGTGGATGCGGGCCTTCTTGCTTTTTTCACGTTGGACGTCGGCTTGACATGGGGCGTCGATGCCAAGAGGTGCCTTGATAGAATGCGAAAACCAGGGAACATAGCCCGCCACGCAATTTGTTTTGCGGTGTTTTCTTTATTGTGGTCTTCGACGATCTCGCCCGCGGCATCCGATTTGACTTTGCAAAACAGGATATCGCACGTGGCCCCGATCGCCGGGAAATGGCGTTCCCTGTTCGACGGGGTGTCCCTGGACGGGTGGCGTTCCTACGGCAGGGAGGAACCCGCGGCCGCCTGGTCCGTGGAAGACGGGCGCATCGTGCTGGAATCTCCAAACTCAAACAATCCGGCGGCATCGAGGCGGGGCGATCTCATGACCCGCGCGCAATACACAAATTTTGAGCTTGAGCTTGAGTGGAAGGTCTCCAAGGGGGGGAACAGCGGCGTGATGTTTGGCGTGCGTGAAGTCAACGGCGCGCCCTTCGCCCATAGTTCCGGCGTGGAAATTCAGATCCTGGACAATGTGAACAACAGGCTTGGCCAAACGCCCAACAAGCGGGCGAGTGCCGTATACGACATATTGCCCCCGCCGGTTGACAGCACAAAGCCTGTCGGAGAATTCAACCAACTGCGCTTACGCGTCGTGAATGGGAAAGTGACCCATTCGCTCAATGGCGTTGAAATGGCGAGTTTTGATGTGCATTCCCAGAAATGGCGTGACCTTGTCGCCGTTTCAAAGTTCAAGAATTGGGAACATTTTGCCAAATATGAAACGGGTCATATCGTTCTGCAGGATCACAAAGATCAAGTGGAATTCCGTAATATTCGCATACGGGAATTGAAAAGCGAATTCGAGTTGTACCGAGACAAGAAGGGACTCTAAGGATTTTGGTTTGAGCGTTCCGGGTCGAAGACCGCTTTCGGTTCGGCTAGGCCACGGCCTGCGTCTTCCGCGCGATGATGAACACCCCTTTGCCCTTGCCGGGTTGCCATTGCTCGAGAATGGTAAACCCGCCTTCCTTCAGTTCAGAAATCAACTGCGCCTGCTTGAAGACGTCCACATAGGGAAAGACGCCAAACCGGCGCCCGAGGGCCAGAATGGGGCGCATATAGCCCATGGTGTCGCCGATGCAGGCCGTGCTGGAGATGAAGACACCATCGGGCTTCAGGAGCCGGTTGACCTTGGCGATCGCGCCGCGCCGGTCATCGAGCAGATGGAGGATGGACAGCCCCAGGACCGCGTCATAGCTCCCATCCGGCGCATCAAAGCTGTCCATATCCGCTTGTCGGAAATCCACATTGGTGATGCCGGCGCTTTCCGCCTTGTCACGGGCGATGGCGAGCATGGCGTCGGAGATGTCGATCGCATCGATATGGGCCACATGGGGCGCATGGTGGATCGCGGTCGAACCGGTTCCGCAGCCAAATTCCAGAACCGTCATGTCAGGCCCCAGATGGCCGCGGGTCTTTTCAAGTTTGGTCTCATAGGCCGCCTGATCGGCAACAGGCTTGCGGGCATATTTCTCGGCGATGCGGTCCCAGAACCGCGCCTTTTGATATTGAGAGCTGGTCATGGTCGTGCGCCCTTTGTTCTTGCGGCCCGTGCTGTTTCGGTCCTTCGGCGGGCTCTTGACGATGAATGCCGCATGCGCCGGAAGGTGCAAAGACGAAGAAGCGCCGAAAATTTGTCGTTACCTTGACGGTGGCCCCCCGGAGACCCTCCATGTTTTCCCATGAAAAAGCCCGCCCCGTGGAGGGGCGGGCCTGAAACAGGGCATGCAAAGGCGCATCACAGCTCGCTCGTGCCGCCATCGACGACATATTCCGAACCCGTCACATAGCTTGCATCATCGGAGAGCAGGAAGGCCGCGACGGCGGCGACTTCACGGGGCTCTCCGAAACGTCCGAGAGGCACCTGGCTCGCGATCTGTTCCGCAAAGGCCCCTGCCTGTTCCGCGGGAAGGTTCGTCCGGTTGAGAAAATCCGTGCCGATCGGCCCTGGGCTCACCGCATTGACATTGATCTTGCGGGGTGCCAGCTCCCGGGCCAGAACCCGTACCATGGTGCGCAAGGCCCCTTTCGTCGAGTTGTAGACAGACGCGCCGGCGAGGCCCAGATTCTGCCCGATCGAGGTATTGAAGACGATCTTGGCGCCCTCGTTCAACAGGGGAGAGAGTGCGCCGGCCTGGAGCAGGGGCGCGCGAACATTGACGTGGTACTGGGCGTCGAATTCCTCCGCGCTCACCTGTTCCATGGGCATGAACCGTCCGAAACCGGCATTAAAAAAGACGCCATCGAGCGTCCCCAGCGTTTCCTTGATCCGGTCGGCAATGACCTGGGAGGAGGCGGCATCCGCGTTGTCCGCCTGAATTGTCACGACGCCTGGGATCTTTGTGCTGACGTCTTCGAGCCGGGCGGCGTTGCTGCCCGTGACCGCAACCTTGCCGTCTTCCGCGGCAATCCGCTCGGCCGTCGCCAGACCAATGCCGGAGGTGCCGCCCGTGATCAGAATGGATTTTCCTGTAAAACGAGTCATGATCCTGCTCCTCGTCCTTGAGTTCGACCTGGCGAACACATAGGCCATCATTGCCGGCGATCAATGGGAACCGGCCGAGGGTTCTCAAGACGACGGAGAGTCTGGCCCGCAGTTTCGGCGCCCTCGGCATGGGCCGGTTTGAGCCGCCGGGGATGGCCTAGAGATCGCCGCGATGGGGTCCGTAAAGGGGGATCTCCTCGAGCCGGCCAACGGCTTCAGCCGCCCGCCGGACATCATCGCGCGCCCGCACCTCATCGAGACGGGCGCGCAGGAGGGCCTCGCCGGGCAGGATCACGCCCGTTGGTTGATAGGTTTGGAGGCTGAGGAGCGCCTCCGGGCGCTTGTCCGGGTTCTCCAGCCGTTCGATATAGACTGTGGCAAGCGTGTCAAGATCATCGGCACACAACAGGACTACGGCATAGGCGCCTTCATTCGCGTCCCGGTTCTCGGCGACATAGGTCAGGTCCTGGCGCGCCCGCCGGGGCCGTCCGTTGAGAAGGTAGGCGCAGGCCCGCACCTGATGGATCAGCATGCGTCCATAGGGGTTGGCCTCGTCGACCTCGTCAATCGTGGCCAGGGCACCACCATAGTCCCCCGTATAAATCTGCATCCGGGCATAATTGATCATCTGACTGACATTCACCTTGCGGTCCCTGCCGACATCGATGGCGAGGCGCATGGCTTCATGGCCTTCCTCCGTACGCCCGGAATAATAGAGGGCATAGGCCCATTCGTTCAGAAACCAGCTGAGGCTCTTGTCCTTGTCGGTGAAGGCGTCCCAGGCCATGCCATCTACGGCCGCAAGGCCAAGCCGTGCCGCCTCGTCGTTGCGGCCCAGGATACGCAGGGCCCACATGCCGTTGATGACGGCGCGGAGCCGGTCCGGATAGGCCCAGGCCAGGTTCCGGGTGATCGCAAGATAGGCCTCAGCAGACACAGCGAGATCGTCGAGGCGGCGGCGGGAGCCAGGAATGCTCCGTACAGGTTCAAAGTGACGATCCACATGCATCTCCAAGAGCATGTCGGGACGAAAGATGCGACTCAAGGGCACGGCGATCTCTTCCGTGCGCCCCGCATCGATCAAGAGCCCCACATATGTCTTGTTCAGTCGGTCCAACGCTGCCAGGGGGTTCTGCGGCGCATAGGCTTGTTCCCGGAGCAGATCAAGGACCTCGAGCTTCTGGCTGTTGGCGTCCGGTTGGTCATTCAATAGGCCCAGAACGCGCCAGATCGTCTGCAGTTCGACGATATCGAGCGCGCCCAGTCCAGCCTGCCCCAACTGAAAGAGCGCGCTTTTGGCCGTGGCGGCGTCCTCGAGCGGCAGACTGACAAGGAGCTGCAGGTGCAAGAGGTCAGTATCGTCCGGACGCAAGGCCACCATGCGCTGTACGATCTGGTGGGTGAGGGGGGCGTCGTCGATCGCGTCGGCGCAACGGGCCAGGGCGCCATAGACCAGAAGCTGGCTTTCAACATTCAGGGTACTGAATTGCGGCCGGTCGATCTCCGGCGTGAGGGCCAGGACGGCGGAGGCGCAATCCTCCCGCTGTGCGGCATTGAGCCCCTCGGCCAGGGCATTCCAGAAGGGATCGTCCCGTTGGTCCCGTTCGGCCGCGACCATCGTCAAGAGCGCGGTTGTCGGGCCTTCATGGCGTGCTTGATCCGCGCTCGCGCCATTGGTGCCGACGCCGATCAAGGTCAGGAAGACAAGCCCCATGAACCGTCGGAGACCGCTTTTCGTCCGCATAAGACCCCCGGGGCTATTCGCGCGCGCCGCGCATTCTGTCATGGGTTTGCGGACCAATCTTTCCCATCTGATCCGCAAGGGCAACGCCCCATTTTCAACGGATGGCGACGGGATTGACGATGCCCTGGACGGCGCCGGTGATGCGGCTGACGCCCAGAACAAACAGGAACTCCCAGGCTTCGTCCGCAACGAGGGGCGCCGTGTTCATGTTCTCCAGGATGTAGATGCCGTTCTGGGCCAGCAGGATCTGGTGGATCTCGAAGGTGCCCACGCCGTCCTCGAACGGGATGACCTCAAGCGCCCATTGATCGGCGCCGACCGCCAGAACATCGAGGGAAGCAAGATACCGGGCGCCGTCGCGGCCGAGTCCCGGTTCGCTTCTCGTGAAGTCATCGGGGTTTTCAAGCGCCATACCAAGCCAGCCCGTGTGCAGCAGCACCACATCCCCTTGACCGATGGTTACGTCCTGGCGTTCCGCGGCGGCCTTGATGGCCTCGCGATTGATGGCCGTGCCGGCGGGCAGCGGATCGGCGCCCAGAATGGCGGTCATATCGAGGACAATGCCCCGGGCGACAATCGGAGGGATCTTCTCGATCCCGAGTTTCGACAAGCCGTCGGGTTTGGCGAATTCCGCGGCCCTGTTGCAATTATAGTAGACATGGTCGATGCCGATATGGCCGAGGCCGTCGATTTGGGAGCCGACCCCGACCCATCCCGTGATCAGATCATCATTATAGGACGTTTTGCTGGGCCCCAGGGTCTCTCCAGCCACCTGTCCGGGTTGGAGGATGGTGAGGTGAAAAAAGCGGGGCGCAAAGGCCGGCGTCCGTGCGTTGGTTTCGATGCCGAGCCCATAGGTCTTGCCGGTTTTCACGAGCTTGGCGGCATCGACCACCCGGTCATTGGAGAGCAGGTTGGCCGCGCCAATTTCATCCGCCGGGCCCCATTTCGACGCACACCAGTCCGGGAGGGCGCCGGTCTCCAGGTCTTCTTGTGCCCGGGCGGGTGCCTCGGCGAGCGTGGCCAGGACCAGGAAAGCGCCGACGATCGCGATTGCAGGGCGGACTTTCCCGGAACATGCCGAGGCGATGCAGCTGAAACCGACATTCATGGATTTTTTCCTTTCCACCTCGCGGGTCCGAGCGCGTGTTAATCCGCCATCGCCGTTTCCCGGCCACGGGTGGTGAGCGTGATCTTGCGGTGGTGATAGAGGATGATGCTTATACCGACCACGATGGGAAAGGCCCACATATAGAGATTGAAGGCCTGGGACGGCATCAGCTGGACGGCGCCGAACGCCAAAAAGGCGGTATAAACGGAAATGCCGGCGCCCACGGAAGCCTTCACATGTTCTTTGAGATAATCCATCTGCGCCGGTTGGGTGCGGTAAATGAAGAACAGATTGGTGATCCCGGATGCGAGGCCGACGATGGAAATCCCCATCATGATCGGCTGGCCAAGCATGATCCCCTGAATGGTGCAGTTCGCCGCCGTCACCATGACGGCGATCTGAAGCCCGACATCGACCCAGCGGCGATGCTGCACCCGATCAAATTTGTTGCGGATGGTTTTGAGACCGTACCAGGCCAGGCTGATCGTCAGGATGGACAGATAGATCATCATCCATCCGAACAGGCCGCGCACCAGGGCGGCATCTTCCATCTTGGGGTGGGTGCCCAAGGGGTCGATGAGCGTTGAGATGCTCATGCCCATGGCCAGGGCGCCGGTGATCAGCATACTGTAGGCAAAATAAAGGCCCCAGCGCCGGTGCACCGCCGCGCCCTTCTTGGTCGAGACGGGAACCCAGAAAACGACGAGGCCGAAGGCACCGGTTATGATATGTCCGATGAGAAAAACCTTGAAAGGCCACAACATGTCCCGTTTTCCGCCCGTTGACTACACTTCTTGATTGTGTCTGGGGTAGATTATGACTCATTGCGGCGGACAGCGGCAAGGGTTGGAAGCCCGGGATTGACCCGTCAGATCGATCGGGGGCGATCATTCACCCACGCTCGAACCCTTCAGCAGAAGAGGGCAAGACATGTCCATGGATCACACATCTGACCCGACGGATGAACAGGCCATTGAAGGATTGGACAGCGCGGCGATCTTAAGGGCCCGCACCAGCGAACAATATGGACAGTGTACGGTTCTTCTGGCCGCCCTGTTGCAGGTCCTGGCCTTTGCCGTGTTCATGGAGACGGCCCTCACCGCGCGGTATGACTTCAGTCCGCGTTCCGTGCTGATCCCCCATGCGCTCTACACGCTGGGGTCGATCATCACCGTCACTTATGTCCAGATGACCATCTATCCGCTTCTGCGCTGGACCCTGGCGCCGCCGGATATTGCGCTTGTGTTCCTGGCGGCGATTGCCCAGGTCGCGGCGGCGAGGCTGATGCTCTATCCGGCGGCCTGGTGGGGCGCCGTCGCCGTTCTCCATCTTGCGGCGAGTGCGGCCTATTTCTACGCGTATCTTCGCCTGCGGCCGTTTCATCTGGGCGGCGCCATGGAGACCTATCGGGGCTTGCGCCGGGCCTTGCCCCTGATCGGCGCCTTCCATGCCCTGGCCATTGTCGCGGCCCTGATGTGTGCAACGGCGATGCCCAAGACGGCACTTTGGACATGGACGGTCATCGAGGCCATCAGCATCGTGACAGTGATCATTCAAGTCTATCACGAGCGGTTTCTGGCGAGCCTCTATCGGGAAAACGGCTTGTCCCGTTTCATGGCAAGATCGTGAGGGCTCGCCGGTCCCTTCGATCTGAAGAGACGCCTAGTGGTCTGTGGCTTTGCTGTTGCGGGCAAGGTCGGTCGCTGCTCTCGGCGTCTCGTCCGCCGTCTGCACGCTTTCGCCGGCGTTCCCGTTGAACAGCTGCCAGATCGACCTGATGCGGTCGCTGGCCAATTCGGTGCTCCGATAGACCTTTATGACGGCATTGTACTGATCATAAGACACCGTGTCCGGAATGCTGGCTTCGATTTTCCTCTTGTCGCTCCAGAAGGTTTCCCATTTGCGTACGATATGGACGATATCGTCTCTGAAGTTGCCGCTGCGCTCCGTCTGATGGGTCTGCGGCGGCGGATCATTCATGGGGTGAACAGTCATGGCACGAACTCCATGCGGTGGACCAACTTATCTGGCTAAGGCACTTGAGTTAATCAATCCTTGCCTTTAGACGTGGGAGCCGATCAGGTGGTTTCCCGGTGCCTCTGCCCTCGAATGAATGTCGATCCGCACCAAACGGAACATCAGGAAAGAAAGACGGCATGACTGAATCGATTTTGATCGGGGCGCAAGACGGTGGAACATCCGCCCAGCACCTCAATCTCAAATATGCCAATCGTCATGGTATGATCTCCGGCGCGACAGGTACGGGCAAGACCGTCAGTCTGCAAATCCTTGCCGAACAGCTCTCCGATGCCGGCATCCCCGTCTTTGCGGCGGACGTGAAGGGAGATCTTTCCGGCATCGCCGCCGCCGGTGTGTCAAAACCGTTCCTGGAAAAGCGTGCCCAGCAACTGGCCTTGAGTGACTACGGCTACCGGGCCTATCCCACGCTCTTTTGGGATCTGCACGGAAAGAAGGGCCATCAGCTGCGCACCACCGTGACCGAGATGGGTCCTCTTCTCCTGGCCCGGCTGCTCGATCTCAACGATACGCAGGAGGGTGTGCTGGCCATCGCCTTTCGGCTTGCCGATGATCAGGGTCTGCTGCTTCTCGACCTCAAGGATCTGCGCGCCCTTCTGACTCATATGGCGGAACAGGGCAGCGAACTGCGCGCCGCCTATGGCCATTTCACGACCGCTTCCATCGGCGCCATCCAACGCCGCCTGTTGCAGCTCGAAGATCAAGGGGCGGGGCGTTTCTTCGGAGAACCGGCGCTCACGGTCAAGGATTTCATCCGGACCGACCGGGATGGGCGGGGCGTGATCAATATTCTGGCAGCGGATCGTCTGATGCAGACACCGAAGACCTATGCCATGTTTCTGGTCTGGTTGATGGCGGAGCTGTTCGAGGAACTGCCAGAGGTCGGGGATCTGGATCGTCCGAAACTGGTGTTCTTTTTCGACGAGGCGCATCTCCTGTTCCGCAATGCGCCTAAGGCGCTGCTTGAACGGGTCGAGACGGTCGCGCGCCTCATTCGCTCCAAGGGCGTCGGCATCTATTTCGTGACCCAGGATCCGGGCGATGTCCCGAACACGGTGGCGGGACAGTTGGGTAATCGCATCCAGCACGCCTTGCGGGCGTTCACGCCCCAACAGCAAAAGCGGGTGAAAGCGGCGGCCCAGAGTTTCCGGCCCAATCCGGCCTTTGATGCCCAGGCCGTGATCGGCGAACTGGGTGTCGGCGAGGCGCTGGTTTCGTTCCTGGAACGCAAGGGCGTGCCGACCATGGTGGAGCGGGTCTTGATCCGTCCACCCCATTCCCGGCTCGGTCCCCTTAAGGCGGCGGAACGCAAGGCGTTGATGGCGGAAAGCCCCATTGGTTCCCACTATGACGAAAGCGTGGACCGGGCCTCGGCCTTTGAACGTCTTGCCGAACGCGCGACCAAGGCGGCCGAGGCCGAAGCCAAGAGCACGCCTGCCAAGAAAAAGACGCGCGCCCGCTCCTCCAGCCGTCAGGGCGTGGGCGAAACCTTCATCAAGTCCTTCGCCCGTCAGATCGGGCGAACCTTGAGCCGGGAATTGGTCCGTGGACTTCTTGGGTCGATGAAGCGGCGGTAACGCCTATTGGCGGGCCGGCCGTCGGATTTCCGCCCGGTGGATCTGATCCCCGAACGGGGATTCATCATCATTCGACGCATTGGCGGCAATGCTGAAGATGATGTCCATCTGGGGCGCGAGGCTGGCCGGCGCGACCCAGGTGAAGACCCATCGATGGGCGCCCGGCGCCTGGGAACTCGGCGCCTGGGAACTAGGTGGCTGGGAATTAGGCGCTTGGGAATTAGGCGCTTGGGAGCCCGACAGGGTTGAGCGAATGGCCCCCGCCGTCTCGTCCGCATCCCCCGTTTCCGTACGATCGTCTCCGGCCAGGAAGTGACCGGCGGGGGTGGGCGCTCCGTCCGCCCCTTTGGTTTCCGCCCGCATGACGAAACCGGCCCGGGGCGCATCGACATCCTCCAGGGCGAGGGTCAGCATATAGCGGCGCGCCGGTTCGATCCGCTCATCCAGGCCCGTGACGCGGATGGCGGGGGACTGGATCACGGCCTCACCGTCAAAGTGACAGGCCGTGCAGTCCTCCCGCCCGAACGTGCCCACATTGTCCCAGGGCGCCCCTTCCGGATGGGCTTGAGCCGGGCCGGCAAAAGCCAAGCTCAGGACCATCATCCATCCGAAAGGAGCGTGGGCATACCGCAAGCGCAACACGGAGGATCACTCGCCTGCCGGTTCGACCACGGCCCGACCGATGAAATTGGTATCGGTCCCGAACCAGACGGCCCCTTCGAGATAGTGCATGTGGCGCACGGTGCCGCCACCGGATGGAATCGGGGTTGAGCTGAAGAAAGCTTCCGTCTCGGGATCAAAGCCGACGAAGCGATTGGGTTCCACGCCCGAGGCCACGAGCCAGATCCGGTCCTTGCTGTCCATGGCCATGCCGTAGGGCTCCGAGTCCTCGCCATCGGGCATCAGCCATTCCTCGAACGAGTCCGTGATGGGATCAAAGATGCCGAGGCGGCCCCCGCGATAGTCCCCATACCACACGCGTCCATCGGAGGTGACTTCGAGCCGACGCGGGCGCGCACCCTTGCGGGGCAGATCGATTTCAGTGAGTTCGAGACTTTCAGGGTCGATCCGGACCAGCTTATAGGTGCCGAACAGGACCGCCCAGACCGTGCCATCGGGACCGACCTTGATGCCATAGGGCCGTGAGCGATCCGTCTGGGAGGGGATCAGGTCCACCTTGCGGCTCTCCATGTGGAGACGACCTAGGAAATTACCCCCTTGCACCGTGAACCAAATATGGCCCCGGCCGTCGAAAACAAGGGTGTGCGGATCACGGGCCGCCGGATCCGGCATCATGATCTTCTCGATCTCACCCGTGGACGGATCATAGCGTCCGATCAGGCCCTTGCGATTGCCCGCATACCAGACGATCCCGTCTTCGCCCACGATCAGGTTGTGGGGGCCGGACCCTTCTTCCAGATCGACCTTGGTCATCTCCCCCGTGGTCACATCAAGCCTTGCGAGATAGCCGGTGCGCTGGCCCACGAACCAGACGGAGTTCGGATTTTCCGCAAAGGGGTCGCGGGGTCGGGATTTTTCCCAAGGCACCGGCCATTCGCGAATCTCAACGGTCTCGAGGGTTTGCGCCCCGGCGCCGGACAGGGGCAGGCAAAAGGCAAACAGTGCGGCGAGGATTGAAAGATGGCGCATCATGGTCCCCATTTGATTGTTTTGACCTGCAGGGACTATGGCACAGGGGGCTGTCCTGCGAAGTCTCGATCTTTTCTTATTAATTGTCCATGATCCATCAAACATGCCGGGACAGCGCGACACGCGCTCAGCGATCAAGAAGGTGGCGTCAGCGTGAGCGAAAGTCTGACATTTCAGACCACGGTTGGCGAACAGGTCTATTTCAGCCAGTGGTATTGGGCCGCCCAGAGTAGAAGCCATTCCATGTGGCTTGTGCCGCTCGGTCTCCTGTTCGCTTTTTGCTTTAGTTATAGCGGTATCTACTGGCTGCTTTCACAGGAGCTGGACTTTGGCGAGCCCATCAGTGGTGAGTTTGTCCAAGTCATCAGTCTCTTTGCCGGTCTTTTGGCGACCATGAGCATGCTTGTGGCCGGCTTTGTCTTGATGGGTGCTCAGTTCTATGAAAAACGCGTCGGCTCACGAAGCGTCTTCGACATCTCTACGAAACAGGAAATCCGCCTCTCCTTAACTGGCGTCGAATTGACGGACAGCAATGGCAGTACGCTGTTTCCATGGTCTGTCGTGTCCCATGTTGTCGTGATTAATGGCGCTTTGCTCGTTGGCGCCCAACAAAACTTTGTCGGCATCCCGCAACGCGCCTTCACTTCATCCACCGACTTGCGAAAGACCTTGCGAGTTTGTCGTGAAAGGACGCGGACAGACACGACCTTCACAAATATTTCTTTTCGCAAACCCTACGCCGGCCAATCGATGGAGGACTTAACGGCTTAGAGCGTTTTCGTCAGAAGTATGAGTGGTTTTGCAGTTTGATAACATGACAATTCATGGGGCATAAGTACCTTCATGACTCGGAATATTCTGAGCGCACTCTAAGTTCGGGCGGTGTCATAACCCTCTCGTCAAATATCGAGAACCAGGCGAGCCGTGCCGGTGGCGGGCACGGCGCAACAGGTCAACACCTCGCCATCCGCCGGTGGCGTCGCAGGTTTTTCCGGATACGCCACATTGCCGGCCAGCAATTTCGTGGCGCAAGCGCCGCAGGCCCCCGGTCGGCATCCGAAGTGCGGGAGCGCGCAGAGATAGAAGTCACGGTTATCAAAGGGTAGGATCGACTTCAGAAGATCCGTATCAATACGGCCCTCGATGGAAACGATAACCCTCGAGATCCTGTTCGACGCGATTCTCGAGGACCCAGAAAACCTCGAGCGCGTCGGCATTCGAGGTGATCTCCACAACTTCCCTGAAGAAGGCGCGTTCCGCCGATGACCGGGTGGTGTGAATAACCAGGTTTTCCGTGTATGGCGCGTTCTGGCCCCCTCAGTCGCGATATGGCGCAGCATGGAAATCATCGGCGTAATGCCGACCCCGGCAGAAATCAGCACGGCCGGACGGGTCTCTGACGCATGTAGGGTGAAGGCGCCCTGGGGGTCGACAGGAAGCCTGGCGCCGCCGACAGGAGGGTCGCCCAGAGCCGCCCCTGCGGATCGACGGTGCCCAGCACGAAAACCGGTAGTTGGGCATAGAAGAGACCGCGCTCCTTAGGCAGATAATCCCGAATGAAGCGCCGGCCCTGGGGTTCGATGCGCGCCCTAACGTCCAGCTTCTTCTGACAGGCGATTTCGCCCACGTGAAAGGGGGATCCGCTGCCGGGCCAACCCCTGTTCGACTATGACACTCACCCTTTCTTTTGAGGACTGATGCTGGTACGGATCAAGTCGCCAGTGCTACAAGCCCGTCGATCGTCGGGACGGGACGCCGGCAAAACACAATCAGTCTGGAAATGGATTGATGGCGCGCTCACGCGGGCCAAAGGCCTCCAATAGGGCGGGGCCACGGTTCCGTGGGGCGGCGCCGGCGTATCAGGCAGCATGCGTTCCGCGAGACGTCCCCCGGATCAATGATCCTGGCGGGGATCGTCGACCCGATTGGCGGCATCGCCATGGGCGAAGGGGCTCGGCCCGACCGGCACCTCAAGGCGGAAGATCGTCCCCTCAGGTCCGGTTTTTTCGAGGAGGAGCTTTCCGTCCAGGGCCGTCGCCATATTGTGCGCCGAATAGAGGCCCAGTCCGGCACCTTGGGTCGCGGATGCCTTGTTGTAGGGTTCGAACAGACGATCCACGACCTGGCCGGGAAGACCGGGGCCTGCGTCAATGATCCGGATCACGAGAACGTCGCGCTCCAGATCTGCCTCGATGGTGACCGGGGCCGTTTCGGGGCCGTGGATCTGAGCATTCTGGATGAGGTTGAAGAGGATACGGGTCACCACGTCGGATTGGCGGAAACACAAGGTACTAATTTCCGTAGAAAGACGGATGATTACCCGGTCGGGGGCAATGCCGAGAAGCGTCACGATCTCGGCGATTCCGTCATTCAAGGAATCCCGTACACTGACGGCCAGAGCTACGCCGAGGCCACTGCGTTCCGATTGATTGGTCGCTTTCATCAGCATGCCGTGAATCGACTGCGCGAGTTCGGTCACTTTCGGATCATCATGGGACTCAAGCTGTTCGAGCTTGAGGCAGGCTGCGCTGATGATGTTCCGCAAATCCTGACGATAGGTCTTGAAGGCCAGATTGGCCTCGGGCACCGTGGGTTGCGCGAGTTCAAAACTGTCGTGAAGCGGCATGTTCGGCGCCGTCGCCTCACCCCCATCCGGAAGCTGTTTTCCCATCTGACCTCTTTACTCGAGTTGGTCCCGAGCCCCCTTGTTGTGCCGGCCCCATGGGTATTTCAGAGCCTGCAGTCTCGTAAGCCCGGCCCGGGATTGCGTGTTACAAGCGCGTAAAATAGGGACCGTCGTCATACGATCAGTTTCACAGAGCTTTCTTGACTTGGTATATCGTTCCGTTCACGTCTGCGTGAGTGACGGGGCGAAACGCCATGAAGCCGGCCTTGTCAGGACGATTTTCGGATGGACAGCCGAGACGGCACTCTCCGCAAACCGCCCCCGGACGGTTCAGATGAGATCTTAATATCGGTTTTGATCAGTGTCAAAACGTTGCTGCGAGGCTGGCGAAGCCGAAAGTGTGGCGGCCATCCTGGGTATCAAATTCCTGGGCGCGGGAAACATAGGTAAGGCCGACTTCAAAACGGGGTGTCTGGACAACCACACCGCCCTTGTAATCGGTAACAAAATGCTCAAGATCCCGCCCGACGCTGTCGCGGAAAGTGTTGCCCTGGATGAAGAGGTTGCGCCCCGCGCCGCGTAAATCGAGGCCGGCATACAAGAACCAGGCGATGTCTTCCCGCTTTTCAAGAAAGCCGGTGGACGGGGCCTCCGGACCGATCCGTGGGGCGCCGAATTCATCCCCCAACCGATGACCGAGACGTACTTCCCCGCCTACGCTGCCGTTAACAAAGGCGTTACCCAGATTGATTTCCGTTACCGGGCGCGCGTCACTGCCGATATGCTTATGCTCGAAGAGAGTCCACCGGGGCCATTTGCGCTGCCAGGCCGCCTGGATCACGGGTTCGTTTTCCAGCTGGTTGTCCCACCCTTGCGGGTTCGTGTCATTCAGCACCGAGTGCCAGAAACTTTGAATTTCTTCCGCTCCCGTCAGCGGACCGACGAGCCCGACGGCAATCTGTGTGCTGTCAATCGTCTCGCCATGCCGCACGGTCCAATCATAGGTTGCGCGCAAATATCCGGCATACGGATGATCAAGGGGTTGCGGCTCCTCCTCCGAGATACCATCCGGTGTAAAAAAGCTGTGAGCGAAACCGAAGCCCTCGACAACCAGGCGTTTGGGATCCCCCGCGGAAGGCCCGAAGGCCCGGTCCGCCAGACGCTTGGCAAGACCCGAGGCATTTTGGCCGCTCCGACGATAAGAGGCCGCGAGACCGTTGGAGTAGAAGCGATCGGACAGATCGCCGTCGAAACCGCCGTAAAAGTCATTTTCTGAGACAATGCTCACGCCGCGGTCGGCATGGACAGGCGCAACCCGCATAACAAACAGGGGGACAAAAAACGACACGCACAGCAGACCTGTTGCGACGCGCACCTTGCGGTGCCGTCGCCGACCCGTAACGTTGAAAACCATGATGTTCCCCGTCTCGCGTTTCCGGCATGATCCTTGGCATGATCCGGGGCGAGGTCAATCCTTGAGATTGTGGGAATGGGCAACGGCGTCCAAAAGAGCGTCAAAAATCAGCATGACCGATCCATGGCGCGCCGGATAGCCACGCGCGGCCTCCAGAATTGCCAGCTCCTGCCACCGGCCTTCGGGCGGCGGACCATTCCTTTTGAGCATGGTCTCCATAACATTTCGCAGGGATCGGAGTTCCTCCTCCGACGTGCCAATGACATTGCGCGCCACAATGGAGGCGGCGCATTGACCCAGGGCGCAGGCTTCCACTTCCTGAGCGAAGTCCGAAACCCGGCCGTCGTCCATTTTGACATCCACATGAATGCGGCTGCCGCACAGACGGCTGACCGCATCCGCAGATCCGTCCGCTTCTTCAAGACGTCCCAACCGGCTCAAGGCGGCGGTGTGACGCAGGATGTCGCGCGTATAAAGCGCGTTGATCGGAGGGGTGTCGCTCATCGTTCTTTCCGTTTACCGCCCTTTGAAATGGCAATGAGGGCGACCGACCGCAAGCACGCAGCTTCATTTATGTCGATTTCCTCAAGGATCGAGCGAGGCCGTGGGCCGTCCGGTGCGGTACCGGCGGCGTGCTTCCCCGTCGCGGCCCTCCCGCCGCGATCGGCCCCACGAAAATCGAGAGGGGCCCACGCCTCAGGGCGCAAAGATCTCCAGGCCCAGGAGGTCTGCCATCGCCGGGGTCATGGTGCCGGTGGCGTAACCCAGTTGCTCCCGTTGATACACGGCCAGATCCCGCTTGGTGCCCGCGTCGAAATCTCCGTGGTCGGTATAGCGCAAGGCGCGCTGCAGCCGGCGGACCGGTTCCCCCTTGGAGCCATGGCGCAGGCATCGCAGATCCACCTCCTCGCCGGCTTTGCCGTCGAGCGCCGCGGCCGTGGCCGCGGCTTCCATGCCGGTGACAAGGATGAGGTCGTAGCGTGTGCCCTCGGCGGCGGTATCGAAACCGGCCTTGGCGCGAAAGTGGCTCCATTGCTTCGTCGCGGCGCCGGCGGGGGTCTGGGATCCCACAAGGGTGATCGCGCCGAGCGACGCGAACTGCCGGCTGCCGAAGGCCGGAAGGATATTGGTCATGGGGCGGCATTCATCCCAGATGTCCCCATTGCCATAAGTCACATCATTTTCCGTGCGCAGAATGGTGATCCAGCTGGCGTCCTCCGTTGCAGGCCCGCTTCCAAGGCGCAGGACGCCCGGGATCGGGCCCAGGCGGCGCGCGAAATGCGTGCCCACGGAGAATTCATAGCAGCCGGCGGGCAGGAGACCGGCCAGCACCGTGTCCCCCTCGCAATTGCGGAAGTCATAGTAGCCGATGACGCCCCAGGCATTGGGCACTGTTGATCCGCGATAGGCGGAAAGCTGTTTGGTCTGGGTGTCGTAGACGCCGACCACGCAGCGGAACTGGTGGTGGTTGGGGCGCACCGATTTGAGCCGGATCACCTCCTGGTCTTCGACCTCGTCCTCGCCATGGGCCAGCATCGCGCCCCTCAAGGCAAAGAGCAGCTTGCCGTGGCCGCCGATCGGCGGCTCGAAATGGCTGGCCCGACCGATCGCCTCGAGGACCTCGGGCCTCAGGTCGAACTCGACATCCTGGCTCGTCGGCGGAAGGTGCCACGTATCCGGATGATTGCGGTGATTGCCGACCCAGTCCACGTCACATTCCCGGTATCGGCGCAACCGGTCCTCCAGGCTGGCCACGCCCGGTGTATTGAGATCGACACCGATCATTTCCGCCGTGTCCGCTTCGGCGGCATCCAGCGTTATTTCGGAGAGGTTGCAGACATCGCCCGGCTCGGGGTCCGGATCGCCGGCATGGCCGTCTTCCATCCGACGCCGGGCCGTCGTGGACTGCCGGTCCTGACTGCGACGGGGGCCGGCGGTCTCGGCGTGGCGGGGCATGGGCCCCGGCAATTGCCGCTGGTGGAAGGCCCGCGTCGTGTCCGAGTGGCGAATGGAAATCAGATCGAGGATCTGGCTCGCATCGGCGTCGCCCTGGGCCTGGCGGCGTTCGAGATCCTCGAAAATCGCGCTGATGCGCAGGCCCTGATGGGCCCGTGTCCGCTCCGGCTGCTCCGGGTCCGGAATGGCGCGCTGGTGCAGGCACACCACTTGCCAGTGATCGTTCAGGACCGGCGCGCCCGCGCATTCTTGTTCCGTGTTTGACGTATAATAGATATGGCTGTCGTGGACACCGATCACGAGGCTTTGCCGTAAGCCGACCTTTTTGTAGTCCCCGCGGGGATGATAGATGATGCTGACCCGCTCGTGTTTGAGGGCTTTGCCCGAGGGCCGGATAAGGGGGATCCAGCCGAAATCGCTGATGCGCAGGCCGCCCTGGCTTTCCGCCGCGACACTGACGAATGTATAGTCCAGATCATCCGACGACAGGAACATCCGGTCGGTGAACGCGAAACAATGGGTGGGTTTGGGCAGGCCGAACTCATCCAGGTCATAGTCAAGAAGGACGTGACTTTGCGCGGCATCCTGAAGACCGCCCAGGACATGGCGGTTCGTCAGCAAAAGACCCGGCGCCACCAGAAAGCCCGTGCCATGACCGATCACGGTGCCATCGGGCGCCGTCATGTTGATGCGGGCCACCGCGTCACCGGTGCGCCGTCCTTTTTCCAGATAGGAGAAGGGATAGGTCTCGGATTCACCCAGGATCCGCTCGACATAGTGGGCATCGCCGAAGGGCGCCAGACGCATGCGCGTCTCCAGGCGCTCTTCCGTGTCCGGTGCATGAAGTTCGGTCAGAAGTTCGTCAAGGGCATCCGGGGCGGGCGCCGGCTGCTCCTCCGCGCGGTCGCGCAAGTGATCGCGCAGGGCTTTCATCGATTGTTCCCGCGCCGCTTGGACTCGTTCCCGCACGGCCATATGGGGCGGCAGATCCGCCTCTGTCATCGGGCTCGCCCCATTTGGGTTTCCGTCACTCAAAGCGTCATCGGGGCGCTCTTGCTGAACAGGTTCTTTCACTTGATCTGGCTCCGAACGGAGGGGGGGAAGGGTATCGACAAAACTCATCCTTGCCGGGCTCGGCTCAGGGGCCTCGAGGGGAGGCGGGCTCTTTTCAGCCACCGGTTCCGGCGCCTTGGCCTCGACGATCGGTTCGTTCCCTGTGTCGTCATCCTCCGTTGATCCCGTTTCCTCGTCGAGGGGGCCGGCCTTGAGGGATGGGACGTTCAGGGACGGTATTTCATCCGCTTGCCCACTATCGAGGCTCTGATCGGAGGCGAGGGCGGCCGCGCCGCTTTCCTCGGATGCCTGGACCGGCTCGGCCATCGAGAAGCTTTTCAGGGGCCGTCGGGCCGGCCGTTCGCCTGTGTCGTCGGACCCGGCGGCCAGGCCGCTCGCCCGGGCAATGCCCGAAGCCATGGTCGTCGCTTCAGTCTGGAGGCTGTCCGTATCGTTCGCCAAGGAGACGGTGCTGGCGCTTTCTGTTTCCGCACTGATGGGCGTGCTGGAGCTGTGGGTCGCGGAGAAACTCAAAGGACCGGCGGCGGGCCGCGCCGGTTCTTCTGGTGTCTCCTCCTGCGTCTCCCCGTCTTTCGAGCTGCTATCGAGGACCGGATCGGTCACGAGTTCGTTCAACACGGATTCAAAACACGCGGCCGCCCGGGCATAGCCGTCATCCATCGGATGAAGTTCGTCAAACCACGACACCGCACCCCGGTCCACATGGCCGCGCAGGTCCACATGCCGGAAACGTTCCCCGAATTCGCTTTCCAGGCGGTGCAAGCCGTCATTGAATCTGTCGATAATATGCGCCAGCACATCACGGCCGACATCAAGGGGAATGCCCAGATCCATGAGGGGCGTGCCGAGCCAGGGGCCATCGGTCCGCGGCCAGGGGTGATCATAGCCATGGGCACAGGCCACAACGGTCTCGTCGGCGTCCAGCGCTTCGGAGACAATGTCCTGGACCCGATCGATCACGACCCGCATCCGATCGGCAAGGCCACCCTCGTCGATCAGGTCTTCCGCGCTGGCGCCGTCCTCAAAGGGTCTTAAGGTCGTGCGCAGGACATCCCGACTGATCAGGTCATTGCCCCCCGCCGACATCAAAAAGACATCCGGTTTGTGCGCGCGGATGGCGCCGAGATAGTCCTTACGCGCCAGCATCTCCTCCAGGGTGCCGGATCCGCCGCTTAAGGAGAGAATGGCGTTCTGACGCCCCAGATGATCGACAATGTCCCGCCGCCGCAGAGGATACTGGAACCAGCTATCGCCCTGGGCGATGATCCGCAGGCGGCCCTGTCCGCCCACGACTTTTTCCTCGAAATGGATCTTGCGAATGGCTTCGGCCGTGCGATTGGCGAGGGCAAGGCCCTCGGCCGCCCTGTCCGCCTGCACGCCCTCCACTTCGTCCTCGTCGAAATGGATCGGCGGCGCGAACGGCCGCAAGGGGGACGGCATGTCGTCCATGCGAAAATAGGTATTGAGGATTTCGTGGAGCTGCGTCGCATCCTGATTCGCCGACGCATCCTCAATCATGTCGACGAGTTTCTGGTGCGTAATCATCACTCGGGTCTCCTGACGAACGCTGACCTGTTCCTTCTTAAGGGCTGGTCCAGGATTTTGGAAATTTTGAAGGACAGAGGAAATCCTGATTCCCGGCTTTATTGCGCGGGGCCGTGGATTCTAGAAGCAAGCTTTAGCCCCATCCGGCCGCTGTCGTTTTCTAAATTCGCGGTAAATCTTGCCGGCAGCCCGGGATCGCTTGGTCCTGGATCGGGGCAAATCGTCTGCTTGCGGGCCGTGGCTCTGACGCCGATGCTGTTCTAGTCTGACTACAAGACATGAAGAGAGCTGGGAGACGCGCGGGCCATGGAAGCGGGCCATCCGGTCGAGTCACCGGTCCAGGCCGGCGAGAGATTTGAGAGCCTCGACGTCCTGCGCGGTGCCGCCGTGCTGGGCATCTTTGCCATCAACATTTGGCATTTTGCCCTGCCGGAGAGCTTCTATCTCAATCCCACGGCCCTGGGGGGCCTGGAAGGTGCCGACAAGTTCATCTGGCACGCGACCGCGCTTTTTGTGAATCTCAAATTTCTCACCCTGTTCAGCCTGCTGTTTGGTGCGGGGATCGCCATGATGGCGGTTCGCGCCGGCGGGGCGCGCCACCGACGGCGCATGGTGATTTTGCTCCTGTTCGGCCTGTGTCACGCCTATTTGATATGGCCCGGCGATATCCTGGTGACGTATGCGATATGCGGCTTGCTGATCGCGCCGGTGCGCCACTGGAGCGTGCCGTCCTTGTGGGTCTTCGGGATCGTCTTTGTGACGCTGGGGGGACTGATCGAGTTTCTTCTCGGTCAAAGCCTCTCCTTTGCCGACGCGGAAACGATCCAGACCATCTCGGACCAAAGCTGGGCGCCGCCGACGGATGTTCTGGAGGCGGAAATTGCCTTGCGGGCGGAAGGATCATGGGCGGATCAGATCGCGCGCAATTTCGCGAAGGCCGTGGCCCTTCAGACCGTGGTCTTTCTTCTCGGCGTCGGCTGGCGGACCCTTGGGATCATGGCGCTCGGCATGGCGCTCTACAGGATGGGCGTTCTGACCGCGCGGTGGTCGCTTGCCCGTTATGGCGCGATGGCCGTTGTCGGTCTCGGGCTGGGGCTGCCGATCGTGGAGGCGGGGATCGCCTTTAACGAGGGGCAAGACTGGGATCTGGTCGCGGCCATGAGTTTTGGTTCTGTCTTCAATTACTGGGGCAGTCTCCTGGTCGCCGGCGGCTATATCGGTGTCGTTGTCGGGTTGGTGCGTGCCCGGCTTGTGGGGCCGGTCCGCACGGTTCTGGCGGCGACGGGCCGCATGGCGTTCACCAACTACATTGCCCAATCCCTGATCGCGACGACCCTCATGTATGGCTTCGGGTTTGGCCTTTTCGGCAGTCTCTCGCTCACATCTTTGCTGGGAATCGTCATCGCCGTCTGGACGGCTCAGCTGATTTGGTCTCCCCTTTGGCTGAGCCGGTTCGAACGCGGTCCCCTCGAGGCGCTGTGGCGCCGTCTTACCTATGGGCCGTGGAGAGCCTGAAAAGTGCGGCCCGAAGAGAGCGGCATACCAAATGGCAAGGTTGGAAAAGACGCATCAGCAGGAGGAAAGTCCAAACGATGAGAGCGACTCCGCTATAATGATCAACACGTCTCTTTACGAATCACAAAAAATCGCGGCATGAACGGGATGGCGGTCCGGCGAACCGCTGCTCTTTCCAGGGGAAAAAGATAAGCAATGGGTGTGAGTGATATGGCAACGGCAAGTGCGCCTCGCGCGGCCGATCAGGCGCGGGCTTACGGGGGCGCCGTGCCCGTGGTCACCCAGGAACGCACCGCCGCCAAGGCCCGCCGCAAGGCGGCCCAGCAATGGCTGAACAAGGCGGCGCGGCCGGGGCGGTTCTGGGTCTTGGCCGCGGCCTTTGTCGGGTGCCTGCAAGGCGCCACCATCATTGCCCAGGCCTTTTTCCTCGCGACGATCGTTCACGCCACCATCATCGATCAACGGCCGCTACCCGAGCAGGTGGTTCCGCTCGCCGGGCTGCTCGGCACGATTCTGCTGCGGGCCCTCTTCACCTATCTGCAGGAAGCGATGGGCGCCGCCGCGGCCCGGCGGGTCGCCCTCGCGGTGAACGGTCGGATGGCGGCGAGCATTGTGTCCGAGGGACCGGCGCTGACCCGGGGACGGGATTCCGGCGCGCTCGCCACGGCGGCGATCGAGCATGTCATCGCCACGGAAGGGTATGTCGCCCGCTACAGTCCGCAGAAGATGATCGCGTTGATCGTACCGGTCATGATCATTGCCGCCGTGTGGCCCGCGAACTGGGTCGTGGCCGTGTTTTTTGCGGTGATCGGTCCCTTGGTGCCGGTCTTCATGGGACTGATCGGCATGCGGGCCGCCGCCGCGAGCGCCAAGCAGTTCGACACGCTGGCGCGCATGGGCGGGCATTTCCTTGATCGTCTGCGCGGCATGACCACGCTCAAACTGTTCGGTCAGGCCGAAGTGGAACGGGAAGCGGTTTCCAATGTGGCGGAGGGCTTTCGCAAGCGGACCATGCGGGTACTGCGTATCGCGTTTCTCTCGTCGGCCACCCTTGAGTTTTTCTCGACCATCGCCGTGGCCATGGTGGCCCTTTATGTGGGCCTCGGGCTCTTGGGCCAGGTGACGATCGGACCCGTGAAAGACATCACGCTGGGTACGGGTCTTTTCGTCCTTTTGCTGGCGCCGGAGTTCTTCCAGCCCTTGCGTCAGCTCGGCGTGTTCTACCATGAACGCGCCGCGGCGCTGGGCGCGGCCGAGGTCTTGATGGGCCTGATCCCGTTCGCCGGAGAGAAACCCAAGCCCGTCACCGAACCCGTGACGGATCGGGAGGCCCTGCCGGACTGGGTGCCCCACGCCCCGCCCGCCGTCATTTTCGACAGCGTCGCGCTTCACTATCCCAACGGCCGCTGGGCCCTGGAGGATGTCTCCCTCGCCGTGCGCCCCGGTGAGACCATCGCCCTGGTGGGGCCGAGCGGCGCCGGCAAGAGCAGCTTGATCGACGTGCTGCTCGGGTTTCAGCGGCGCACGGGCGGCGAAATCCGGATCAATGACCATGTGCTGACACCCGACGATGCCGAAATCATGCAATCCCTGTGCGCCTGGGCGGGGCAGCGGCCTTATCTCTTCCATGGCACCATTGCCGAGAACATCGCGCTTGGCATTTGCGATCCGGGCGACGTGGCCGTGCTGCGCGCGGCGGAAGCCGCCCATGTCATGGATTTCGTCAAGGATCTGCCGGAAGGACTGCTCACGCCGATCGGCGAGCAGGGCTTTGGCCTTTCCGGTGGCCAGGCGCGGCGGGTGGCGATCGCCCGGGCCTTCGTCAAGGACGCGCCCCTTTTGATGCTCGATGAACCCACGGCCAATCTGGACCGGGAAACCGAGCACCTGATCATCAAATCGCTGAAGACCCTCAGCGCCGGCCGGACCACCATCTTATGCACGCACTCGCCCCGCCTTGCGGAACTGGCGGACCGGGTGGTGCGCATCCGGGAGGGGCGGATCGTCGAGAAGCGGCTTGAGGAGGTCGTGGCCTGATGAGCGAACTGTCCGTTTTCATCCGCATGATGGGCCGTCAGACCGGCTGGGTGCTGCTCGGCACGTTCCTGACCCTGACGACCCTGCTCGCGAGTGTAGCGCTCCTGACGATTTCCGGCTGGTTCATCACCGCGACCGCCCTGGCAAGCCTTGGCGGCGGCGTCGCGGTGCTGGCCTTCAACTATCTCCTGCCCAGCGCGGCGATCCGGACCCTGGCGCTCATCCGCGTTTTGTCCCGTTATGCCGAGCGCCTCACCACCCATGAGGCGACCTTCCGCCTCCTGTCCCATTTGCGCAGCTGGTTCTTTGCCCGGGCCATGCCCCTGTCGCCGTCCCAGCTCTCGAAGATCCGGTCCGGCGACATGTTGAGCCGCATGACCGCGGACATCGATGCCCTGGATACCCTCTATCTGCGCGTCATGGTGCCGGCGGCGGTGGCCCTTCTGGCCACCATTGCCATTGTCGGCTGGATGGCGACCGTGCAGCCGATCTTCGCGGCAATCCTGGGCGCCGGTTTGGTGTTCGCCGGCGCGATCGTGCCGTTCTGGGCCCTCCAAAGTGGCCGGCCCGTGGGCGCCCGGCTGGCGACGAGCACGGCCGAGGCCCGCCACCGGGTCGTCGAACTGGGCATGGGGCTTGCGGATCTCCTGGGCGGCCGGGCGGGCTATCGCCAGGTCATGCGGATCCGGGACGCCATGGGAACCCTCCTTAGCGACCGCGCCAAGCTTGCGCGCCTGCGGGGCCGGGCGGTCGCCTTGACGGGTCTGCTCGCCAATCTGACCCTGGTGACCGTGATCCTGGTTGGCGCGCTTCTTCTGGCCCAGGACGATCTCTCCGGCCCGACCATGGCGCTGCTCGCCTTCTGCGCGCTTGCCAGTTTCGAGGCGGTTGCCCCCTTGGCCTCGGCCTTTCAGGATTATGGACGCACCCGGGAGGCCGCCAAACGCCTGATGGATGTGGCGGGCACCCAGCCCATCGTCCGCGATCCCGCGCCCGAGAACCGGGCCGGCGCGCCGGAACGCACGGATCTGCGCCTTGAGGGCGTGTTTTTCAGCTATCCGGGCACGGCCCGCCGCGCCTTGGACGGCGTGTCCTTCTATGTGCCGGCCGGCCGGAAGATGGCGTTGATCGGCCCCAGCGGCGGTGGCAAATCCACGCTCCTTGCCATGCTGTTGCGGCTTTATGATCCGGACAAGGGCGTCGTGCGGATCGGCAGCGTGGATCTGCGCCACCTCACCCAGGCGGATCTCTGGGGGATGATCGGCTATCTCTCCCAGCATACGGAGCTTTTCTCCTCCACCATCCGCGGCAACATCCTGATCGGCAAGCCCGATGCCGATGATGAGGCTCTGTGGGCGGCGGTACGCGCCGCGGGTCTTGAGGCTTTCGTGCGCGCCCAGCCCCGGGGCCTCGACACCTGGGTCGGCGAAACCGGCGTGCAGGTCTCGGGCGGGGAGGCGCGACGCATCGCGCTTGCGCGCGTTCTGCTCAAGGATCCGCCCATTTTGCTCCTGGACGAGCCCACGGAGGGCCTCGATGCCGAAACAGAGCATGACGTTCTCCAAGCTTTAAGTACGATGAGTGACGGGAGGACTGTCCTCATGGTCACCCATCGCGGTACGTTTCTGGACCGGACCGACGAAATCTGGATCATAGAAGACGGGCGCTTGGTGAATGGGGGCCCCAGATCGCGCATGAAACCCTTTTTGCCCGAGGGGATGGCCGACTGACCCTCCCTCTCCCGGGCATGCCAAGGCGTGAGGGAAGAAGGGACGATGAGCCGAAGCCTCTATGACGTCCTCGGGGTATCCCCGACCGCGAACCAGGACGAGATCAAGGCGGCCTATCGGGCGCTGGCCAAACAGTTTCATCCGGATCTCAATCCGAACGATCCCGGCGCCGAGGCGCGCTTCAAGGAGATTTCGGCCGCCTTCGCCATCCTGGGCGATCCGGAGCGCCGCCGCCTCTATGACCTCGGCGAACTCGATGGCCAGAACGAAGGCCGGCCCGGCCAGTCCTATTACCGCTACTACGCCGATGGCCCCGCCGGCACCAAATATGACGGCGGCGTCGATCCCTTCGCCGATTTCTCGGACCTGTTCGCCGATCTGTTCGGCGCGGATTTTTTCCGGGGCCGGCGCAGCGGTCTGAAAGGACCGGACCTCCGCTACGCCATGGATGTCTCGTTCCTGGAGGCGGCCTGCGGCGCGCGCAAGAATGTCCGTCTGGCCGAAGGCCGCCAGCTCGACATCACCATTCCCGCCGGCATCGAGGACAAACAGACCATCCGCCTCAAGGGCCAGGGCGGTCCGGCACCGGCGGGTGGCAAGCCCGGCGATGCCCTGATCCGGATTGCCATCGAGCCCCACCCCCTGTTCACCCGCGACGGCGCCACGATCCGGCTGGAATTGCCCCTTAGCCTCAGCGAAGCGGTGCTCGGCGCGGAGCTGCGGGTGCCGACCATCCACGGGCCCGTCACGGCGCGGGTGCCGCCCGGCGTGAACACCGGCGCGGTGCTGCGGCTGAAAGGCCGGGGCATCGAACCGGCCTCCGGCGGTCCCAAGGGGGATCAGCTCGTGACGATCAAGATCGTGCTGCCCGATACGATCGATCCGGAGCTTCAACGCTTCATGCAGGATTGGCAGCGACGCGCCGGCTACAATCCCCGGCGCCATTGGGAGGGCGTCCTATGATGACCCGTGACGAACTCTTGCAGGCTGTACCTGGCCTGACGGCGGAAGCCATCGACGCCTGTGTCGGCAAGGGCTGGGTTCGCCCTGCGGAAGACGAACAGGGCGCCCTTTACTTTGAAGATATCGACGTTGCGCGCCTGCGCCTTATCTTTGAGCTGAAGCTCGATCTCGCGATCAATGATGCGGGCGTGCCCGTGGTGCTGGCGCTTCTCGATCAGATTTTTCATCTGCGCCGGGTCATCCGGCGGGTCGGTCAGGAAGTGGACAAGGGCGAAAACGCCTTGCGGGGGAAGCCCCGCCAGATCCACGTGCCCCGCCCAGGCATGTAACGGCTGGCTAAGAGGCCGCCCTTCAGTGTAGGGTCCGGCGCCAAACACGCCCTGCATCCTGGAGCGTGGCCGTCGGTGTACCCTTACGGCGCCGAGCAGAACCCTTTTTCGGAAAGGACGACGCGGCAATGGCAACCTATCTGGAAGGCCAATCCCGGACCTTTAATGAATTCCTGCTTCTGCCCAATCTGACGAAGAAAACCGATCGCCCGGACATGGTGGACATGTCGGCGCCGCTTGACCGGTATGAACGGGGCGGCGCGCCGCGCATTCGGCTGAAGCTGCCCATGGCCTCGGCCGTCATGCAGTCCGTGTCCGGACCGGAAATGGCGATCGCGTTGGCCCGGTGCGGCGGACTCTCCTTCATCTTCCATTCCCAGCCCATCGAGCGCCAGGCGGCCATGATCCGTCGGGTGAAGAGTTTCAAGGCGGGCTTCGTCGTTTCCGATTCCAATCTGACCCCGGACGCCACCATCGCGGACGGCATTGCGCTTGCGAAGACCACGGGTCATTCGACCATCGCGGTAACGGCCGACGGCAGCGCGGGCGGCAAGTTCATCGGCCTCCTGACCCGTCAGGACATTCCCATCAAGCACGAGCGCCACGACGATGCGGTGCATCACTGGATGACGCCGGTCGAGCAGATGGCCACGGCACCCCATGATGTGTCCCTGGCCGAGGCCCAGGAACTGATCTTTTCGTCCCGCCAGAAATGCCTGCCCGTCCTCAATCCCAATGGCGGTCTGGTTCATCTCGTGTTCCGGCGGGACTTCGAGACCCAGGAACTCTTTCCCTTCGAGATGACCGACGCCAATCGTCGGGTGCTGGTGGGTGCCGGAATCAATACCCACGACTATCAGGAGCGGGTGCCGGCCCTGTTGGAGGCGGGCGCCGATGTTCTGTGTATTGATGCATCCGACGGCTTCAGCGAATGGCAGAAGGATGCCTTGACCTTCATCCGCCGGGAATATGGCCGCGACGTCATCGTCGGTGCCGGCAATGTCGTGGAAGAGGAAGGCTTCCGCTATCTCGCGGATGCGGGGGCGGATTTCGTCAAGGTCGGGATCGGCGGCGGTTCCATCTGCATCACCCGCGAACAGAAGGGGTTGGGCTGCGGACAGGCCTCGGCCGTGATCGCGGTGGCCGAGGCGCGGGACCGCTATCTGGAGGAAACGGGGATCTATGTTCCTCTGTGTTCGGATGGTGGTATTCAGCATGACTACCACATCACCCTGGCCCTCGCGATGGGCGCGGATTTCGTCATGCTGGGCCGCTATTTCGCCCGTTTCGACGAAAGCCCGGGGCGCAAGGTCCGTCTGGGCTCGCGCTATGTGAAGGAATATTGGGCGGAAGGCTCCGAGAGGGCACGCAACTGGGCGCGCTATGACCTGGGGGGCTCGCGCAAGCTCCAGTTCGAGGAAGGCGTCGACGGCTATGTGCCCTATGCCGGGGACCTTCAAAGCAATGTGGCGCGCACCCGGGCGAAGGTCGTGTCCACCATGTGCAATTGCGGTTCGACCAGCATTCCGCAGTTTCAGAAAAGCGCCCGCCTGATCAATGTCTCCCAGCAGAGCTTTCTGGAATCGACCTATTCCATCGAACGCAAGGACGGCGAGGATCTGCGCTTCGCCTGATGGGCCATCCCATGGACCGTCTCAGGCTGGTGTCAGGAACAGGGTGCCCCGCGCTTCGGCCGCGCATTTGTTGTCTTCACGGATGAATTCGATCACCGTGTGGATCAGCGTCGTGCCGTGATTGCGCACGCGTCCCACGGCGGTGAGCGTTTCACCGCGAATGAGACGAAAGAAATCGATTTCCAGGTTCTGGGTGCGCCAGAGATGGCCATCCGGAATGACGGTCATCGCCGCGAAGGTCGCCATCTGATCGGCCAGCGCGGAGAGATAGCCCCCGTAAAGCGTCCCGTCGGGATGCTTGAAATCATCATGGAGCTGATAGGTCTTGCGAACCATGCCGGGTTCCCAGGAGTCGAGCCCTCCCATTTTGAGGCATGTCGTGACGCGGGGCAGCGTTGCCTTGCCCGAAACGAGGTCATTGAGTCGGTCCGTGGCAAAGGTCATGGGAAAGGTCTTTCAACTGAACAAACGGACTGGGAGGCCCTCATGACCGGGGTACCGTCAGGCACATGAAAAAACGGATGTCGCCGGGTTCGAGCGGCGGGGAACGATGGACCAGGGGACGGGCCTTGCGCGCGGCCTGTCCCTTGAACAGGGCCACCGCATAGCGGGGCACGGTCTCGATCTCCCGGTCCGCGGGCGTGTCGCCGTCCAGCCGGGCATGATCGGCGATGGGGGCCGGCAGCCATTGGGTGCCGGACCCGCGATAGGCCACAATCATCCGCAAGGGAACGTAATCCACGTGGAAGCTCTGACAGCCCAGGGCCATGCCGTCGCAGCCCAGGGCATCGAGCCGCACGCACACCCGCTTCGTGTCCGCTAGTCTCGCGAAGAGGCCGATCAGCTCGGCGCAATCCTGAAGAACACTGTCCCGCTCCCCCGTGACCGGCATGCCATCGGCGCCGACGAGCCGTTCCAGGGCGGACCGGGACTGCGGCGCATCCAGCACGGCGCGGCCCTTCGGGAAGTCCGTGCCGGGAAGCCGGTCGAGCCAGGCGGTCAGGGGTGGCGGAAAACGGCGCAGCCAGACCGCGAGATTGATCTGGGGCTCGCTGATGCGCTCAAGCGCGTGGGCCGTGAGGCCCGCCGACACATGGCTGAAACCGCCCCACCGCGCAACGAGGCCCTCCAAGCCCCGCCCCGTCGGCCGTTCCACCTGATCCGTTGCGCTGCCGCGATGCGCGTTTCCCGACCCGGCCCATTCCATCGGGGCCTCTCCATTCTGTCGCGTGTTCCGCTTTGATCTTTCGGATTATGCCACCGGATTGGTTTTTGGGGACCTATCATTTCATTGACCTGACATGGGACATTGCTAGCGTGCTCGCAGATTGAGTTTGAATGCGCTTTTCGCGGGAGGGGACCAGTGATGCGAGCGTTGGCAAACGGTTTTGCGGCGGCGTGGGCCGCCATCTTGGTGGCAGCCGTATCGGTTGGGGGCGCTGGCGTGGCTTTGGCCATGCAACCGGAACAAGAGGGCGACACCACCCAGGAAGAAGCGGCTCAGGAAGATGGTGGCGAGGAAGGGGCTGGCCAGGATTTCGCCCAAGGGGCCCAAGGCTCCGGCGGCGTCTGCACCCCGTCGGAGGATGATGAGGAGGAGACCTGGACCTGCGAAGCGAAGGGCCCGGGCTGTGGCAAGATCGGCAATGCCACGCGCTGGATTACCGCTTCGGCCGAGTACCAGGCGCTCGTCTCCCAGACCTTCCATTTTGCCTCGCTCCAGGCCCTGAGCCTCGCCCGCAGCCATGAGCCCGGCCGTTGGGCCGTGGCGGTCGATCTGGATGAAACCGTGATCAGCAACGCGCTCTACACACAAGAGCGGGAGCGTTGCGGCCGCGGCTACAGCCGGGAGTCCTGGGCCGATTGGTCATCGACGGAACAGGCGACCCCGTTGCCGGGCGCCAAGGCCTTTATTGATCTCGTCTATGAACAGGGCGGCCTGGTCGTGGGCGTGACCAATCGCCGTGAGGGCGAGGCGGAATGGACCCAGGCGGTGTTGGACCGTCACGAGTTGCGGGTGGAGTTCGTGCTCTTTCGCGGTGATGCCAAGGACGCGACCGGGGAAAAGGAGCCGCGCTGGGAACGGGTTCCCGATCTGCTGGCGGAGCTTGGCTATGCGGATGTGTCCATCGTGATGTGGATGGGCGATCAGATTACGGACTTCCCCGATCTGGACCAAAGCGCGTGGGACCAGGACGGCGACATCCAGGGCCCGTTCGGCACCCGCTATTTCGTGCTGCCCAATCCCATGTACGGGGAATGGGAGCATACGGAGCTGCGCTAGGAGGTCTGAGCCCAGCGGGTGAAAAGCACCCGCCCCAGCCAGAAGAACATCACCAGGATCGCGATCAGTTCCGGCATCGACATGAGCCACGTGCCCTGAAGGCTCTCCGGAAACGCGCCGGCGCCGGGACCCGTGAAAAGGGATCCCGCCGCAATAAAGAGCGCAACGCACATGCGCCATAGGTGGCGGGCGAGACGATGGGCGCCCGTGATCGCCCCCCGGAAAAGCACGCTGCCGTCCAGAAAGGCGGCGAACGCCGCCAAGCCGCCGAAAACGAAATAGGGCTCGGGAGGATAGCCGTCCTTGACGCCCGAGGCGCTGTTCAGGGCCTCCCAGCCGAACACGATGCCGGCACCGGCGATCGCGATGCCCAGCAAGAGGGCGGCAACATTCAAAAGACCCGTTCTGGCGGCGTCACGGGTCACGGTGACCCAGGACGTGGTCACCAGATAGCAGCAGAAAATACCGGCCAGGAACGTGATCATTTCCGGTTTGCGCAGGGCGATCGCCGTGCCGGCAATGCATGTGCTCAGCATGGAGATAAAGAAGACATTGCCCGCGATCCGATGGATACGCGATCCCTTCGCCGCAAACAACGCCGTGCCGCCTCCCAGAACGGCGGTCGTTCCGGTCAGGACGTGAATGAGCATCACGAGAGACATATCCATCACCCTTGGCGTTGTTCCGCGTTCTTGCGCGTTTTCGGCAAAAGCACGCGTGGTTTTGCGGTTCGAAAACGCGACAAACCAATGACCCAGGGCGCCTTCATGACCCGGAGTGGTTTGAAGGCGCTCCGATAAGTCTACAGGGTAAGCGGAGGCGATGGGACCCGGCCATCAAGAAGCCATCACTGTTTTGCCGCCTTGCGCGGACTATTGCCGGGCCGCCAATTGACGCTGGGCGGCTGTCCCGGTCGGCCCCAGCAAACGCAAGGACACTTTGTCTTCGGACAAACCCACGGCCTGGGCGAGACGGTGGGCGGTTTCAACCGCATGAGCGAGGCCCGCCACCCCCTCTGCGTCGAGGGTATCGATGCCCGGCACTTCCACTTCCAGACGCTCCGGCGCCAGGGCCGCCAGATGCGTCACAAGCGGGGACAGGTCTCCCGCCTTCAGGGGTGGGATGACCAGGACCACGGTGCGTTCGCGCGCCGAGGCCAGGGCCGCTGCGCCGGTGTCCGCGCGTTGCGTCGCCGCCAGAAGAAGCGCGCGGTCCCCCGGCGGAATGAGCTTGTTCGGATCAACCGTGCCGGAACATGCCGTCAGCAACATCGAAAAGATAACGGTACTGATCACATGCATTTTCATTATCTGCCCCCTCACAGTCCCACACCAATCAAGATGATCGACAGCGCCGACGCCGTCAGCCCCAGGCCCTTGGTCAGCTGGCCGCCAAGCGTCGGGCCTTGCACCGGCACATAGATGGCGTCCCCAGGTGCCAGGTTGGGCACGGCGTCCAGCGCGTCGAAACGGGCGAATTCGCGCAGATCGACGACTTCGAGCGCTTCGCCTTTCGTACCGGCGCGCATGATGATCACGTTGCGCTCCCGCGCGTCCGCTCGCAGGCCACCGGCATCGGCCAACAGGGAAAGAACATCCGTATCATGATCAAGGGTGTAGCGTCCGGGCTGGTTGACGGCACCCAGGATCCGCACCACCCCCGGGCCGACCGGCTGTTCCGGGCGGGCACGGATGATGGCTGCTTGCGGCTCCTGTGCCGAGACCGGCATGATGGCCGTGCTCTGCGGGCTGTCGTTTCGCTCCGGCACGAACAGAAGCGTGCCCGGCGCCAGCGCGTCCGTGGAGGCGAGCCGAAAGCCATGCCCTTGAACCGCGTCCCGATCTCCCGGTCTTTCCTCGTTCGACGGGTCCAGGACATCGACCGAGATGCGGCTCGGATCCGCGTTGCTCAGGACCCCGCCGGCGGCGCCCACGGCATCGATGGGGGTAAGCTCTGCGTTCCAGTCAACAAGGCCCGGCTTGGCCACCGCGCCGAACACGCAAATCCCGGACAGCTCCGCTTGACCAACCACGTCGACCACATGGGCCTTGGCACATTCCGCATTCAGAACACTCGGTGTGCCGGCCACGCCCGGGGCCGGGCCCATGAACAGGGCCGCCACTAAACCCGCCGCCAAAAGAAATTTCTGCTGGCTGTCTCGCCTGGCCATGGTGGCTCCCCTCAAACACATGCGATCCCGTGATAGGAATCACGCCGACCGTTGAAATACGGGGCAGCAATGCCCGTGCCGGGATCAACCAGTAGGGTTAAAGGCCAGGGGCGGGAGTTGGGGGTCAGATGTTCCGTTTCTCGTATCCCCGGACGGTGGGGCCGAGCGTCTCAAGAACATCCCGTGCGTCGTAATAATAGGCCCGGTCTTCCGGAACGGTCCCCTTGAAGACCTGGATGATGACCACCGCCTGATAGCGCCGCAGCACGCGGAAGTCGTGGACGGAATAAAAGGTGCCGAAGGGGTCGGGGCCGTAAATGAAATAGTTGAACCGGGGATGAGGCCCCGCAAGGAGCGACGTCGCCAGGCGATCGGTGCGCTCCGTATCCTGAAGCTCGATCAGGAAATAGTCGTTGCCTGTCTCTAGCGTGAGTTCCGCCGCGCGGTAGAGGAGATAGTTTTCGACCACTTCCCGGGGCGTCACCGAATTCCCAGCGAAGGTCACCCTGTAGCGTTGGGAATCGAGCGCCTGGTGCTTGTACCCGAAGCCGTTTCGATTGGCCGGCTCATAGGGCGTTGGTCCGTAGGTGCACCCGGCCGCCGCAAAGACCAGAACGGCGAGCCAAAGCCCATTTATCAAACGCCGCCCCCCGCCGCGCCGTTGCCAACACCCACCCTGTGCCATGCCGCAATCCCTCTAACACCATACGCCCCGCCCCGATCCGACTATAGGACAGTTCGGGAGAGGCTGGACAGGGTGTTGGGGGATCACAAACCGACGGTCATGCTGACACCGCCATAGACGACTTCGTCGTCCGCTTGGTTGTCGAAGACGAACTCTCCCGTGGTGCCCGCGAAATTCACATTGGCGCCGAGCTTGACGCCCTTGGCGAGCCTTCCGCTCACCGCAATGCCCACATCATAATAACCGCGATTGTCCTTGACCGCGAAACCCGTGGCCGGCTCGTTTTCCACCAGGGTGCGCGCGCCGGCCGCTGCCGCCGTGATGTTGTCGGCATCGTCACCGACATGAACAAATCCGACGCGTCCGGAGAACTCGATCGCCAGGCGCTTGTTCAAGAGGGTCTCCCGCCAGCGCGCTTCCGTTTCCAGTGTCACGTTTTGAAACTCGACATCATAGTAAAGCCGTGTGTAAAGCGGCAGGATGACGGGAAGGCGCACACCCGCAAAGAACTCGACCGAGTCGGGCTCCGAGCCCGGCGTGTCTTCCGCACCCACGAAGGCATAGTAGGTAAGCCCGGCTTCCGCCTCGATCCGTCCGATCAGGTGGAAGCGGGCTTTCAGGAAGCCATCGATCTCGCGCGGTTCGTCGATCCCGGCATTGGAGCTTTCAAAGGGCACGGCGGAGGCGATCCCGATGGAGAGATCCGCCGGTCCTGCGCTGACGCGGCCTTTCAATTTGAGCCTGAGCGTGTCCTCCGCCTGGCGCACGCCGCGAAAGACATAATCTGTCTGGTAACTGGTCGTGAGCGTGATATCCGCGCCACCGTCATTGAACTCGTTGATATCGGACTCGGTGGCGGGCGATGCCACGACGCGTGCGGCGGGCGCGAGACCGAAAGCGCCGGCGATGAACATGATCCCGACCTGGCGGCGGAATCGGGCGAGAGGGCTCAAGGAACGAGCCCGAAGAATGCGCAGCATCCCATGCTCCAATCATGGTCTTCACGCCCGAAATCCACCCGGATCCGTATCAATCATAAGGCGGAAGATAACGCAAGTACTTGATACTGTTGACAGATGATCTGTATCAGAATTGAACGGATGGTCCGTGTTCGAGCGGGCGTAGAAGCCACAATTCCTTCAATATGATCCGGAATGAATCACACTGATGATCCTGTCAGTCCGGGACCGGGGAAGGGTGATCGGGGGGTGGCGTGATGTCCGTGTGCCGATTTGAATAGGAAACCTGTTAACCTCTCTTAATTTCCGTAAAGACCATTGTTTTGTGGTCCTGCCAGACCGCACCCCGCCCGGGCCTGTCACGACTAAGAGAGCCGCGCGCCGCCTTCACGGTCGGGCGAATATGGGTGACAGTGCGTGCCGAAAGAACGGAAGAGATCGAGCGGGTTCTCCGCATTCAAACCCCAAGGATGTTCCCATGGTCGAAACCCCCTTGTTTGACCTCCGGGCGACCCACAACGCCCATCGCTGGTACCTGCCTGTCGAACCACGCGTGACCGTCGGTCCACCGGGTAAGACCTTTCTGTTTGGCGGTGTGGGTCTCGCCGCCTCGATCACGGCCATGGAGCGCACCTGCGACCGGCCGACCATTTGGGCGACGGCCCAATATCTGTCCTATGCCCGTCCGGGGGAGATTGTCGATCTCGACGTCACCGTGCCGGTGCACGGCAATTACAACACGCAAGCACGCGTAATCGGACGGGTCGGCGACCGGGAGATCTTCACGGTCAATGCAGCGCTCGGCGCACGGCCCAGCGACATCTCGGAGCAATGGACCGCCATGCCCCCGGTCGAGGCGCCGGAGGATTGCCCGCCGATGCCCCATTGGCGGGCGGACCTCGATGACTTGAATGCCCAGCTCGATATGCGTGTGGCCAAGGGGCGCTATGGTGAGGCGCGTCACAACGGGGCCAAAAGCGAGGATGGCCACGCCATCTTGTGGGCGCGCACCAAGGCCGGCCATGCCTGCGATTCCGGGGTTCTGGCCATCATCGCCGATTTCGTGCCCTCGGCCACGGGCCACGCCCTGGGTCGCCAGGCCGGTGCCAACAGTCTCGACAACACCCTTAGGATCCGCCGTCTCGTGCCCACGGAATGGGTGCTGTGCAATATCCGCATCCACGGGATTCACGGCGGTTTCGTCCATGGCCGGATGGAGATCTTCGCCCAGGACGGAGAACTCATGGCCATTGCCAGTCAATCGGGTATCCTTCGTCTTTTTGACCGGCCCAAGGGGGCATAGCGCTCGGGCTGGCGCGTCGACACGCTGGCGGGCTAAGCTGCCCCGCCCAAAATGTGACGGTGTGACGACAAGAAGCGAGAGGACACGGGATGCTCAAGGCCTGGTTCGAGATCAGTCTATGGAAACGGGTTCTCGGCGCCCTGCTGGTCGGCATTGTTGTCGGGTCCATCTGGGGGGAAGGCGCCGGCAGCATTCAATTCATCGGCACGCTCTTTGTCGATCTGATCCGGATGCTCATCATTCCGCTGATCTTCACCACGATCGTGGCCGGCATGGTCAGCATGGGCGATCCCAAGCGCATGGGTTCAATCGGGCTCAAGGCCATTTTGCTTTTCATGGCCACGACTTTCTTCGCCATTGTCATTGGCCTGACCCTCGCGACGATTTTCGAGCCCGGATCCTATGTCGACAAGGATGCGATTTTCAGCGCGGAGGCAAAATCCTTAGGCGGACCACCTGAGGGGCTCCTTGAGCGTTTGCTGGGCATTGTGCCCAAAAATCCCTTGGAGGCCATGGTCAAGACCAATGTGTTGTCGACGATTTTCTTCGCCGTTTTTCTGGGCGCCGGCATCGTCGCGACCGGTGAGAAGGGCCGGCTTCTCGGGGAGGTCATGCAATCCGCCTCGGAAGTCGTTCTGAAGATGGCCCATCTGATCATGGAACTCGCGCCGTTCGGCGTCTTCGCCCTCATTGCCGCCGTGGTCGGCACGAAAGGGGCGGCGACCCTTGCCGCCATCCTGCCCCTTGTTCTGGTCGTCTATGGCGGATGTCTGGTCCATATCGGGCTTGTCTATGGCGGCGTGATCCGGTTTGTCGCCGGACTGTCGCCAGCGACGTTTTTCCGTGGCGCGGTTGATGCCCAACTCGTGGCCTATTCGACGTCATCGAGCGCGGCGACCCTGCCGGTCAGCCTTGCGGTGGCCGAAGAAAATCTCGGGGTCAAGCCTGTGGTTTCGGGTTCCGTGCTGCCCCTGGGCGCGACCATCAATATGGACGGCACGGCCCTTTATGTGGGCGTCATGGCGCTCTTTTCCGCCCAGGTCTTCGATATTTCTCTCGACTTCGGCGACTATTTCATCATTGCCCTGAGCACGACGCTTGCGTCGATCGGCGCGGCCTCGGTGCCGTCCGCGTCGCTCTTCCTGCTGGCGGCGGTGTTGGCGCCCATCGGGGTCAGCGATCAGCAGGCGGCCCTTGTCGTGGGCTTCATGGTCGCCTTCGACCGGATCCTCGACATGATGCGCACGGCCGTGAATGTGACGGGCGACCTGACGGTGGCCACCACGGTCGGCCGGCTGGAGGGCGAATTCGACGAGGAAGTCTTCCGGGCCCGTCCTGAAGTGTGACGACGGGTCGTCTCCTCACGGATTGCGCTGGAGCGGCCGGTCGATCGTCACATAGGTGGCATAACCCCGATAGAGCGACCGGCCGCCCATGAAGGCGTCCTGTTCCCGCGCGAGGCGCCCGGCGGTTTCGGTCAGGTCCTGCCGGGGTGTGACGTGAAAGAGGTCCAGCCAGGCATAGAGTCCCTGTCGGGCCAGCCCGGGCAACCGCTCGCAGTTTCCGAAATCCACAAGCGCAAGCCGCCCGCCGGGCTTGGTCAGGGCCAAGCCTTGCGCGATGGCGCCTTGCCAATCGGGGATCATCGACAGGGTGTAAGACATGAAGACCCGCTCGAAGCCCGCGGCGAGCGTTGGGTCGTCAAAGGTCTGGGCCGCGTCGAGCCGGGTGGCATCGCCCTGTGCGAACCGGGTCCGGCCCTCGATCCCGGCCCGTTCGGCGGCGGTATGGGCGCTCTTCAGCATTTCGGCAGAGATGTCGATGCCGTAAAGCACCGCATCCGGATAGGCCTTGGCCACACTGACCAGATTGCGGCCCGTGCCGCAGCCCAGCTCCAGCACTTTCCCGCCCTCGGGCACGGTCAAGTCATCGATCAACCGATCCCGACCCAGGAGATAGAATTTCCGCGTGAAATCATAGATATGCCGCTGGACCCGATACATGCGGTCCATGGCGCTGCCATGATCGCCTTCGCGCCCCCCATTCGTCGACATGGTCGGCTCAAGCCTTCATTTCATAAAGGTGGAAGCCGCCATAGATCGAGGAGCGGTCCCGCATGCCCATGACCCGGCAGGCCTCCGCGTCATAGTCCCACTGACCCAGCAGGTCTTCCGGGAGCGCGTCGGGCAGGGGGCTGTCCTCGCCGGCGGTGCGGAAAACGACCCGGGCGCCAGGCTTGGCCGTGCGCGTGATCTCTTCCCACAGCTCAGTCATCTGATCATAGGTCATCCAGTCCTGGGCATCGAGCAGGACATAGCCGTCGAAACTGTCATCCGGCTCACCGGACAGGTATTCCGTCATGGACGCCAGATGGACACTTGCCTTGGGGGCTTCCTGGCGCAGGGTCTCATAGTGTTCGGCCTTCAGATAGAGCGGTGTGGCGGAGCGTCCTTCCGTGTCGTAGCAGCGGCCGAAGGCCTGCCAGGCAAAATAGTTGTCCGACAACGGAAAATCACAGGACAGGCGCTCCAGCCGGCTTTTCAGGACGGCCGACATGTTGCCTTCCGGGGCAAGGGCATCATATTGCGCCGGCGGAATGCCGAGACCGTAAAGGGCGACCGGCAGATTGCACAGCCAACGCACAAGGCGGGTCTCGAACAACGGCGCGAGCTGGGTCTCGAACATCCAGCGCTGCTGCTCAAGGCTGCGCGCGCTCAGCATGCGCCGGGGATTGGTGCCATAAAGCTTGGCCAGGAGATGCGCCACGCCGATGAAGCGGCCCAGCATGCCGTAGCGATAGACATTGCGGGCGAACAGACGAATGCGCCGGCCCTGGAACAGTTTCTTCGCTTCCCAATAGGCGCGGGAATCCGGATCGAGATGGGGGCGAATGAAGCGGTCATAGGCGCGCACATTGGCTTTTTCGTCGGCAAAACCGAAAAAGCGGAAAAAAGCCTCGTGGCTTGGCAGCCGGTCGATGGCCGCGAGCTTGAGCCGTGTGAGCGCCACATGGGCGGGATTGAGATCCACGGCCTCAAGGCCTGCGGGGCGCGCGGCTAGATAGCTCAACACATTGCAGCCGCCCGACGCGATGGTGACGATCCGCTTCGGCGGCGTGCCCGCCTGGGTGCCCTCGGGGATCAGCCCCAGGGCCTCCATGTCGAGTTCCGGATCCTCCCAGATCTGCGGATAGACAAGGCCTGAGAACATCCAGACGAAGAGCTGTTCCAGAAAACCTCTTTTAGAAACACGCGGTTGTTGACGGACCGCGTGGTGCAGGCGCTTGTTTTTGGCGGGCATGACGTTTGATCCTGGTATGACGGAACGACCAGTATGGCAAAACCGGCCGGGCCTGTCTCGCTCCTGGCGCGTGCGTTCGGGTCGCGGGGGCCGGTCCGCCAAACCGAGGCTTGCAAGATCAGAGACTTGGCGGTCGCGCGCGCTTGTAGAACGCACGACCGTACAAGTCCAAGGGCTTGTTTTCGCGGATCAATTGTTGCCGTCTTCGTCTTTATCTTTCTTCTTGCGGCCGAACAGCCCTTCAATGACCGAGCCGGCGTCTTCGCCGTCGCCTTCCAGGAGCTTGCCGGGATTGCGCAAGATCTTGCCCGCATCGCCGGGCAGGGCCCGGTCGATCGCCGAGCCCAGCTGGTCCTGAACCAGGGCGCGCACGAGCGGCGCGAGGTCGGGCTGAAGATTGGTCCACGGGCCCCGGAACCGGATCGGGATCTGGGTGCCCTGGGGCTGACCGTCATTGAGAAGCCCCGCGTTGAAGGTGATGTCGGCGGTCTGCTCGACCATGTTGGTCAGGCCCGCGCCCAGCACCCGGAGCAGCGGATTGGTGAGTTGGGAATCATCCGTCCTCAGAACACCATTCTCGATCAGGAAGTTCCCCGACATTTCCGCAAAATCCGTCTTCTTGCCGGAATCGCCGCCGCCGAACATGGAAAATCTGAGGGCCTGCAGGGTGCTGAGCGCCGGTACGGAACTGACATCGCCCGTGCTCAGGATCGCCTGAAGTGCCGCCGGGTTGAAGGATTTCATGGTGTCCTTGGCGCGGGTGACGAGCTCGACCATCTCGACGAGGTCGAGGCCGTAAAGAGCCCCGTCATTGAACAGGATCCGCCCCGTGCCGTTGAGGGCGGTCACGAAATCCTTCTGGCTGCGCCCGCGCGTCGTGACGTCGAGTTCCATGGTGCCGAGTCCGGCCAGAAGATCCGACCCCATCAGATCATTGAGGAGCGGGCGGGCCTGGATCAGGTCGAACTTGGTCCGATTGCGGATGGTGGCCACCGGATCGCGGCCGTTCACTTCCAGGAACAAGGTGCCCCCGCCTTCATAAAGGGCAAGCTCCTTCAGGTCGACGGTCAACAGGCCATTGTCGAGGGTGGTCGTCACTTCGCTGCGGCCCATGTTCAGGGTCGACGTGGTGAACTCATTGACCGTGATCCGGACATCGGCGTCGAGGGCGTTCATGCCGGAGAGATCGATGGGCTCCTCGCTCCAGCCTTCATTGGCGCCCGTGTCCTGGCCGCCTGCCGGGCCGTCGCCTGCCGGGCTTTCTTCCGTGGGCGCCCCTTCATAGGGGCGGGTGTCGATCTTGTCCATGCCGAGGACGGCCGTGAATTTCGGCCGGGCGCCGCCCAGATTGAGGGCAAAATCCCCTTGGCCGTTCATGTCATCAAAGCTCAGGCGGCCGTCCTTGAAGGCGATGACATCGCCCTGGGCCTTGGCCGTGCCTTCGACTTTCATCGGACCGAAGCCGTCGCCCTCGGGCAGCGGGCTGCCCGCCCACGCGCTCAAGTCGCGCACGGACGGCACGTCAAGGGAGAGCATCCCCTCCGATGAGACCGGCAGGGTACCGGTGGTCTGACTGGCGGCCTGCCCGTCAAAACTCGCGACCATGAGTGTCGAGTTGAGCTTGACGTCGATGGCGCTCATGCGCCCTTCGATGAGATCCCGGGGACGGGCGACCTGGGCTGCCAGATTGAGCGGTTCGTTGTTGTAGGTCACCGTGCCGTCGAGGCCCAATGGTCCGTCCAAGGAGGGTAGGGACACGGTGACATTGATGGCTTCCGCCACATAGGTCTGACCGGCCTGGCCATCGACATAGCGGACCTGGCCGTCAACGAGGCGGACATCGCCCAGGCTGACATCGTTGAGATTGATGCCGCCTTCGCCGGCCGTCTGGGGCGTGCCGTCGGTTGAGGCAGAATCGGTGGCGGGCGTTTGGCCGTCGGGCGGCCCTTCAAAGACCCAGTTCTGGGCCCCGTCGGCGCTCACTTCCAGATTGATCTGGGGTTTTGAAAGAACGAAGCGGGAGACCTTGACCTGTTGGCTGGTCAACAAAGGCAGTGCCTCAAGCCCAACCGCGAGTTCGTCGATGGCCGCCAGGAAGGGGGCCTCGCCCCATTCCGCATTGGCGATCTTCACGTCGGTCACCCGAATGGAGACTGGCGGAAACATGGACAGGCTCATCTCGCCGTCCAGGGCGATATCGCGCCCGGTGGCTTCCCGGAAACTGTTCTGGATCTGCGTTCGGTAGACCTCGACGGGAATGAAGAAGGGCACGACAAGCGCGGCCCCGACGACCAACACCACAAGGACGAGAAGGATCAGGAAAATGCGGCCGAGCATGGCAGGCTCCCCTCAAGGATGAGCTGTTGTGAAAATTGATCGGACCTTAACGGATTTCACGTCAAGCGAAAACGGAGACAGCCCCTGCGGATCCGATTATAATTGACAATCATTTGCAAAAGTAGGCGATCACCGCTAAGACGGGAGGCGATCCAACAGCCAATCGCTCGAGACGAAAAAGGGGAGACGACAATGGGAAATCGACAGGGATGGTTCGGCCTGGCCGCCGGCCTGCTGATGGCGACGATGACGGGCGCGGCTTCGGCCCTGGCCGCGGAGGTCAATCTCTATTCCTCGCGCCACTATGACACCGATGAACGGCTCTATACGGATTTTACCGAGCAGACGGGCATCAAGGTGAACCGGATCGAGGATCGCGCCGATGTCCTGCTGGAGCGGATCAAGGCGGAAGGCGCCAATTCGCCGGCCGATCTGTTGATCACGACGGATGCCGGCCGCCTTTGGGCCGCGGTCCAGGCCGATCTCCTCGCTCCCGTCGACTCAGATGTGCTCAAAGACCGGATCCCGGCCAATTTACGCCACCCGGAGGATCTCTGGTTCGGGTTCTCCCAGAGGGCGCGGGTGATCTTCTACGCCAAGGAACGTGTCGATCCGGAAGGCCTGACCACCTATGCCGATCTCGCGGATCCGGCGCTGAAAGGTAAGGTCTGCACGCGGAGCAGCACCAATGTCTACATGCTGTCCCTGATGGCGGCGATCGTCCACCACAAGGGCGCGGACGGCGCCAAGGCTTGGGCCCAGGGCGTGTGGAACAACCGGGCCCGTGAGCCCCAGGGCGGCGACATCGTGCAATTGCGGGGTATCGTCTCCGGCGAATGCGACTATACGATCGCCAACACCTACTACTACGCCCGGACCGCGCGGTTGAATGTCCAGGGCCTGCAGCATCCCGAGCAGACCTCCAAGATCGGCATCATCTTTCCCAATCAGGAAACGACCGGAACCCATGTGAACATTTCCGGTGCCGGTCTTCTGAAAAATGCACCGAATGCGGAAAATGCCGTCAAGTTCCTCGAATATCTGGCGACGGATCAGGCCCAGACCTATTTCGCGGAAGGCAACGATGAATATCCGGCCGTTCCGGGCGTGGCCCTTGGCGCCACGGTTTCGGCCCTCGGCACCTTCAAGGCCGATGACATCAACCTCTCCATCCTGGGGGAGAACCAGGCCGAGGCCCAGCGCCTCTATGATGAGGTCGGCTACAAGTAAGAAACACAGGACAGGAGCGGGATTTCCCATGGGTGTCCCGCTCCACCGGTACGCCTCGTCCGGCGCCCCGCGCTAGCCTGTGGCCGCATGGGCCGCCGGGTCCGTGCCGGGGCGGGAGCGGGCAATGGTCCGGGACAGGAGGATCACGGGCAAGAGCCCCACCGCGACGATCACCAGGGATGCGGTGGACGCTTCGGCCAGTCTTTCATCGGAGGCCAGTCGATAGGCCTGGATGGCCAGGGTGTCGAAATTGAAGGGCCGCATGATCAACGTCGCCGGCAATTCCTTGACCACATCGACAAAGACGATCAAAGCGGCGGTGAGCAGCCCGGTGCTCAGGATCGGGGCGTGAACCCGCCAAAGCGTGGCCGTGGGGCCGGCGCCCAGCGCCCTTGCCGCCGCTTCCATATTGGGCGTGACGCGGGTCAGCCCCGCATCGACCGCGTTGAGCGAGACGCTCAGGAAGCGCACCACATAGGCATAGATCAACGAGGCGATGGTCCCGGTAAAGATCAGACCCGTGGATACACCGAAAACGGACCGTGCCCAGGCGTCGATGGCGTTGTCGAAGCGGGCGAGCGGGATCAGAATGCCCACGGCGATCACCGTTCCGGGCAGGGCATAGCCCATGCCCGCCAGCCGGTTGACCCAGGTCGCGATCGCTCCCGGGTGGAGCCGCGCCGCATAGGCCATCACGAGCGCAATCACGGTGGCAACGACCGCCCCAAGGCCGCCGAGGATCACGGTGTTGCGCATCAGGGTCAGGGTGCGGCTCTCGAACAGGGCGTGGCCCGACGTCACCGACAAATAACAGAGCAGACCGACGGGCAGCAGGAAGCCCAACAGGGTCGGCAGTCCACAGACGAGGAACGCGCCGAGTTTCGCCCAGGGCCCCAGGTCATGGCGCTGCAGGGCCTGGAACTGGGCGCGGGGTTCGTCATAGCGTTGCTGGCCCCGGTTCCACCGTTCAAAGACCAGGAGCGCCAGGGTCAGGGTCAGGAGGGCGCCCGAGAGCTGAACCGCGAGAATGCGATCGCCGAAGGAAAACCAGACCCGGTAGATGCCGGTGGTGATGGTCTGGATGCCGAAATGGCTGACGGCGCCGAATTCCGCCAGGGTTTCCATGAGCGCCAGGGCGAGACCCGCCGCGATCGCCGGGCGGGCCATGGGCAGGGCCACGCGCCAGAAACTCTGGGCCGGGGTGCAGCCAAGGGACCGGCTCGCATCCAAAAGCGAGATCGATTGCTGAAGAAAGGCGGTCCGCGCCAAAAGATAGACATACGGATAAAACGCCAGGCTGAAAAGCAGGATCGCCCCTTCCAGGGACCGGATCTCGGGAAACCAGTAGTCCCGAGGTCCCCAGCCGGTGAGTGCGCGAAGCGCCGTCTGCACCGCGCCCGGATGCTGAAGAAAATCCGTATAGACATAGGCGAGCACATAGGCCGGCACGGCGAGGGGCAGGACAAGGGCCCATTCAAAAAAGCCCCTCAGGGGAAACCGGCACATGGTCACGAGCCAGGCCGTGGCGACACCGATAAGGGTCACGCCGACACCGGTGCCGACGGCCAGCAGAACGGAATTCGTCACCATGGTGACGAGCAGGGTGTCGCGAATATGGGGCCAGGTATCGCCCGCGGGCATGAAGAAACTGGCGAGCACGCCCAGAATGGGCAGGGCGATGAGAAGGGCGAAACCGCCGGCGGCGAGGGTCAGGAGAGACGGACGCGCGAAGCCGAGGCCGATGGGGCCCTGGGCACCGGGCGTGCGCGCTGTTCCCTGACCCGCCGAAACCGTCACTCGTCGGCGCCTGCCTTGCCCATCAGGCCAAGGGTGTAGTTTTCGAGACCGATCCGGTCGATGAGATCGAGCTGGGTCTCGATCCAGTCGATGTGCTCTTCTTCGGACTCAAGGATCCGTACAAAGACTTCTCGGCTGACATAGTCCTCGACGCTTTCGCAATATTTGGCGGCTTCCCGATACATCGGATGGGCGATGCGCTCGAGCTTGAGATCGCATTCGAGGCAATCCCGGATGTCCTCGCCGATCATCAGTTTGTCCAGATCCTGAAGATTGGGAAGACCGTCGAGGAGCAGGATGCGTTCGATCAGTACATCCGCGTGTTTCATCTCGTCGATGGATTCATGGTAGATCTTGTTCGCCAGATCCATGACGCCCCAGTTCTTCATCATGCGCGCGTGCAGGAAATACTGGTTGATGGCGGTCAGCTCGAGCTTGAGCGCCCGGTTGAGATGTTCAATAACCTTCGGATCACCCTTCATGACAAGTCATTCCCTGTGCTGAATATGCAGATTGATGGCCGGGTCCGGTGGATCGGTCTGCGACCCTGTCGCGTTCGACATATTGTCTTACGCCGACCACTCACCTTCGGATCTATGCTGTAAGGCACTGGAACGCGCCGCGCAATCCCATTCGTGCGCGGATGAGAAGCACCTGCAACTGTTGGCGGGGCCGGAGAAATTTTCCTGGCCAAGACAAATGATGATGAGAGGCACCCGCAATCCTAGCGGGGGCCATTGTCACGGACGCTCGGCGTCCTGCTGGCCTTCGGCGGCGATGATCTCGGCCATGGTGCCGAGGCATTTTCCGCATCGAGGCTTGCAGCCGAGTTTCTTGTAGACGCAGGCGATCGAGATATCCCCCTCGCACACGACCCGCCGCACGTCCTTTTCCTTCAAGGCATGGCAAATGCAGACATACATCTTGGACCGCCGCTCCTCATCTGACCGTGTCTTCACGCGTCCCTAGAGTGCGACAAGTGCCGTGCTTTTGCAAGTCATTCTTATTGTAATAGCGATGAAAGCGGATCCGGGATTGGCCGAAAGGGCTTCAGCCCGCGAGGCTGAAGGTCACCTCGATGCAGGTGCCGCTTTCGCCAGTGCTTTTCAGGGTCAAGCGGGCCTGGTTCGCCTCGGCCAAGGCCCGGGCCAGGGGCAGGCCCAGCCCCAGGCTGCGACTTTCCCGCTCGGAAGAACCCTGCTCGGATGAACAGTGGGTGAGCAGGGACTCGCCTGCCGGCGCGGCCTGAAGCCTTTCCACGATTTCCGGCGCGATGCCCCGCCCCGTATCCGTAACCTGAAAGGTTACGCCGCCCTCGGCGGCCGCCTCGGCCAAAAGGCTGACTTTGCCCCCCGGTGGGGTGTGGCGGATCGCATTGGTCAGCAGATTGACGAATATTTGTCGCACGGTGCGATGATCGGCGTGGAGCGTGGTCAATCCCTTCTGGACCCGACGCCCGAGCCGGACATCGGCGCGCCTCGCCAGGGGCTCCACCATGGTCAGGCAGCTGTCGACAAGCGCGGACACGTCCAGATCGGCAGGCTCAAGGGCCAGCCGTCCATGCTCGATCCGGGAGAGATCGATCAGGTCCTCGATCAGGGACAGGGCATGGTGCCCGGCCTCAAAGATGTTGCGGGCATAGGCCTGGGTCTTGGTGGTGGTCGGCTCCCCGTTCACGCCCTTCATCAGCATTTCGGCAAAGCCCAGAACCGCCGTCATGGGCGTGCGCAGTTCATGGCTCACCTGGGCCAGGAAGGCTGTCTTTTGGCGGCTGCGCCGTTCGGCGTCCTCTCGTGCGTTCTGAAGCTTCACGGCGGTTTCCTGCCGCGCGCCCAGATCCTGGAGGAGGGCGAAATAGCGCCGCGTGGCCCCGAGCTGGACCGCGCCGACCACGATTTCGACGGGACCGGTCTTCAGCGCCGGTGCACCGGCAAACACGCTGCCGTTCCCGCGCAGTGGCGTGGTCTGACCGGGCGGCAAGGCTCCATTGATCAGCATGGACAAGGCTTGTCCGTCGGCCTCGCTCAACCAGCTGGCTAAATCCACCCCGGTCAGGGCCGCTTCGTCTCGGTCAAAGAAATGACAGGCGGCCGGATTGGCGGCCGTCACGATGCCTTGGGCGTCCAGGATCAAGAGAGGATGGCCGATCGCCGCGATGAGCGCGCTGAGGGGCGCCCCGGATTTGCCACCGGATCCCGATCCCGGGGCCGGAGCCACCACGGCTGCCGCCGGCGAGGGCGGCCCGACAATATCGATCCTCAACCCAAGACGCCCATCCGCGAGCCGATGGCCGCCCATGCGACAGGTCGCATGCAGCTGGGGACCATGGGGCGAAACAAGGCGCAGATTTTCGATCACGCTTTCGCCTACCCCGAGACGATTGCGTAAGGCCTTCAGTACCAGGAGCAGCGGATGATTTTCATCAAAGCGCGCATCGAGAAGAGCGCCCAGCCGATCGGTGTTCCAGGCATGGATAGCTTGCGGATCAGCCCAGACCACGCAAGCGCGGTCCGCATCCCAGACCCATGTGCCCTGAAAATCGGTTGCCTGCGCCACCCGCATGCCGGTGATCGGTTCTGCTTCGATTGGTTTGTTCACGTCCGGCGTTTCCCATCCCATGCCGTCGGAAACTTGCGGAAGACGACACCGCGAGACCCTATTCTGGCATATTTTCCTGGGTCGGGTGTATTTATGCGCGAAGCAAGGCCCATACCATTCAGATTTTCACCTTAGGCTCGGCACCGCCACGCCGCAAATCTGCCCGGCAACCATGCGCAGAGTAGGGCTGATAGCGTCTTCGGTCCCTGACCCGCAGACGCACCGTAGGTCTGACAAGGTCCAAGCAAGAATGCCCAATCTCATGCTCCTGCCGGGTCCGCCGGGCCAGCTCTGGCGGGACACTGGCGATTATTTCGATCCCGAAGAGCGCCGTTGGTTGCCCGGCACGCTCCCTGGTGCGGAGGCTCAGGCGATCAGTGCGGAGGCCGCCGTTGCGTGGCTTCAACGGGAAAGCGGGGCGCGTCTGCGTCCGCCCATCGGTGTTATCGGGGCGCGCATGGCTGATTCGGCGGATCTGGCCCTGGCCGAGCGCATTGGACGGGATCTGGCCCGCCTTGGCTTGGTTGTCCTGACCGGCGGCAAGGGCGGGATCATGGAGGCCACCTGTCGCGGGGTCGAGGCGGAAGGCGGCTGCGCCGTGGGCCTGTTACCGGATGAGCATTGGGACGGCGCCAACGGCCATGTCTCCATCCCGCTGGCGACGGGCCTCGGCGTTGCCCGCAATGCCATTGTCGCCCGGGCGAGTTTCGCTCTCATCGTGGTTTCGGGGGGCTATGGCACCTTGTCGGAGATGGCCTTCGGTCTTCAGTTCGAGCGGCCCGTCCTCGCCCTGCCCAGCGCGCCCCAGGTGCCGGGCGCGGTGACCTGTCCCGACTGGCCAAGCGCCCGCGCGGCCCTGTGTGCCCACATCCTCAGTCTTTAGAAGAGGCGGCGCTTCGGGCGGCTTCGGCGGACGCGATCAGTTCCGCTGCGATGTCTTCGGCTTCCTCGGGCGCGAAATCCATGGGCAGATCGACACCGGAACCGGAGACATAGATCCTGACCATGCCCTGGTCCGTGGGGCCGATCTGGAGGTCGGCAACCAGGTCTGATGGGGCATTGATGCCTTTTGCCATGGGCCAAGTCCTCTGTTTGCTGCCTCGGCGTAGGTTGATTTCGCGCATCCCGCCGGGCTGACGCGCGACACGAGCCCCCTTAAATTTACAGGGCCAAGGGCTCCAAGAGTACCGGTCGGCCATCACCATCTTGAAATAAGCCGGCGAGATGGATAGGAATGCAGATCCGGTAAGGCCTGTGCAGCTGTAGCTCAGTTGGTTAGAGCGCTTGATTGTGGATCAAGAGGTCGCTGGTTCAAATCCAGCCAGCTGTACCATTCATCTCGTCCTTGCTGATTTGCCTCCCTCTCCATTGCTCCTGGCTTCTGATTTGTCCGTTGACCGAGTGGTCCGTTGCCGGATCATCGGTGCCTTTCGCCGGACGACCGGCGCGGTGCCGTGACAATCGGTCTCCCGATGATCCGGGCATGGCTCGTACCTGGCAAAAAAGAAAGCCGGCCCCGTTCCGGGCCGGCTTCATTAAGGCAAACGCATACCCTTACGGATCTTTAGTTGCCGCGAACGACCGTGCAAACCTCAGAGTACAGGCCGAGGATTGAGGAGACGTCCGCATCGACACTGGTCACTTGGGTGATGCCGCCATTGCGCTTCGCAGCGTCAATGGAGGAATCGCCCTGGGCGACGATGCCGAGGATGTTTTCGCCGCAGGCTTCGCCACGCTTGGAGGCGACGGAAGCTTCGGTCACGGCGCGGGGCTCTTGGGAGTCCAGGAACAGCGCGGGGCCAAGGTGGGACGGCGGAATGGCGCAGCCGCCCAAAGCAATCGTAGCCGCGATAGCGGCGAGGAATGGAGTCTTCATGACTTTCCCCCATGTTGAGGATGGATCATCGCGGCATTCGAAAGAACACGATGACGGATATTCAGCCGAAACGGTATGACAACCGCTGACTGAGCATTCGTTAATACAGAGCATTCGGGTGATCAAGCCTTATCGTCATAAGTGTTTCTGGAAATTGCCTGATTTCAGCCCATTTATGGGTTGCTGACCGGGTGATCCGCACAGGGTTGTTCCGATACGAGACAAGTTTGCGACCGCGGCACCGCACGATTTGGTCCCTGACTTCGTTGGTAGAATCACTGTGGTTTTGGTTGTGTACAGCGTAGTATCAACTTATTGGGGTGATCAGAAAACCTCTCCGAGGAAACCGCCGATGCGACCAAAAGTGCGGCTTCTGACACGGTACAAAAGTGATAGCCCGTGACCGAGTGTGATTGGCAGGGTGCCAACACGGTGCTTAGGGTCACGAGTGTTTTTTGCTCCTGTGGAGATCCCGCCCCATGGCCCTCACGAATCGTTCAAGCGTGAAACGTGTATTGCCCTTGCTTGGCCAAGGGGTCACCACCCTCATTCTTTTTTCTCTGATCGGGCTCTTCACGGCTTCACCTGCCCGGGCGGCGGATGAGCCCAGGGTCGTCATCGAAATGTTCACCTCCCAAAGCTGTTCTTCCTGTCCGCCGGCGGAGCGTGTTCTGGCCGAGCTTGACGGGCGCGGAGAAATTCTCGGCATTGAGTGGCATGTGGACTATTGGGACGACCTCATTGCCGGCTTCAGGGGCCGCTGGGAGGATCCGTTTTCAGATCCCGCCCATACCCGCCGCCAACGCGACTACAATGTCCGCATTCGCGGTACCCGCTCCATTTACACCCCCCAGATGGTGGTTGCGGGGCAAGCGGAGCTTCCCGGTTTCAGCAAGCCCAAGGTGCGCGCATTGGTTCGGGAGGCGTCGCGGAACCTCAAGGCCTATGACGGCAAGATCGATCCTGTGGAGCCGGGACGTTTTCGCCTGAGCCTTGACGGCCCTGCGGATGTCGGCGCCGCCCTCTGGCAGGTCACGGTCCTGCCGGCGGCCACCACGGATGTTCAGCGCGGGGAGAATAAAGGCAAAACGCTGGAAAACCATAATGTGGTCCGCGCCGTGCGCGCCCTCGGCGAATGGCGGGGCGGGGCCCACAGTGTCGATTTCACGGCGGACAAGGACCACCCGGACGCAAGCTGTGTGATCCTGGTCCAGGAGCCCGATTTGGGGCCCGTCCTGTTCGGCCTCGCCTGTCCCGCCTGACCGTAACCCCGATGAACCGGGAGCCCGGCCAGGACCGCATCTCGTGGCGGCCGCAATAGGGCCTTGCCTGTGCCGTGTCTCTCCGAGACACTCGGCCTATGAACATCATCCTGCCGATCACCGAGGCCATGCTGTTCGCCGCGCAGCGTCACGTCGACCAGCGGCGCAAAGGCGCCGCCCAGGAGCCCTATGTCAATCATCTGGCTGAAGTTGCGATGCTCGTGGCCAAGGTCACGGGCGGCCGCGACCCCAGCCTCGTGATTGCCGCCATGCTCCATGACACGCTGGAGGATACGCCGACCAGCTCGGGCGAGCTGGCCACGCTTTTCGGCGAGGATGTCGCCGGTTTGGTCCAGGAAGTCACCGATGACAAATCCCTGCCCAAGGCTGAACGCAAGCGTCTCCAGGTCGAGAATGCGCCTTCCAAATCGAATCGCGCCAAGCTCATCAAGCTCGCCGACAAGATCAGCAATGTGCGCGCAATGACCATCAGCCCACCCCAGGACTGGTCTCTGGAGCGGCGACGCGCCTATGTCGACTGGGCCGAAGCAGTCGTCGAAGGATTGAAGGGCGTCAACAGCGCCCTTGAAAATGAGTTCCTAGCCGCCGTGGACGCCGCCCGGACCGCGATGGCGGACGAGGGCCAAAGCACCGACGCCTGACCGTCAGTCAAAGATGCGGCCCGGGTTCAAAATGCCCTTGGGGTCGAGGCTTGTCTTCAGCCGGCGCATCAGCTCGATTTCCTCAGGGGTCCGACTGATGTCCAGATGGCCCTTTTTCTCCAGGCCGATGCCGTGTTCGGCGGAGACGCTGCCATGGCGGCCCTTCAGCGCGCCATAGATGATTTCTTCGACTGCGTGCCGCGTCTCGGCTTTGTCATCGCCGACACCGACAATCACATGGATGTTGCCGTCGCCCAGATGCCCGAACACGACGGCCCGGTGGTCGGGCCAACGGCCCGTCAAGGCAGCCTTGATGTCGTCCACATAGCCCTCGATGGTGGAAATCGGCATGCTGACATCGAAGGCGAAAAACGCCCCGAACTGAAAGACTTGAGCCACATCGTCGCGCAGGTCCCAGATCGCCTGGCGTTCCTTGTCGCTCTTGGCGATCACCGCATCGGTGACAAGGCCCTCCTTGATGCAGGCGCCCAGAACGGTCTCGAAGCGTTCCTGATCGGCGTCCGGGACACCGCCCATGGCCTCGACAATGACGTAGTAGGGATAACTCTGCCCCAGGATCGGTTTTGAGGCGGCGGGTGGCGTTGTCACCAGTCTGTAAAAGCCGTTCCACATGACCTCGAAGGCGCTCAGACTGCCGCCCAGTCCCGCGTCCACCCGCTTCAACAAGGCTTGAACATGGCCAAGGCTGTCGGCGCCGAGAAGCGCCGTCGCCACGGAAACCGGTTGTTCGCGCAGGCGCAGCACGGCCCGTGTCACCACGCCCAGCGTACCCTCCGAGCCGATAAAAAGCTGTTTGAGGTCATAGCCCGTATTGTTTTTGAGGATCCTGTTGAGGCTGGACAGGACCGTGCCGTCCGCGAGCACGACCTCAAGGCCCAGTACCATGTCCCGCATCATCCCGAAACGGATGACCCGGTTGCCCCCGGCATTGGTGGAAATGGTGCCGCCGATGGTGGCGCTGCCCCTTGAGCCCAGATCCAAGGGCAGGAAAAGGCCCTTCGCCTCGACGGCTTCCTGAACCGCCTGAACCGGCGCGCCCGCCTGCACGATCGCAAAGCGGTTGATCTCATCGATCTCCTCGATCGCCGTCATCAGTTCCATGGACAGATTGATTTCGCGTTCCGCCGCCACACCGCCCTGGACAAGACCCGTGGCGCCGCCCAAGGGGACGATCGGCTGGTCATGCTCATGGGCCCGGCGCAGGATCGCTGCCACATCCTCCGTAGACCGAGGACGCAGGATGGCCCGCGCCCTGTTGGGCGCGCCGCCGCCCCAAACGGCCGCTCGGCTCGTGACATCATCGCCCGTCAGGATCGCCCCTTTGGGAAGGTCCGCTGCCAGAAGATCAAGGAAGTCGCCCATGGTCGTATCCCCACCTTTGATGTCGGTCTTTCTTTTGTGTGTTCAGGCCTCCAAACCCTTCACCCTCCACGGGTTTTGGGCTCGAAAAGAGTATGAAAACACGATATAGCACCCAGGCTAATGGGACGGTCGTCCTCGCATCAATATTGGATGATCGGGCAGGCTGATATCGAAGGCCGAAAGCGCGAGAGGGGATCTCGAAAATGGCGCAGGGTGGTGGAATCGCCGGGCGGAGGCTCGTGCGTCGGATCGGGCATTGTGCGGCCGGGCTCGCGATGGCGGCTATTGCTTCCGGGGTCCAGGCCCAGGACGAAGCGAACTCCTTGCGCATCGCGACCTGGAATGTGGCCAATCTTCACCATGAAGTCGGCACCTCCGTGCCCGGCCGGGACGTGGCCCGGTCCGCCGAGGACTACACATGGCTGCGGCATTATGCCTACAAGCTCGATGCGGACATCGTGGCCCTCCAGGAGATCAACAGCCGAGCTGCGGCGCATCGCCTGTTTTCCAGAGGGCGCTACGAGGTCGTGATTTCAGGGCGTCGTCTACTGGATCTCCAGGCCTATGACCTGACCGGCGAATGGCCTGACGCCAAGATCTACACCTGTT
>CAZFWG010000020.1:50764-56026 GCA_964522525.1 uncultured Alphaproteobacteria bacterium | reverse complement strand
TCGACTTCCAGAAAGAGATCAAGAAGATCCACACCGTGTTCGGCGGCAAGAACCCCCATCCCAACTGGCTGGTGGGCGGCGTTCCCTGTCCGATCAATGTGTCCGATGTGGGCGCGGTCGGCGCGGTCAATATGGAACGTCTGAGCCTCGTCAAATCCATCATTGATCAGACCATCGAGTTCACCGAGAAGGTCTATCTGCCGGATCTGCTTGCCATTGCCTCCTTCTACAAGGATTGGACCTATGGCGGCGGGCTCTCCTCGAAATGCATCATGAGCTACGGGGATATTCCGGATCACGCCAATGACTACTCGGCCGATAACCTGCTCCTGCCCCGTGGGGCCATTATCGATGGCGACCTGAGCAAGATCCATGAGGTCGATCAGCGGGACCCGGATGAGATCCAGGAATTCGTAACCCATTCGTGGTATTCCTATGCGGACGAAGCTGTTGGCCTTCATCCCTGGGACGGCGTGACGGAACCCAATTATACGCTGGGCCCGAATGCCAAGGGCACCAAGACCCATCTGGTCGAGCTTGATGAAGGGGCAAAATATTCCTGGATCAAGAGCCCGCGCTGGAAGGGCCACGCCATGGAAGTGGGGCCGCTTGCCCGCTATATCATCGGCTACGCCCAGGGCAATCCGGAGTTCAAGGAGCCCACGGAAGCGGTCTTGCGTCAGCTTGATCTGCCCGTCCAGGCCCTGTTCTCCACGCTCGGACGCACGGCGGCGCGAGGCCTTGAATGTCAGTGGGCGGCCCATAAGCTCAGCTATTTCTATGACAAGCTGATCTCCTATATCCGCCAAGGTGACATCACCACGGCGAATATCCAGAAATGGGAGCCGGACACCTGGCCCAAATCCTGTAAGGGCGTGGGCTTCACCGAAGCACCGCGGGGCGCGCTTGGCCACTGGATCCATATCGAGGATACCAAGATCGCCAATTATCAGTGCGTCGTGCCGACCACGTGGAACGCCGGCCCCCGGGACGACAAAGGCAATATCGGCGCCTATGAAGCGTCCCTGCTCGACACGCCCATGGCGGACCCGGAGCAACCGCTGGAGATCCTTCGGACCATTCACTCCTTTGATCCGTGTCTCGCCTGTTCAACCCACGTGATGAGCGCGGACGGCGAGGATCTGGCCGACGTGCAAGTACGCTAGGAGGGCAGGCCCATGACATCGGCATCCGAAGTCCAGCCAGAAGGTCAGAAGCGCCGGGGGTTCTTCGGCACCCTCGTCGCCGATGCGACCGAGACAACCACGGCGGCGGCGAAGGTCTATGTCTATGAATCGCCCTTGCGGTTGTGGCATTGGGTCAATGCCCTGTGCATCGTGCTGCTTTGTATTACCGGCTATCTGATTGCCAAACCGCCGCCGAGCGTGCCGGGTGAGGCCTCCGAGCATTTCGTGCTGGGCAACATCCGGATGATCCATTTCGCCGCCGGGCAGGTCATGGCGGTGGCGTTCCTGGGACGGATCTTCTGGGCCTTTGCGGGCAATCACCATGCCCGTCAGATTTTCATCCTGCCGATCTGGAGCGCCAAATGGTGGAGCGAAGTGTTCCACGAAATCCGCTGGTATGCGTTCGTCGCGAAAGAGCCCAAGAAATATATCGGCCACAATCCCCTGGCGCAGATTGCGATGTTTCTCCTTCTCGTCCTTCCCATGGCCTTCCAGATCCTGACGGGCATGGCTCTTTATGCCGAAGGCCAGGGGACGGACACGTGGTGGTTCGCCGCGTTTGGGTGGGTCTTTGGTCTGTTTAACGACAATTCCTTTGCGGTGCACACCTACCACCATCTGGGAATGTGGGTCATCGTCGTCTTCACGATTGTGCACATCTATGCCGCGATCCGCGAAGACATCATGAGCCGGCAAAGCCTGATCTCGACCATGGTCAGCGGTTGGCGTTATTTCAAGGATGACGAGAAATGACACGGGGTATGCCGGAGGTTCTTGTTCTCGGTGTCGGCAATCTGCTCTGGGCGGACGAAGGGTTCGGCGTCCGCTGCGTCGAAGCCATGGCGCGCGACTACGCCATGGCGGACGGTGTCGATCTGATCGATGGGGGGACCCAGGGGCTCCTCCTGGTCAATGCCCTGGCCGAGGCGCGCCGCATCCTGATTTTCGATGCCGTTGATGTCGGGGCCACACCAGGCGAGTTGATCATCGTACGGGGTGACGAGGTGCCCCGTTTTGTCGCCGGGAAGAAAGTATCCCTTCATCAGACCTCGATGATGGAAGTGCTTGCCTTGGCCGAACTGATGGCCGAGGAGGCGCCGGCGACGATCACCCTGATCGGCTGTCAACCGTGTGAGCTCGATGATTATGGCGGGGGCCTGACCCCGACCGTGGCGGCCCGTGTCCCGGAAGCCCTCGATCAGGGCGTACGGGAATTGATCGGTTGGGGTTTCCCGCCCCAGTCTTTGGATGCGGGTTCTCCTGCCCTTGACACGGTGACCGTGATGCCGGAGGCCGTGACCCGCGACGCCTATGAAGGCGGTCGGCCCAGTGCCGATGCCGCTTGCCGATCCGGGGACGCGCGCGCCCTTGTCCGCCTGGGCCTTCAGGGAGGATAGGGCCGTGTGTGTCGGTGTCCCCATGCAGATCATCTCCGTCGACGGACTGGCGGCGCGCTGCAAGGCGGGGGAACGGACCGAACCGGTCAGTCTTGCGCTCACGGGTCCGCTGGCGGCGGGCGACCATGTGCTGGTTCATCTGGGATCGGCGATCCGGCGCCTCGACGAAGATGAAGCTCACCTGATCTCGGATGCGCTGGAAGCGGTTGCCGCGGCGGCCGAAGGACGGCCTTTCGACCATTTGCTCCAGGATCTGATCGATCGGGAACCCCAACTACCTCCAGGGCTGGTGGACCAGAACACGAAGGAAAAATAACCATGAGCCAGGCTATCCTTGATGCCTTGGTCGATCAGGAAGGGGCGGTTGTCCTGTCCACGGAGAATTGGGTCCGGGATCTCGAAACGGATGATCACCGGGTCACGGCCGTGTTTTTCACCGGTGATCCGGAAAAGAAACCCGAGACGGCCGATGTCGCCGTTGCCGTGCGCGAACTCGCTCGCCAAAACACCGAGGATCTGCGTCTCGCTCTCGTCAATCGCGCGGATGAAGCGGAACTCATGAAGGCCCATGGCGTCACGACACTGCCGAGTGTCGCTTTCTTTTCCGGCGGCCGTCATATCGAGACCATTGCCCGGATCCAGAACTGGTCCGTTTACGCAGAAAAATGGCCGCAGATCCTGGCCAAGGCAAAGACCCCATCGGCCGACTGAGCGGTCCAAAGAAACAGGGAGACGGCATCATGCGGGACAATCCATTGAAATGGGACGACGAGGCACCCCAAGGGGTGCTGTCCCCCTTTGAAGGCATGGACGCTCTCGGGTCTGGCCCGGACTTGTCCTTGCTCGGATTGCCGGAGACTGTTTCCCCCATTCGCGCGCGGGATCTCACGGCCGACGCCGTTGCCAGTGAGGCGGTCCACGGCATGATGCATCGTATTGCCGGTGCTCTTGGTACTGTCACAAATGGCGGCCCGGCTTGGCGGCGGCGCATCGACGGCCTCTCGGAAGACGAACGGGCCGTGCTTCTGGATGCGCTTGGCGAGGGAGAAGTCACCATGGCCATTTCCGGCGGGGCGCCCGGGGAAGGTCTGGTCCAGGTTCACGAGTCCGTTCTACCGGGCATCTGGATCGGCCGGGCGGAGGATGATCAGGGCGTGGTGCGCAGTGAGTGGGTCGAGACCGGCGATGTGCCCCGGGTGCTGCGGGAAGTCGCGGTGAGCCGGCCGCGGGACGACATGGCCGTCGAGGCCCTGACGCCGCCTGAGGGCGCCATGAATGTAATGAGCGTGCTGAGCGAAATCCGCTCCCGTGCCGGCGCCTGGCAGCCGGGTGATGCCAATCACGTGATCAATTTCACGCTGTTTCCCATGACGCCGGCTGACACGGCCTATCTCGCCAAGGTACTAGGGGAAGTGGGTGTACGGATTTCTTCGGGCGGATATGGTGTGGCCCGGATCATCATGACCGCTTTCCGCAATGTCTGGGCGGTTCAATATCTGAACGGCATGGGGACGGTTATTCTCGATACGATCGAAATCGGCGATGTGCCCGACGCCGTCAAGGCCGGAACGGCAGATTTCGAGGACAGCGCGGAGCGGCTGAAAGAAATCATGGAGGCTTATGTCCAATGAGCCGCTTGTTCGAAGGATCGGCAGCCGGAGCCTTGGAGGCGGATACCGTCCTCGAATGTGGCGTATGTTGGTGGGTTTACGATCCGGCAAAGGGCGATCCTGACAACGACATCGCGCCGGGCATGGCCTTCACCGATCTGCCGTCCCATTGGCGGTGTCCGTCCTGCGATGCCGACAAGGCGAAATTCATGGTGCTGGACGGAACAACGCCCATGGCGACAGGCGCGTCCCATCAATCCATCGACGAACGCCTGGCGGCCCTGACGGCGGCCTATGGCGAGGCGGATGACAAGATGATCGGCCTGCCCATCTACAATGGGGCCTTGAAAATCGAGATGGTGGGCTTTCGTCCCTATCAGGACATGTATGCGGGGGTCGTGATCACGCCCTGGTGCATGAACATCGTGCTTCTGCCGCAGGACGCGGCGGCGCAGCCGGCCGCGGCAATCGGCGCGAGCCGTCAGCATGTGTTCCCGTCCGGAAGCTATTCATTCATCATGGGTCGGATGGAGCCGATTGGCGCGCTTGAGACCTGTTCCCTGTTCTCACCCATGGATGAATTCCCCGATATGGAGGCGGCGAAACTGGCGGCCAACGCGGTTGCCGAGGCCCTGTTCGAGGCCCCGGAAGAGGAGGCGCCAAAGCCCAAGACCGTGACACGGCGTTTCATCTTGACCCAGAACGGGGAGCGCGTTTGATGGGGGCAGGCAGGCTCGAGCGGCGCTATGAACTGCGGTTGACGCCGCAGGACGGCGTCGTTCGAGCCGCGCTCCATCGTCAAGGACCGTCGAACCCCCTCCAGATCGGCATCGGACGGACACCGGAAGAAGGCGTTCAGCTGACACGCCTTCTTTTCGCATTGTGCCCGCGTGCCCATGGCATCGCCTTTTTGAGAGCGGTGGAACAGGCAGCGGACGTTGTTCTTGCACCGGGGCAAAAGGCGGGGCGCGACACGCTCTTGCTGGCCGAAGCCATTTCAAGCGCCGTCTGGCGCGGCGCCGTGACTTGGCCAACCCTGTTGGGAGACGTGGCAAAGCCCGACCTTGT
>CAZFWG010000020.1:43184-50664 GCA_964522525.1 uncultured Alphaproteobacteria bacterium | reverse complement strand
CCACGGCCCGGGGACGGTTGCGCCACGTCGTGTCCCTGCAAGAAGGCAGGATCAACCAGTGGTCGGCGACGGCGCCGACGGACTGGAATTTTGCGCATAACGGCCCGGTGATCCAGGTGGCGTCGCGCCTGAAGGCCACAGACGATCTCAAGCCGCAGGCGCGTTGGCTCATCGCCGCATTTGATCCGTGTGCGCCTTGTGATCTTGTGGTGGAGGGGCGCCATGCATGAGATGGCCCTTGCCCAGAGCGTCGTCGAAGCCATCGAGGCCCAGGCCGGCCGCCATGCGTTCAACCGTGTGGAGCGGATCGTGCTCGAGGTGGGAGCCTTGAGCTGTGTTGATCCCCATGCCCTTGAATTCGGGTTCGAGGCGGTGTCCCGCAACACCCTGGCCCAAGGCGCTCGGCTTGAGATCAGGACCCCGCCGGGCCGGGCGCGCTGTTTTGGCTGCGATCAGGATGTTGAAATCGCCCGGCGTGGCGACGGATGTCCCCTTTGTGGTTCTCACCAATTGGTTGTCACCAGTGGCGACGAAATGAAAGTCAAGGAAATGGAGGTCGTCTAATCATGTGTACCGTATGCGGATGCAGCGAGGGTGAAACGACGATCACCAATGATGGAAAGAAACATGATCACGGCCATTCCCACGGCCATGATCATCACCACGACCACGACCACGACCACCACCATCACCACCACCACCATGGGCATGCCCACGGGCCCGATGGTGCCCTTGATTTTGGGGCCGGCCCGGCCGGTGTCCATGTGGCGGGTCAGGACCAGGCGCGGCTGATCGAGATCGAGCAGGATATTCTGTCCAAGAATGATGCGATCGCGGCAGAAAACCGGCGTCGGTTGGAGGCGGCGGGCGTCGTGGCCATCAATATGATGTCAAGCCCGGGGTCCGGAAAGACGACTTTGCTGGTCGACACCCTCAAGGCCCTGGACGGAACCGTTCCCGTGGCCGTGATCGAAGGGGATCAGCAGACCTCCAATGATGCCGCGCGGATCCGGGAGACCGGTGTCGAGGCTGTCCAGGTCAATACAGGCAAGGGATGCCATCTGGACGCGGAGATGATCGCCCGGGCGCTTGACCATATGACGGTGCCCAAGGGCGGCTTCCTCTTTATCGAGAATGTTGGCAATCTGGTTTGCCCCGCCAGTTTCGACCTGGGTGAGGCGCGCCGCGCCGTATTGGCCAGTGTCACGGAAGGGGAGGACAAGCCCCTCAAATATCCGGAGATGTTCGCCACCGCCGATGTCATGCTTGTCTCCAAGGTCGATCTGCTGCCCCATCTCGCCTTCGACGTGGACGCCCTGATTGCCAATGCCCGGAAAGTCCGGCCACGACTGGATGTGCTGAAAACCAGTGCCACGGGGGCTCCCGGCCTGGAAGCATGGTTGACCTGGCTCAAGGGCCTGCGCGCCCAACAGATGATCGCCGCGGAGTAGGATGATGGGGTCGTCCGCCCACGCCTCGACGGTCACCTCTCCGGCCCGCGCAAGGGCGCGGGTTTGCGGCGCCGTTCAGGGTGTCGGGTTTCGACCCTTTGTCTGGACCCTGGCGCGGGAAATGGATCTTTCCGGCTGGGTTCTCAACGATGCTGAAGGCGTGCTCCTGGAGGTTGAGGGCAAGGGGCTGGACGGGTTCTTTCAACGCTTGCGGACGGAGGCACCGCCGCTGGCCCGCATTGATTCCGTCGAAACCGTTTCCGTTGACCCGTCGGGTGTGGACGGATTCGAGATCCGGGCCAGCAGCAAGGCCACATCCGCACGCACCATGGTGACGGCCGATGCGGCCACGTGTCCGGCCTGTCTCGAGGACGTTTTTGATCCGGCGAACCGGCGATACGGCTATCCGTTTACGAATTGTACCCATTGTGGCCCGCGCTACACCATCACCCACGAACTGCCCTATGATCGGGCCCAGACCTCCATGGCGGGCTTCACCATGTGCCCGACCTGCCAGGGCGAATATGAGGATCCGGCCGATCGGCGCTTCCATGCCCAACCCAATGCCTGTCCCACTTGCGGCCCCCGCCTGTCGATGGACACCGCCGAGATCATGGCGCGTCTCGGGGCGGGCGAGATCGTGGCGATCAAGGGCCTGGGCGGCTTCCATTTGGCGGTCGATGCCCGAAACAATGACGCGGTCAGCCGGCTGAGGAACCGTAAGGGTCGTGACGGTAAACCCTTTGCCGTGATGGTGGCCGGTCTCGCCTCGGCCCGGCGCTATGGCGTGATCAGTGGGGAAGAGGAAGCACTGCTGACCGACCGCACACGGCCCATTGTGATTGTCAAGGAACGGTCCGAGTCGGGCCTGGCACAGGGCGTCTCGGAAGGGTTGCCGACACTTGGTCTGATGCTGCCCTACACGCCCCTTCATTACCTGCTCTTCCATGAAGTGGCCGGCAAGCCCGCGGGAACGGCCTGGATGGATGAACCCCTGGACTGTGCGCTCGTCATGACCAGCGCCAATCCGGGGGGAGAACCTCTCGTAACGGGCAACACCGAAGCCTTCACGCGGCTTGCCGATATTGCCGATGCCATCGTGACCCATGACCGGGACATTGTGGTGCGATGTGATGATAGTGTGATGCGCATGGTGGCCGGGGCTCCGGCCTTCCTGCGCCGGGCCCGGGGTTTTGTTCCCGAGCCGATCAAACTGGCGCATGCGGTGCCGTCGGTTCTGGCGGTGGGCAGCCACCTCAAGAACACGGTGTGCGTGACGCGTGGTGACGAGGCCTTCGTCTCCCAGCATGTGGGAGATCTCGACAATGCCGCGAGTTTCGAGTTTTTCCGTGAAACCGTCGCGCATCTGACGGATGTGTTGGAAGTCTCCCCCGACCGGGTCGCCTGCGATCTCCATCCGGACTTCCTGTCCACGCACTATGCGCAGGAGACGGGTTTGCCCCTGGTGTCCGTCCAGCATCACCATGCCCATCTTGCGGCAGTCGCGGCGGAGCACCATGTGGCCGGACCTGTTCTGGGATTGGCTCTTGACGGTTTTGGTCTGGGGGCGGATGGCCACGCAAGCTGGGGCGGTGAACGGATGCTTATGGACGGCTCTGCCATGAAGCATCTGGGCGGCCTCGCACCCTTGCGCCAACCCGGCGGCGACCGGGCCGCGCGGGAACCCTGGCGCATGGCGGCCGCGGCCCTCAGCGCTCTGGGGCGGAGCGAGGAGATCGCCGAGCGGTTCCCGGATGTTCCCGGCGCCGCCATGCTGACGGCGATGCTGGAGCGGGGCGTGAACAGTCCGGAGACCTCGTCGGCAGGCCGTCTTTTCGATGCAGCCTGTGGCCTTCTCGACGTGAAAACGGTCGCGAGCTTTGAAGGCGAGGCGCCCATGGCCCTTGAAGCGCTGGTCAAGACGCCGACGGTCCTCGAGAACGGATGGGTCATTCGGGTCGATGGCACGCTTGACCTCTTGCCGGTTCTGGATGCCTTGCGGGATAGGGATTCGGTGTCGGGAGCGGCCCTTTTCCATGGAACATTTGCCACCGCGCTCGTCGATTGGGTGCGTGACGGCCTGAAAGCCCATGCTCTTCCGCCCCGGGTTCTGCTCGGCGGCGGATGCATGCAGAACAAGGTGCTCGCGGAAACGATCAGTACTCATCTTGAAGCCTGCGGTATTCAATCCTTTCTGCCCCGGCAGGTGCCCGCCAATGACGGCGGGCTTTCGCTGGGACAGGCCTGGATCGCGGCCCACACGGAAATCAGCTAGGGGAGAAAAGAAAATGTGCCTGGCCCTGCCGGCGGAGATTATCGATGTCCAGGATGACATGGCGACGGCCGATGTGGATGGGGTCCAGGTTCCCATATCCTTGGCGTTTCTGGACGATGTCGCCGTCGGCGATTTTGTCGTGATCCATGTGGGTTATGCCTTGTCCAAGATTGATCCCAAGGACGCAGCCGAACAGATTGCCCTCATGAAGGCCGGGGCACCCCAAGAGGGAGCAATGGCATGAAATATGTTGATGAATTTCGGGATCCCGAGGCGGCGCGGGCGCTTGCCCAACGCATCCGTGAAGAAGTGGATCCTGACCGAGAATATCGGTTCATGGAGTTTTGCGGTGGGCACACCCATGCCCTGTGTCGGTTCGGGCTCGAAGATCTCCTCCCGGATAATATCCGCATGATTCATGGACCCGGATGCCCCGTATGCGTCCTGCCCGTCGGTCGTCTCGACATGGCGGCGCAACTGGTGCTCGATCATCCGGAGGTCATCCTCGCGACCTATGGTGATCTCATGCGGGTACCCGGGTCAGACGGACGCACGTTGCTCCGGGCACGGTCCGAAGGCGGTGATGTCCGGATGGTCTATTCTACCCTTCAGGCTGTTGAGATGGCCAAGGCCAATCCGGACCGACAGGTTGTTCTGTTTGCGATCGGTTTCGAGACGACGACGCCCCCGACGGCTGCCGCGGTCAAGGCGGCCCAGGCCGCGGGCCTCGAGAATTTCTCCGTCTTTTGCAATCACGTGCTCACGCCAGCGGCGATCAACGCCATCATGATGGCGGGAGATGGGGAAACGGGCGCGCGCCTCGATGGGTTTGTCGGACCCGGCCATGTGTCGACAATCATCGGCGCGGAAGCCTATGAGGCGGCGGCGCGCCAATGGTCAAAGCCGATCGTGATTTCCGGTTTCGAGCCTAACGATCTGTTGCAGGCGATCCTCCATCTGGTGCGTCAGGTCAATAGAGGCGCGGCCGTGGTCGAGAACGTGTTCTCCCGGGCGGTGCGGCCTGGCGGTAACCGGCAAGCTCAGGATTTGTGTGCAGACGTTTTCAGCATCCGGGATTCCTTTGAATGGCGCGGCCTCGGGTCAATCCCGAACAGTGCCCTGCGGCTCGCGGACAGCTACGCGTCATTTGACGCGGAACAGCGTTTCGGCATGGCCTATGTTTCCAAACCGGACCACAAGGCCTGCGCCTGTGCCGCCATCCTGCGGGGCGAGAAAGGCCCTCGCGACTGTTCCGTATTTGGCACAGGGTGTACGCCGGAGCATCCCCTCGGATCCTGCATGGTGTCCCCGGAAGGGGCGTGTGCAGCCTATTATCTGTATGGCCGGTTTCGCGGCGAGAAAAGCACCATGGTGGCAGCGGAATGAACATCCTTTCTCCAATCCCTCACCGGCCGTCCCCGAAAGGCGACCGCCTTTTCGCGCGCAAGCTCGACCTGAAGAGGGGCTGCGTGGAGTTGACCCATGGCGCCGGTGGAAAGGCGTCCGCACAACTTTTCGAGGAGATGTTTCGGCCCGCTTTCGCCAATCCGCTGCTCGACCGGGGGGATGATCAGGCCCGCTTTCCGGGGACGTCCCGCATGGTCGTGGCGACCGACGGCCATGTGGTGAAACCGATCTTCTTTCCCGGGGGCGATATCGGCTGTCTGTCCGTCCACGGTACGGTCAATGATATTGCCATGGCAGGTGCCATTCCGGAATATTTGACTGCGGGATTTGTTCTGGAGGAGGGCTTTCCCCTCAGCGATCTGAAGCGCGTTGTCGACTCGATGGCGCAAGCTGCGGAGGAGGCGGGCGTCGGCATCATCGCCGGTGACACGAAAGTGGTCGAGCGGGGCAAGGGCGACGGCATCTTCATCACGACGACCGGTATTGGGCGCATCCCGGATCATATCACCCGTCCGCCGGCGGCAGATCGCGCAAGGCCCGGGGACAAGATCCTGGTTTCCGGAACCATCGGCGACCATGGTGTGACCGTTCTGGCCGCCCGCGAAGCCTTGCCGCTCATGGCCCCCATCGAAAGCGACACGGCCGCTTTGCATACGCTTGTTTCCGATTTGATGAACGCCGTCGACGGCGTGCGTGTCCTGAGGGACCCGACCCGCGGGGGCTTGGCCACGGCGGTGAATGAAATCTGCCGGTCAAGTCGCACCGGCGCGCTCTTGAACGAGGCGGCGATTCCGGTCCGCCGCACTGTCGAAGCGGCCTGTGAGATCCTGGGCGTGGATCCCCTCTACCTCGCCAATGAGGGCAAGCTGATGGCGGTCGTCGATGAAGCGCAAGCCGAGATGGCCTTGGAGGTTCTCCGGGCCCACCCCTTGGGGGCGGATGCAGCAATCATCGGGGAAATCACCGACGATCAGGACGGCTTCGTCCAGATGGAAACGCCCATGGGCGGGCGTCGGATGGTGGACTGGCTGGTCGGGGATCCGCTTCCCCGTATTTGCTGATCATCGCTTGCCGGCTCAATGCCGGTATCCGGATCATTCAATGCATGCACGCCTCCCGGCATCCGGCCGGGCGGCGGTGCCTGTCGGTCCCCTCAAACCATAGTCGTCTCCACCCCTTTTTGATCTTCGGAAGGTCAGGGGCAAGGCGTATTCCTCTTTGATGCATCAACGGTTCGGCCTTGCCCGAGATGCGGGGTATGGCGTAACGGTGATCCTCATGGAGGATCCAGAACATTGATGAAAACGTCCGACGCGCTTGAGATTTTTCTGGTTGCTACGCCCGGCCTCGAATCGGTCGTTGCGGCTGAGGCCACGGAGCATGGGTTTGAGGTGGCATCCTCCGTAGCCGGCGGCGTGACCCTGACCGGTTCATGGACGGAGGTCTGGCGCGCTAATCTCACTTTGCGCTGCCCCACCCGGGTGCTCGTGCGTATGGGAACCATGCGTGTCACGCATTTGGCCCAGCTTGACAAGCAGGCGCGTCGACTTCCCTGGGATCAATTTCTGCGAGCGGATGTGCCCGTGCGGGTTGATGCGTCCTGCAGCCGCTCTCGCATCTATCATTCCGGGGCGGCTGCACAGCGGATTGCCACGGCCATCGGGCAGGGTCTCGGGGCGCCCGTGACAACGGACGCGGATTTGCGGCTCATGATCCGGATCGAGAACAATATCTGTACAGTCAGTATCGATACGTCCGGTGAGCTGCTCCATAAGCGGGGCTACAAGCCAGCCGTCGGCAAGGCGCCGCTGCGCGAGACGCTGGCCGCCCTCTTTCTCAGATCTTGTGGCTTTACGGGGGAAGAACCCGTTTTGGATCCCATGTGCGGTTCCGGCACCCTGGTGATCGAAGCGGCGGAAATGGCCCTGGGTCTCCTGCCGGGACGCCAGCGGCAATTTGGTTTTGAACAGCTCACGAGTTTTGATGCCGGGAAGTGGGACGCCCTGCGGACCAATCTGCGGCCGCGTGATACATCCTTTCGATTTTCAGGCGCCGACCAGGATCCCGGCGCGATCCGAATGAGCCGCGAGAATGCGGAACGGGCCGGAGTTGTGGCGGTCACCGACTTTAATCCGTATGCGCTCGATGATCTTCCCCGGCCCGACGGTCCTCCCGGACTTGTCATGGTCAATCCACCTTACGGCGCCAGGATCGGAGATCCCCGGCGAGTGCGCGCCCTATACGCGGCGTTGGGCCGCAGGTTGCTCGAACACTTTTCCGGCTGGCGCGTCGGCCTGATCACCAGCGATCCGCCTCTCGCGCAGGCGAGCCGATTGCCGTTCCAGCG
>CAZFWG010000020.1:38375-43084 GCA_964522525.1 uncultured Alphaproteobacteria bacterium | reverse complement strand
GTGCTTGTGCACACCGGGGACGGTAAGGGCAAATCGAGTTCAGCCTTCGGAGTCATCGTCCGGGCTCTGGGCTGGAAACACAAGGTCGGCGTTGTTCAGTTCATCAAAGGCAAATGGGTGACCGGCGAACGTCAGTTCTTTGATCGTTTCCCGGAGGATGTGGTCTGGCACACCATGGGGGAGGGCTTCACCTGGGACACCCAGGATCGCGACCGTGACATCGCGGCGGCCGAGGCGGCCTTCGCCAAGGGGGCCGAGATGATGGCCGGCGGCACCTTCGATCTTGTGGTCCTGGACGAGATCAATATCGCGTTGCGTTATGACTATCTTGCCATTGAGGCGGTCATTGCGGGCCTGGAAGCCCGCCATAACAGAACCAGCGTGATTCTGACGGGCCGGGATGCCAAACCGGACCTCGTCGAGTACGCGGATCTGGTCAGTGAAATGCGCGAGGTGAAGCACCCTTTCCAGGCCGGGATCAAGGCACAGCGCGGCATAGACTTCTGACACCCGCTCTTGTCTTGTCAGATAGACAGAGCTGCCTTATTCCTAGAAGCAGACGGTGCCGGCCTTGGGGCTGGCGAAGAGGGAACCCGGTGAAAATCCGGGACTGTGCCCGCAACTGTAAACCGGGAGCCCGCGGCCAAAGAAGTCACTGGGGTGCCAGAAGAGGCACTCTGGGAAGACGGCCCGAGGCGATGATCGGTAAGTCAGGAGACCTGCCGTCGCGTCGTTCGCCCAATGACCGGGACCAGTCAGCGCGGGCCGGAAGCTCCTTTCCGTTGAAGCGACAGATCCACCTCTGGCCTTGCCGAGTGCGGCGGGGCCTGTCGTTTCATCCATCCCAGTGTCATGCCTGGGGTGTTGCGGAAAGAGGCCTGAACTCATGTGGAAATCACTCCCCCTCGCGTGCCTTGTCCTGGGATCGACGGTCCCGCTTGCTTTTGCCCAAGACGCAGATCAGCAGGACGATCTGCCGGAAATCAATCCCGGTACAGAAGACAGAATCCTGGTCACGGGCACGCGTTTCCGGACGCCCCTCGACCGGATCGGACGCTCGGTCAGTGTGATTACGGCCGACGATATCGAGATCCGTCAGCAACGCTTCGTATTCGATACGCTTCAGGCCTTACCGGGTGTTCAGGTGATCAGGTCCGGCAGCTTCGGCGCACTGGCGAGTGTCTCCATTCGCGGGCTGCCGAGCGACCAGACGCTTGTGGTGCAGGACGGCGTTGTACTCAACAATCCGGCCAGTTTCGGCAACGGGTTCAACTTTGCCAATTTCGATACGAGCGATATTCAGCAGATCGAGGTTCTGCGCGGGGCGCAATCGACTCTCTATGGCTCCGATGCCATTGGTGGGGTGATCAATATCGTCACCCGCGATGGGCGGGAGGGATTTGAAGCGGATGGTTTTCTCGAAGCGGGTTCCTTCGGGACGTTCCGGGGCGCGGCCACTGTTCTCGGTGGAACGGAGCGCCTTTCCGGACGCCTTACCCTCAGTGGGGTGACCACCGGGGGGTTCTCTTCGGCTGATGAAATCAATGGCAATACGGAAGATGACGGTTTCGACAACATCACGGTATCGTCCAAGATCCGCTATGCGCCCTTGGAGAGCGTGGAGGCTGTGGCCGTGGTACGCTACCAGGACAGCGAGAACGAATTCGACAGTTTCGCTGGAATGCCCATCGATGGTGATGAGATCGGCGAGACAGAGGAGATCTCCGTTGCAGGCTTTGCCACCCACACGGCCCTGGACGGACGGCTTGAGAACCGCCTGTCGATTACCTATCTGCGCAATGAGCAGCTGAACCTGAGCGATGGTATCGTGTCGTTCGATTCCATCGGAACACGGATTTCCTACGAGTATCAGTCGACCTATCAACCCATAGAAGCGGTTGCCGTGATTGCGGGTGTCGAATATGAGGAGCAGGAAAGCGCCGTGGCCGCAGGTTTCGGCGCCAATGCCGAGATCGAGACCATCAGTGGTTATGGTCTCGTGCAATTGCGGCCCGTCCCTTTCGTTACGCTCAATGGTGGGGTTCGCCACGACGCATTTTCGGGATTCGATGGGGAGACCACGTTCAGTGTTTCCGCCGCCCTTGAGATGCCGGCAACCCGGACGATTTTTCGAGGCAGTTTCGCCGACGGCTTTCGGGCGCCAAGCGCCGGAGAGTTGAGTTTCAATCCAGAGCTGTTCCCGGAGGTCAGCGAGGGTTGGGATGTCGGCGTCGAGCAGCCCCTCTTTGGCGATCGGTTGCGGCTGCGGGCCATCTATTTCGATCAGCAGATCGACGATCTCATCGCTTTCGATCTGGAAGCCTTCACATTCATCAACATCCAGACCTTTGATACCCAAGGTGTGGAGGTCTCGGCGGAGGCATTTCCCATGGACGGCTTGTCCATCTCTGCCGCCTATACCTATACGGACGCTCTCAATCTTTCGACCGAGATTGCCGCAGGCAACCAGCCGGACAATCGCTTCAACATTGAGGTTGCCTATCAACCCACATCGAAGTTTTCTCTCTCGGCAGGGGTCACCTTCAACGGCACAGAGATCGACGGTGCACAGACACTGGACAGTTTCACCCTGGTCAATCTTCGTGGTGACTATCAGGTCGGCGAAGGCCTCAATCTCTTTGTCAGAATCGAAAATGCCATCGACGCGACCTATCAGGACAATTTCGGATTTGGTACCGCCCCCATTTCCGCTTTCGGGGGACTGCGCGTAAGGATCTGATGCCCATGAAATCCTGTCTCATGATCCTCGCTGTGATGGCGGCCTTGGGCCTTCCCGCCTGTGGGCCGCCATCGGCCTTGCCGTCCCGGGAAGGAAAAGCGGTGCGGATCGTGAGCCTGGACTATTGTGCGGATCAATATGTTCTGAAATTCGCCGATCGTGAACGGATCCTGGCGATCTCTCCAGATGCCCGGCGTAAGTTTTCTTATATGCGGGACGCGGCGGAGGGCGTGCCCCAGGTTCCGTCGAATGCGGAGGATGTATTGATCCTCAAACCCGATCTGGTCGTGCGCTCCTATGGCGGGGGGCCTAATGCGACAGCGTTTTTTGAACGCGCCGGCGTCCCCGTTTTGAATGTGGGGTGGGCGTCCGATATCCCCAGCGTGCTTGAGGTGATTGAAGAGATGGCCGATGGATTGGGGGAACCGGAACGGGGCCGCGCGGTGACCGATGAGATGCGCACACGTCTTGCGGCGGTGGCGACGGCGCCTTCGTCGAAACGGGCCCTCTATCTCACACCGGGAGGGGTGACGACGGGCCCTGGCTCCATCGTCCATGAAATTCTGGGGGCCGCGGGTCTTGAGAATTTCCAGACGGAACCAGGCTGGCGCGCCATTCCGCTCGAACGTCTTGCCTATGAACGACCGGATCTGATCGCCGCCGCCTTTTTTGAAACCCGTACCAATCATGTGAATGCATGGAGCGCCATGCGTCACCCGGTCGCCCGGGCGCAGATGCGGGACCTGCCCGTTGTCGGGCTTAAAGGGGCATGGACGGCCTGCAACGGGTGGCCGCTGGTCGATGCGGTCGAAGCGCTCGCGGAGGCGGCCCGTTCATGACCTTTGCCAGGCTTCTCATTCCGGTACTGATTGTCGGTAGTCTGCTCGCGCTTTTCGGCGCGTGCCTGTTGGGATCAACACCGCTGGGATTTGAGCGGGTGTTTCTGGCCTTTGTCGGACTGGCCGATGCCGGCGACACATTGGTGATTTGGCAGATCCGCCTGCCGAGAGCGCTCGCCGCCTTTGTGGTGGGGGCGGCCTTGGGAGTGAGCGGCGCGGCGCTTCAGGGATTGTTGCGCAATCCGTTGGCCGAACCCGGCGTTCTTGGCGTCTCCGCCTCGGCCTCCCTCGGCGCGACCTACGCGCTATATTATGGGCTTGCGACATGGAGCCCCTGGGTCTTGCCGGTGGCGGCCATCACGGGCGCTCTTGCCGCCACGGGGCTGATCACCCTTGCGGCGATCCGTACCCAGTCCGTTGTTACACTGATCCTGATCGGCGTGGGTCTATCCAGCTTTGCCGGGGCGGCCATGACCCTGTTGATGAATCTGGCGCCCAATCCGTTTTCCCTTGCTGACATGATCAACTGGATGTTGGGCTCCGTGGCCAATCGGAGTTTTGATGATCTCTTGTTCGCCCTCCCGTTTCTGGCCGTGGGTCTCCTGCTTCTTTTCGCGACCCGGCGGGGCCTCTCGGCACTGACACTGGGGGAAGAAGCGGCCTCTGGCGTCGGTCTCGACTTGCGACGCCAACGAATTTTCGTGGTTCTGGGTGCCGGCCTTGCCACGGGCGCGTCGGTGGCCCTTGCCGGCGCCATCGGTTTTGTGGGCATCGTCGCCCCTCACATCGTGCGCCCTTTTGTTGGATATGATCCGGCGCGCTCCCTTATCCCCTCCGGTCTCCTGGCGGGCTTGATTCTTGTCGTGGCCGATATCGGTGTGCGTCTCATGCCGACCACGAATGAATTGAAACTTGGCGTTGTCGCGGCGCTCATCGGCGCGCCCGCCTTTGTCTGGATCGCCATGGGGAGGCGCAGTGTCCATGACTGAGCTTGTCGTTGACCGCCTGTCCCTTGACGCCGGATCCGTGCCACTTGTCCGGGATGTATCCTTCCGTCTGGAAACAGGAGAACTTGTGGCCGTGCTCGGACCTAACGGGGCGGGCAAGACCAGCCTCCTGCGTGGCGCGCT
>CAZFWG010000020.1:36797-38275 GCA_964522525.1 uncultured Alphaproteobacteria bacterium | reverse complement strand
GGAGAGATCGCCCGTGTCCATTGCGCGCGCGCCATGGCGACCGAAGCGCCCTTCCTGGTCGCCGACGAACCCGTCGCCGCCCTCGATCCGCGCCATCAGTTCAAGATCATGGATCTGACCCGGTCCTTCGTTCGCGACGGCGGCGGCGCCCTTGTGGTTCTCCACGACCTCAATCTCGCGGCCCGTTATGCGGATCGGCTGATCTGGATGAAGGACGGGCAATTGATCGCGGACGGATCTCCCGCACAGACCCTGAGCGTTGAGCGCATCGCCGGGATCTATGGGATCCAGACGCGGATTGACGGCACCAAGATCGAGATCGAAGGTGCCTTATGACGGCGCGTGCCTTGATGATCCAGGGGACGGGGTCGGATGTGGGCAAGTCCGTTCTGACGGCCGCACTCTGCCGTATCGCAAAAAGACGGGGGCTGAGCGTCGCGCCCTTCAAGCCCCAAAACATGTCCAACAACGCGGCGGCTTGTGCCGACGGCGGGGAGATCGGCCGCGCCCAGGCGCTTCAGGCCCGGGCAGCGGGCCTTGACCCCCATGTGGATTTCAACCCGGTTCTGCTGAAACCGGAAAGCGACAGGACGGCTCAGGTGGTGGTTCACGGGCGCGTGGTTCAAGCTTTCGAGGCTGCCGATTATATGGCGTATCGGGATCGCTTGATGTCCAGCGTCATGGAGAGCTTCGAGCGTCTCGTCAACGCCCATGACCTGATCCTGGTCGAAGGCGCAGGAAGCCCGGCGGAAATCAATCTCCGTAACCGGGACATCGCCAATATGGGGTTTGCGCGGCGCGCGGGCGTGCCGGTCTGCCTCGTGGGGGATATCGAAAAAGGCGGTGTCATCGCCAGCATTGTGGGAACCAGGACCATTCTGGCCCCCGATGACGCGGCCATGATCCAGGGTTTTCTGGTCAACAAGTTTCGTGGCAATCCTGATCTGTTCATGGACGGTGTCCGGATGATCGAAACGCTCACCAATTGGCCGTCCCGCGGTATGGTCCCCTGGCTTGGCGCAGCGGCTCATCTGCCAGCGGAGGATGCTGTGATCCTGTCACGCCGGGAGACTTCCGGGAAGGGAAGGGTACGCATCGCTTCGCCCATGCTCTCCCGCATGGCCAATTTCGATGATGCGGATCCCCTGAGGCAAGAGCCGGATGTCGACTTTTTCTTCGTGCCTCCGGGCACGCCCATCCCCCGGGACACGGATGTCGTGCTTCTGCTCGGGACCAAATCGACCCTTGGCGATCTCGCTTTCCTGCGCGCACAAGGTTGGGATCATGACATCATTGCCCATGCGCGGGGGGGTGGCACCGTGTTCGGCATTTGCGGCGGCTATCAGATGCTGGGTAAGCGGATTGCCGATCCGCAGGGCCATGACGGCCTGCCGGGCATTGTGGACGGGCTCGGACTTCTTGATGTCGAGACCACCATGGCGGCCGACAAATCCGTGCAGCCTGTTTCGGGAACATGC
>CAZFWG010000020.1:9854-36697 GCA_964522525.1 uncultured Alphaproteobacteria bacterium | reverse complement strand
TGTCGAGACCACCATGGCGGCCGACAAATCCGTGCAGCCTGTTTCGGGAACATGCACGATTTCAGGTGCTCCTGTTACCGGCTATGAAATTCATATGGGGCAAATAGAGGGAATGGACGTCAAGCGACCAGTCCTTCTGTTGGGGGATCACCCGGAAGGCGCCCAGAGCTCCGATCGATCAGTCGGCGGCAGTCACGTTCATGGCCTGTTCGCCAGTGATGCCTTCCGTGCCGCGTGGATCCGCCGCTTTCATCCCGCCCATGTCCAAAGCCTGAACTATGAGGCCAGCATTGAGCAGGCCCTGGATGATCTGGCGCGGGAATTGGAGACGGCGATTGACTGTGACCGATTGCTCGCCGATGCCCAGCCTCCGGGTTGGAGTCTCTCCACTCCATGATCGGTCTCGAGATGATCGCCGTCGCTTGGGCCATCGAAACGCTTTTCGGGTGGCCGCAGTGGGTGCACCGGTGGATCAGCCATCCTGTCGCCTGGATCGGCTGGCTGATTGCGCAGCTGGAGCTGTGTCTCAACAAACCGTCATTAGGACATGCGATTCGCTATGCGCTCGGCACCATGACGTCCATACTCGTCATTATGGCGACAGTAATCATCAGCATCGCGCTCGTTTCTCTCATTTCCCGATTGCCGTGTGCCCTCCTGGTCGAGGCGATCCTCGCCTCCAGTCTCCTTGCGGGCCGGAGCCTCTATGACCATGTGGCCACGGTGGGCAAGGCCTTGCAGGCCCCGACGATCGAGCCCGCCCGTGACGCCGTTCGCCATATCGTGGGCCGTGATCCGAATATCCTCGACCGCCCCGGGATTGTCCGTGCCGCGCTTGAAAGCCTCGCTGAAAACACGTCTGACGGCGTGACCGCACCCCTGTTCTGGGGTGCCCTGTTGGGTTTGCCGGGGATCGCGGCCTACAAGGCTGTCAACACCCTTGATTCCATGATCGGTCATCGGACGGAGCGATACCATGCCTTTGGCGGCTTTGCCGCGCGCCTGGACGATGCCATGAACTGGATACCGGCACGACTGACGGGCCTCCTCTTCGTTCTTGCTTCCGCGCGTTGGGCCAGCATGGGGACCATGGTGCGCGACGCGCCTTACCACCGATCCCCCAATGCGGGTTGGCCCGAAGCCGCCATGGCAGGAGCACTGGGTGTGCGCCTTTCAGGACCCAGAGTTTATGGGACGGATTTGAGCACGGATCCCTGGCTCAATGGCGACGCACCGGATCCCGTCCTTTCCGACCTCCAAAGGGGGCTCAGGCTCTATCTGCGGGCCATGGGCCTTACGGGCGTCACGCTCGCCGCCCTTGCGATCTTTAGGGGGGCATCATCATGACAGCGGATCTTGTCCATGGCGGCGCTATTGATCATATGCGTGCCGCCTTTCCGGATGCACCGGAGCCCTGGATCGATCTGTCCACAGGCATCAATCCCTGGGCGTACCCGATCGATGCCATGGAGGCCGCGGTCTTTCATCACCTACCGGATCAACACGCGGTGCAAACCTGTCGCCAGGTAATGGCCCACGCTTTCGGCGCTGCGGAGCCATCGGTCTTGGTCGCACCAGGGTCCGAACTCATCATTCGTCTCCTGCCGGATCTGCTTCCGCATGGAAATATTGTGATTGCCGCGCCGACCTATGGCGATCATGGCAAAGCGTGGCGGGCGGCCAAGCGGGATGTGATCGAGCGGTCCGATCCATTGGACAATCTCGATGGGGCGGAGACTGTGGTGATCTGCAATCCGAACAATCCCGATGGCCGAACATGGTCAAAGGAACAGATGGAGCGTGCCCGGCACATTCTCGCGGCCAGGGGTGGGTGGCTCATCGTAGATGAGGCTTATGCGGATCTACGGCCGGAGCTGTCCATGGCGGATCGCGCGGGGGCGGATGGTCTTATTGTCCTCCGGTCTTTTGGAAAGTTCTTTGGCCTTGCCGGGGTTCGCCTCGGCGCTCTTCTGGGGCCCGCTCCCTTGCTGACGGCGATGCAGGAAAAACTCGGTATCTGGAGCGTTTCCGGGCCTGCGCTCACTTTAGGGGCGCGTGCCTACAGGGACCAAGTTTGGCAGGAAAAAACGCGGGCGTTCCTTCGTCAACAACGGCAAGGCCTGGACGCCGTTCTTGGCGAGATCGGGTTCAAGGTGGTCGGTGGCACGGACCTGTTCCGCTATGTGGAAACGACCGATGCCCATGGCCGGTGGCGGGACCTGGCGCGCAAAGGACTCTATGTGCGCCGTTTCGATTGGTCCACCATGACCCTCCGGATTGGTCTGCCGCCCGGTCCAGACGCCTTGCACCGGTTGGCGGCCCTCGATCGGGAATGAAAGCGGCATGCTGATCACATGCGATACGTTCCCACTTGCTCTGCCAGAATGTCGTCTGATCGCGTCTCACCATCCCTGCATCCTTGGTACAAACCTCCAGGTGCCGACCACATGGACTTTCCTGGAGCATGGAAAGCGCCAGAGCCAAAAGGCTCCCTAGAAACACTACCCGGCTCGCGGTTCTTGTGGCCGCGACACTTGCTAATGAAGACGCCGCAAGGGGGCATGCAAATACATCGGCCGAACCACTGGGGTGGGTGAAACAGGGCCTGAAGCAAGTTTGTTTGTTGGTGCCTTTAGGAGGTGACAAAAAATCGGATCACGGTGGCCAGTCCGGGCGATCAGCCCGACGCTCACGATACAGATCTTGAAGATTTCATGACAAATGCTTTGAGGTGGGCCCCCGGAAGGAGGACCCATAGTCTCCAAAAGAAGGGCATGGCCGGCCTATTCGCCCGGAAACACAGGGCATTCCCATAGTGCCAAAGACAAGCACGGCGCCGAGCCGCTTTCTGACCAAGCCCAGGAATAGCAGAATCTGCGATTTAAGTCTTGCCTTATGAGAAAGTCGTAGTAGTTCTTGTAGCTGTTAGGGGTGGCTGATCAACCGGGTTGAAACAGGCGTGTGACCTGAGGGAGAGACGAATGCGATTTGATGCCATTTTCTTTGGAACTAGTGACGATGATGAATTGGCGGGGTCGCCGTTGCGCGATCTGATTTTCGGTTTTTCCGGGGATGACACGCTCTTCGGCCGCGCGGGCGCGGACACCCTGTTTGGCGGTGCTGGCAACGACGTCGTGGCGGGCGGTGCCGGCCGTGATCTTCTGTTTGGCGGCGGTGATGACGACATCATTATCGGCGGCGTCGGCGATGATGTGCTCACGGGCGGTGACGGTACGGATGAATTCCAGTTTGATCCCTCGAACATCGCCCTCGGCCACGATCTGATCCTGGATTTCAACCTGGCCGAAGCCGACCAGATCGTCCTGAATGCCGCTGACGTGTTCCGGGCGGACACGGGAATCCTGGGCGAAGACGGCGCGCTGCAGCCGTCGGATTTCGACGACAGCGAGGCCTGGGATCTAGTGGCTTCCGATCGCGGCAATCTGACCGTGGTACATCCGGGCGGCACGATCGAGCTTGTGGCGCTGGGCTTTTCCGAGGACTTCACCTTCGCCGGTCTTGTGGAACTGGGCGCCCTGGGTCTGAACGGCGTGGTTGTTGCTGATGAGGACGGCGTGCTTACCAGTAATGACGGGGATGATATCCTGATCGGCGCCGAGGGTGCGGAGACATTCTCGTTTGATCCGTCCAACCCGGATCTGGGCGATGATGTCATCGCGAATTTTGAGGTGGGTACGGATCAGATTGTTCTAAATGCCGCTGACGTGTTCCGCGCGGATACCGGCATTCTGGGCGAGGACGGCGCGTTGCAGGCATCGGATTTCGACGACAGCATGGCCTGGGACCTGGTCGCTTCCGATCGTGGCAACCTCACCGTCGTACATCCCGGTGGCACGATCGAACTCGCGGGACTCGACTTCTCCGAAGACTTCACCTTCGCCGGCCTTGTCGAACTGGGTGCCCTGGGTCTGAGCGGTGTGGTCGTCGCCGATGAGGACGGTGTGCTCACCAGCAATGACGGGGATGACATTCTGATCGGGGCGGCGGGTGCTGAGATCTTCTCCTTTGACCCCTCGAACCCGGGTCTGGGCGATGATGTCATCGCCAATTTTGAGGTGGGTGCGGATCAGATCGTCCTGAATGCCGCTGACGTGTTCCGGGCGGACACCGGCATTCTGGGCGAGGACGGCGCGTTGCAACCGTCGGATTTCGACGACAGCGAGGCTTGGGACCTGGTCGCTTCCGATCGGGGCAACCTGACCGTTGTGCACCCTGGTGGCACGATCGAGCTGGCCGGGCTTGGTTTTTCCGAGGACTTCACTTTCGCTGGTCTCGTGGAACTGGGCGCCTTGGGTCTGAGCGGTGTGGTTGTTGCCGATGAAAACGGCGATCTGACCAGCCAAGTGGGGGATGATCTTCTGATCGGTGGTGATCCAGCCGAAGCGTTCGTGTTTGATCCGTCTGAAGATGCCTTGGGCGATGATGTGGTGGTCAATTTCCACCTGGGTGTTGATCGGGTCGAGCTGAGTGCCGAGGACATCTTGAATTCGGCACCGGGCATCGAAGGCGAAGACGGGATGCTTCAGGGAAGCGACCTTGATGTCAGCGAGGCTTTTGATCTCGTTGAATCCGATCGCGGCGCCTTGACGGTCGTTCATCCAGGCGGATCCATCGAGTTCGTCGATATTGGTTTCGACCCCAGCTTCACCTTCGATGCGCTTGTGGGTGACGTGATCGACGTGGTGTAACCGCGCGGGCGTCCAAGAGCGCCGGTTTCAATCCTTAGCTTCTGCCGCACGCCCTGTGCGGCAGAAGCTTTTTGATTTTAGAAACAGGGTAGAGTTCTAACCGAACTCAAAGATATCGTCTGTATGGAATGTGTTTTCATCGAAAGTCAGAGGTTCGGCTTCGTCCGGAACAACAGGATGAGGCACAATCAGATCAGGGTCGACGGACAGCAAATCCGCAACAATTTCTGCGGTCTCGTTCAGTGACTCATGATCCGTGAAAATGAACGGATCATCGCCATGGTCATCGAAAAGGACATCAGCCATTTCATGATCATCCGGCAAAGCCGTCAAGAGCTGCAGAGCCTGCTCGTCGGATATGTCATTGTTCAGTACAGAATTCGTTTCAGCGGGACCCAAAAGAAAGATCGCCGTTTCCGGCCCATGCTTCCCATCTGCGGTGGCCCCGTCGTGATGCGCTATCTGCGGGCCATGATCGCTTGATGGGTCGTGGTCATTTCCGAGTGTTGCGACAACCAGACGGGAATCCGGCGAGACATAGAAATTCACGATATTGCCGTTTCCGTCCGCCGCGACGGCGTGGAGCACCCAGCCCTGATCCACGAGGTCGTGAAGATCAATGCTCGGTCCATGATGATGCCTCGAGAGAGGCTCAAAATGAGGGGTCTCTCCGTGATGAGCGCGGACAGGCATGGGAGCGTGATCCGTACCGAGAACGGTCTGCGCCAGCAAGAAGAAGTCGATCGGGGCCTGCTGAGGCGCATTGGGTGTTTGAGGCACGAGAATGGCCGGGAGGGCGATCGGAGTGGCTGCCGGCTCGTCGGTGGTTGGCGCCTGCAGCTTGGGTCCCGTGAGGACGGGGGTTTGATCTGCTGGTGTAGGAGGGGGGACCGCGCCATTGTCCCGTTCTTCCGCAATGGCCGACCTTTGGCTCGATGGCGCGGCCTCCACAAGCACGATATCCCTGCCGCCTGAGCTTTGTTGCGAGGGTTGGGCCAGGGCTTTGCTTGCCGCCAAGGTTGCGGTGATTTGGGTCAGGAAGGCCAGAATATCGAGGGTCGGCGACTCATAGGCGGCGGGACCTTGGCCTTTGGCCGGATTCCAAAGCGACGTGTCGGCGGCCACCTGCCTGTCCGTGGTCCGTGAGCGGCGAGTTTGGCTCTGAACCGTTTCCCAAAGCGTCATGAGCGCACCGCTGACGAGACCCGGCGTCGCCTTTTTTGAAAGGTCGAACAGCCGCGCGAGAACGCGCCGCGCAGACCGTCGTCCTTCCACCGCTGGCGTGTTGGCCGCGATACGGGCCAGGGCTTCCGTCAGGGTAAAGCCCTTGTAACTCAAGCCGAGTTCGGGGAAATCGACGATGACATGGTCGGGGAGGCGGGCAAAATGGGCAATGACCAAACCTTCCGAGTTCTCCGAAAGACTGGCCCATGGATGCCCTTGATCTGTCTCACCGAATTCGAGATCCAGCGAGCCATAAAGCGACTCCAATACAGTCCGTGTTCGGACTATATCCCCTCGTTCAACCGTAGTCCATCCATTGGAGGACGTGTCCGATCCAACAACTCGAAAGACCGGCATGGCGCACCCATTCCAGTTTGTTTACCTGGATTTACGACGTCCCTTTCGGGCTGGATCAGCGACCGTAGCGGTTTTGGGCGGGCTGATCATGTCATGCAGGCCCGGTTCGATATGGCATAGAACGGTCATCGCGAAGCTTCGGGCATCGATCCCGAGCGCCTCGGCCCAGGGAGCATAGAGATCCTGTGGGATCCTTCCGATCCCGTTCTCCACCTGTGAGATAAAGGAGTAGTACCGCAACCCAAGGCGCATGGCCAATTCCGCCTGGGTGAGCTTGGCGTTCTCCCGGCCCTGTTTAAGCCAAAGTCCGAGGGCGCGGCGCAGATCTTTCAGTTGATCAGCGGGTTGGGCGATGGGTTCGACACGTTCCGGCATGGGTCGTCTCCTGGCAATTACATCTAAGGTACCAGAGAATCCCAGGTTTTCAATTGCAGAACCTGCAACGTGAGCTTTGCGATCTATATGCCGCATTGTCGCCGCTGAAATACGGATGGGTCCTGAAAATTAAGGACCAGAATCCCGCGGATCATCCGCGGCTCGACAGGGTGAAAATGGATGTCCTCCACCGGGTCCGCCTCGCCAGGCAGCTGACTTTCAAAGAAATAGGAAATGTCCGGCAAGGGCTTGAAAACGGCTTCCCGCGATCAGATTCCCGCGGCCGTTCCGTACCTTCAGAGATGCGGTTCAACCTTTGCGTGAATCGGCGGCCGATCGCCGGTAGCTCGATGGCGTTTGGCCGGTCCACCGTTTGAACGCCCGGCGAAACGCCCGATCGTCCGAATAACCGACAAGCAGCGCAACCGTATGGATGTTGATGTCGGGATCATTCAGGAATTCCATGGCGCTTTGCATACGGACGTCATCAATGAGGCCCTGTAGAGAGGTTCCGTGTGCGGTCGCAAGACGCTGAGCCGAGCGCAGGCTGAGCCCGGCATGGGCCGCTGCGGATGCGGCCCCGAAGTCCCCTCTGGACGCATTGCCGACAACGGCCTCCCGCAGTTTCAGGAACTCGGCCGGGTAGCCATCCTGGGCCAAACGCTGGCGCGCCTTCTCATAATAGAGCTCGACATAGGAAAACAGCTCACAGTTTGCCTGACTCACCTGTGTGTCGAGGCTCCGCAGTGTAAAGACCAATTTGTTGACCGCGCAGTGAAACAAGACGGGTGTGCGGAAAAAGTTCTGATAGGCTTCCTCCGTGCCCACAGGTCCATGGGCAAATTCCACTCGGCACAGACCATCTGTCACCTCGAGGATCTCGTTGACGAGCCGCGCGCCCAAGGCGATGCCGACTTCGGCGGTGCGCCCGCCATCCGTCGCGTCCAAAGGATGGCTGATGACGAAATGAGCTTCCGACAGGGCTTCATCTTCGATGAACTCCACCGTGACGCGGTCGGCCAGCAGCCGGCTGTTTTGCTTCAGGAAACCCAGCGCGGTTCGGAGCGTGTCGGCAAATTGGATGCCATGGGCCAGCCCCCCGAAGAAAGAGAAGGGGGCTGCCCGTGCCATTTCGAGGGACAGCGCCATACCCGGTCGGGATGGTGTCAGGGCGCGCCAGAGATTTGTCATGACGTCATCGGGCAGGCGAGCCTCCGGGTCCACAAGATCCAGACCGGCAACGCCGGTGGCGGCCTCAATGGCGTCAAGGGTCATGCCCCGGGAGAGGGCAAAGGCCACCGTGGTGGATGCCAGAGTCGCCAAGACCTTCGGCTTGGCGTCATTGGCGTGAAGTGTCCGCTTCGAGGCGTTCATTGCCCTTCCCATTTCCGTCCTGAATCCGTCAGATCAGTGACTACACCGTCTTCGTTGTGGAGGCCAAGATGTATATTTGAAAATTTCAGAATATGTAGTGTTTGGTCAATATAGGTTGAAAAATGTCAGGTATAAAATTTGGGGGCGCGTGTATTTTTTGTTTTCGTAGTTTATGAGAGTGTTGGCCTGTGGCGGCATGTGCCCGCAAAGAGCATTTCTTGTTCTTCGGATTCCACGAGGTTCCGTCAGCCGATTCCCAGCACCCTGGGTCGTTTTTCGGAGCGTGCTCAAGGTGATCCCGGTTGCAGGGAAATGCCGCATTTCCTGACGCCGAGATTGGCAAAGGGCGCACCATGAGTGTATACGTCTCGGGCAGGGAGGTGGGGGTCCGCATGCGTGTCTCGACTCTTCTGCGCAGTTTTATCGGGTAGTGGGTCGGACACATGCGTTTCTCCCGGAACTTTTTCACGATAGCGCTTGCGCTTTTTGTACTGTCTGCCTGTGTCTCCCGTCCGCCTGCTTTACTTGTTCCGATTGCATCGGTTCCCGATAAGGCGAAGACCGTAAGCATGCTCGTGATTTCGACCAGGGCGGCGTCCGAAACGGAACATGAGATTTATTCCGGCGAGCGGAGCGCCGAAATCAGCGGACAAGTCATCGACATTTCCATTCCTCCCGAACACGTTACCGGACAGATTGAATGGCCGGATTCCAAGAAGCCGGATCCGAGCAAGGAGTTCACCGTACGTCGCATTGAGGCGACAACACCGGAGCAGTCCTGGTCATGGTTCGAGGAACAGAAGACCGACGGACATGCCTTCATATTCGTGCACGGATATAATGTGCGCTTTGCCGATGCCATATACCGCCTTGCGCAACTGTCCCACGACTCGGAAATGAACGCCGCTCCGGTCCTGTTCACGTGGCCGTCCCGCGGCAAGCTTTTCTCTTATCTGTATGACCGCGAAAGCGCGACCTATTCCCGAGATGCCCTTGAGCTGATCATCGAAGAAGCGGTCAAGAGCGACAAGGTCAGCAACATCACCATTCTGGCCCACTCCATGGGCAGCTGGGTGACGATGGAGGCGCTCCGCCAGATGCGCATCCGCATGGGCGCGGTTCCGCCCAAGATCCGCAATGTCATTCTTGCCGCGCCGGATCTCGACATTGATGTCTTCAAGCAGCAGTTTGGCTCTCTTGGGGATGAGCGCCCCTATTTCACCTTCCTCGTATCGGCCGACGACCGGGCCCTGTTGTTGTCGCGGATCCTTTCGGGGCGCGTCCAGCGGCTTGGTGCCATCGATCCGTCAGAGGAGCCCTATCGATCCGACCTGGAGGCCATGGGCGGCGTCACGATCCTCAACCTGACGCAGCTTGAAAGCGGGGACCGGGTCAATCACGCAAAATACGCCCAAAGCCCCGAAGTCGTGCGCTTGCTGAGCGCCCGGTTGAGCCAGGGTCAGAGTTTGGGTGATCAGGACGCATCATTTACGGACCGTGCAAAAGCCGTGGTCATCAATCTTGTGCGTTGAAATTGAGGTAACGTCCGGGTCGCAGAGCCGGCGCTTGAGGAGATGGTTTTATGTTAACAGTCGACAGATTAATGGGCCTTGCCTGCGCGTTCTTGGTCTTGGCGGCGTGTTCCAACTCGGAAGACGAAACCCCGCGCGCGCCTGAGCCGCAAACCGTCATCGTGGATGAAGCCCGCCCCGTGGCAACCGGAAACGGCGCGGTCGGGCCCCGGCGCTTCACGGGCCGGATCGCGGCCGTCAGCACTGTTGACGTTTCCTTTCAAGTGTCCGGGAAGATCACGGCTCTGCCAATTGACGAGGGGGATATCGTCCCGGCAGGGACGGTCTTGGCGAAGCTCGACAAGGCTGACTATGAATTGGCCGTCCGTGAGGCGCAGGCAGCTTTCGACCTCGCTCAATCCGACCTGAAGCGTAAACGGGAACTGGTCCGCACGAATGTGGTCTCGGAAGCCACATTGGACAAATCGGAGACGGAATTCCGTGTCAAGGAAGTCGAGCTCGACACCGCACGCCTCAACCTGTCCTACACGACCATCAAGGCGCCGTTCGATGCGCTGATTTCAAGCCGCCTTGTCGAGGCACAGACCAATGTGGATGCCGGCACGCCCGTCTTGCGCATTCAGGATGTCAGCGAACTGCGTGTGGATATTTCGGTTCCGGAGGATCTCATGCGCTCCAGCCAGAACCCGGAGGACAATCCGGAAGCCTTCGAGATCGTGGCGATCGCGACGGGAATCGACGGCACTGAATACCGGTTTCCCCTGGAATTTCGGGAAAACCAGACCGAGCCCGACGACGTAACGCAGACATTTACCGTGACCTTCGGCATGCCCCGGCCGACGGAACCCAATTTACTCCCTGGCATGACGGTTACGGTCATGGTTGCCCTTCTCGGAGAAGGAGATGGGGTGAGTGTTTCTGTGCCTCTGACCGCCATCGTTGATGAAGCGGACGGGGGACACAGCGTTTTCGTCTATGACCCGGAAACGCAGACCGTATCAAAACGCCGTGTCGAAATCGGTCCAGTGATGAACGAACGGATCGTCGTGCACTCTGGCTTGTCGAGAGGCGACACGGTCATTGCTGCCGGTGCCCGGCGGCTTCAGGACGGTGCAGCCGTCCGTCTCATGAGTGATCAGAAAGGATAAGGCCCATGGATATCGCGCGTTACGCGATCGACAAGCCGGTCAATACCTGGCTGATCATGCTCGCCTGCCTGCTTGGCGGCATTTGGGGGGTCATTTCAGTCGGGAAACTCGAGAACCCCAGCTTTACCCTCAAGACCGCCTTGGTGGTGACGGGCTACTCAGGCGCCACGGCCAAAGAAGTTGAGACCGAAGTCACCGAAGTTCTGGAAACCGCGATCCAGGAGATGGGGCAGCTCGATTATATTGAATCCACGTCGACGCCCGGTCTCTCGACCATCGAGGTCGAAATTAAACCGACCTATGCCTCGGCGACGTTGCCGCAGATCTGGGATGAGCTGCGACGCAAAGTGAACGATGCCCAAGGCTCCCTGCCCAATGGCGCCGGTCCCTCCCTGGTCGTTGATGACTTTGGCGATGTCTACGGAATTTTTTATGCCGTCACCGCGCGGGGCTTTTCCGACAAGCAAAAGCGCGATGTCGCCGACTTTCTGCGCCGGGAACTTCTGACCGTCCCCAATGTGGCCAAGGTCTCCATAGCCGGTGAACCGACGGAGACGATCTATGTGGAGATCTCGGACAGGCGTCTGAAGAATCTCGGTATTTCCGTCGACCAGATCGTCAATGCGATCACGAACGAGAACGCAGTTGCCGATGCCGGTTCCGTCCGGTTGAGCGATGGTCGGTTGCGTCTGTCTGTCGTATCACCGGTCGATGCCGCGACGGATCTCTCGACCATCAAGATCGGCCGCGCCGGCACGGCGGAACAGATCAATCTGTCCGATATCGCGACAATCAAGCGACTGCCAACGGAACTTCAGGACCACCCCATTCGGTTCAACGGCGAGGAAGCGTTTACCGTCGCCGTTGCCGGAACAAGCGACGCCAATATTGTGCGGGTTGGTGAAGGGATTGATGAGAAACTCGCCGAACTGGCGCCACAGATTCCGTTGGGTGTCGAGATCAATCCCATCTATGAACAGCACAAGATCGTCAGTGCGTCGGTTTGGAATTTCGTCAACAACCTGGCTATGTCCGTGACGATCGTGATTGGTGTCCTATGGCTCTTCATGGGATGGCGGATGAGTCTCGTGGTCGGCGCCACCCTGTTGCTGACCGTTCTCGGCACGGTTTTCTTTATGTCGATTTTCAGTATCGAAATGGAGCGGATTTCCCTCGGTGCTTTGATTATTGCCATGGGGATGCTGGTCGACAATTCCCTTGTCATCGCGGAAGGCATGCTCATCGGCATACAACAGGGCAAGAACGCCCGCGATGCGGCGAGCGACACCGCCGGGAAAACCCAAATCCCCCTGCTCGGTGCGACCGTGATCGGCATCATGGCCTTTGCCGGCATCGGCCTGTCTTCCGATGACACGGGTGAGTTTCTGTTCTCGCTCTTCGCTGTCATCGCGATCTCCCTGTTGCTCAGCTGGTTTCTCGCGGTCACAGCGACCCCGTTGCTGGGCAACTATGTCTTGAAATCGAGCGGTAGATCCGAGAACAGCGACCCTTACGCCGGCCGAGTGTATCAGCTCTATCGCAGTGTCCTGATGAAGACTTTTGGTGTGCGGCGCGCCGTCGTCTTGGCCCTTGTCGGCTTGACCGGGGCGGCCATGTTCGGTTTCGGTTTCATCAAACAGTCCTTCTTTCCCGACAACAGCAATCCGCTGTTTTATGTTGAGTACTATTTACCGCAAGGGGCCGACATCCGCGCAACAACGGATGATGCGGAAAAGATTGAGGAGATCATCCTTGCGGAACCGGATGTCGTGTCCGTTGCCGGATTTGTGGGGCAGGGGGCGAGCCGCTTTACGCTGACCTACAATCCGGAACAGCCCAACACCGCGTATGCGTTCTTCCTTATCCGGACGACCTCCATTGATGTGATTGACCCGATTGCGGCCCGACTCGTCGGTCGCATCAGACAGGAATTCCTTGATGCGGAGGTGTGGTCGAAACGTCTGGTCTTCGGTCCGCCTTATGGCGCGAAGCTTCAGCCGCGGTTTTCCGGACCGGGCACGAAAGAGCTGAGACGCCTCGCGGAGGAAGCTCAAAGGATCATGGCGGAGAGTGGCCTTGTCACCGACATTCGTCAGAATTGGCGGCAAAAACAGGTGACCATCGTTCCGCAAATTCAGCCCGATCGTGCCGACTCTTCAGGTGTCGACCGAACCGATATTGCCGCGGCGCTTGAGTTTGCCACAACGGGAACGCAGGCGGGAACCTATCGGGAGGGCGATGATCTCATTCCCATTGTCGTGCGCCCACCCGATGCGGAACGTCTTGATATTGATCAGTTGCAGGATCGCCTGATCTGGAGTTCCGCGGAGCGCGTCTTTGTTCCGATCACCCAGGTGGTCAGCCGGTTCGACACGGTTTCCCAAGAAGTCGTCATCCGCCGGCGGGATCGGGTGCGCACGCTCACCGTGGAGGGCGAGCCGCTGCCGGGTCTCACGGGATCGCAGGCACTGGCGGCGGTCAAAGGCCCGATCGAAGCCATTCCGTTGAAGACCGGCTACGGTCTGGAATGGGGCGGGGAACTTGAAAGTTCAGCAGATGCGCAATCAGCACTCGCCGCGCAACTTCCGGCAGCCTTCCTTATCATGCTTGTGATCACGATCCTGCTGTTCGCCAAGCTGCGCCAACCCTTCATGATCTGGTGTGTTGTGCCCATGTCGATTTGCGGCGTGACGGCAGGTCTTCTGTTCACGGGCATGCCTTTCAGTTTCACGGCCCTTCTGGGACTGCTCAGCCTGTCCGGTATGCTGATCAAGAATGCCATCGTACTTGTCGATGAAATTGACGATCAGGTGTCGCAAAAGGGGGCAACGATTGATGCCCTGGCGGCGGCCAGTGTCAGTCGTTTGCGTCCCGTTTTTCTGGCGGCCGTGACGACCATTCTTGGGATGATCCCTCTTTTGCCGGATGCGTTCTTCGCCAGCATGTCCGTGACGATTATGGGAGGGCTCGCCTTTGCGACCATATTGACACTGATTGCGATCCCGACACTCTATTCACTAATGTATGGCATCACCTTGGAGAAAGGGCGGGCCGCAACAGCTTGATTTGAGTGGGGAGATCCCATGGCGCTTTCACGGGCGGAACGGCTCATTCGTGATGCCGACGTCGAGGCGGAGCAGCTGATCGGCTTCGTCCGGATTGTCGTTGCGGCCATTCTGGGGATGACGCTGTTTTTCGCCAGCCAGGGTCCGCGGGCTGATGAGAGTGTCGCCGCGTTCAGGCTGCTTCTGGCCGGGAGCACCATCGGCATCTGGATCGTCCTGGGTGTCGCGACAATCCTCATTGTGCGGAGCCATCTTTATCGGCCCTGGATGGCCTGGCTCTTCGGTCTGTTCGACGTCTCCGTGATTTGCGGCAATCTGTTCCTGACAGCCACGCTCGGCGGGACGGGAGCCATGCTTGTGCTGGCTTCCCCTGCATCGATCCTGATCTGTGTGCTCTTCGTGCTCCAAGCGCTTCGCTACCGGGTTGGTCTGCAGTTTTTCCTGTCGGCCAGTCTTCTCTTGATCCTCACCGTCCTTGTCTTTCTGCCCGGTAGTGCTGTCCCCGACGAGATCCTCCAACGCGTGGTTCAGTCGGAATTCAGCCTGGTGCCGAACAGTGTCAGACTCGTCTTGTTGGGAATCGTTGCCGGGATCACGACCTTCGCCGTGTGGCGCGCCTATCGGCTCCTCAACAGGGTGGCGCGCGAAACGGAAATGAGGGTCAATCAGACGCGTTTTCTCCCTTCCGAGCTTTCCACCTCTATGACGGATGCCGATATTGTCCAGATGCGCCACGGACGTTCGGTGGAGCTGGTCATCATGTTCGTGGATGTCCGCGGGTTCACTGCCATGTTCGAGGCGCAAGCCCCGGAGGAGATTAGCCAGTTTCTGGGCGAGTACCGGGCTCATGTGACGGATGCGGTAACCGCGCAGGGCGGCATCGTCGACAAGTTTATCGGGGATGGGGCGCTGATCGTCTTTGGTCTGGAGACGTCGCCGCAACAGGCGGCCCGATCGGCCGTGGCCGCCGGCCATGCCCTTCTGAAGGCGATCGAGACCTGGAATGATCGGCGCCAGAGGGAGGACAAACCGAGCGTCCGCATTGCCATTGCCGCCCATGCCGGCCGCGTTGTCGCCGGCGCGATCGGTGATGAGCGGCGCCTCGAGTTCAGCATTGTCGGCAGTCCGGTCAATGAAGCCTCGCGCATCGAGGCCCTCGCGAAGCAGAGAGACCTCACTTTTGTCGTGTCCGATGCGATCATTCACCACTTGAAGACCGATCACGGTCAGTGGAAGACGATCGGCCGCGAAATCCTCCGGGGCAAGAAGGAACCTATTCACCTCTTCGCCCACGCGTCGAACGAACCGGCGCTGCCTGCATCGTCGACAGCAAACAGTGCGTAACCATAGGCAGCTCGAGCAACGATGCCGACGATCGGTCCCTGAAGGATTCGCTCCTTCGGGGCGCTCCGTATCCCCAAAATGGGCCTGCGGGACTTCACAGATCGCGACATGTTACTTGCCTGGTTCGGCGACAAGATCAGGCAGTCCGACGTCAAGGGGCGCGGCATAATCCATATAGTCCTTTGACCCGAGCATGCGCTGATAGACGGAAAGAATCCCGGAAATATGTCCGGTACCCGGCTCTTGATGTTCAGGACCGGTGGCATTGAGATGCGCGCGGATTTTATCCCAGGACAGATCGACTTGGCCCACGAGTTCGGCCCCCATTTTTTTGAGCGCGCTTTTGGAGATGCTTCTCCATGCAACAACGTGGGCGAGCGGATCAGCCTTGTCCATCATGAAATACCGGACGCCACTGATCGGTGCCCGGCGGCAGGTGTCCAGGTCCGGTTTCTTCCGGCTGTCGATGTGCAGACGCATGATATAGGCGTTTGAGAAATAGCCGAGATGGTGCGCGACCTGCCCGACGGCGAACGCATTCCAGCCATCGGGTTTGAATTCCTTGTCGATATCGGCTTGAGAAAAAAAGGTATTCGGAGGATTGCCATCCTCCGTCGGATAAATCCAGATCTGGCCGGATTCCACATTGTGCGGTTCCGGTTTCTTGAGAAGACGCCGATTGACCGGTTTCGGGTTGGGTGTCGCCCATTTGGTCTTCAGGGCATCTAATTCGACGGCGCGGCGTTTGAGATCGGCCTCCTCCATTTCAAGCGCGCGCATCATCCTGTCGTCCGCGCCGCTGTCGATGAGATGGGTGGCGGTCTTGAAGGTCTCGGCGTGACCAACGCCATATTTGTGAAAGAGGTCCGCGAGCACCAGCCAGACGATGGTATGATCTTCGCTCTCCGGATCATCGAATTCCGCATACTGCTTTTTAGCGAAATCGACGAGTTCACCGCCATCATAGGGCAGACGCACCCAGGTCTTGAACGCGTCGCGCAAATCGTTGGCTGTGTCACAGTCATAGAGTTTGCCACCCCAGGCACCCATGGTTTCATCTCCCCTGGCTGTGCTGCCCCCGCTTGAGCGCGTTGAAGAGTGAGGCGTCGCCGAACAGACACCGGTTTTCCGCCCGGAATGCGCTCAAACCAAAGACGGTAGAGCATTTTCATGATCCGGCGTTTTCTTGAAAATGCTCTTGTCGGACAAAAGAAAAGGCGGCGTCCCCATGGCTTCCAGACGCCGCCTTCAGTCCGTCAGATCCCCAGGTCCCGTGCGGGATCAGCTCAGGTCGAACCGATCCAGGTTCATCACCTTGGTCCAGGCCGCCACGAAGTCGCGGACAAAGGCCGGTTGAGCGTCGTCAGAACCATAGACTTCGGCGAGGGCCCGCAATTCGGAGTTCGACCCGAAGATGAGGTCGACCCGGGTGCCGGTCCATTTGAGTTCGCCCGTTGCCCGGTCGCGACCCTCGAAGATGTCGCCCGCTTCCGAGGCCGCGTCCCACTTCGTGCCCAGATCGAGCAGGTTGACGAAGAAGTCGTTGGTCAGGGTCTCGGAGCGCTTGGTGAAAACACCGTAGGCGGATTGACCGACATTGGCACCGAGCACCCGCAAGCCGCCGACCAGAACCGTCATTTCCGGTGCCGTCAGCGTCAGCAATTGCGCCCGGTCGACCAGCAGGTCTTCCGCCGGCACCGCGTAGTCGGTTTGCAGATAGTTGCGGAAGCCGTCGGCCTTGGGCTCCAGCACGGCGAAGGAAGCCACGTCGGTCTGCTCTTCCGAGGCGTCGGTGCGGCCCGGCGTGAACGGAACGGTCACGTCGTGGCCCGCTTTGATGGCCGCTTGCTCAACGCCCGCGCAGCCGGCGAGCACGATGAGGTCGGCGAGGGAAATCGCCTTGCCATCGGAACGGCCCTGGTTGAAAGCCGTCTGGATGCCTTCAAGCGTTTGAAGCACGCTTGCCAATTGGGCCGGCTGATTGACGTCCCAGTCCTTCTGGGGAGCCAGACGAAGGCGCGCGCCATTCGCACCGCCCCGCTTGTCGGAACCGCGGAAGGTGGAGGCCGACGCCCAAGCGGTGGAAACCAGTTGAGACACGGACAATCCGGAAGCCAGGATCTTGGCCTTGAGGCCGGCAATGTCCGCGTCCTCCACGAGTTTGTGGCTGACGGCCGGGACCGGATCCTGCCAGATGAGCTCTTCCGAGGGTACTTCGGCGCCGAGATAGCGGGGGCGGGGGCCCATGTCCCGGTGGGTCAGCTTGAACCATGCCCGGGCGAAGGCGTCGGCAAATTGATCCGGATTTTGATGAAAGCGCCGCGAAATCGGCTCATAGATCGGATCCATCCGCATCGCCATGTCCGCGGTGGTCATGATCGGCGCATGGCGCTTGTTGGGATCATGGGCATCCGGGACCGCGTCGGCGGCGGCGCCGTTGGCGGGGATCCACTGGTGGGCGCCGGCCGGGCTTTTCGTCAGTTCCCATTCATAACCGAATAGGGTGTCGAAATAGCTGTTGTCCCATGTGGTCGGCGTCGGCGTCCACGCGCCTTCGATGCCGCTGGTGATGGCATCACTGGCCTTGCCGCTGCCGAAGCTGCTCTTCCAGCCGAGGCCTTGTTCCTCGATGCTGGCGCCTTCGGGTTCGGGACCCACATGGCTTTCGAGACCGGCGCCATGGCATTTCCCGAATGTGTGTCCGCCGGCGACGAGGGCGACGGTCTCTTCGTCATTCATCGCCATCCGGCCGAAGGTTTCGCGAATGTCGCGGCCGGAAGCCACCGGATCCGGATTGCCGTTCGGGCCCTGGGGATTGACGTAGATCAGGCCCATTTGGACCGCGCCCAGGGGGTTTTCCAGCTCCCGATCGCCGGTGTAGCGCTTGTCGCCGAGCCACTCGGCCTCCACACCCCAATAGATGTCCTCTTCGGGCTCCCAGACATCGTCACGGCCACCGCCGAAACCGAAAGTCTTCAGGCCCATGGATTCCAGCGCGCAATTGCCGGCGAGAATCATCAGGTCGGCCCAGGAAATCTTCTTCCCGTATTTCTGTTTGACCGGCCAAAGCAGCATCCGTGCCTTGTCCAGATTGGCGTTGTCCGGCCAGCTGTTGAGGGGGGCAAAGCGCTGGGTGCCGGTCGCCCCGCCGCCGCGTCCGTCGGCGATCCGGTAGGTGCCCGCGCTGTGCCAGGCCATACGGATGAAGAGCGGGCCATAGTGACCGTAGTCCGCCGGCCACCAGTCCTGGGACTTGGTCATCAGGTCGTAGAGATCCTGCTTCAGCGCCTTCAGATCGAGGCTCTTGAACTCCTCGGCGTAGTCGAAGGCGTCTCCCATCGGGTCCGAGAGGGAGGAATGCTGGCGAAGAATGTGCAACTTCAACCGGTTCGGCCACCAGTCGCGGTTCGACGTGCCGCCACCGGCGCTGTGTTTGAAAACGCCGCCTGAAAACGGGCAAGGGCTCATGACGTTCATGGTGTTTCCTCCTGGGGTCTCCATGTCTCCATGGTGCAAGGACTGGATAACGCGTCTGCGCCGATCGATCCAATCGATTTTGTGGGACTTTTCCGATCGGATTTATCGAGCGAACACGGGGCCCCGACCCCACCTATAACCGGAAAACCCGCTGGGCGTTTGCGCCGAGGAACGCGGCTCTCGCGGCCGGGTCGAGATGGAGATCATCCAGGCCGGCCAGGGCCTGTTCCGCGGTGATCATGGGGTAGTTCGTCCCAAAAAGGACTTTCGAGGCCCCATGCCGGCCCATGAAGCGAACCAGTTCGTCGGGATATCGTTTCACGGTGTAGGCGGAAGTATCGATGTAGACATTTTGATGTTTGGTCGCGACGGCAATGGCTTCCTCCGTCCAGGGATAGCCGATATGCCCGCCCACGATGACGAGATCGGGAAAATCAAGCGCGACCTGATCGAGATAGATGGGACGCCCCACTTCCGATGGCATCAAGGGGCCGGTATGGCCGATCTGGGTGCAGAACGGCACGCCTTCTTCCACGCAGGCCACATAGACCGGGTAGAACCGCCGATCCGTTGGCGGAACTTCCCACAGCCAAGGCAGAACCCGGATGGCCCTGAACCCAAAGTCACGGACACAGCGACGGATCTCGGCCACCGCCTCCATGGGCTTCGATATGTCGACCGACCCGACCCCCACCAGCCTGTCCGGCGCCTCGCTGACGAAACCCGCGACTTCCTCGTTTGAAATCATGACATTGCGCGGTGCGACCCAGGCGCTGATCAACATGCGATCCACACCGCCCCGGTCCATCATGTGGATGGTGTCCGATACGGGGGTTTGCTCGGTCGGCGCCTCGGTCTTGGACCAACGGCGCAGGGACGCGAAAACCGGATCCTGGCTGTGACGCAGGGTCGGATGCTGGCCCCAGGCATCGATGATCATGGTGGTCCTCCCGAAAACGCCCCGGGCTTGTTGACCTTGGCTGCGGGCCCGTTGAGCGATGAAGAACAAAAAAGCCGCCTCCACCGGAGTGGAGACGGCTTCATTCTGTCACGCGCGGCTGTTTCCTCAAACGCAAGTCTGCGATCGGGTCACCGCATCAAGATCAATTCCGGTCAAAGCGATCCAGATTCATGACCTTGGTCCAGGCGGCCACGAAATCCCGGGCAAAGGTCTCCCGCGAGTCGTTGAACGCATAGAGTTCGGCGACGGCGCGCAACTCCGCATTTGATCCGAAGACAAGGTCCACTTCCGTGGCCGTCCATTTGACCTTACCCGTCTCGGGATCGCGGCCTTCATAGACGCCCTGCGCGTCCTCGGCTTTCGCCCACTGGGTGTTCAAGTCGAGCAGGTTGACGAAGAAGTCGTTGGTCAGTGTTTCGGGCTGATCGGTGAAGACGCCGTGCTTGGATTGTCCGGTGTTGGCATTCAGAACCCGCAGGCCCCCGACCAGAACGGTCATTTCAGGAACGGTGAGTGTCAACAGATCGGCCCGCTCCACAAGCAACTGTCCGGCGCTTGCCTGCGGGTCGTCTCCAAGATAGTTGCGGAAACCGTCAGCACTCGGCTCGAGCACCGCGAAGGACGTCACATCGGTCTGCTCTTGGGATGCGTCGGCCCGACCCGGGGTAAACGGAACGTCCAGATCGAGACCGGCCTCCTGTGCCGCCTGCTCAATCGCCACGGCCCCGCCCAGGACGATCAGGTCGGCAAGGGAGACCTTGCGCCCGCCCGACCGGGTGTCGTTGAAATCCTTCTGGATGCCTTCCAGCGTGTTGAGCACCTTTTCTAGTTCGTCCGGCGTGTTGACCGCCCAGTCCTTTTGGGGCGCAAGACGCACGCGGGCACCATTGGCGCCGCCGCGCATGTCGGTGCCACGGAAGGTGGCGGCAGACGCCCAGGCGGTCCGGACCAGTTCGGAGACGGAAAGGCCTGAATCGCGGATCTCGCCTTTCAGTTTTCTGACATCCCGGGAGCGAATGGGAGCCTGGTCGACGGTCGGCACCGGATCCTGCCAGATCAATGCCTCACCCGGAACTTCCGCCCCCAGATAGCGAGCACGCGGGCCCATGTCCCGGTGGGTGAGCTTGAACCAGGCTTTTGCGAAAGCCAGTTCAAACTCCTCCGGATTGTCCCGAAACCGCTCGGCGATCTTGCGATATTCCGGATCGAATTTGAGGGAAAGATCCGTCGTGAACATGATGGGCGCATGGCGCTTTGAGGCATCATGGGCGTCGGGTACGAGTTCCGCGGCCGCCTCGTCCTTCGGGATCCATTGAACGGCACCCGCGGGGCTTTTGGTTTTGACCCACTCAAAGCCGAACAGATTGTCGAGATATTGCGTGGTCCAGGCGGTCGGGTTCGCCGACCAGGCACCTTCCAGACCGCTCGTGATGGTGTCGGCCCCTTTGCCGCTGTTGTAGCTGTTCTTCCAGCCCAGGCCTTGCTCTTCGAGGCCGGCGGCGGCGGGCTCCGGACCAACATATTTGGAAGGATCGGCGGCGCCATGGGCCTTGCCGAACGTATGACCGCCGGCAATGAGGGCCACGGTCTCCTCATCATTCATCGCCATCCGGGCGAAGGTTTCACGGATGTCGCGGGCCGCCGCGATCGGGTCAGGATTGCCGTTCGGGCCTTCCGGATTCACATAGATGAGGCCCATCTGAACGGCGGCGAGGGGTTGCTCAAGGTTCCGATCCCCGCTGTAGCGTTTGTCCGCGAGGAATTCGGTTTCCGGACCCCAATAGACCCGTTCGGCCTCATAGACATCTTCCCGTCCACCGGCAAAACCGAAGGTCTTGAAGCCCATGGACTCGAGCGCGACATTCCCGGTCAGGATCATCAGATCAGCCCACGAAATGTTCCGGCCGTATTTCTGTTTGATCGGCCAAAGCAGGCGCCGGGCCTTGTCCAGATTGGTGTTGTCGGGCCAGCTGTTGAGGGGCTCGAAGCGTTGCTGACCACTGCCGGCGCCACCACGGCCATCGGCCACGCGATAGGTTCCCGCGCTGTGCCAGGCCATCCGGATGAAAAGCGGGCCGTAATGCCCGTAGTCGGCCGGCCACCAATCCTGAGAGGTCGTCATCAGCGCTTCGATGTCCGCCTTCACCGCCGTGAGATCGAGACTTTCGAAAGCTTCCGCATAGTTGAAACTGTCGCCCATCGGATCGGATTGCGAGGCGTTCTGACGCAAGGGTGTCAGATCCAACTGTTCGGGCCACCAGAACTGATTTGATTTGGGTTGCCCGTCGGCCAGAGCCGGTGTCGTGAGCGGCAGGGGCGATACCGCGATCGCCATGAGAGCCACAAGGGGCAATGCACGTTTCAACATGGGGTCCTGGGTCCTTTCTTTTGAATGGCTTTTAAAGCGTTGAGCTTGAAGGCGTGAAGACGGTTAAGGCGTTTGACCATCGTGGGCATCCACAGGTTCGCGTCAAAAAGCAACTCCGCAGTCCTGGTCCATTATCCGTGCATGGAGTACCACCGACCTGTCCCTTATGGTCAACAGGCGGCCCATGCCTGAATGCAACCGATATCTACCGGCAACCCCGATCGCTTGGCGCAATCCGAACATGATCCGTGTGACTGCAAGAGTGACACTCCGACGCAACGGAACGCCTGAATTCCTAGCAATCGCGAGGGCCCATGTAAAATTGGTTATTTCCATGGGAATTGATCGGGCGGACCGATACATGAGTTGGAGAGACCCTATGATGTGTAGGGACTTTGTCGGTTGACGCGGGAGGGCGCAAGGCGCCTCGAGCGCCTGTGTGTGAGATACTCTTTAAACGCCACCCGCTCTATTTGACGCCACACGATGCGGTGCACGAGTCTCACCCGTCATTGATTTGTATAATGAGAATATGGATCGCGTGGGGATGGCCTCGCCAATGTCCGTGGAAAGCCGATCGGCCATGGCCGGTAAAGGCCTGTCAAAGGAGAGGTCTGGATCAAGAGCAAGGGCAGGTTTTGAGCCCAAAAACAGCCGTGAGCGTCAACTCGATGCTTTCTTTTGGGGGAAAGCGGGTGCAAGCTGTGGCCCGAGATTGTGTCCGCGCCGGTCAGGAGGAAACCATGTCAAAACTGAAAGTGAATGGGAAAGTCGTCGAAGTCGATGTCGGCGAGGATACACCGCTGCTCTGGGTGTTGCGCGAGAATGTGGGATTGACCGGCACGAAATTCGGTTGCGGCATCGCCCAATGCGGCGCGTGCACCGTCCATGTCGATGGCCAGGCGGTCCGATCCTGCGTCTATCCCGTAAGCGCGGTGACCGAGGAGAATGAAATCACCACGATCGAAGGCCTCTCCGAGGACTCCAGCCACCCCGTCCAGCAGGCCTGGGCCGAACTCGACATTCCCCAATGCGGCTACTGTCAGCCGGGCATGATCATGGCGGTTGCCGCCATGCTCAACAACAACCCCGACCCGACGGACGAGGATATCGACCTCGAAATCACCAATATCTGCCGCTGCGGAACGCTCGCGCGTGTGCGCAAGGGCATTCACCTGGCGAAAACGAAGAAAGCGTGAGGGGAGACGGAGCCATGACCATTCACAAAAACCTTTCCCGGCGCGGTTTCATGATCGGCGTCGGCGCTGCCGGCACCGGCCTCACCATAACGCTCATGGAAGGACCGTTCTCCGGGGCTCTGGCGGATGACGCGCCGAACCCGGAAGTCAATGCCTGGGTCCACATCGCCGGTGACGACACGGTGACGATCCGCATCGCCCGCTCGGAAATGGGGCAGGGCACGCTGACGGGTCTGGCCCAGCTGGTCTCCGAGGAGCTTCATTGCGACTGGTCCAAGGTCAAGACCGAATACCCCACGCCCGGCGAGAATGTACGCCGTGAGCGCGTCTGGGGCAGCTACAGCACGGGCGGCAGCCGCGGCATCCGCGACAGCCATCAATATGTCCGCGAAGGCGGGGCTGCAGCGCGCATGATGCTGATCGAGGCCGCCGCCAAGCAATGGGACGTCGATCCGGGCGAATGCACAGCGAAGGACAGCATCATCACCCATGGTCCCTCCGGCAAGACGACCCGCTACGGCGAGGTCGCCACGGCGGCCGCCAAGCTTGCCCCGCCCCTGGAGGTGCCCCTCAAGGATCCCTCCGAGTGGACCATCGCGGGCGAACCGCTCAAACGTCTCGACACGGCCGACAAGCTCACCGGCAAACAGGTTTACGGCGCCGACCTGAAACTGCCCGGCATGCTGAATGCGAGCATCCGGCAGGCGCCGATGATTGGCGGTACCCTGAAGAGCTTCGACGCGGCCGCTGTCACCGACATGGCCGGCGTGCAGAAGGTTCTGAAAGTGGACGAGCGGACCGTGGCGGTTGTCGCGGACCATTGGTGGCAGGCCAATGCGGCCCTCGATGTCCTGCCGATCGAGTGGACCCCGGGCGAAGGATCCGACCACTCAAGCGCGGCCTTCGAGGCGGAGCTGGATGATGGTTTGACGGCGGATGAAGCCTTCGTTGGCAATGCCGTGGGCGACATCAAGACGGCCTTCGAGGGCGCGGACAAGGTCGTCGAGGCGACCTACAACATGCCGCACCAGAACCATGCCTGCATGGAGCCGATGAATGCCACGGCCCTGTGGACCGAGGAGAAATGCGAGGTCTGGTGTCCCACGCAAAACGGCGAATCCGCGCTTGCTGCCGCGGCGGCGGCGGCCGAGCTTCCCATCCAGCAATGTGAGGTCTACAAGATCCATTTGGGCGGTGGTTTCGGACGGCGGGGCATGACGGATTTCGTCAATATCGCTGTGAAACTCGCCAAGCAGATGCCGGGCACCCCCGTCAAGACCCTGTGGACCCGGGAAGAGAGCATGCAACATGGCTTCTTCCACCCGGTCACCAAGGCGCGCCTGCGGGGCAGTCTTGACAAGGACGGTAATCTCACGGGACTGCACATCCGCATTTCCGGCCAATCGATTCTCGCGGCGCTGGCGCCACAAAACCTTCAGGACGGGACGGACTATCTCGTCTTTCAGGGGTATCTGCCCTCAGGCGTTGATCCGCGTCTGGAAGATCAGACCCTCAAATACAGCTTCCCCAATCTTCTGGTCGACCATGCCATGCGCAACCCGCCGGTGCGGCCGGGCTTCTGGCGCGGTGTTAACGCCAACCAGAACGCCATCTATCTGGAATGTTTCCTCGACGAGATGGCCCACGCGGCGGGTAAGGATCCCCTTGAGTTCCGTCTTGCCTATCTGAAGGATTCACCCCAGATGGCCGCCGTGCTGAAAGCGGTGGCGGAAAAATCCGGGTGGGGTTCGGATGATGGGAAGGCGCGGGGCCTGTGCGGCTTCCATTCCTTCAGCTCCTACACGGCGGCCTGTGCCGAAGTCACGGTGTCGGAGGACGGGCAACTCAAGATCCATCGCATTGTGGCCGCGACCGACCCCGGCACCATCGTCAATCCCCAGCAGGTGAAAGCGCAAGTGGAAGGATCGTTCGTCTACGGTCTGTCGGCGATGCTCCATGGCGAAATCACCTTCCAGGACGGTGAGGTCCAGGAGCGCAATTTCGACACCTTCAATTCACTTCGCTTGGCCGAGATGCCGGAAGTGGAAACGATCCTGATGCCGTCCGGCGGTTTCTGGGGCGGTGTCGGTGAGCCGACGATCGCGGTGGCGGCACCGGCGGTGCTCAACGCCATCTATGCCGCGACCGGCAAGCGGATCCGTCAGCTTCCGATCAAGGACCAGAAGCTGCGGGACGCGTAAGACCATGCGCGGTGTTCTCGCCGGTCTCTGGATCCTGATCTTGTGGGCGGGCTCGGATGTTTTTGCGTCCGGGCCCACCACGGAAGATGCCAAGGCGCCGTCCCCCTTGATGCGGGCGGCGAGCCTTGCGGCAAGCTGCAGCGGATGTCACGGGGCGGGCCAGAAGCAGCTGACCGATCTGGACACTTTGGACGCGCAGGTCATTGCCAACAAGTTGATGACCTACAAGGCGGAAAAAGAGGGCACGACGGTCATGCACCGCTTGGCCCGGGGGTACAGCGACGCCGACATCAAGGCGGTCGCCACCTATCTCAAGGCGTCCAGGGAGCACTGACATGGACCGCAATCCGACCCGCCGTGCCACGCTCGCCGGTTTGGCCAGTGCCCCCTTCATTTCCGTTCCGACGGTCTTTGCACAAACCAAGGCCCGCGTGGTCGTGGTCGGTGGCGGGTATGGCGGGACCACGGCCGCGCGTTTCCTCAAGCGTCTCATGCCTTCTCTTGAGGTGACGCTGGTTGAGCCCAAAAGGCGGTTTGTCTCCTGCCCGTTCAGCAATCTCGTGTTTGCCGGATTGCGCGATCTGCCCTCCTTGACGTTCGACTATTCATCCCTGGCGGCCGAAGGCATTGACGTGGTCCATGCCCCCGCCCGCGATGTGGATGTCGGTGCCAAGAACGTTGTCCTGGAAGACGGCACGGCCTTGCCCTGGGATCGGGCCATCCTGTCGCCGGGCATCGATATTCGCTGGGGCGCGCTTGAGGGCTATGATCAGGACGCCGCCGAGACCATGCCCCATGCATGGAAGGCGGGCCTCCAGACCCGGCTGCTCGCTGACCAGCTCCGCGCCATGGAGGACGGCGGCGTGGTGGTGATGACCGCGCCGGCGGCCCCCTATCGCTGTCCTCCGGGTCCTTACGAACGGGCCAGCATGATCGCGCATTTCCTCAAGACGAAAAAGCCAAGATCCAAATTGATCCTGCTCGACGCCAAGGACAAGTTCTCGAAAATGCCCCTCTTCCTTGAGGCGTGGGCGGAGCATTACGACGGGATCCTGGAGTGGCGCGGCGCGAGCGATGACGGTCGCGTCTCCCGTGTCGATGTATCGGGCCGGACGCTTCAGACCGATTTCGAAACGGTGAAGGCGGATGTAGCCAATGTGATCCCGCCGCAAAAAGCCGCTGCCATCGCGGAGCAGGCGGGCGTCACGGACCAGACCGGTTGGTGTCCGATCGATGCCACGTCATTTGAATCCCCCTTGCAGCCGGGCGTGCATGTGATTGGCGACGCCACCATCGCCGCCCCGATGCCGAAATCGGCCTTTTCCGCAAATCTGCAAGGAAAGATCTGCGCCATCCAGGTCGCGCGGTTGTTGTCGGACCTGGAGCCTGAACCCACCATCCTCGCCAACACCTGCTATTCCTACGTGACACCGAACACGGCCGTTTCCATTGCGGGTGTCTATTCAAACACGGATGGTCGCTTTGCGGATGTTCCCGGAGCCGGAGGGA
>CAZFWG010000020.1:4182-9754 GCA_964522525.1 uncultured Alphaproteobacteria bacterium | reverse complement strand
GCACCATCATGCCCGCCTATTACCGGAAACAAGGTCTCCATCAGGTGGCACCGCAATACGAGGGAAAGCCCGTATTATCCGCCCACGAAATCGAACATCTCGTCGCTTATCTGTCCGGTCTGAAAGGGGAACGGAATGCGGGATGACAAGACAGCGTCAGCGGGATTGGGCCCGGATCTGACCCGCCGCGCGGTTTTGGGCGGGGGAACGGGGTTCGTTTTGATCCACGCCTTTCCGGTCGTCGGTCGCGCAACGCCCGAGGAGGCACAAGCCGCGATCGCCGAGCTGTTCGCAGACGCACCGGTCAGCGAGGGCCGGGTCAGTCTGGAACTGCCTCCGATTGCGGAAAATGGCTTCTCGGTACCACTGTCCGTATCTGTCGATAGTCCCATGACGCTCGAGGATCATGTGCGTCGGATTGCGATTATTTCCGAACGCAATCCGGATCCAAAGGTCGCGCAGTTCCATCTGGGCCCGCGTGCGGGCAAGGCCGCCGTCTCGACCCGTATTCGCCTGGCCGGTACCCAGACCGTTCGTGCGGTTGCGGAAATGAGTGACGGATCCCTGTGGTCCGGCACGGCGGACGCGGTGGTGACATTGGCCGCCTGTGTGGTCCTGTAAGGAGGCGCGACCATGACCGGCATTCGCATCGCCGTTCCCGATACGGCCCAGGCCGGAGAGGTCATCGAACTCAAGGCACTCATCCGCCATCCGATGGAAAGCGGTTTCCGCCGGGGGGCACGGGGGGAGGTCATTCCCCGGAACATTATCACCACATTTGAGTGCCTTTATGGTGGTGAAACGGTCTTCAAGGCTGACTTCTTTCCGACCATGGCCGCCAACCCTTTTCTCACCTTTCACACCCGAGCCACCGAGAGCGGGACGCTGGAGTTCCGCTGGACGGATCAGAACGGAGAAAGCTGGTCGGAAACGGCCGAGCTCACGGTCACATGATCCGTCTGCTGCTTCTGGGCGCTGTGATGTTGGGACTGAACGGGTGCGGCGCATCCGAGGAAACGTCCGTCCCGGAAATGGCGTCACCGTCACAGCTCGAGCCTTCCGATATTCGTTCCGGATACACTTTCCTGACGGCGGACACCCAGGCGCTCCAGAATGATGATTTCGCCAATCCGGGTTTTCTGTGGGTCGAGCAGGGCCGGGAGATCTTCGCGTCGTCCGATGGGGATGAGCCCAGCTGTGCGTCCTGCCATGGGCGCCCCGAGACCGCCTTGGATGGTGTCGCGGCACGCTATCCCGCCATGGACCAGGAGACGGCAACCATGGTGAATATTGAGGGACGGATCAATTTGTGCCGGACCCGCCACCAGGACCTGGCACCCCTTGCCTATGAAAGCGACGATCTCCTCGCCTTGACGGCCTATGTGGGATTTCTGTCCCGCGGGGTGAGCCAGTCCGTCCCCCGTTCTGCGGCGACGGAACCCTATTATGAAAGGGGAGAGCGTTATTTCTATACCCGGCGAGGGCAACTCAACCTTGCCTGTTCCCAATGTCACAATGAGAATTGGGGCAAGAAGCTCCGTGGCGATACCATCAGCCAGGGTCACGGTAATGGCTTTCCCGCCTACCGGTTTGAATGGCAGGCCCTCGGGTCTCTCCATCGTCGGCTCCATGATTGCGACACCGGGGTTCGCGCCGAGCCTCGCCCGCTGGGATCGGAGGATTATGTCGCCGTGGAATACTATCTGGCACGCCGATCGGAAGGCTTGGCCGTGGAGACTCCTGCGGTTCGGCGCTAGGGGGAGGGAGGGGCGGCAGCCGACGAGAGTGTGGCTTGAATCGGTTTGTCAAAAGCAGGATCCATGATTGAGGTGCGAGGACCATGAAGACCCTATTGTCTGCGATTTTCATCACTGGAGTGGTTTGTCTTTGCGGATCGGTCTCGGCGGCGCCGCTTGAAAAGGTTGGGGGACGCGGAGCGGAAACCCTTAAAGGCTGGCAAAGAACGCAAACCGGATTGCCTCGCGGGGCTACCTTCGCGCTGAGTCGATCGGATACGCCGCTGATGCGTGTCGCATTCGTGGATGTGGAAAGTCGTGATCTTGATCTGGCGATCCGTACAGCGCTTGAGCGTTTTGGGTACGGATCGATCGCTGTCGATGCACGGGCCGTCATTGAAGAAACCAAGCAACTTGACAAGGAGGGTCATGGGGCCGCGATCATTGGCCGTGCCGACAAGAAGGGAACGCCAGTTCGCTTTGCGGGCGTTGTTCTTTACGGCAGCCTCGACTCCGGTCCACGGACGAGTGGTGTTCATTTCTTTGTCGCGCCGGAGGAGCGCTATGGAACCCACGGCGGTTGGGTGCCCGTGAGTGTCTTCTGGCACGATCTCGATCCCCAGACACTGCATCAGGATCTTGGCGCGCTTGGCCAGGCAGACGCCAAGGCCCAGGCAAATGTGCTTGCCCGGATGACGGATCTCTGGATCGACCATATGGTGAGTGCCATCACCCGGCAGATGGCCGTCAATCTGAAGGCCCTCAATAACGCGCGCGTGATGTCTTTGTGCGGAGAAAACCGGGATCGGGGAGACGGGTTTCTGATCTGTGATTAGGGCCTGATCCTAGGGGAGGATGTCCTGGCCCTGCACCGGGCTCTTTCTTGTGTGCGGGTGTTCCGGGTATCCGGTGGCTGATGGGCCACCGGACACCCCACTCCTTCTTGCCTCAACCGATAAGGAAGTCCGTTTCGCTCAAATCCGACACGCTCACCCCATTCACCGTAAGGAAGTCATCACCATCCAGACTGAACAGGGTCGCACCACCGATATCGCTGGCTCGGGTCAGAAGGTCATCGAAAGACTGAATGGTCTGGAAGGCTCTCAGGTCGATCTGATCCTCGCCGATCGTGAAATCCGCCACCACATCGTGGATCGTTCCGTCCACGATGACGAAGACATCGCTGCCGTTTTGTCCAAATAGGATGTCTTGACCGACGCCCCCAACCAACGTGTCGGCACCATCTCCACCGACCAGGAGGTCATCGCCAAGCCCGCCATCCAGGCTGTCATTGCCGGCTTCGGCCCAGAGCTGATCATCATCTTCGTTGCCGTTCAGCGTATCGTCACCGTCGCCACCGACCAGAAGATCATTGCCCTGCCCACCATTGAGGCTGTCATTGCCGCTTTCGGCCCAGAGCTGATCATCACCACCATCGCCGTTCAATGTATCGGCGCCGTTGCCGCCTGCAAGAAGATCAACGCCGTCTCCCCCGTTGAGGAGGTCGTCACCGTCTTCCGCCCAGAGCTGATCATCGCCCCCATCGCCGTTCAGGGTGTCGCGCCCTTCGCCGCCCGCAAGAAGATCGATACCCTCGCCGCCAAAGAGAAGGTCATCTCCGGTCTGCCCCCAGAGCGCATCACTCTCATCACCGCCATCGAGCGTATCGTTACCGTCTGCCCCCACAAGAAGGTCTTCGCCAAGCCCCCCATTGAGGAGGTCGTCCCCATCTTCCGCCCACAGCGCATCATTGCCGTCATCGCCATTCAGCGTATCGGCGCCAGCGGCCCCGACCAGCAGGTCCTGGCCGGCCCCTCCATTGAGGAGATCGTCTCCGTCTTCCGCCCAGAGTTGATCATCGCCGTCGTCACCATTCAGCGTGTCGGTGCCGTCACCTCCTGCAAGCATGTCCCGACCGCCGCCGCCGGTGAGGAGGTCGTCACCGTCTTCCCCCCAGAGTTCATCATCGCCGCCATCGCCGTTCAGTGTGTCGTCTCCGGCACCAGCGGCGAGAAAGTCATCGCCATCCAAGCCTTGCAAATGGTCGCTTTCAGCAAGCCCCAGGAGACTGTCATCGCCGGCCGTGCCGGTGATCACATTGGGCCCCGGGGCATCGGTGCCCGGATTTGAAGGCTCGGTCGGGACCATAGGGTCGGGTTGGGGATCCGGCATGGGCGTTGGCTGAGGATCTGGCGCAGGCCCCACCTCCGGATCACTCTGCAGGCTGCTGTCGACCCGGTCTCGAAACTCTTTGCGCTGATTTGTGCGAAGTTCATCCTCACCGAACAGTTTCCCGCCCTCGAGTTCGATGGGGCGGACGGCTTCCACCAGAAACGGCCCCGGAAACTTCTTGCCGAATGCCTCGCTTATGTTCTGACCCGGTGTCGTGTTGTCGGATTGCACGACAATATTGGTGTCCGTAAAAGTCAGGGGTTCATCTCTTTCCCTGAAGCCGCGCTTTGAGGAGTGGATGAAAACCCGCGCATCGGCGAGCGTGGTCCCTTCGAATTCGAAGTCGCGGTTCGGCGGCACATGGATCGCGTGATTCTCCACCTTCCAGGCCGTGAAGTTCTTGATCACTGCGTGGTTGGGATCCGCGTTCACATCCGTGAGATCGAGAGCGTTCCCCGTCCAGTCAAAGCGGTAGCCAAGATTGCCGCCTTTGGATCCGATCGTGTGCGCCGTATTGTCCTCAAAGCGCAGCAATACGTCGTCGCGTTCCTTTGCCGTCTTGGCCGACGCAAAGGAAGCCGTGCCGGAGGCATTGTCCGGGTTGACGAACCAGAAGCCCTGACCGTCGGGAACCGCCACGGCGTGGTTTCCAACGAACTCGTTTTCCGCATTGGTGATCCAGAAGGAAGAGGACCGTTCCTCCCCTCGCGAAGTATTATTTGGATTGTCGATGCGCAGTTCCTCGATGGCGTCGCGGGGCAGCATCGCGAGATTGTCGACAAAGCGGTTGCCGGTTTCGACACCGTCTTCGAGGTAGATGTTGTGACTTACCGTGTCATAGACGACATTGCCTTCAAAGAGGCCATTATCAGCCTGGTGAACAACCAGTCCTCTCTGGAAGGAATGATGGATCGAGGAGTCCTTGACATAGGATCCCGTCATATCCCCCGTATGGTGGAAATGGACAGGATACCGTCCGAGCTCTCCGGAAATACCCAGTCCCTGGAACTCGACACCGTCGATCTTGACCTCGGCGCCGGTCAAATACATCGTATGCCCACCATATCCTTGGCGTGGCACATCCTGCGGGTTTTCGCCAATCCCGAGGGGCGTTCCTTCTCCCTCGTCGGCGCCGATGACACTGATATTGCGAGACAGATTGGCGACTTCCGCCCGCATATCGAGATATTCGCCGTCGCCGAGATACTGTCTTTCGCCGTAGTGCTGAAACTCGAGGGGCTGGTCAAAAAACACGGTATTGCCTTCAATCCGTGTGACGATCCTTTCCTCGACTTCAAAGGCTTCAAATCCGGTCGGCGCGACCGTAATAACATCCCCCACGGACCAACCCGTCGGATCTTCGACAAGCGTGATCGAGGTATCACCGGCGGCGGCCGTGGAGCCAAGCTGAGTCCAGGACGTCATCTCGCTGCCGTGCAGACTGATCTTGGCGCCATCCGCAACGATCAGGGCCTTGTTGTCGATCGGTGTGGTGGAGTGCGCATGATGATGGCCATCGCCGTGATGGGCGTGGGAGGCTGGGGCCCAGTCACCCAACACGATATCCGGGTCGGTGGACCTGCCGGTGAGGACGATCTTGGCGTCAAATTCATGGGGCGTTGTTTCACTGCCTGCGGACAATTCTCCGAACACGATCACATTGT
>CAZFWG010000020.1:0-4082 GCA_964522525.1 uncultured Alphaproteobacteria bacterium | reverse complement strand
TCATGGGGCGTTGTTTCACTGCCTGCGGACAATTCTCCGAACACGATCACATTGTCCGCCGTGACCGTGACGTCCGTTTCACCGAAGGTGAGATGGCCGTGGACGACCAGATTGCCCAGGGGCGGTGTGTCCGTGTCCAAAATGACGGTCACGCCTTCGGGGATGATAACATTTTCACCGGGTTGAGGACTGCGTCCCAACCAGGACGGGGCGTCGGACCAGAGGACGGTGCTCCCTTCGCCCCCTGCTTGACCACCGTCACCGGTGGCCGTCCCGCCATGGCTTTGATGGGCCATATGGGCCGACATCATGAGGCTGGTATCGACGAAAACGTCACCATCGTCATTGGCATCTTCTTTCTCATCGTCGCAATGACAAATGGCGGCTCCGGTTTTGGGACAAGGGCCCGGTTTTCCCGTTGATACGGATGGATCGGTATCACCATCAGCTGACAGATTATCTATGGCGTGAAGGCTCTCTTGCTCTGACATCTTACTGACCTTGTCATCTCAAAAGGCGGAAACATCAATTTCGGCCGGGCAACGACCCATAAAACCGACGCTGCACGGATGCCGATCGGCGCCAAGTCCCCCGAATATCGCGTTGGCAGGAGTGGCCGATGCCGCAATCCGTGCGGAACGAGCGTGATACTAAAAATATAATATGGATTCTATAACTTAATTCTGTGTTATCTTTAAAGCGGTTTGATGGGTGTGACTGGCTGGGAGAGCTTGTGCAGCGTGGTGAGTAAAGGGCGTGTCAGTATGGCGATGAAGTGCCTGGGGAGAGGAGAACGTGCAAGGGCATTGCATGGCCACCTGGGGTTTGCCTTCTATCACGCGCACCTATATTGCGTTTTACAGGTTATAAAAACTGATATATGTTTTTCAGATATCGAGGAAAAGCGGGATCCGTGGCCATGCCCTCTCACGCGAAAGCTGTTGTTTCACAAGGCGATGACATGAAGGCTTTGCGGAGGCAGCTTGGACTGTGGCTCAGACAGAAGCGCGAAGAGGCAGAACTGACCCAGGCCGACTTGGCGGAGCATCTGGGGCTCCGGTTTCACGCCGTCGTTTCCCAGGTGGAAACGGGCATTCGCCGCATTCCCAGTGACCTTTACGAGGAGTGGGCGGCGGCGATTGGCGTTGACCCGCTCGTCTTTGCCATGACCGTTCTGCAATATTCAGAGCCTAATCTTTATGACTTGATTGAGCCCTACTACAATAAAATGCGCAGTTCTAAAAACTAAACAAACCGCAATAGAGTATCTCAAGGATCCTGGGGAGCATGACGATGCTTAAAATCGTCAAGGCGGACGAACCACCTTTTCGGGGATGGAGCCTGCCTGAACGCAACCAAATCGTTCGGGCCCACTTCATCATGCGCCAGTTCCACGGAGAATTGGAATTGGTTTGGGGGGTGACGGATCACGGATTTCCCTGGGCGAGCTTTGTGGATCCACAAGATGACTGTGACATTGTCCATGTCATGCGCGCCGAAGATACCGTGGCCATCGAGTTTTCCCTTCTGGGTATCTCCTATTCGGGACGCACCCTGTCCGAGGCCTTGCGCAAGATCACTTCGGCCGATCCGGCCGCGTCGAGACAGCGAGAAGCCTCCACGCTCCTGGCACAACATTTCAGGCGCTTCGACCAATCGATCCTGGGTGTCCTGATCGCCGCCGTGTTGGTTCCCTGGGACACCGCGCTCCATCGGGCACGTCGTGCGCAGAGCGTGGAGAAGCAACAGGGCCAGGCAGGCTCCGGATCGGCGATGAAGGGGTCCGTGAGTACACAGACGACCCTTGAGCAGACCATTACGGATCTGATCGCCCATTTGGCCAAAATCAGTGCGGCGATCATTGCGACCACTGTCACCGTTTCCTCGGCTCAAGCATCCGAACGCGTGGCCGCCGCCGAGAATTCCCATGACAGTCCTGAACCCGGAACCCCGGATCCAACGCCTGTCTCTTCCGAACCATATGGATCCATCAGTGACTTGATCGTGGAAGCGAGAGCGCAGGAGTGGACACAGGAAATCCCGACGCCGCAAGTGGAGAATGGTCTGCCGCGAGGGGGGGCAGCCCCATCTGATGTAGAATTTGTCAGTGCCCCGGCCCTATTCCAAACCTTCAATGAAGAGGAGGGGAGCGCGGAGGATCCCGAGGCCATCACGGTTCCGGAACGTGGGCCGTCGCCCTCGGAACCCGAACCTGAACCATCTCCCATGGATGTGCCCGAGAGCCTCCCGGAGCAGCCGGTGAATGCACCGACGATCGGTAATCCCGATGATTTCTATCTCGATATGCTCTTTGCCGGTCTTCCGGTCCTGGAAGGTGAGGAGGGCGATGATGTCCTGGTGGGCGGAGAAGAGGCCGACGTGATCATCGGCCATGGCGGCCAGGACACGCTTATCGGTGGGATGGGCGATGACATCCTCATCGGGGGCGAAGGGGATGACAGTCTGCAGGGGGATGAAGGGGATGACTCCCTCTTCGGCGGGTCCGGACAGGACATGTTGGTGGGTGGCCTTGGAGACGACATGCTGGCTGGCGGGTCGGGGAATGATGATCTGCAAGGGAATGAAGGGGATGATCTCCTGTTTGGGGGCGATGGGGAGGATACGCTCCAGGGTGATGAAGGGGCTGACACGCTTCATGGGAATGAGGGCAACGACGTCCTTGGAGGCGATGAGGGCGATGATCATCTGTTCGGAGGAGACGGCGCGGACACGCTGGACGGCGATCAAGGCGATGACCTTCTATGGGGCAATAACGGTCATGATCTGATCCGAGGCGGTCTTGGTAACGACGTGATCCATGGCAATGTCGGTGGCGATACGGTCGACGGCGGTGAGGGGTCGGATACGATCTATCTTTCCGATGAGGTCAACCATGGGAGAATGTGGAATACCATCATCGATACGGGTTCCAGCGGATATGACAAACTCGTCCTGGAGAAAACAGCAGACGGAACATTTGAGATACAGGGCACCTTCAATGCATCGGCGTCGGGCATCGAGGAAATCGACGGCAGTGGTGTCACCGATGAGTTCATCTCGACACGAAGGATCAGGGCGGATTTCAATTTCAGTGACATCAAGCTGACGGGAATTGACCAGATTCAAGGCTCACTGCGTTTCTCGGACAGGATCATCGGATCCGCCGGCGATGATCTGATTGTCGGCCTCGGCGGGAACGATAATCTGATCGGCGGGCTCGGCAACGACACGATCGACGGTGGTGAAGGCAGGGACCGCCTACAAGGTCTTGATGGGGATGATCTGCTCATTGGCGGGTCGGGCAAGATGGACAAACTGTTCGGTGGGCTCGGCAGCGACATCCTCTATGCCGGTGTCGGCCGTGATTACATCGATGGCGGTGATGCCAAGGATACCGGTGCGGACCACAGCAATGATATTGACATCGTGGTCTATGATGGCCAGAGCAACGACTACATCTTCGTCTATGATGGCGACAATCAGTATACGGTCACGCATATTACGACCGGCCATGTCGATACGGTTCGCAATGTCGAGCAAGTCCTGTTCATCGAGGCAGGAGAACCCATTCCTGATGATCCTGACACGGTGGCGATCGAAACGCTGGTCGAGGAGATGAGCGGTTAGAGCGCATTCAGCTGTGAGGTGTAGCCGAACGGACACTGGTTTTCCGCCCGGAATTTGCTCCAACCCCAGGAGACGCATGCATCTTTATGAACAGGGGTATCTTGAAGATGCGCTAGACCAAGCGATTGCGGATCGGGGCTGCCGGAAGTGGGGGCGGGTGTTAGAGGGTACGGAACAGAGATTGTTCGACCATGCCGTCATTGATGAATGGTCGGTTCCTGTGACCAAGGCCGATTCTGCTCAAGCCAAAAAGCATTGCCGATGCTTGTGTGGAGAAGAGAAGGGGTTTGCGGCGCCGCAAGCCCCTTTGTCGTCTCGATATCGTATTTGCGTGGACCCCTGAGAGCCCGGCGCCGGCTGAACGTCTTACCCGATGATGAAATCCGCTTCGTTCAATTGATCTTCGGTAACACCGATCAGGGTCAGGATGTTGCTGCCGTCATCCAGATTGATGA
>CAZFWG010000019.1:29237-58925 GCA_964522525.1 uncultured Alphaproteobacteria bacterium | reverse complement strand
GTTTTTCCGGGCACTGGCGGCGCTCTTCCTCGACCTCCGCGTGGGGGGCGCGGCCCTCGGCCATCATGCTCATGGAGCAAAAGAGTTAAGGCAGAAGACCGCCGACGAACAGACCCACGACCACCCATGGATTGGACAGGGAGAAGTCGGGCACCACCCCTTCAAAGAAGGGATATTTGTCCGGGTTCGACGCGAAATATTTCAGGTCTTCGGAATAGGCCGCGAACAGCACCAGGGCACCGAGACCCGCCGAGCCGATGGCGTAGCCCTTGGTCACCGCCTTCGTGGTGTTGCCGACCGCGTCAAGCGTGTCCGTCGTGTCGCGCACGGATTCCTCCAGATCGGCCATCTCGGCAATACCGCCTGCATTGTCCGTAACCGGACCGAACGCATCGAGGGCCACAACCATGCCCGCCAGCGCCAGCATGGTCGTCACCGCGATCGCGATGCCGTAGAGACCCGCGATCATGAAGGTCACGACGATGCCGGCCACGATCACGAGCGCCGGCAGGGCCGTGGCTTCCATGGAGACGGCCAGACCCTGGATCACATTCGTGCCGTGACCGCTTTCCGAGGACTGCGCCACGGAGCGCACGGGCCGGAAGCCGGTCCCGGTGTAGTATTCCGTGATCCAGACGATCAGACCCGTGACCACGAGGCCGACCATGCCGCAATACCACAGGTCGATGCCGGCGATCTCCCGCTGAGTCGTGCCGCCCACGAAGTCGCGGATGGTGACCACGAAGACCGTGTCCGTTCCCACCAGAAACATGGTCAGGAAATAGATCGCGACCGCCGAAAGGACGGCCGTGGCGATGAAGCCCTTGTAGAGAGCGCCCATCACGCTTTGGCTTGAGCCAAGACGCACGAAGAAGGTGCCGATGATCGAGGTCACGATGCACACGGCGCCGATGGCCAGCGGATAGACCATCATGGTCTGAACCGTCTGCAGCGTCTCAAGACCACCGCTCGAGCCGGCGAAGAAGATCGAACCCAGAACCATGGTGGCCACGATGGTCACCGCATAGGTCTCGAACAGGTCGGCGGCCATGCCCGCGCAGTCGCCGACATTGTCGCCCACATTGTCGGCGATGGTGGCGGCGTTGCGGGGATCGTCCTCGGGGATGTTGGCTTCGACCTTGCCCACCATGTCGCCGCCCACATCGGCGCCTTTGGTGAAGATGCCGCCGCCCAGACGGGCGAAGATGGAAATCAGCGACGCGCCGAGACCCAGGGCCACGAGGGCATCGATGATGGTCCGGTTGACGCCGCCGTCGCCATCGGAAAAGCCGAGGGCGGCGACCAGAAACCAGTAATATCCGGCCACCCCGATCAGACCGAGGCCGACAACCAGAAGCCCCGTTACGGCACCGGCCCGGAAGGCCACGGACAGGCCCTTATCGAGGCCATGGCGCGAAGCTTCCGTGGTGCGCACATTGGCGCGCACGGAGACGTGCATGCCCACGAAACCCGCGGCCCCGGACAGAACGGCGCCGATCAGAAAGCCAAGCGCGACCCAGAGGCCGAAGACGATCCAGATCACCGCGAAGATCACGGCGCCGATCATCCCGATCGTCCGATACTGTCGACTGAGATAGGCGTTGGCACCTTCCTGGATGGCGGCTGCGATTTCCTGCATGCGTTCCGTACCAGCACTCTCCGCCAGCACTGAGCGCACGGTGATTCCGCCATAGGCCACAGCCAAGAGGCCTGAGGCGATAACAAGCCACATAAATTCCATCTCGATTTATCCTCTCGGACGACAACGCTGTAGGGCAAGGCCGACCGTGGCGATCGGATTCATCCCCCAAGCCCAGAATTCGGTGTGAAGGTAGCGAACGGTGCCAAATGCTGACCGTCAACGCAACTCCACAGTTCGCTTTTGCGTAAGGTTTATTCGCCGCAAGGACAACACAACCTTAGCGATGGATTTTCATCCAGGCGTTACAACGGCCGGAAGAATGCACTGGGGGCGATGACCCCTTTGACAAGATCATTGTCCAGGGTCTCGTGGGCCGCTTCTTTCAAGTGGCTCAAGAGGGGATCAAGGGGCTTGAAGCCTGGCTCCGCCTGGATTGGAGGCGCCTCGTCGCTTGCAAACACGATCGGCCTCGCATGGGCGGTGCGCACCAGCGTGTCCTGAAGCGCCGGGATTTTCGTCCGCACTTTCCAGATATCCGACGGCACCACCAGTTCAACCGACACATAGGCCTGCCCCCAAAACCTGTCCCCTTGCATGACAGGGACAACGAGAACCGGCATCACCACAGTTTCCTCCGCATTGCCGCCGTCCCCTGATTCGGCCGGCGGGGCTTTTTCCTTTTCCGCGCCCAGAAGATCCTGGGGGACAGCAAGGGTGAACAGAAGCAGGAGGCAAAGGGTGCCTGATCTTGGGCCCATCATGGCTGGTCACTCGATCAGAAGGGTCACTTGATGCGCTGAAGGCGGCCTGAGGCGCCTCAAGCTTCCCATCTTCGCCCGGAAGTGGTTTCAGCGGCCTTTATCGGGTGCTGATTGAGCGCCTTGGGCTTAGAAATGGCGAAATCCGGCACGGTCGACCGCGATGAGCCCCCCGGCGATGTCCCGGAACCGAATCGCGGGCAAGGAGGGATCTTCCTCAACCACATGGCCGATCGCCGTCACCGGTGTTGCGGTTTGAACCGCCAGAACGGCCAGGCGATCATGGATGGCGGGTTCATCGGGGGCGGTGAAAGCGAGTTCGTAATCGTCGCCACCGGTCACGGCCTCGATGAGCGTCCCGGCGCCGGTGGCGAGAAACCGGGATGCGGCGGCCGAGCACGGAATGGCCGCGCTTGAGATTTCCAAGGCCACACCGGATGCCCGGGCCAGATGCCCCAGATCCTGGAGAAGACCATCGGAGACGTCGAGGCCCGCCGTGGCCGTGCCGGCAAGGGTCTGCCCCAGACCAAGGCGCGGCTCCGGCAGGCGGTAGCGCTCGAGCAGCTGAGTCGCGAGCGGCCGCTCCAGCCAGTCCGCCTCCCCGGTCGCAACCCGAAGACCGAAAGCCCCGTCGCCAATGGTACCCGAGACCCAGATCCGGTCCCCGACCCGCGCCCCGGACCGTCGGATGGCCTTGGCCGGATCGATCCAGCCCAGCGCGGTCAGGGTGAAGGTGGCTGGACCGTCCGTTGCCACCGTATCCCCCCCGCCAAGACCAAGACCGAATCGATCCAAGTCCGCCTTCAGACCATCGGCGAAACGGGCGATCCAGGATTCCTCGACCTCGAGAGGCCAGGCCGTCGTGAGGAAGGCATAGGCCGGGGTTGCCCCCATGGCCGCCAGATCCGACAGATTGACCCGTAAGAGCTTGCGCGCCACATGGTCGGGTCGGTCATGGGGGAGAAAATGGCGGCCGGCCACGATGGCATCGACCGTGACGGCGAGCGACCGGTCCGCATCGATCGGGATCAGCGCCGCATCGTCCTTGAGGCCCAGCGCCCCATCCACGCCGGCGGCAAGGGGCACGAAATAGCGGGCAATCCAGTCAAATTCACCCATGAACCCAGCATAGCAGATCCGGGCCCTGCACCATCAGGTATGGGACCATCAGGTATGGGCCCTTCAGGTATGGATCGCCGGGTCGAGCCCGAAAGCCTCCAGCACATCATCGCCCACCCGGCGTGGTTTTCCGCTCGCCTTGTCGATCATCACCCATGTCGTCAGGGCCTTGACCGATCCCTTCACGGTTTCGGGCTTGCGGATATCCGTGTAGCGATCAAAACGCGGGCCCGCCCTCTTGCCGAGCCAGGTGCGCACTTCGACGGCATCACCGGGCAGGATCGGTTCCCGATAGTCGATTTCATGGCGCAAACAGACCCAGACGTGATCCTCCGCCATCGGCCCTTTGGCCACGGTGAACCAGTGATCGGTGGCCACGTCCTGGATCCATTGGACATAGACCGCATTGTTCACATGGCCCAGTTCGTCGCATTCGTCCCAGCGCGCATTGCGGCATTTGAGAAAGGCCGTCTCAAAGGACGCCGCGCCCAGTCCATTCTCGGTTTTCATGGTCAGCTCGCCTCGGGCAGGCCCGGGTCTGCAGGCGCTCGGATGGCCCGGGCAATGGTATCGAGTGCGCCATTGACGAAGCGCACATCCTCGCCCTCAAAGAAGGCATGGGCGATATCCACATATTCATTGATAATGACTTTGGGGGGCACATCCTCCTTGCCCATCAATTCAAAGGTCGCGACGCGCAACAGGGCACGGAGGATACTGTCGAGCCGATCAAGCCGCCAGCCTTCCGCGAGCGTCCCATTGACGGTCCGGTCGATCTCTACCTGCCGCTCGACGACCCCGCCCAAAAGATCCGTGAAAAAACCTTCCTCCGCCTCGATCGGCGCAGCGCCTTCCACAAGATCGCTGGCGATGGTCGGCGGCGCGAAACGATGGTGGATGAACTCCTCGATGACGTCGCGCACGCCCCGGCCCGAGAGCTCCATCTGATAGAGGGCCTGAACGGCGGCGAGCCGCGCCGCGCTTCGAGGCGTATGAGGCGGTTTGTCAGAGCCTGTCATCACCTTCCCTCACCGAAGCGCGCGCGCAAGGACATCATGCCGATAAGGGCCTGCGCCGCCTCCCCGCCCTTATTCCGGTCCACCGCCCGCGCCATGGCCTGATCACGGTTTTCCACGGTCAGGATGCCGTTGCCGATGGGCAGGCGCTGGTCAATGGTCAGATCCATCAGGCCCCGCGCGGATTCGCCCGAGACAATCTCGAAATGGAAGGTCTCCCCACGGATCACACAGCCGAGCGCGAGGAAACCGTGGTACTGCCCGCTGGCCGCGGCCATGGCGATGGCCCCAGGGATCTCGAGCGCGCCCGCAACCGCCAGCCGTTCGACCTCAAGGTCCGGCTCCAGAACCGCCAGGGCACCCTGCGCGAGGGCATCGGCGATGTCCTCGTAAAAGCGCGCCTCGACCATCAGAACCCGTTGTTTCGACATCAGACCCTCATGCTCCCCGGCCTTGGGAGACCACAAGGCTCATGGCCGGAATGCCCACATGATCGATGACATGAAGCCCATAGCCTTCAAGCCCCACGATCTTGCGTGGCGTGTTGGATAGCAGGATCATGCTGCGCACGCCCAAGTCCATCAATATTTGGGCGCCGACGCCGTATTCCCGCAGACGGGGCTCCTCGCCCTCTTCTTCCACGGGCAGAGTTTCGCCCAGGCGCTGTTTCAGAAGCTCGGACACCCGCTTGAGTTTGGTCTCGCGGATCAGCACGACCACTCCCCGACCCACTTCGTCAATCAACTTCATGGAGCGGGCGAGAACGCCGCTGCCCTTGCCGACGCCGCCGAGAACATCGTCGAAGACATTGATGGCATGCATGCGCACGAGGACGGGCTCGCCCGTGGTGATGTCGCCCTTGACGAGCGCCAGATGCTCCGCGTTGTCGAGCTGATTGGCGAACAGCTTGAGCTGCCAGGACCCGGAATGGACCGTATCGAACGGCGTTTCCTGGGTACAGGACAGGAAATGGTCATAGCGGCGGCGGTAGCGGATCAGGTCCTCGATGGTGCCCACTTTGAGATTGTGGGTGCGGGCGAAGGAAACGAGATCGGGCAGCCGCGCCATGGTGCCGTCGTCTTTCATGACCTCACAGATCACGCCGGAGGGATAGAGGCCCGCGAGGCGCGCGATATCGACGGCGGCCTCCGTGTGGCCCGCCCGCACAAGGACCCCGCCATCGCGCGCCAGCAGCGGAAACACATGGCCCGGTGTCGCGATATCGTCCGTGCCCTTGGTGGGGTCGATGGCCACGGCAATCGTCCGTGCCCGATCATGGGCGGAAATGCCGGTGGACACGCCGTCCTTAGCCTCGATCGAAACGGTGAAGGCCGTTTGGTGCCGGGTCTGATTGTTGGAGGACATCAGGGGCAGGCCCAGCTGCTCTACCCGCTCCCGCGTCAGGGACAGACAAATCAGGCCGCGCCCGTGCTTGGCCATGAAATTGATCACTTCCGGCGTTGCCATCTGGGCCGGGATGACCAGATCCCCCTCGTTTTCGCGATCCTCCGCATCCACCAGGACGAACATGCGGCCGTTGCGGGCATCCTCGATCACGTCTTCGATGGGCGACAGATAGGCCAGATCGGAGTCGGTACTGACAGTCATGATACCTCCCTCAGGCGTGCCACATAGCGGGCGAGCACATCCACTTCTATATTGACCGGGTCACCGGTTTGGGTCGCGTGAAAGGCCGTGTGGGTCCAGGTGTGGGGAATGATGTTGACGCCGAACCCATCGTTGGAAACGGCGTTGACCGTAAGCGATACCCCGTCCACCGCAATGGATCCTTTGGGTGCGACAAAACCCGCCAAGGCGGAGGGAATGTCAATCCACACACGGTTCGATCCGCCCTCGGGCGTCAAGTCGCTCACCGTGCCCACGCCATCCACATGGCCCTGGACGATGTGTCCGCCCAACTCGTCCCCAACGCGCAAGGAGCGTTCCAGATTGATGGACCGTCCCGGGGTCCAGGCCTTCAGTGCCGTGACGGACAGGGTCTCGGCCGAAGCCTCGGCCGCGAACCACCAGGAGCCATCCGCCGCCTGACCCTTGTCGACGGCGGTCAGGCAGATGCCGGAACAGGCAATCGACGCCCCCAAAGGCATCTCCGAAAGGTCATAACCCGTCGCGATTTCAAGCCGGGTGTCGGCGCCATCGCTGCCCGGCTTGACGACCGTCAGTCGGCCCACATCGGTGATGAGTCCCGTAAACATTGTTCAGCACGCGGCAGCCCCCGCGTTCCCTTGTCCAACACCCCGAAAGATCCGAGGCTTTTGCAAAGCATGTTTCAGACCAGCCAGCAGGCGGGATCCTCGCCCCAAAGGCCTTACGCCAAAGGTCTGAGGACCTCGAGCATGTCACGGCCCAGCGCGCGGCGTTCCACGACCTCAAACCGTGGCGCCGCGCCCGGATCTGTTACCCCAAGAGACGCCACCGCCGCCACCCCGTCGCCCCCGATCAGCACGGGCGCCCGGTAAACGACCAGCTCATCCACGAGCCCGGCCTCGAAAAGTGCCGCGATCAAGCGCCCGCCGCCTTCGACCATGAGCCGGGTCAGCCCTTGCGCCCCAAGCGCCTGAAGGCACGCCTTCAGATCCAAATGCCCCTGCGTCGCCCTTTTGACGGGCAGGATCATAACGCCTAGCGCTTCCCGCCTCCTCAACGAATCGAGCGTTTTTGGATCTTTTTGGCGATCCTCGCCCGTTATCAACCATGTGGGCGTTTCTCCGGCTGTTGTCATCACGTGATGGGTCTCGGGCACACGCAGAGCCCCGTCGACAATGATCCTGATGGGCGAGCGCTCCGCCATGCCTGGCAACCGGCAGCTGAGCGAGGGATCATCACGGAGCGCCGTTTCGGACCCCACCATGATGGCGTCGTGCCGGGCGCGCAGCCCATGGGCATGGACGCGCGCCTGCGCGCCTGTGATCCACTGGCTCGCGCCGCCCGCTGCGGCGATGCGTCCATCCATGGAGAGCGCGATTTTGACCGTGACGAGGGGCCGGCCCCGGGTGAGGCGGGTCACGAAACCGCGCGTGAGGTCCTCGGCTTCCGCCGCACGGACCCCGATATCGACAGAAATTCCCGCCGCCTCGAGCATGGCGACACCACGGCCCGCAACGCGGGGATCGGGATCCTGAAAGCCCACGACAACGCGACCAACGCCGGCATCGATCAGCGCCTGGGCGCAGGGCGGTGTCTTACCTTGATGGGCGCAGGGTTCGAGCGTGACATAGGCGGTGGCGCCCCGCGCCGCTTGCCCCGCCCGCGCCAAGGCCTCGGTCTCTCCATGGGGCCGCCCGCCCGGCTGGGTCCAGCCCCGACCAACGACGCTCTGGTTTTCGGGCCGCACCAGGACACAGCCCACCGCCGGATTGGGTGCCACACGCCCCAGCCCCCGCTCCCCCAGCCGCAGCGCGACCCCCATGAGGCGATGGTCGATTAGAGCTTGATCAGGAGATGGCGCATGCCCGGCCACGCGGTCCTCATCTGTCCAAAGAGCGTCTAGAGCGCCTTCAATTCATTCCGTGTCATGAAGGACTTCCAGGGTGTTGTTTGGTCGTATTGTCGAACCGCAAGTGAGGCGACGCCGCACGCTCCCCCTTTTGCGGCACGTGCTTTAGAGGTCGTCCAGGAAATCGCCGAAATCGCTGGCTTCTCGGAAATCCTTGTAGACGCTCGCAAAGCGGACATAGGCGACCTCATCAATGCCTTTCAGCCCTTCCATGATCATTTCGCCGATCTGGGTCGTGGTGACGTCGCTGTCGCCGGAACTTTCGAGCCGGCGCACAATGCCGTTCACCATGCGCTCCACCTGATCGCCTTCGACGGGACGTTTGCGCAAGGAAACCTGGATCGACCGGATCAGTTTGTCCCGGTCGAAGGGTTCCTTCTTGCCGTTCTTTTTGACGACCACAAGATCCCGCAGCTGCACCCGCTCGAACGTGGTGAAACGGCCCGAACATGCCGGACAATAGCGGCGCCGGCGAATGGCCGCGTTATCTTCGGTCGGGCGGGAGTCCTTGACCTGGGTTTCGAGGCTCCCGCAATAGGGGCACTTCATCGGCGCACCTCTTGAGGTCTCAGCGTCGGACTGTTCCTCCCCGGCAACGGATCAGCCAAGGGTGTGATAAATCGGGAAACGGGCGCACAGGGCTTTGACCTTTTCCGCGACGGCCTTTTCCACCGGCCCGTTATTGTCCGGCCCGTGAGCTTTTAGCCCATCAAGCACTTCGGCGATGTAGCTGCCGACGGCCTGGAATTCCGGCACCCCGAAACCGCGTGTGGTCCCGGCGGGAGAGCCGACACGGATGCCTGAGGTCACGGCCGGCTTTTCCGGATCGAAGGGCACACCGTTCTTGTTGCAGGTGATATGGGCGTGCTCGAGGGCCACCTCGGCGATGTTGCCCGTCAACCCCTTGGGCCGCAGATCGACAAGCGCCAAATGGGTATCCGTGCCGCCGGAAACGATATCGAGCCCCGCCTCCTTAAGGGTCGCTGCAAGCGCCCTCGCATTGTCCACCACCGCCTGGACATAGCTCCTGAAGTCGGGCGTCAGCGCCTCGCCGAAGGCGACCGCCTTGGCGGCGATGACATGCATCAGCGGACCGCCCTGCAGGCCAGGGAACACCGCCGAATTGAACTTTTTGCCCAGATCCCCGTCTTCGGAGAGGATCAAACCGCCCCGCGGGCCCCTCAGCGTCTTGTGGGTCGTGGTCGTGACCACATGGGCATGGGGCAATGGGCTCGGATGGACGCCGCCCGCCACGAGACCGGCGAAATGCGCCATGTCCACATGGAGATAGGCGCCCACGGAATCCGCAATCTCACGGAAGCGGGCGAAGTCGATCACCCGGGGATAGGCGGAGCCACCGGCCAGGATAAGCTTGGGTTTGTGTTCTTCGGCGAGCCGGGCAACCTCATCATAGTCAATCAAGTGATCGTCGCGGCGCACGCCGTACTGAACGGCATTGAACCATTTGCCCGAAAGGTTAGGCCTCGCGCCGTGCGTCAAATGGCCACCGGCATCAAGACTCATGCCCAAAATGGTGTCGCCCGGCTTGATCAGCGCCAGGCAAACCGCCTGATTGGCCTGGGCACCCGAATGGGGCTGAACATTGGCATAGGCACAACCAAAGAGTTTTGTGACCCGCTCAATGGCCAAGGTCTCGGCCACATCCATGAATTCACAGCCGCCATAATAACGGCGTCCCGGATAGCCTTCGGCATATTTGTTGGTAAAAACCGAACCCTGGGCTTCCAGAACGGCCCGACTCACGATGTTCTCGGAAGCGATCAGTTCGACTTGGTCCTGTTGCCGGCGCAGCTCATTCTGTAAAGCGCCAAACAGGTCACGATCTCTCTCCGCGACGCTTTCGCTGAAAAAGGTCTCGACGGCATCGGAGGCTGCGGACATGGACAAAGAGGTCATGATTTCTCCCCACCTTTGTTGGAAATACTCATAAGAAGTTGCTGCCTTCCGCCGGGCGAGGATCCTTTGATGCCGGCGTTCTCAAACAAAACACCATTCAGTCTTATGGCGATGGATCACGGAGCAGGGGCCGTTACCGCCGGGCGGCCGGCGCACGGATCCGGAACGATTAGGCGGAAAACCGGGAACGGACAGTCTCCTTTATGGCGCGCGAGGCCAAACTTACAGGAGCAAGTCAGCCTGAGCCGCTATGTTGTGGCACTCCCGGGGTCGACAATCAAGATCTGGGGCAAGATCTGGGGCTGCGCGAGTATGGTGCAAGCGCGTCATGTCGGCGCAAAAGAACTCAGTAAAATCATGAGTTAAGCAAATCAAACTCGCTCATGTTATAAAGAGTGTGTTGATTCCTAGATTGTCGCGTATTGACCTAGTGTCGTTAACGAAAGATATGGTAATGGACCTTTAACGGCACAGTCGTATAGCAGCTTGCGGGATACCTTAACCTTGGCCCTGCAATCAAAAGCAGCAAACAACCTTACGAAAGCGAAATAGGTGAATAGATGACAGATATGCATCAAGAAGCTGATCTGAGCCAGGAAGAAATGTTGCGTTTGGCGACCGACATAGTGGCAGCGTATGTCAGCCACAACCAAGTTCCCGCGGCGGAAGTACCCAATATGATCCGCAGCGTACATGACGCTCTGGGCACGCTGCGCGAGGGCGGCCAAGAAGAACCGGCTGTACCCCAAAAACCCGCCGTTCCCATCAAGAAATCAGTCACGGACGATTACATCATTTGTTTGGAAGATGGTAAAAAACTCAAGATGTTGAAGCGCTATTTGCGTTCCAACTACGACATGAGCCCCGAAGAATACAGGGCGAAATGGGGTCTTTCCCCGGACTACCCAATGGTTGCGCCCAACTACGCCGCTCAACGTTCTGAATTCGCCAAGAAGATCGGATTGGGCCGCGGGGGCCGCAAGGTCACGACGCGGGGTCGGCGCAAGGGCTGAACCTGGCCACGGGGCATGAGGAGAGAAGCGGATATGGGGCGCCTTCGCTTTGCGTCCGCCTTCTTCTCTGCCGCCCCGGTCTCGAGCCCCGCCCCCTCTGGGCGTGAATGCCGCGCGACCGGTCTTTACCGATAGATTTCCTTGTGGCGCAGCAGTTCTCTTTCACGCAATTTCCCTGACGCTCCCGCGAAGGCCAAACGCGCCTTCAGCGATGGCTTGCGCCGCATCAGCTTCTCAAAGCCAAGCCGTGGTCCATAGACCATGCACTGCATCAGGCCGACACTCTTGATGAGCGCCGACGTGGTCAACTTGTTGCTGGCGTTCTTGATGCGCATCAGCGCGTAGAGCTGGCCGCCGACAAAGGTGCGCCAGACCACGAAATCCTCGCTCACCCGTGGCGCCGGAATCAGTTCGGTCATGATGGCCTTTTGAGAGGTGCGCACCTGGATGTCGGGGAAGCGCCTGAAGAGGCGAATGAAATAATCCGTGTCTTCACCGCCGGTGCGGCCGAAGGTCGGATCAAACCATTGCTCGCCTTCCGGGAAACAGGTCTCCCGGCGCAGCACGACATTGCAGGTCCGCACGCCGGGCAGATGGCCATGGGGTTCCACCGCCACGACCCCTTCCGAGACGCCTGGAATGTTCCGCTGAAACCAGAAGGCCAGAAGGGCCGCCGTGTCCTGGCACACGTCATCGGGAAACACCGGATCTACGTCGCCGAACAGGACATCCGCCCCGGTCTCTTCCATGATCTCCATCACCGTGCCGACCCACTCAGGGGGCACGCGGTTGTCGTCGTCGACAAAAGCGACGTAGCGCCCCTGGCTTTCGGCCACGCCACAATTGCGGGCATGGGCAATGTTGGTGCGGGTCTCGTTGGTGTAACGCAAGGCGCCGGAAAGGCCGCCGCGCGCGGCGATGGCTTCGACGAGCGGACGGGCCGACTGTTCAGCACAGTTGTCGACGACGAGGACTTCAAAGGAAAACGGTCCGTTCACCGTCTGACTGAGCGACGTGACAATGGCGTCTTCCAGAAGATCCGGACGCTGATAGGTACAAATGACGATACTGAGATCGGGCGCCCCGGTCACGACGATCCTCCATGCTGCACGTCAACCACTGGGTTTCTGACCATAGTCAAACAAATGTCACTGAAATGAAGAGACCCTAAACGACGGCGCGTCCACCCCAGCCCTTGGGCGAAAGCCGAACCTGTCCGACCATTTCGTGGCCTCGGGCGGTCCGCCATGGAAGAAGGGCGCTCCACAAGCGTCCCTCGCCTGTCCCACATCCCGCGCATCCCCTGACACAACGTTGACCCCGCACGGGCATACCCCAAGACCCCTGACGCGGCAACCATCGATCGCGGGATCGAGGCGCCCTCGCAACGGGAAGAAGCGCGAAGGCCCTGTTCGTGAGCCCTTTGTCATGAGGGCCGTTTGGCGTGTGGCACGCAGCCGTTTATCCGTAGGGGATGTTTTGATGGCGGCAGATGGGATGGAACGGCCGCGCCTCGGGCCGTTCCCGTTCAGAGGGGGTGAAGGAAGGGGTCCTCGCCCTTCCCCGACCGATTACAAGCGCTTTCGGGTTTTAAGCGCTTTTGGGCGTGTACCCCATCATGGCCTTGACCTCGAGAAACTCCTCGAGACCGAACACACCCCATTCACGGCCATTGCCCGACTGCTTGTAGCCGCCGAACGGCGCGTTGAAATCGGCACCGGCCCCATTGATATGGACGTTGCCCGAGCGGATCTGTGTCGCGATATTCCGTGCACGATCGATATCGCCACTCGTGACATAGCCGGAAAGCCCGTATTCGGTTTCATTGGCGATCCGCACGGCGTCTTCATCGTCCTTGTAGCCGATCAAGGAGAGCACCGGACCGAAGATCTCCTCACGCGCGATGATCATGTCGTTGGTCACGTTTGAAAAGACCGTGGGGCGGACGAAATAGCCGCGATTGAGCCCCTCGGGCCGGCCGAGACCGCCCGCTACCAAGGTCGCGCCCTCTTCGATGCCCTTTTGAATGAGGCCCTGGATCTTGTTCCACTGGGCTTCCGACACCACGGGGCCGAGCTTGGCTTCCTGGCTCTGGGGATCGGCAACAACAATGTCCTCGGCCGTGGCCTTGGCAATGGAGGCTGCCTCGTCCATGCGGTTCTGGGGCACGAGCATGCGGGTCGGGGCGTTACAGGATTGACCCGAATTCAACATGCATTGGAACGTGTCGCGGGCGATCACTTTCTCGAACTCCGCATCGTCCAGGATGATATTGGCGGATTTGCCGCCAAGTTCCTGGGCGACGCGCTTAACGGTCGGGGCCGCGGCGCGCGCCACTTCGATGCCGGCCCGGGTCGACCCCGTAAAGGACACCATGTCGACGCCCGGATGGGAGGAAAGCGCCGCGCCCACGGTCGGGCCGTCGCCGTTTACCAGATTGAACACCCCGGCGGGCACACCGGCCTCATGGAGGATCTGCGCCAGGAGCAGACCCGACATCGGCGCGATTTCAGACGGCTTCAGCACCATGGTGCAGCCCGCGGCCAAGGCCGGGGCCACTTTGCAGGCCATCTGATTGACCGGCCAATTCCAGGGCGTGATGAAGCCGCACACGCCGACCGGCTCCTTGCGGATGCGCGTGGTGCCCAAATCCTGCTCGAAAGTGTAAGTCTTCAGGATCTCCAAGGTCGTCCCGAAATGCCCAAGACCCGTGGGCGCCTGGGCCCGTTTCGCCAGCCACGCGGGCGCGCCCATTTCCGCCGAAATCACGTCCGCCATCTTGTCGATATTGGCCTGATAGGCCTCGATGATCCGACCAAGCAGCGCCATGCGCTCCTCGCGGCTCGTCTGGGAATATGTTTCGAAGGCGCGCCGGGCCGCCGCCACGGCCTTGTCCACATCGACGCTGGAGCCCAGGCTGATGGATGTCACGACTTCTTCCGTCGCCGGATTGATCACATCCAGGCTCCGGTCCGAGGCGGGATCCACCCAGGCACCGTCGATATAGAATTTGCGGGCATTGTCGATCATGTCGACCTCCTCCATGGTTGCGTGTGCCGCGGCTTCCCACGGTCATGCCCTGCACTTTAGAGGCTTTCGCAAGGAGAACGAAAGGCCGAAGCGCACACGCAGGCGTGGATCGAAACCAGCGGCGATCCCCCGCCCCGATACGGCGACAGCCTGCCGTCCTGACACGCCGATCAAACATGCGGCGTCTTTCGTGTGCTTCTTCCAATGCTCAGTGCGCCACGGCAAAGCAAAACGCCTCGATGCCAAACAGAATACAACCCGATACCCGCGACAAACGATAGTTTTCTCGAGGACGACGGTAGCGTGGCGGATGGAGTTTTATTTACCCCCGTTTTCCACAGACCGCACAGACACACCAGTTTACCTGTCTTGAGCACGGTCTGGTCACGTTTCCTGCAGAGAAGATCAAGTTTTTGTTGAAAGTTTCCCTGCCAGGACGGCATTGTCGCTATTGGATGCCCCTAAACCAAAAACACACTTGATTGGTTAATCGATCATTCCCTTTTTCGGAGCCCCTCTTCCGTGTCGAAAAAACAGCCCAAAGCCCTGACCCTGCGTCAGGTGGACCCGGCGACGGAATCTTCTCCCTCCCCCGCACCCCCGGCTGAACCGGACCCTGCCCCAGACGGCCCCCAGACCCCGAGCCTCCTTGTCGCCATCGGCGCATCGGCGGGCGGGCTTGAGGCCCTGGAGGCGCTGTTCGGCAATCTTCCGGACACGGCCGGTCTCGCCTATGTCGTGATCACCCATTTGTCGCCGGACTTCAAAAGTCTGCTCGACGAATTGCTGGCCCGGCGCACACGCATGCCCGTGCGCCTTGTCGAGGAAGGCATGCTCGTCAGTCCGAACGAGGTCTATGTCATTCCTCCGGGCAAGGAAATGATCATCGCCGGGTGCCGCCTTTATTTGTCCGACCGGGAAGCAAACGACAAGGCGCCCCTGCCGATCAACACGTTCCTGTTGGCCCTGTCGCGCGAATGGGGCAGTCGGGCCATTGCCGTCATTCTGTCCGGATCGGGCAGCGACGGCGCGAAGGGCGTCCAGCAGGTCAAGATCGCGGGCGGATATGTCCTTGCCCAGTCGCCGGAGACGGCGGCGTTCGATGGCATGCCCTCGGCCGCCATTCAAACGGGTGCCGCCGACGGCGTCGTGCCTCCCGCCGATATGGGCGAGGCTATTCTCGGCCACGCACAGGCGACGGCGCCACGTCGTGAAAAGCCGTCGACCGACACCAACGAGGATCATGTCAGATACCGCCAGATCATGCAGTTGGTGTACGGATCGGAAGATATCGATTTCTCCGGCTACAAGTTGACCACGTTCCGACGCCGGATCAGCCGGCGCATGACGGCCCGTAGCTGCGCCACCCTGGATGACTACATCACCCTCCTCGCCCAGGATCCCTCAGAGGCCAAACATCTGTCCGACGACCTCCTGATCGGCGTGACGAGTTTCTTCCGCGACGCGGAAGCCTTCGACGTCTTGCGCACCAAGACCATCGAGCCGCTGCTCAAGGCCAGGATCCGGGCGAGCGCACCGCTGCGCATCTGGGTTGCGGGCTGCGCGACGGGTCAGGAAGCCTACGGCATCGCCATCATGGTGGAGGATGCGCGAAAGGCGCTGAACATGGAGATCCCGGTCCAGATCTTCGCAACGGATATCCGGCGAGATTTCCTGGAAAAGGCCGGACGCGGCATTTACGCGTCCCATGAAATGGTGGGTGTTCCCGAAACCATCCGTGACCGCTATTTCCGGGAAATCGACTCGGACAGCTATCAGATCGACGCCGCAATCCGAAAGAGCGTCATCTTCGCGCCCCACGACCTGATGCGCGACCCCCCGTTCACCAAGATCGATTTGATTTGCTGTCGGAATGTCCTGATCTATTTCAACACCGACTGGCAGGAACGGATCCTGGCCCTTTTCAATTTTGCCATCGCCCAGGACGGGTTGCTGTTTCTGGGTCCCTCGGAGAGCCTGGGCGAACTCGAGCAGTATTTCGTTCCGATCGACGCCCATTGGCGCATTTTCCGGAAGGCCAACAGCCGCACGATTTCATTGTCATCGCCACCGACCTCAAGCGGGTTGCGCCATCCGATCCTCCATGACCCCAGCGTCCGTAATGTCACCCGGCAGCGCAGCAATGCGTTGATGCCCGCCTATCTGGCCATGCTCAAGCGCTATGGCCCGCCTTGCGCCCTGATCACCGTGGACCGCCAATTGGTCCATGCGATCGGTCAGGGACGAAATTATCTGCGTCCGCCCGAAGGCGCGGTCAGCCTCGACATTCTTGAACTCGTGGATCCGGCGCTTCGGGCCCCGCTTGCAACCGGAATCGAGCGCTGTCGCCGGGAGCGCAAGGATATCATCTTTCCCGACCTGGCCTTGCGGGAGGCGGAAGCGCATGGCGAAAGGGTGAAGATCAGCATTCAGCCCTTGTTCGAGAAACCGGACAGTGAAACCTCCCATTTCGTGGTCATCTTCGAATCCCTCGAAGGGCCGAAAGCGGAGAAGAATGACGAGGTCATTCAACTCGAGCTGAGCGATGCCTCCAGGGAGCGGATCGCCACCCTTGAGGAAGACCTCAAGCGCACCCGCGAGAGCCTTCAGGCCTCGATCGAGGAGATCGAGACCTCCAACGAGGAACTTCAGTCATCCAATGAAGAGCTGATGGCCTCGAACGAGGAACTCCAGTCGACCAATGAGGAACTGAGTTCTGTCAACGAGGAACTGCATTCCGTCAATGCGGAATATCTGCGCCAGAACGAAAAACTGACCATTGTGCACCGGGACATGGAGTCCCTGCTGCGCGCGGTCGATGTGGGCGTGATTTTTGTCGATCGGGATCATGTGATCCGGCGCTTCACCTCGGGCGCTGAGCGTCTGTTCGGCCTGATCGCGGAGGACGTGGGACGGCGCATCGGGGATTTGCGCACGCAGTTCCAGAGCTTCCATGCCACGGAAATGATCACCCGGGCGATCAATCAGGACACCATTATCGAAAGCGAATATCAGTTTGAGGATGGTTCCTGGTGGCTGATGCGCTGCGTTGCCCATGACGCGGCCCATGACGGCGCGGGCGTGGTCCTTGCGGCCATCAATATCGACCGGGTCAAGACGGCGGAACTCGACGCGCGGCGCTACCAGGATCGTTACGGTCAGGTTCTTGCCCTGTCGAAGGCCATCCTCGTCAGCAATGACAATGACGGTCTGTTCACCGAACCGCAACCGGAATGGGAAGCCTTCACCGGCCAGAGCTTCGAGGACGCCAAGGGTTTCGGCTGGCTCGACGCCGTTCACGAAGCCGATCGCGGACGCATCCGCGCAATCTGGACCGATCCGGACAAGGCGCGCAAGGCAAAGTCCTCAACGGGCGAACGGGCCACGACCTACCGCCTTTGGCATGCCGAAAGCCAAAGCTGGCGCTATGTTCAGTGCCGCGCGCAATATACCACGGCCGAAGGCGGCCAGGAGCCGCTATGGCATCGAGTCATTCTTGATGCGGAGGATATCATCCAGTCGGAGGGTGTCCGAAAGCACAATGAGGGTATCCTGAGGGCGGTCATCAAGGCATCTCCGGAATTCGTGGCCTATGTCGACAATCAAGAGGTCATCCAGAGCGCGCCGTCCGAACCCCCGGAGAACTACTTTCCGGGTTTGGACGAACTTGTGGGACGCTCGCTCAGCGAGATCCTCGATTCAGCGACCTATGCCGCTCTGGCGCCCAGCGTGGAAGCGGCCCTCGCGGGCAAACCGCAGGAAACCCAATTCGTCCTTGGGCAGACGGGCCAGACCATCCTGGCCGTCCTGGAACCGCTCATCGAAGCCGAAGATTTCGTCGATGGATTCGCGCTCATTATGCGCAACCTCAGCAGCCTGCGCCACGCGATGGATGAAGACCTGGCGCATCTCGAGATGGTCGAACGCCTGTTCGATCGGATCGAAGACGAAGTGATCCTTTTTGATCCCAAGACCCTTGAAATCAGCTTTGCCAACAAGAGGGCGGTGAACAATCTCCGGTTTCCGGCCCACCAGATGTACGGAAAATCCATCAAGGAGCTGCTGCCGGAATACTCCGAAAGCCGCCTCGCCAAGCTGATGGAACAGGTCGAACCCCAGCGCAAGCATGCCACGTTTCTGCTGCGCTATGATGGAACGACCTATGATGCCCAAATCTCTTTTGACACGGATCGACGCAGCGACACCCGCCATCCCGTCGGCATCATGATCGGTCGTGATGTGACGGAACAAACAGCGGCGGCGGCGGAGTTGCGGGATCGAACGGCGGATCTCGCCACCTCGAACCGGGATCTGGAGCAGTTTGCCTTCGCCATTTCCCATGACCTGAAGGCGCCTTTGCGCCATATCACGGCATTTGCCGGGCTCTTGAGGAAACAGGCCGCCGACTCGCTGCCACCGGACAAGGCCGAGCTTCTGGACCAGATCCTTGACAGTTCCGGGCGCATGCGGACCATGATCGACAGCCTGCTGGCCTATTGCCGGATCCAGAAATCAGGGCAATTCAAGACGGTCGCCCTGGCCCAATCGGCGCGGGATGCGGTGGCCAATCTGAACGATATGATCGACTCGGAAGATCCGGAGATCATGGGCATCGATGATCTGCCTAAAGTGTTCGGGGACCCCACGCTTTTGACCATGTTGATGCAGAACCTGATCGAGAATGCGCTGAAATACCGTCGCGAAGTCCGTCCCGTCGTCACCTTTTCCGCCAAGCGAGGCCGGGGCATCTGGCGTATCGCCGTCACGGACAATGGCATGGGCATTGATGCCGCCCATGGTGAGGACATCTTTCAGGTTTTCCGTCGCCTCCACACCAGCGACGACGACAACAGCACCGGGATCGGTCTTGCGGCCTGCCGGCGCATTGTCGAAATCCATCGTGGACGGATCTGGTTGGACACGGCCCATTCCGAGGGGGCGCGTTTCATCTTTGAGCTGCCCAATCTGAAATCCGGCGGCACCCGCAACAGGTGAGTACGGATAAGATCCGCGGGGCATCGCGTCAAAAGAGGTGAATTTCGCCCTCATCCTTGTCTCCCAGATGCCCCTCCTCGCGGATCTGTTCCAGGAAGTCACGTGTTTCGTTGGTGAGACAGACGCCCATGCGCTCGATCTCCGAGGCCGCCGCCTCAAGCTGGCGAGTCGAGTCGCGGGTGGCACAGATGGTCGACGATATTTGACCCATATCGCCCAAAATGCCGTCTATTCTTTTCACCGATGCCTGAATCGACTGGTTGACATCAGTGGCCACCTGAGTCTGTCCGTGGGCTGCGCCAAAGATCCCGCGGGCCGATTGGGCAGCACTCCCTGCGGTCTTATCGAGGGCCGCCATGGCATCGCTGCTCTGCCTGATCTGGTCGAGCATGATATCAATCTGCTCACTGATTTGATTGGTGGCGCTCCCGGTCTGCCGCGCCAGTGACTTGACCTCGCGGGCAACCACGGCAAATCCCGCACCGGCCTCCCCGGCCCGGCTGGCCTCGATCGTGGCATTGAGCGCGAGGAGATTTGTCCGCTCGGCGATCTCGGCAATCAGGGTGACGACACCGTGAATGCTGCTTGACGCCTGCTGGAGGTCGCTGAAGGTCTTGCCGGCATGGGCCACGGTCCCGATCAGCGTCTCGATCTTGCCGACGACGTCCTCAATCGAGGCGGACATGTCATCCGATGTCTGCCGAATGCGTTGCCCGGCCTCGCAGACGGAGGCGACATCGTCCCGGCTCCGGTCCGCTTTCACACGTGCCGCGTCCGCCCGCTCCGCGGCGGAAGAGGCATCATTGGCCACGGATTGGGCCGTCGCGGATAGCTGTGCCGCGCCGGAGGCCAAGGTGTTCGTGATCTGTCCGATCTCGCTTTCGAAACGCTCCGCAAGGGAAAGAAGGAGCGTCTGCTGCTGGCGTCGGAGGGAGGTCTTGTAGCTCGACTGTTGGGCGGTCAAGCGGGCGTTCTCCCGCGTCTCCTGCTTGAACCGATAAACGGCGCGCGCCAAACGGCCCACGTCTCCAGACTTGTCGATATGGGGAACAAAGGTATCCAGATCGCCCCCGGCGAGCGCGTCGACCGCGTTACCGATGTCATCCAACGGGCGGGAAACGGATCGGGTGAGCGACCAATAGGCAACGACGAATGCACAGACGAGCAGACAGAGAAGACCGAGCCGGATCCACAGCGCCCTGGTCCGCACGGTTTGACGACCCTTGGCCGCCCCGGTCTGGACGTAAGCCAATGTCCGGGTCAAGGCCCCATCGAGTTGATCGCCGGTCTTGTCGGCGTCCTCTGTTCCATCCAGATAGGCGGACACGACGGCGTGCACGGTATCGAGCCCTTCATGCCCGTCCTCGCCGCCGACAACGCGGCGGACATGGTCCGTACCAAGCATTTCCTGGACTTTCCCCAGGGATCGGGAAAGGTCAGCCTTTAGATTTTCTTGATCCGTCCTGGCATTGGCACGCTCAAGTGCGAAGCGCAGGTCGATGGCCTGTGAAACATGCTGGACCAGATCCGATTTGACACGATCCGCCCCCTTGGCCCGGACCAGATAGACAACATCCAGGACACTGGCGAACAAGGCCAGTCCCGCAAAACCGGCCAGGAGAAGAAGGACATGGGCACGAATGCTCATTGTTCTTTGCCATTCCCTTTCTCCACACCATCCTGGGACACCACAGGCAAGGCAGCGTGTTAAGCAAACCGGTTTTCCGGCCGCGCGGAGAGGTCAACTGTGTTTCGAGGTCGCGCTATTCCGTGAAGACAGGACGCCCGCAGGCGCAACGTCCCCATGCGGCCACGGTCCACGGACAGGACGCAGTTTCGGAGAAGGGGCTTATCGGTCCGTTAACCCCCACCCACCTTTGTGGAGGGACACAGGCGAAACGAACCAAGATCCAGACGAGGACGCCCTTAATGCAGGGCGTCTTTCACGTCTGCAAACCTGTAGAGATCAACCCCGCCGAGGGGCAAGAACACCGCAAGCGCGCCTTGGGCAAAGGCCTTGCCAAGGGGTTCCTTATGGGCGGCGATGCCGACGATGAAACGGGCCAACCCATCGGCACGCCACAGCTCCCGGCCCCGGACGCTGTGAAGGCTGACGCTATGCTCACCTTGGACCACGACAGGCATGCCGTCGCGCCGCGCTGGCTCAGTCACAAAGGTGACGGACAATGCGGTGCGTTCGTCTCAAAGCCGCAGACGGGCGACAGAGCGGCGGACGGAGCATTTTCCGCTTCCGCCATGGCGGTGCCGATGGTTAGACACACCACCAGCACCACATTGTTCACGACACGCGAGAAATCTCGACGGGGCGCGTCCAGTCTTCGACACTGTCTGGGCGGATCATTCCGCCGGATCAGGTACCGGCCTTTTCCCGGGCGGAAGACGCGGAGGGCAGTTCGATCTTGCGGGGGGCGGACTTGCTGCCTTCCCGCGCCACGACGAGACCTTCCTCAGCAACCCGCTCCAAGTGCTTGGCCAGCGCGTGGAGCGCCTTGCCATGGGCGCGGTTTTCCGTGCCCTGGGCCATGATTTGAACAATGTGAGAAAGCTCTTCGACTTCGTTTGCCAATTCCTCGAAACGGGAAATCGGATCAAAGCCCGGTTTGCGGTCATACATGGCGGTCATGGTGTCCCCTTTACTCGGCGCACTGCGCGTACCCTTCATCAGGGATAGGCCTTGTGCGGAAAGTCGTCCCTCGCTTTTCATGGCGTATCCCCGTCCCCATAGTTCTGGTTGTCAAATCCCCCGATCCGGTTCTTACCCCGCGACGGGCAAGGGTGAAACCCTCATCCGTACAATTGGTAAGAATGAACCGGTGCAGAATATCGAACCAAGGGCGGACGCCGTCTAGTTACGAGGCTGTTAAATCTGTGCATAACTCGCTCAAAACTGGGTGTAAGGGGCTGATACACCCCGCCTATGACCCTGGCATATCAGCCGCCGCGTTGAATTCCCCGTCCACTTTCGCTTCGCAGGCACGCACCTCCCGGTCCATGCGCTCGAGCCATGTCGCCCCATAGCTGCGCACGAACCAATCACGCATGCCGGCGGTTGCAGCCCGGAAGGCCTGCTTTTCTTCTGGGCTCGGTGCATAGATCTGTCCCCCCGATTCCTTGAAGGTCTCATAAGCGGCAATCTGACGGCGCATGGGCAAGGCCCGGGTGACGGTCTTTAGGTGCTGAAAGCCGTCATAGACGATCCGGCGATCCGCCGGCGACAGCTTCTGCCAGGAGGGTTCCGAGAACCACCAAAGCGCGCCCATATAGGAATGTCCGTCCAGGATCATATAGCGGATGTGGTCATGAAAATTCATGCCCACGATGTCCTGGACGCCGTTCTTGGTGCCCTCGACGACGCCGGTGGCGAAGGCGGTATAAAGCTCGGACCAGGCAATGGGTGTGGGATTGGCCCCCAGCATACGGACGAGTTCCTGCTGAAGCGGCGCGGGCGTGGTGCGGATCTTCAGGCCCTTGAGATCTTCCGGCCGCCGGACGGGGCGTCCCACGGTCGCGAAGTTACGCCAGCCGCCGGTGTTCGAAATCGTCATGAGACGCATATTATGGCCACCGGCCAAGACCGCTTCGCGGAGCGCATCCACCATCGGCCCGTCGAACAGGCATTCGGCCACCCGGTCATCCCGAAGCGCATAGGGCAGATCCAGAACCTGTCCGGGCCCGAAAATGTTGCCAAGCCCGCCGGTGACCGTCATGTGCACATCGAGAATGCCACTCTTCAATCCTTCGATGCATTCCCGTTCGTTGCCGCAGAACTGTCCTGAGGGGAAAATCTCCACACGGATGCGCCCGTTGGTCCGGCTTTCCACATAGTCCTTGAAGACAAGGGAACCGTCATAATCCTCATCCTCCGGCGAGCCGAGAAAACCGATGCGGATGGTCCTTTCCGCCGGCCCCTGGCCGCGCACGCTCATGGCGACACCGACCGCGCAAAGAAGGGTGATCAGGGCAAAGAGAACAGACAGGGTGGTGCGTCGGGTCATGTCGGCATTCCCATGGCGAGCAAGACGGCGTCAGAAGCATCCATCAGGCAAATCCCAAAAGACGCGGTAAGGTGAGCGACAGGGCCGGAAAATAGGTCAGCAGGAAGATGACCAGAATCTCCACGGCCAGGAAGGGCAGCATCTCCAGGGCAATGGTCTCGACCCGCTCCCGCGACACGGCCGAGGCCACGAACAGCACGAGGCCCATGGGCGGAGTGGCGAGCCCCACGGTGACGTTGACACACATGACGATGGCGAAATGGAGGGGCTCCACGCCTAGCTTGATGAAGATCGGCGCGAGCAACGGCCCCAGAATGAGGATCGCAGGCCCGGCATCGAGCACCATGCCGATGATCAGGAGAAAGATGTTCAACAGGAACAGCATCAGATAGACATTGTCGGAGACGCCGGAAAGGCTCGCCGTCAGGCTTTCCGCCAGACCGGACACGGAAATGATCCAGGAAAAGGTCACGGCGGCGCCGACCACCATCAAGACGACCCCCGATTGGACGGCGGAGGCGGCGAAGATGGCGGGCAGATCCCGCAATGTCAGCGTGCGGGCGACGAAAAGTCCGATGAAAAGCGCATAGCTGGCGGCCACCGCCGCACTTTCCGTGGGCGTAAAGATCCCCCCCAGAATACCGCCAAGAAGGATCACCGGGGTCAGGAGCGCAAGGCCGGTCTGGCGCAAGGCCGCGCCCCGTTCCGCCCAACTCGCCCTTTTATGCGCCTTGGGATAGCCGCGCCGCTTGGCCAGGACGGCCGTGACGGCAAAAAGGCCGGCCGTGATCATGACCCCGGGGACGAGACCCGCCGCAAAAAGACCGGCCACGGACACATTCATTACGAAAGCATAGAGGATCATGATGCCTGAGGGCGGAATGATCGGCCCAATGACGGATGACGCCGCGGTGACGGCCGCGGCGAAGCGATGGCTATAGCCGCCTTGTGCCATGGCCGGCACGAATACCTTGCCGAGGGCGGACGTATCGGCCACGGCGGATCCTGAGATGCCCGCAAAAAGCAGCGAGGACAGAATGTTCATCTGGGCCAGCCCGCCACGGACATGGCCGATCATGGCCTGGGCGAACTGGACGATGGCACGGGTGATGCCGGCGGCGTTCATCACCTCGCCCGCCAGGATGAAAAAGGGCACCGCCATCAGGGGGAAGGAATCGATGCCATTGTAGAACCGCGACAGAAGGGCGGTGAAGAACCGGCTTTCCCCATCGATCCACAGGGACAGGGCCGGCCCCGCCAGGAGCGCGAACACAACGGGCATGCCGGCGAACAGAAGGAACAGAAAGATCCAGAAGAAACTCAAGGACATGGCGCGCTCCCCTGCCCTTTGCCGCCCTCGTCCGGTGTATCGGTGGCATGATCGTGGGGCGGAACACCGGTGATGAATTCGAGCATCGCCCCCATGAGATGCTCCGTCCCCACCATGAAAAGCAGCACGAAGCCCGGCGGCAGAATGGCATAGAAGACGGCCGTGACGACGGGCACCGACGCGGCGCGTGCGGTCAATCCCCGTTCAAAAAGATCCAGGGATTCCAGGAGCAGGATCCCGGTGATCCACAGCCCGAGCAGGGCCAACAGGATATCGATCCCGGCCCGCAACCGCCCCGGCAACGCCTCATTGAACAGCGTGACCCGGATATGGGCGCCCGCGCGCCATGCCCAGGGCGCCACCAGAAGGGTCAGCCAGACCATCAAGGTCTTGGCGATTTCCTCCGTCCAGGACAGGGAGTTGTTGAGCCCATAGCGAAAGATGATCTGAAGCAGGACGATCACCACCATCAATGCCAGGAGAAGGGACGCCAGCCGGCGTCCCCCCTCGCATAACAAGCCATTGATCCGCGCCAGGGGCTGAAGCGCGGCGGTCAAGGCAGCGACCAGGGAAGAGGCCGGGGAACCCGCGTTGGAGGTCATGTCACGCCTTCTAGTATGCGTTATGGGCCGTCATCGCATCATCTCACCGGGATGCGGAGGTCAGAACCCGGGAGACGGCTTCCTGCCAGCCCTGATACCGGCGCCCGGCCTCGCCCGGGTCCATCCGTGGTGTGAACACCCGGTCCCGGTGCCAGCGCGCGGAAAGATCCTCAAGGCAGCCATAGAGCCCGGCATTGAGACCCGCCAGATAGGCGACGCCCAGCGCGGTTGTCTCGATGACCGCCGGGCGTTCCACGGTCCTCTGGGTCAGATCGCTCAGCCGTTGGAGAAACCAGTCATTGGCCACCATGCCCCCATCGACCCGCAAGGAGACGCCCTCGCCGGACGCGGGGCGATCCGCATCCATTGCTTCCATGAGATCGCGGGTCTGATAGGCAACCGCATCGAGCCCCGCACGGACAATTTCGGCCGCTCCCGTATCCCGGTTGAGGCCCAGAATGGCGCCCCTGGCATCCGGATCCCAATAGGGCGCGCCGAGGCCGACAAAGGCCGGCACCAGATAGACCTGATCATCGTCCCGCGCCGCCTCTGCCATGGCACCGGAGGCAGCAGCATCGGGAATGGCCCGGAGTTGGTCCCGCAGCCACTGAACGGCGGCGCCGGCGATGAAAATGCTGCCCTCTAGGGCATAAGTCGTTTCGTTCTTGATGCGATAGGCAATGGTCGTCAGCAGACGATGGCTCGAACGGGCACGGGCGGTTCCCGTATTGATGAGAGCAAAACAGCCCGTGCCATAGGTAGACTTCAACATGCCGGGGCTGAAACAGGCCTGACCGATCGCGGCCGCCTGCTGGTCCCCGGCCACCCCCCGGATGGGCACCGCCGTTCCCAGAATGTAGGGATCGAGATCAGCGAAATGAGCATCGCATGCCCGGACCTCCGGAAGGATCGACGGCGGAATATCGAACAGCTCCAGAAGATCCGGATCCCACAGGCCCGTATCAATGTTCAGGAGCAGGGTTCGCGCCGCATTGGTGACATCGGTCACATGGGCCCGTCCGCCGGAGAGACGGAAGATCAGCCAACTGTCAATGGTGCCGAAAGCGAGGCGTCCCTGCCGGGCCTTTTCCCGCGCTCCCGGGATCTCATCAAGGAGCCAGGCGAGTTTCGTCGCACTGAAATAGGGATCGAGAAGGAGCCCCGTGCGCTCCTGGACGCGCGCTTCATGCCCCGCCTCTTTCAAGGCGCGGCAGCGTTCCGCCGTCCGGCGATCCTGCCAGACAATGGCATTGTGCACCGGCTGGCCCGTCTCCCTGTCCCACAGGACGACGGTTTCGCGCTGATTCGTGATTCCGATGCCCGCGATGTCCGCAAGGGGCACGCTGCTTTTCGCCAGCACCGTGCGCATGGTTGCGATGGTGTCCTGAACGATTCGTTCCGAGTCATGTTCGACCCAGCCGTCGCGCGGATAGATCTGGGGCAACTCGATGCTGGCCGTGGCGCTTGCCACGCCGTCGGCCCGGAAGAGAATGCTCCGGCTGCTCGTCGTGCCCTGGTCGATGGCCAGGAGATGGGGGGTGTTGCCCATGACGTTTCCCTTGATGGCGGCGCTTTCCCAAAGCGAGATCGGATGAGGCGGAATGCCGCTTCAGTTTTAGATCTTTAGTTTGCGTTCGGCCTTTTTGGAAAACCGATCGTCACTTTTCCAGGCCTCCCACGCCCCCCACTTTTCTGCGGATTTTCCCCGGTTTCAACATCTCAAACGAGTATTCACACGACAACTTCTAACGCTTCACGCGAATACCGGGGTGCCATATGGGGGCAATGGCGATAGAGTATGGCAAAGCCGAGAATGCATCGCCAATCCATTGGGGGAGTTGAGCCATGATCTCTGACCTGTCCAACCGCTATCTGCTGGGGGCAAGCCTCCTAGCCCTGACAGTTTTCGCGGCGCCCGTCGCTGCCATCGCGCAGGAAGAAGCCGAACCGCTCGATGAGGAGACCGCTGAGGATCTGTCGGACGACGTGGTCGACAGCATGGAAGAGCGGATGACCGTCACCGCTCAGAAACGCGAAGAGAACATCCAGGACGTGCCGGTCGCCGTGACGCTTCTGGATTCCCAGACCATCGAGGCAACCTTCTCGCGCAATATCGAGAACCTTCTGAATTCCGTACCGACCTTGAATTTCCGCAAAGGGAACACCACGCGGAATTCGGCCCTGTTCCTGCGCGGCATCGGGACGATCTCCTTCTCTACCGCCGCCGAACCCAGCGTCTCCACGGTGGTCGACGGTGTCGTGCTGGCCCGGTCCGGCATGGCATTTTCGGACCTCTATGATTTGGAGAGGGTGGAGGTCCTGCGCGGCCCCCAAGGCACCCTGTTCGGCAAGAACGCCTCGGCCGGTGTGCTCAACATCGTGACAAAGCGGCCTGGCGACGAACTGGGCGGCTCCATTTCGGTGAGCGGTTTCGAGGAGGGCGAATATCAGGTTACGGGCGCGGTTGATGTGCCCATTACGGATGATATCCGCTCACGCTTCACCTTCTTCTACGGTACTTTCGACGGCAACATCACCAATGTGGCGCCGGTCACGGAGCCGCTCAATGGCGAGGATCGCGTCAACGGCTACGAGCATGTTGGCATTCGCGGCATCGTCGAGTGGGATGTGCGCCCCGACCTTCAGGTCACGGTAATCGGCGACTACAGTGAAGAAGATGATGATTGCTGTGCCGATATTCTGACGACGCCGCCCAATGACACGCCGGGCGGCCTTCTGCTGACGGAGCTTCTGTCGAGCCGGGGCGCGCTGCCCACGGGCCTCGACACGCGTGTCGTGGACCACGACCTCGTCACCCAGACGATCTCCCAGAATGCGGGCATTTCGGTGCAGGTCGATTGGGACATCAGTTCGACGCTCGCCTTCACCTCCATCACCGCCTACCGGAACTGGGAGAACCAGGAAATCCGTGAAGGGGACTTCCTGTCCGTCGGTCCGACGACGATCCTCGACACGGCCTCGGGCATCCAGACACCGGGCACCATTCAGCTCCATGACGACGGCCCCCAGGAATTCGATCAGGTCTCCCAGGAGTTCCGCTTCACCTCAAACACCGGCGGGCGGTTTGAATGGCAGGCCGGCGTCTTCTATTTCCATGTCAATTCCGACCGGCAATTCACCCGCTTCACGGAAGTCTGCGGCGAATCGGACTCCGCGCCCATCGCGGAAATTCCGGGCTTTGCCCTTCTGCCCTGCGATGAGAATGATCCGGGGTTCCTGCCGGCTTCGGCCACGGCCAATTTCTCGACGACCTTCGACAATGTCGGGGTGTTCGGTCAGGCAACCTATGACCTGCTCGATGATCTGCGCTTCACCGGGGGCATTCGCTTCAACTATGACGAAGTCTCGTTTGAGCATATGCGGGTGAACCCCACGGGCGCGGGCGCGCCGGGGATCCTGCCGGGTGATTTCATGGCGGAAGGCGACACGGACGCCACCGCCGTCACGGGCAAGGCGGCCGTCCAATATGATCTGACGCCGGATCTTCTGGCCTATGCCAGCTATACCCGCGGCTACAAGGGCCCGGCCTTCAACACCTTCTTCAACATGACCCTCGAAGACACGATCCCAATCGAGGAGGAAACCTCGAACTCCTATGAAGGGGGCGTCAAGGCAACGCTGCTGGACGGCCACTTGGCGGTCAACGTGACGGGCTTCTTTGCTGAATATAATAATTTCCAGGCGAACAACTTTGTCATTGTCGGCGGCGAGGTCACGACCAACCTGACCAATGCCGGCGATGTCTCCACGCGCGGCGTGGAACTCGACGTGTTCGGCGAGATTACGGACAATTGGAGCGTGACCGGCGGCTTTGCCTATACGGATGCCGAAGTCGACGTTTCCAACGCGCCGCAGGACATCCTCGGGGGCCCGTTCACGGCCGGCGCGCGCCTGGCCTTCGCGCCGGAATACGCCCTGTCGGCGGCCACGGATTATGTCTATCCCCTGCCCTTCTCAGAGCTCAATCTGCATCTGAACTCGGACATTTCCTGGCGCAGCGGGCAGCGTTCCACCATCGGCCCGGCGGAGGAGCTTGATATCGATCCGTATGCGCTTTGGAATGCCAGCATCGGCATCTCCAACGCGGATGACCGGTACCGGGCGTCCTTCATTGTCAAGAACATCGCCGATGTTCAGTTTGCGACGATCAATACGGGGGGCGGCCCGTTCGGCACGTCCCGGACACAGATCCCCCGGGAAGCCGACCGCTTCATCGGCTTCAACCTCCGGGCCCGTTTCGGCATTTGATGGCCGTCTGAAAGAACCATGGCTTGGGATGTGAGGCCCAGGCCATGGCCACCCCTGATGCGGCTTCAGAGAGGATCGCGCAGCCGGGTGCCGCGCCCCTCCGGCCCCATCCCGGCCATGGGTTTCCCCCCGCCCCGTCTCATCCGCATGGAAGCTGCGACCGCCCGCTCGCGGCGGCCCCTTGGCTCCCAGCCGAGCGGTCCCGGACAACGCGCGGCGTCTGCCTGAGCTCAGCCGCAAGGGGCGCCGATGCCCTCTCACCCGGCGTCGGTGTTTGGGCCCGCGCTTCAAAGGCAAGCATGAGGGCGATCAGGGCGATCGCGACAAGGAAGAGCGCCAAAAAGCCCACACACATAATGAGAGGGCGAGTCATTGTCTTTCTCCCGAACGCGCACGCGTTCTGTCAGCCAGCCCCTTTGGTTTGAGCACCGCTTTACGTTCCGACCTTCATTCCCGAAAATACC
>CAZFWG010000019.1:17884-29137 GCA_964522525.1 uncultured Alphaproteobacteria bacterium | reverse complement strand
TGGGCGTGGAGCTGGCCATGCCCGTCTTCCTCGCGCCCACCGGCATGTCTCGCCTGTTCCACCACGACAAGGAACTGGCGGTGGCCCGCGCGGCCGCCAAATTCGGCACCCTTTATTCCCTGTCGACCGTGGGCACGACGTCGATCGAGGAGGTGGCGGGCGCCACCAAGGGCCCGAAAATGTTCCAGATCTATGCGTTTCGCGACCGGGGGCTGATCCAGGAATTCATCGACCGCTGCAAGGAAGCCGACTATGACGCCATGTGCCTGACCGTGGACACGACCGTGGGCGGCAATCGGGAAATGGACATCAAGACCGGCATGAGCGTGCCGCCGAAACTGACCGCGGCGAGCCTCGCCAGTTTCTTCCTGCGCCCCGCCTGGACCTACAACTACATCCGCAATCCCGGCATGCGCATCGCCAATGTCAGCCTCAAGGCGCCCATGACCAATCAGTCGGCGGGCGCCGTGGCGGCAACGATCAATGCCCAGTTCAGCCGCTCCCTCACCTGGGACGACGCGGCCTGGATCGCCGAGGCGTGGGGCAAGCCCTTTGCCTTGAAGGGCATTCTGTCTCCGGAAGATGCACGGCGCGCCAAGGACGCGGGCGTCAGTGCGGTGATGATCTCCAACCATGGCGGCCGCCAGCTGGAATGCGTGCCCGCCCCGGTGGACCAAGTTGCCGCCATCCGCGACGCGGTGGGCGACGAGCTGGAGCTGATTGTCGATGGCGGCGTGCGCCGGGGCACCCATGTCCTCAAGGCCCTTGCCCTGGGTGCGAATGCCTGTTCCATGGGCCGGCCCTATCTCTACGGCCTCGCCAGCGCCGGCCAGGCCGGTGTGGAGCGGGTCCTCCAACTCCTCCGTGACGAGATCGAGCGGGACCTGACGCTGCTCGGCTGCACCAGCGTCAATGACATCATGGGCCACCATGTGGTGGATGTGCAGTAAGCTTCACCGCCCCGCGCTGCATACTCCGTACACCAAGTTTGGTCCCTAGGCGCGCCTCTGCAAGCTCTCGGTTGGCGTTAACGGATGTCTTGTATTCCCGGTTTCTTTCGTCCCCGCCGAACCATGCATCGCATCTGAACCCAGCAAGGGAGCGCCTTGGGGAAGCCCGCCGAAACGCCGTTCCCGCCCCTGGAAGACCGACAGGGCCTCCGCCAAATGTTCCGGCGCGAAATCGGGCCACAGGACGGGTGTGAAATAAAGTTCCGCATAGGCACATTCCCACAGCAGGAAATCCGACAGGCGCTGCTCCCCGCTCGTGCGGATCAGAAGATCCACATCACCGGTGTCCGAGGCACCCACAAGATGGCTGGCAAATGTCTCGGGCGTCACATCCCGCTCTCGTCCGACCGCGCGCGCCGCCGCCAGGATCGCTTCCCGGGCGGAATAATCAAGGGCAATGCGCAAATGCAGCCTTGTGCCGGCGGCACAGGCCTGCTCGGCGCGGGTGATCCTGTGGGCCAGATCGCCCGGCAGGCGATCCCGGCGCCCGATGACCGACAGGCGCACCCCGTTCTTGACAAGGCGCGCGACTTCCGTATCGAGATAAAAGCGCAGAAGGCCCATGAGCGCGTTCACTTCCGGCCGGGGGCGGCGCCAATTGTCGGCCGAAAAGGCATAGACCGTCAGCGTGCCCACGCCCAGATCAGACGCGGTCTCGGTGATCCGCCGCACGGCGTCGACGCCCGCCTTGTGGCCCGCCGATCGGGGTAAACCCCGGCGGACCGCCCACCGGCCATTGCCATCCATGATGATGGCAACATGGAGTCTTTCTTGCAGACTACTTTGCACTACAAAGTCCTTTCGTAAAAAAATCCCTAGGCCGGACGCCAACTCATGTCCGCCGCCGTTGCTTCCGTTTCTTCCAACTCCCCCGCCGCATCCCGGACGACCTGCTCCAGAATGGACAAATAGTGCAAGAACCGTTTGCGGCCCTCCGCCGTCAGACGGCATCTCGTATGGGGCCGGTTTCCTTCATAGCCCTTCTTGACCTGAACGAGCCCCGCTTCCTGAAGGACCTGGATGTGCCGGCTCAGATTGCCATCCGTCAGACCACAAAGCTGTTTCAGATCGGCAAATGCCAAGCCTTGGGGATGGGCCATCAGGGAGGTGAGCACACCGAGCCGCGCCTTTTCGTGAATGACCCGGTCAAGCCCGTCATAGGCAAAGGGTGCTTCGTCCTTACGCATCGTCATGAACCCCTCCGGGCGCCATATGCAGGACCATCGCCATCAGTACCTGACCGATGCCGAACGGCAGACCCATCATCCAGGGTGACAGGATCTGCTCCCCACTCGCCATCATCAGCACACCGATCCCACATAGGAAATACCACGCGCCGACGAAGCTGATGGCCCGGGGCAAAAACCGGAGGGACGCAAAAAGCCCGAGCGCGACCAGGACCTGCCACAGGCCCGGCAACAACCACACACTGTCGGGTGCGAATTCAAGCAGCACCAGACCGATCGCGGCGCCGGCAAAGCCCGCAGGAAGAAACAATTCGACCGCATTGAAGATCATGGCATCGGCCATGCCGCCATGGTGGCGGCGGGAGCGGGCCAGCATTTCCCCGCCGATCAGACACACGGCGATGATGGCGGTCACCACCCAACAGGAAAGGAACACGAAAGGGGGCGCCGCCAGCCAATCGGGCCACAGGCTCTGCAGTGTCGCCGTCAAAAAGGCCAGACCGCCGGACATCCCGATAACGGCCGGGCCGAACCCCCGAAACAGGGTGCCCGCCGCCAATTGGCTGCGGATATTGGTGATGTCGGCCAAGGCCCGGTCGATATCCCGCATAACGGCCCCTCTCCTCACTTTGCGATGCAAAGCATACTCTGGCGCAAAGAGAACGCAAGGGGCTTTTTTGGGGCGCGGTGCTCCTGGGAATGAAGTTTGGGGGGAATGAAGTTTTGGGGAATGAGCTCTTGGGATCGGGTCCCGGCCCCGCCTTCGCATGCCGAAGACGGGATCGGGAAACGCCGCGAGCGCCTATCGCGGATGGACGATCACCGGAACATCCGTGTAGCCCAGGACGAAATTGGAGGCGACCCGCTCCGGTTCACCGACCAATTCGATGCGGTCGAACCGTTTCAGGATCTCTTCCCAGAGGAGGCGCAACTGCATCTCCGCCACCCGGTTGCCCATGCACCGGTGAATGCCGAAACCGAAAGACAGGTGATGGCGGGCATTCGGCCGCTCGACCATGAATTGATCGGGCCGGTCAATCACGTCCTCGTCCCGGTTGCCGGAGACATACCACATCACTACCCGGTCACCCTTGCGGATCGTCTTGCCATGCAGTTCCACATCGGCCGTGGCCGTCCGGCGCATATGGGCCAGCGGTGTCTGCCAGCGGATGATTTCCGAAACCATATTCGGCACCAGGAGCGGGTTGGCCTTCAGCTTAGCATATTCTTCCGGAAACTGATTGAGCGCGACGATCCCGCCGGAAATCGAGTTTCGCGTGGTATCATTGCCCCCGACGATCAGCAGGATGAGATTGCCCAGGAACTCATAAGGGTTCTGGATCATATCCTTGGTGTAAGGATTATGGGCAAGGAGCGAGATGAAATCGAATTTCGGCGGCTGGGACGCCCGTTCCTGCCAGAGCCTCGTGAAATATTCCAGACAGGCCTGGAGGATACGGTCCCGTTCTGCGAAGTCCGAGCCGGGGGCGCCCACGCTTGGCACATTGGTCGAGGCATCGGACCAATAGGGCAGCAGATGCCGGTCTTCGAAGGGAAAGTCGAACAGGGTCGCCAACATCTGGGTCGTCAGCTCGATGGAGACATGGTCGACCCAATTGATCCGCTCACGAAGGGGCACGCTGTCGAGAATGGTCCCGACCCGCTGGCGGATCAGCCCTTCAAGTTCCAGGAGCTGTGACGGGGCCACGGCCGGCTGGGCGGCCTTGCGCTGAAGATCATGGACCGGGGGATCCTGGGCGATGAACATGGGCACATAGAATTCATCGAGCTGATCGCCGATGACGATATCCCGGTGGGAGGAGAACACGCTGTGGTTCGTGTCGACCGCCACGATGTCGTTGAATTTGGTGATCGACCAATAGGGGCCGAAATCGCTGTCGGGACAATAATGGACCGGATCTTCCTGGCGCAGACGGCGGAAATACTCCCCGTGCCGATTCTGCTGGAACAGTGCGGCCTTGGAAACATCAAGGGTTTCCAGCGGCAAGGACCACGGGTCCGGTATCTGGTCTCCGGCGTTCATGACGGCCTCCTCCCTGACATGTTGTTATGACCAAAGCATAACGCGGGAAAGGCGCGGGGACCATGGGCCGTCCCAGGGCCACCGGACGGGCGTGCCGGCCCTGCCCGAGCCGGAGATCGTGGGGCGCGATGTCCGCTATACCTTACACATGGAGCGCCTGGCCCAGGGCACGCAGGGCGCTCTCCTGCAGGGCTTCCGACTGAGTCGGGTGAGCGTGGACGGTGGCGGCCACATCTTCGAGCCGCGCCCCCATTTCGATGGCCAGGCTGAAACTGGCGGACAGTTCCGACACGCCGGCGCCGACCGCGTGCAGGCCCAACACAACATGGTTGTCCGCCCGCGCGACGATCCGCACGAAGCCGTCCTCGTGTTCCATGGTCATGGCCCGGCCATTGGCCTGGAAGGGAAACTGACTGACCTTGATGTCCCGACCCGTCGCCCGCGCTTCGTCCGGGGACAGACCACAGGAGACGATCTCCGGATCGGTGAAACAGACGGCGGGAATGGCTTGCTTGTCCCAGACCCGTTTGTGACCCGCCACGATCTCGGCCACCATTTCCCCTTGCGCCATGGCGCGATGGGCGAGCATCGGTTCCCCCGTCACATCGCCGATGGCATGAATCCCGCGCATGGAGGTCCGGCATTGGTCATCGACCCGGATGAATTTGCCGTCCATGTCGAGGGCCAGCTCCTCGATCCCCCAGCCATCCGTTATCGGACGACGCCCCACGGTGACGAGCACCTTGTCCGCCGCAAGCCGCTGCTCCGTGCCGTCGGCCATTTCAACGATCAGGGACGTTCCGGCGGTATCAAGGCCCCTTGCCTTGGCCTGGAGATGAACGGTCACGCCAAGTTCCGCCAGATGGCGTGCAACGGGCCTTGTCAGTTCGCTGTCATATTGGGGCAGAATGCGATCCAGGGCCTCGACCACGGTGACGTCCGAGCCGAGCTTGGCGAAGGCGGTGCCGAGCTCAAGCCCGATATAGCCGGCGCCGACGACGACAAGTTTCTGAGGCACCGTCTGAAGGGCAAGAGCGTCCGTCGATGAAATCACAGGCCCCCCAAAGGGCAGGAACGGCAGTTCCACAGAGCCGGATCCGGTCGCGACTACCACGGTTTCGGCCCGGATGATCTGTTCACCCATCGCGGTTTCGACGACAACGGTGCGCCCGTCCCGGAACCGGGCGTGCCCTTCGACGATTTTCACATGGGCCTTCTTCAACAGGGCCGAGACCCCGAAATTCAGCTTGCCCACAATGCCGTCTTTCCAGGCGACGGTCTTGGCCAGGTCGAGGCGCGGGGGGCCGGCCGTGATGCCGAGGGGGCTGGCGCCGCTGGCAAAATCGCGCGCCTTGGCGAATTCTTCCGCCGCGTGGATCATGGCCTTCGAGGGAATGCAGCCCACATTGAGGCAGGTACCGCCGGGGCGCCCGGCCTCGACAATCACTGTATCAACGCCCAATTGACCGGCCCGGATCGCGCAGACATATCCGCCAGGGCCCGCGCCGATCACCAGAAGCTTACAGGACATTTCCTTCATGGCTTATGCCTCCATGAAAATGCGGGCCGGTGTCTCGAGGAGACCCTTGATGGTCTGGATGAAGACCGCCGCGTCCCAGCCATCGATGACCCGATGGTCGAAACTCGACGACAGGTTCATCATCCGTTTGGGAATGAACTGGACCCCGTCCCATACGGGGCGCACCTGCATCTTGTTGACGCCGATAATGGCCACTTCCGGATGATTGATGACCGGCGTCGTGACCAAACCGCCAAGCGTCCCGAGAGAGGTGATGGTGATGGTCGAACCGGCCAGTTCTTCCCGTGTCGCCGTACCGTTGCGCGCCGCTTCGGCGAGCCGGTTCAACTCGCCCGCGCAGGCCCAGATATCCTGGGCCTCCACATGGCGCACCACGGGCACGACAAGGCCGCTCGGGGTCTGGGTGGCGATGCCCATATGGATGCCCCCGAACTGATGAATGACGCCAGCCTGGTCGTCGAACACCGCGTTCATCTGGGGTTGCGCCTGGATGGCGCGGGCCATGGCCTTCATGAGGAACGGCAGAAGGGTCAGTTTCGGCTGCTCGGCCGCCCGCTCCTTGTTCAGGGTGCCGCGCAACTCCTCCAGCGCCGTCATATCCACCTCATCCACATAGGTGATGTGGGGAATGCGGGACTTGGCGATGGCCATCTTCTCGGCAATGCGCCGGCGCAGGCCCACGACCTTGATCTCCTGCACCGACATGTCGGCAACCCGGCCCGGTCCGGCACTCACCGGCCCGCCCTGTTGGATCCAACCGTCGAGATCGTCATGGGTGATGCGCCCCGCCGGGCCCGTGCCCCGGAGTTGGCGCAAGTCAACACCCGCCTCAAGCGCGCGTTTGCGCACCGCAGGCGAGGCCAGCGGCTTTTCCCCTTCGGCCCGCAAGGATCCCACGGTCATCCGAGGGGGAACGGTGACCGGGGCCGTATGGCGCGGTTTTGACAGGGCCATGGAAGGCGCCGGCGTGGGTTCGGGCTCCCGGAGCGAGGAACCCGCCGCCTCGGGCGCCTGGGACGCCGCCATGGCCGGGGCCTCGCTTTGATCCGAGGCCGGAGCGACATCGATCTCCGGTACCTCTTCCGACTCGTTGCCCTCACCGGCAACCTCGAGACGCACGATGGGAGACCCCACGGCGATCACGTCGCCCACCTCGCCGCCGAGCCAGACCACCTTGCCCTCCACCGGGGACGGAATTTCGACGGTCGCCTTGTCGGTCATGACGCCGGCCAGCACCTCGTCCTCCCGGACAAGGGCGCCCACGGAAATATTCCACTCGACGAGTTCGGCCTCCGCGACCCCCTCGCCCACATCCGGCAGCTTGATGACAAAAATGCCCATCTCACGCCTCCATCACATCGATCAGGGCCTGACCGACACGGGCGGGTCCCGGAAAATAGTCCCATTCCTGGGCATGGGGGTAAGGCGTATCCCACCCCGCGACCCGGCCGATCGGTGCCTCCAGATGATAAAAACACTGTTCCTGCACCAGGGCGGACAACTCGCTCCCGAAGCCGGATGTCAGTGTCGCTTCATGGACAATCACACAGCGCCCGGTCTTTTTGACCGATGCCATGATGGCATCGAGGTCGTATGGAACAAGGGTCCGCAGATCGATGACTTCCGCATCGATCCCGGTCTCCTCCGCCGCCGCGACGGCGACATGCACCATGGTGCCATAGGAGAGTACCGTGACGTCCTTGCCTTCCCGGCGCACGACCGCTTCGCCCAAGGGAATGCGATAGTAGCCCTCCGGCACCTCGCCCAATTCGTGCTTGGACCAGGGCGTCACGGGGCGGTCATGGTGGCCGTCGAACGGGCCGTTATAGAGGCGTTTGGGTTCGAGCACGATCACCGGATCATCCTCTTCGATCGCCGCGATGAGCAGGCCCTTGGCATCGTAAGGGTTGGACGGCACCACGGTCTTCAGCCCACAGACATGGGTGAACACGGCCTCCGGGCTTTGGGAGTGGGTCTGACCGCCGAAGATCCCGCCGCCCGTCGGCATGCGGATGGTCAAAGGAGCGGTAAAGTCACCGGCCGAACGATAGCGCAGCCGCGCCGCTTCTGACACGATCTGGTCATAGGCGGGATAGACATAATCGGCGAACTGAACTTCAACGCAAGGACGCAGCCCATAGGAGGCCATGCCCACAGCCGCGCCGACGATGCCCAGCTCGCTGATCGGCGCGTCGAAACACCGGGTCGGACCGTATTTGCGCTGAAGGCCCTGGGTGCAGCGGAAGACGCCGCCGAAATAGCCCACATCCTCGCCGAACACCACCACATTGTCGTCGCGCTCCATGGCCACGTCCATGGCGCTGCGAATGGCCTCGATCATGGTCATTCTGGGCATGGCTTATACTCCCGCCTGCTGGCGCTGGCGCCTCAGATGGGGCGGCATCACCGCATAGACATCCTCGAACATGTCCCGGGCCGACGGCTTGCCGCCGGCATGGAGTGTGCCGTGGCTTTCCGCCTCCTTCTGGGCCTTCAGCACCGTGTCCTGCATTTCCGCTTCCGTTTGGGCATGGCGTTGTTCCGACCACACCCCTTTCACAATCAGGTGGTTCTTGAGCCGTTCGACCGGATCACCGAGGGGCCAGCAGTCGCTCTCCTCCTTCGGGCGATAGGCCGACGGATCATCGGAGGTCGAATGGGCGCCCACCCGATAGGTGACATATTCGATGATCGTGGGTCCGAGATTGCGCCGCGCCCGCTCGGCCGCCCATTCGGCGGCGGCATAGACCGCCAGATAGTCGTTCCCATCGACGCGCAGGGCCGGGATCCCGAAACCGAGCCCCCGCGCGGCGAAAGTGCCCGAACCGCCCCGGGCGATGCCCTGAAAGGTCGAGATCGCCCACTGATTATTGACGATATTGAGCACCACCGGCGCCTTGTAGGTGGAGGCAAAGACAAGGGCGGAGTGAAAATCCGATTCCGCGGTCGAGCCGTCGCCGATCCAGCCCACGGCGATCTTGGTGTCGTTCTTGATGGCCGAGGCCATGGCCCAACCGACGGCCTGGATGAATTGGGTGGCCAGATTGCCGGAAATCGAAAAGAAGCCGTGTTCCTTGGAGGAATACATGACCGGGAGCTGACGGCCCCGCATGGGATCTTCCTCGTTGGAATAGATCTGGTTCATCATGGTGACGAGCGGGTAGTCATTGGCGATCAGAAGCCCGGCCTGCCGATAGGTGGGGAAATTCATGTCCCCCGGCTGCAGCGCTTTCTGGAACGCGCAGGAGATCGCCTCCTCGCCCAGATGCTGCATGTAGAACGATGTCTTGCCCTGACGTTGGGCCATCAACATGCGCGCGTCATAGATGCGCAAGGTCATCATGTCCCGCAGACCGGTGATGAGCTGCTCGTTGGTCAAACGTTCCGCCCACGGCCCAACGGCCTCCCCCTTGCGGTTCAGGACACGGATGATGGAAAAGGCCAGATCCATGATGTCCTGGGGCGAGGTATCGACCTCCGGGCGGCGCACGGTGCCGGCCTGGGGGATCTTCACATTGGAAAAATCGGGTGTGTCGCCGGGCCTGACTTCCGGTTCGGGAACATGGAGCGTCAGGGGATTGCCCTTCATCGTCGGTTCCATAACGCCATTCTCCTCCTGTATCACCGGCCCTTGAAGTCGGGCGCGCGCTTGTCGACAAAGGCGCTCATGCCCTCTTTCTGGTCTTCCGTGGCGAAGAGGGCATGGAAGGTCCGGCGTTCAAACAGGATGCCATCCCGCAAGCCGGTCTCGAGCGCCCGGTCCACCGCTTCCCGTGCCACCATGGTCGACGCCTTGCCGTAAGACGCCACGATGCGGGCCGCCTCCAGGGCTTCCGCCATCAGCTTGTCGGCCGGCACGACCCGCGAGACCAGGCCTGAGCGCTCGGCCTCCTCCGCGTCCATCATCCGGCCCGTGAGGATCAGATCCATGGCCTTCGCCTTGCCCACCAGTTTGGTGAGCCTCTGGGATCCGCCCATGCCAGGCATGACCCCAAGCTTGATTTCGGGCTGACCGAATTTGGCCGTGTCGGCGGCGAAAATCATGTCGCACATCATGGCGAGTTCGCATCCGCCGCCGAGGGCAAACCCCGATACGGCCGCGATCCGGGGCGTACGGAGGGCCGCAAAGCCGTCCCAGCCCGCGAAGAAATCCTCGTGGAACATGTCCATATAGGATTTGGGCTGCATCTCCTTGATGTCGGCCCCGGCCGCGAAGGCCCGCTCCGAGCCGGTCACCACGAAACACCCGACGTCGGGATCCCGGTCGAGCGGCGCCATGGCCTCAACCATTTCCGCCATGACCTGGGAATTGAGGGCGTTCAGCGCCTCAGGCCGATTGAGACGGATGGTTACCACGCGGTCTTCCCGCTCGATCAAAATGGTCTCGGGCATGTGGATCCCTTTCGGATTGTGTCGCCGATGCCGTCCTTGCCGTGATGATGCGGTGCAACATCACGGGCACGTCACATCCCGTGTCTACGGACGGATGGAAACGTGACGAAATGCATGGCCTGGAGACTACGTCGATCATGGAGGGCCGTCGAGTGTTTTAGCCCTCTCCACGACAAGCCAAAGGTCCACGGCACAAGAAGACGCGGGGGGTACCTCATCGGTGCCAGGAGCGCCTCCAAAGGCGACCATGCCCTCCCCCGCCCCTGGACAATGATCATGGAGCGGACGATGGAGCGCCCCAGGCCCGATACACAGGCCCAACCCCGAAGACAGCCGATCGGTGGGCCCTCAACGGGCGTCTCTCCCGACATTCCCCCTGCTTCACCCTACGCCGGGCGTCGCCCCTTGCCCAGGGGCCGGAACGGCGCTGCTCTTCAAGAAGGGCAAATTTGCCCAAGAGGTAGAAAAGACGACGCAGGGACCCCGCATGGGGCCGGTTTTGTCCCCAATCTTGCGCTCGACAGGCCCCGGGCCTAGTGTCCTTCGCACCAGAAGCGGCCAGAAACCGCACTCTTCTTTGCGATCAACACCCTTGGATGGCACATCAGGGGCCCATCCGCCGCCTTTCCACACCATCAATCGCAGAAAAAGGAGCCAGACCATGCTGTTCAAATTCGTGAAAGATGCCGGTGAGGCCTTGAGCCAATCCTTTGGCAACATGGCGGAAGGCATCATGGACCGCATCCAGGGCCAGCAAACAGGGGTGGAAGACCTCCAAGTTGAGGAACAAGACGGCAAAGTCGTCATGAAGGGCACCGCCAAGAACCAGGCCGAGGCTGAAAAGGCGATCATCGCGGCGGGCAACACGCCGGGCATCGGCGAAGTCGAATCCCAGCTCGAGATCCAGGAAACCGGTACGCAAGCCAAGTTCTACACGGTCGAGAGCGGCGACACCTTGTCCAAGATCGCCAAGGACCAATACGGCGATGCCAACAAATATCCGGTCATCTTCGAGGCCAACAAGCCCATGCTTTCCGATCCGGACAAGATCTATCCGGGCCAGACGCTCCGCATCCCGCC
>CAZFWG010000019.1:3912-17784 GCA_964522525.1 uncultured Alphaproteobacteria bacterium | reverse complement strand
CGCGAACATTGATCTCAAGAATCTTGATGGTGTTGATTTCGAGAAATTCCTCGCCCATCTGAAAATCCTTGTCCAGATGGGTAAGCTGCAGGGCCTGCCCTTCCGTCAGCAATAATCTGTATCCATCCGCAACCGCTGCCTTGAAAAACGTATGAATGTCCGGGGCCTGGATATCCCGGGAAAGACCGACCAACCCATCGGTCCGCAGCAGAAGCGGCACAAAGAACTCGGGAGGACCGAAGGCAAGCACCTTGCCTTCAAGCTTTTCGACAGTGCGCGCGATTTCGGCATTCGTAGCACGGTGAGTCTGGGAAACCGCGAGATTGCTCACCGCGAACATCAGAAGCGACACCCCTACACAGGCGACAAAGGCGTATCTGACGAGCGGCACCGCGACCAGCTTCAGCATTCCAGGCAGATAAAGGGTCGAGGACAGAAGGACCATCCCCAAAAAGATGAAGGTCGTCAGCTTTTGTTGAACGCCGACGAAACCGGACGGCAGGACCACCATGGCCAGGACGGCGAAGGCCATGCCCCCGATCACCATCCTCAAGATCGCTTTGCGGCTGCAGACAAAGCCGTCAAAGACCGTACACCACACATGGGCTGCGAGGATGCACAACAGAGGCAGGATCGGCAGAAAATACCGCAGATTATTGCCGAGGCCGCCGTGCCACTCCCTGATCACGAATGGCAGGGTCCAGAACAGGACGGTGACCGCCACAATGACGATACTCCGCTTTTCCTGGACGGTCATCGGCCGCGCCCAGGCCGCGGCCACAATGCCCAGCCACGGCAGGCTCTGAAACAAGGCGGCCTTGCTCAGTCCAAAGAACAAGACGGTGCCGTCCGGCTGCTGGGCCACCTCCGGGCGCGGATCACGGATGGGCGTGATGTCCAGGAACAGGACGTAGAAACCGCGAAAGTAGGAAAACCAGAAATCACGCAAATCCGCGAGGGCCGCCGAACACAGGACAAAAAGGGACGCCATGGCAATCAGGGCATAGTGTCGGCCCTTCCCTGCCGGCACATATCGGCTCGCAAGACAGAAAAGGCCGACCGCGCCGATGACACCCGCAGCGATCAGATAGCCGGACGGTCGCAGCGTATCTCCATCCTCCGCGCCGTAGGAAAGCGGGTTGATCAGACCGAATTTCGACCAGTTGCTCAAAAGCAGGATGCCCAGGCCCGGCGCCATGCCCGCGAGGCCCCAAAAGCCCGTTTGAAAGGGTTTGCGGGCATACAAAATGACGATGATGGCAATGACAGGCACAATCAGGAATGTATCGATACGGAACAAAATGCCGACACCAATGACAAACCCGGCTGCCAAGGTGTTGAAGACATGCGCGCGGCCTACGCTGTCCAAGGCCCTGAGCGTGAACAGAAGCGCCGTGGCGACGGCCAGCATGCTCCAGCCGTGGGGCCAGATGCCGAAGGCGTATTCGAGGGTGAACGTGCCGAACACGAGAAGAAACACGGATGAAAGGGCGGTCTTTTCGTCCCCATAGAGCTTTCGGGCCAGTTCATGGGTGACAAAAAGCAGACCCGCGACCGCGAGGGCATTCCCGATGATGAACGCGCGCGCGCCCAACAGGCCGATAAAGGGCGCTCCGATGACCATCGGCCCGATCGGATATTGGGGCACCAGCCCATCGGGCCCCGCGACCAGAAGCCAGATTTTCAGCACCTCCGCGCCATAGGTCTCATAGCCGTTTTCGATAACGAAATTGCCCTGGGTGGCCAGGGCATGGCTGCCCAGGAAATAGACGGCCTCGTCGATGCTGAAAAAACCGTCGGAGACGAGCATCGCGGCAACAAGAATGAGGACGGCAGCGACCCGGAGAAACAGGGGGGAAGAATGGGGGTCGCCTGTCGTCAAAGCTCGGTTTCCCTGTGGGCGGTCTCGATCTCCGCCCGCAACTGGCGCGCGCGAATCTCAGCCAGAAGGGCGCGATTTGCCGCCACCAGATCGGCAAGCAGGCCGCCAATGAAGATGGCGACGCCCACCGCGATCAGCGTGGCGCCGATGACGAGGGACTGGATCTTGCCCGAGCTGTCGCCGGAGAAATAGAACACGAGGAAGCGCAGAAACGCCAGAACACCCGGCAAGGCCACCAGGAAGGCGAGGATCGAGAACACCTTGAGCGGCTTGTAGAGCACCGAGATGCGGAAAATGGTCTTCGCCGATCGCCACAGATATTGCGGCAGTGATCTGATCAAACGCGATTCACGCGTGGGCGGATTAATGTCGACCGGCACCGAGAGGACGGGGATCCCCTGGTGCCCGGCCTGAATGATGGTCTCAATCGTGTATGTGTAGGGATTGAAGACATAGAGCTTGGTGGCCGTGTCCTTGTGAATGGCGCGGAAACCGCTCGGAGCATCGTCGATGTCGGTCGCGCTCACCTGCCGAACGATCCAACTGCCCAGATGCTGAAGCATCCGCTTCAGAGGCGAAAAATGCGCGACGTCGGCGATGGGCCGGGCGCCGACCACCATTTGGGCCCGCCCCTCAAGGATCGGTTTGGTCAAGGCCGGGATGTAGCGGGCCTGATACTGGTTGTCGCCATCCGTGTTGACGATCACGTCCGCGCCGAGCTTGAGGGACGCCTCGAGGCCTCGCATGAAGGCCACGGCCAGCCCCTGATTGTGCTCAAGCTTGAGGATGTGATCGACACCGAGTTCGCGGGCCACATCCACCGTCTGATCCGACGAGCCGTCATCAATGACGAGCCACTCGACGGCATCGAACCCCTCCACGGCCCGCGGCAGGGCGCGCAGCGTTTCCGGCAGCTGCGCCTCCTCATTGTGGCAGGGAAGTTGAATGATCAGTTTCATGGGCCCATCAACCGCCTGGACAGCGTGCTCCGGCACGCGCTTTGACCCCACCCTATATCGGAAACCTCACCCACCGCACAATTAGGCTGGCTCAAGACCTGCCGAACCTGGCGCGGGCCGTGAACACGGTCGGCGGGCTTGGAAGACCCCGCAAAGCAATTTCTGATAGAGTCGGCAAGAGACAATCGAGAACGCCTGTCACCCTATGGATTGGATCTGATGGGAAGGTAAAGGCCCCTCCATGCAGCCATCGCCAGCCCCCAAAGTTGATCGCGACATCCCGCGCTGCCCCCGGGCCGGATTGTGGGGTTCATGTCGCGCATTGCTCTTCGTGCTTGGCAGCGATGGGGTCCCGATTCCGCCGCCTTGGATGAAAAGGGACCGGGTCGGTCGGAGGGGCCCGGTGGGACCGCCGTCGATCTGGCCCCAAAGGCCCAAAAGCTTGCTTGGGCGCCGCCGCAGCCAATATTCTGGCCGCGTTCCCCCGTTTTGCCGTCCGACCCAGGGCCCTGTTGAGCCATGAGCGATAAGCCCGCCATCTGTTTCGTCACGCGAAAGTGGCCACCCGCCATGGGCGGCATGGAGACTTATTGTCTGCGTCTGTCGGAAGAGTTGGCCGCCCTTTGTTCCGTAGAGAGAATTGTCCTTCCCGGATTGCCCAACGGACAGCGGCCAGGCTTATGGGCACATCTTCGGTTTGGTCTCTCCACGGCATATCGGCTTCTCGTTCAACGCTCCGAGGCCGTCGTCTTCCATTTCGGCGACATGTCGATCTGGCCCTTGGCATTGAGCGCCAGAATGCGGGCGCCCAAGACACGCATTGTTCTCTCAGCCCATGGCACCGATGTGTCCTATCCCCGCCGGGGCGGCCTCAAGGGGACCCTCTATGGTCTCTATCTGAGAGCGGGCGGGTTTCTTCTGAAAAACGCTCTCGTTCTCGCCAACTCCGCGACAACAGCCCAAGAGACCGGGCGATACGGCTTTCGCCATGTCCAGATCATTCCCCTTGCATCGGATATTCAATGTACGAACGGGTACCAGGGCTCCAACCGATTGCTGTTTTCGGGTCGCCTTGTGAAAAGAAAAGGGTTGGCGTGGTTTGTACAGGAGGTCCTCCCCCGCTTGCCGGCAAGCATTGGGGTGGATGTGGCGGGGACGGTTTGGGATGCGTCCGAAGCCAAGGCCCTGGATGATGAGCGGGTCACCCTGCTGGGGCGCCTGGATCGGGAAGAACTCACCCGTCGCTATGCGGAAGCGCTTTGTGTCATTGTACCGAACATAGACGTGGCCGAAGGAGAGTTCGAGGGCTTCGGGTTGGTCGCGACAGAGGCCGCGGCGGCGGGCGGTGTGGTCTTGGCCGCCGATCACAGCGGGTTGAGAGAAGCGGTCCTTGATGACCAGACGGGCTTTCTGCTGCCGTCAGGGGATGCATCCACCTGGGAGGCCCGGATTCGCGAGATAGCCTCCTGGTCGGACACGGAGCGTCAGGGCTTCACAAGAAAGGCCACGGCAATCACCAAGGATTTCTATACCTGGGAACGTGTCGCAGCAGATACGTTGGCGGCCTATGGCCTTGGCATTCAGGACAGTGAAACACGGACAGATGCCACGATGTCCAATTTCACTTTGCAGCATTGATGATGGACACCCAAGCCATCGCGAAAATGGTCCGCCACGCGACATTCCGTGTCCGTTCGGCCGCGATACGGGCGAGCCTGAAAATCTGCGGCATCCTGCTTCTGATTGGCGGATCCCTTTGGTCCATTGCCGCTCTTGATCTCCGGCCCGATCAGCTTTCGCCCTGGCCGCTGTTGATCAACCTCTGTCTGTTGACGCCCCTCTCGCTCTTTTGTGCCGCCCTGTCCTTGCGCATCACGGCCCAAGCCATAGGTTTGACCATCGGTCTTGGGCGCGCTTCGGTCGTCACCGCGACGGCCTATGTTGCGGAGCTTCTACCCGTGCCCGGTGGCGCGCTCGTGCGGGGACACGCCCTGGTGACGGCGGGTGCCAGTCTGGCGGCAAGCGCCCGGATGGTGACCCTCACGGCTGTCTTGACCCTGTCGATGACGGTCGCCATTTCCGCTCTTGCCCTTACGTCATTCGGTTTGAGCTATGGACTGATCATTTCCGTGATCGCAGGCCTTGCCGCGCTTGGTGCGCTTGGCCTTGTCGGGCGGGAAACATCATTGGGCATGCTGATGGCCATGGTCGCTGTGCGACTTGTAGCCTTGTTCATCAGTATTCTTCGTCTTGCGGCAAGCTTTGCAGCTTTAGGGCTGCCCCATGATTGGGCCGAGGTCATCCTCTACATTGCCGCGACGACACTCGGGTCAACTGTCGGCATCATTCCTGGAGGCTTCGGGATCAATGAAGCGATCGCGGCCAGCATGGCTGTGCTTATCGATGCACCGCCTGCCGAAGCCTTCCTGGCCGTCGCCCTGAACCATGCTCTCGCTCTTTTGGGTGCGGCCGCCGTTTTCGCGGGCCACCGGAGACTTGGTCATTCCTAGGAGACAAAAACAATGCTCGGCCCGGAATTTTCTGAGATCGCTTCATCCATCCCAGCGGACCATGCCCGTCGCATGTCGGCACCCGACATGCTCAACGAAATCGCGAAAAGTCATGGCCCTGGGCCCTGCCGCATCCTGGATTTCGGATGTGGATCGGGCGACGGGATCGACAGCGTAAAGTCGACGTTCGCGAATGCCCAGTATACCGGCATCGATATTGAGCATTCGCCGGAAGTGGCGACGAGAAGCCGGCAAGACGGTGCGTTCCATACCTATGACGGCACCACCCTGCCGTTTCCTGACCACAGCTTCGATATCGTCTATAGCCGGCAGGTGCTCGAGCATGTGCGCCACCCGGATCGGGTGGTTGCGGAGCTTCACCGGGTCTTGAGACCCGGCGGGAAATTCGTCGGCTCCCTGTCTAATCTTGAGCCCTATCACTCCTTCTCCATTTTCAACTACACACCTTACGGGCTATATCGACTGCTTACGGATAATGGCTTTGCGCTCCGCGCCATGCGGCCAGGACCGGAAGGCGTGAGCCTCATCGTCCGGCAACTGACCATGCGCCGCATCAGTGGTTTTGAGCTCGCTTATCCTGCCTTCGGTTTGATGGCATCCTTGCGCGGCTGGGATGCCCGCCGCCTGAACTATCTCAGGCTCAGATTCTCAGGCCATATTGCCTTCATTGCGGAGCGTCCGTCGGATCCGGCTGAAAACGCTCCCTAGAGCGCGATCACGGGGGAGACACCGATCCAGGCTTGGTGGGCATAGAGAAGAAAGAAGCCCGTGAGCGCCAGGCCGACGACGACACCCGCCAAGGTCCGAGTCGTGAGTATCCGACTAAGCGTGCGCGCGCGACGGCCACTCTCCAATTGATACCAAGTCTCCCCGCCCAGAACGCGCTGACGCTTCTTGTCGACGATCCTCATCCCCATGAAAGACAGAAGGGTCACGCCGCCGAACAGAATGAAATGGACGAGCAGCCCGTTCACCGGGATGTGGGAAAGACCCCACAGGCCGAAGCCCCAGAGCACCGGGTGACGGGTGAGGCCGACAATGCCGGGGCGGCGGGCATCAAAGGCCTGACGGTTCACGCTGACCGACAGGGGATTGGGCTCCAGGAGACCCGCCGCCACCAGGATGAAGGCGACGGGCATCACAATGACTGGCAGCCAGAAGGTCCAGACCGGCGCGGTCCACAGGAACACGGCCGGCGCCCGACCGGCGGCGCTGATCACCCAGATCATCAGGACAAGGGATACCGCCACATAGAGGGCAAGATAGAGCCCCTCACCCAGCATGCCGGTCAAACGGGCCCGAATGCCGGGGCGTGACGGAACCATATGGGCCAGGGCAAACACGACGAGTGCGGAAAGAAACTCAACCATGGTGGCGCCTGAACATCATGAGCAATAGCAACGGATCATTCGGGGCCGACTTCTGGGCTGGAGACACTCCCCCTCGCCCGCCCCCTTCGGCCGCAACGACCAACCGGCTACAGAAGGTCCAGCGCATGGTCGGGCCGGGCAATCGGAACCGAGTCGAACACTTCCCGGCTCGACTGTGCCCTGTCGAGCCTTTCACGAAAGACCTCCCGGTCGAAGGTAACCGTTTCCGTATCCTCATCGACTTCCATCAGGTTTTCAGGCTCCGCCTTCAAGACAAGCGCGCTGAACCGGCTCTTGAATTCGGACAGGGACGGATGGCGCCATTCAAGCTCTGTCTCCAGAACATAGAGCGGCCAGATGAGCCGGAGCAGGGCCACAACGCCTTTGGCACTTTTGTCTGCCTGCCCCTCAATACCGGTGATCGTGGCGCTGGATCCGTCCTCAAACAGAATTTCCGCGCCCATGGCCTCGCGCCGAAGCCGGCTCACGGGGAGGTCGGAGCGGGTCAGGGCCACGGACGACATGGCAAAAATCTGGTTCTTGTTGGGAAACCAGATCAGGCTTCGCTGGGGTCTTGCTGGAGAGCGCATTTTCCGGCACCCCGTTAGAGAGCGGAGAACAAACCAGAGCAACGCCAATATAAATCGGTTTGCTCCCTGCCCCAAGGGCCTCGCGCGCTGCCTTTTCCCGCCCCTTCTTCAAAGAAAGCTCGGCCTGTCAAAGGCTTGATGGTGATAGGGATTGGCCGCGTTCTTAAAACCGGCCAAACGCTCCTCGAAAAGGGCCCTGTCGTAGCCGACCAGCGGCGCCACGATGTCAGGCTTTGCGTCCATTTCGCGGCGGAACTCGAGGGCGTTGAGGTCATCCTTCTGTGCAAACAGAGGGCGTAGAAAGTTCTCGAAAACGCCCACTTCGATCACGTTGTGGCGGTGCCAGGCATCGAAGAATTCCGGCCCATATTCGGCGGATATGCGCTTGTTGATCTGGCGAGCGATCATGTTGTCGGCGCTTACGCCGATCACGACCTCATAGTGATAGTGGACGCCGATATGCTGGCCGTTCTCCGTGATATCCTTGAAATGGATACGCAGCATCATGACCGGCCCGAACAGGGGAAGCGTGCGGCCCATGGCCCAGCCATCCGATCCCACATAGAAGATTTTGACCTTGGTATCGACCGGGTATTTCCAGCCGAACCGGTCATATTGCATGGCCTCTTGAATAAGGATGGAAGCGCCTTGGCGCGCCGTATTGTTCGGCCCGAGCGTGCCCGAAAGCGTTGCGTTGTAGTGGTCGATCGGATGCCACAGAAGATAGGCGGGCACGCGCGTCCTCTCATAGCCTGGAATATCAATGAGTTTGACGCGCAGGTTGGGAAAGTTGAGAAACCACCAATGAAGCATCTCCGCGCGAACGCCGCGCAGGAGCGCATGGTTTAGCACAACGCAGAACTGGCCGTTGTTGCGCTGATAGATCTCGAAATGCGAGGAGGACGTGGACCTGAGGTCCCATCCGTATTCGCGCGCGGCCGGCATCTGAAGCGTGCTCAAGGCCCCCTGCCTCCTGGTTCATCAAGACGTCGATGTCTCCAGGACTAGGCCCCTTTGATGCGCGCGGGGAGAGCAATTCGCGCCAATCGGCCATCGCAGGCCCTTCACCGGACCACAAATGGCGCAATCGGCCATTTTTGGCAGCAAATGTCCTGTCGCCGACAGAGGACGCCCACTAACATCCAAAGCAATACTAGTACGAAAGGATTGGATCTCTCGCCTGTCAGGAGTAGGGCACGAGCATGACTTTAGATCCCTCGGCGACATCTCCGGGTGCCCCGATCAGTCCCCATCTGGTGGCGCCGAGCCTCGTGACGGAAGCGGTGACATTCGCGTTGTCGCGGGGCCTCTCTCCCGAGCTGCTGGAAAGCGCGACGGGTCAATCCATTCCGGTTCTGCTTAATGGGACGCAGCGGCTGCCCGATGATACACCAACCAAGATCTGGCGCACCCTTGCAGCGCAGTTTCCCGACGGAAATCTGACCCTGGAAAAGGCCAAATCGCGGGTCGTGGCGGCTTTTCCCGGCCTGGGTGACGCGGCCCGGGCGGCCGGTGACCTCCGCGGTGCCTTGCGCCTGATTGCGGACAATGCCCAATTGGTGGCGGATCGCCTGACCATGACCCTTGATGAGAGCAGCCCCACAGCCGCCTTCATCCTTCACCATCCCCTCGATTGGATGGACAACGGCCAGAACAATGAAATCTGTCTGGGACAAGTCTGGGGGCTGATCAAAGACTTTGTCGGGGTCGAAGCCACACTTTCGGGCGTCATCCTGGGATACTCGTCCAACGGCCCGAAGACGGGCTATGACATGTTCTACTCCGCGCCCGTGAAATTTGAAGGCAGCGGCAAGGGGAATGCCCTCTTTTTCAAAAGGGAACTCCTCAACATACAGAACCAATGCCCCAGTCCTGCGCTGTATTTCAGTGCGGTGCGGTACTTTCAGGAACTGCGCAGCTATTGGAAGCTGGTTGAACACTCCGAGAGCCTCCTGAAACTGCAACGGGCGATCAGCAATTGCGGCCGGCGTGGAGACTATTCCATCACGTCGATTGCGTCGGATGCCCATATGAGCGTGCGGACAGCGCAAAGACTGGCGCATGCCCAGGGCAAGACGCTGAGGGACATGATCGACCAGTCGCGCGCCGAAACGACGCTCCAGCTCCTGTCTTGTGACGATAAGATCAGTGTCAAGAATCTCCTTTCCTCTTTGGGATACAGCGACGAGCGATCATTCCGCCGCGCCTTCAAGCGCTGGACCGGCATGACGATATCGGAATATCGCCGCTTCATCCGATAGAGATTAAGACGCTCTATACCGAGCCGCAAAGTCCTTGGGGCGAAACCGCTCGGCCCTAGGGCTTGGCGTCAAACCCCCTTCGCACCTAACATACATAGCGTGCCACCAACGGGTGGCCGGCCAATCCTGGCCTGTCGGAAACGCGCTCGCTAACAAAACAAGCGGAGGACCCATGGCCTTTGGTCATAAATTTAAACGTGTCGTCGCCGTCACCTTGTTGAGCGGTTTTACCGGCATTGCCGCCGCCGGCGCGGAAGACAGTGATCGCCCCGCGCCGGAGGCCACGGCCGCCGAGGCCACGCTCCCCTTCCGGGAAGTGCCCTATCTCGAACACGCCTTCATCGATGCATCGCCCGCAGACAGAAAAGACGGACTTTCCGTCGGCGCGCTAGGCATCGATGGCGGCGACAAAGACCTGATTGTCCAGCTGGCGCGGGAGATCGCCGACAAGGAGCATGGCCGGTTCGACAGCCTGCTGATGAGCCACAAGGGCAAGCTCCTGTTCGAATCCTACTATTTGCGCGGTCGAATTGACCTGCCTCATCCGCAAGCCTCGGTGACCAAAGCCTATACAAGCCTGGCGGTCGGCCGCGCGATCCAATTGGGCCATCTGGCCATGGCGGATCTGGACAAACCTTTGATCGGCTTCTTTGAGGATCTCGACACGACAGGATTTGTCGAAGGCGCGGCCTTGGTCACCCTCCACAAGGCGATGACCATGCGCTCCGGAATCCGCATCAGCGACGACAAAAGGGAAGAGTACAGAAAAAACGCCAACCGGTTAAAAGGTCGGGGGCAGATCCAGGCCTATTTTGAGCACAGTGCACCGATCACCTCGAAGTCCCAGAGCTTCCAATATCAAGGCATCGACCCGACAATGGTCATGCAAGTCCTTGACGCCGTCGTGCCCGGCTCCGCTGAAGATTTTCTCAAGACAGAACTGCTCGATAAAATGGGCATCGCCAATTATGGTTGGCGTACTGAAGTTAGTGGCCTTCCGGCCGGGCCGTCCGGGTCAAGCATGACATCGCGGGCCATGATGAAATGGGGATTGCTGGCGATGAACAAGGGCAAATGGGACGGCGAACAACTGGTTCCAGCGGCGTTCTTGACCCAATCAGTCAACAGAATTGTCGATGGTGGCCCCGGCGTGGAAGACATATTCTTTGTGGGCGGCAGTGTCTCGAATGCCGGCTATGGCTATTACTGGTGGCAGGCCGATCTGGAAGCCGGAAACAAAAGCTATTTCAGCACATCGGCGCAAGGCGGTGGTGGCCAGTACATTATACTGATCGATGAGCTTGATCTGATTGTCGTGGCCACGGCCCATGACCGGGATGTCCGCACCATGCAGATGACGGCCGACAGGATCCTGCCCGCATTCATCCAATAAGGTTGTAATCGAGCTTCGATTGGTCCGCCCCCCTCTCAAGTGGTCCGCGGCGGACTGTCAGGGGGAGCTGGCTTGCGAGGCGGCATAAGTCTCGGCGGCACGCAACACACGCAAGAGATTGCCACTCCAGATCTTGACGAGATCTTCCTCCGAATAGCCCTCCGCAAGAAGACGCTCGGTGATGCGCGGCAGCCCGGTGACATCCTCCATGCCGATCACGCCGCCGCCGCCATCCCAGTCGGCGCCGATGCCCACATGATCGGGACCCAGTAATTCGAGCGCGTACAGGAGATGAGCAATGAAGTCCTCGAAGCCGGCCCGAGCCGGTGGGAACTGTTCATCCAGCGCACGGCGCTTCTCGACAAAGGCGCGGTAGTCTTCCGCTGACGGATTTTTCATCGCGCGAAACGCGGCAAACAACGCGCCGAGCGCTTGCCGACGCTCTGTTTCGGGCGGCAATTCCTTCAGATAGGCGCCGAACGCATTGATTTGAATGACCCCACCGGTCTCCGCGAGACGCTTCAACCGGGCATCATCGACATTGCGGGGGTGGTCGAAGACGCCGTCCGGCCCGGAGTGAGACAGAATGATCGGTGTCTTGGACAGCGCCAGCATATCATCAAGGGCGGCGTCAGACGCGTGGGACGCATCGACCACGATGCCCAGCCGATTGCACTCCGCCACAAAGGACTTGCCGAGATCGCTGAGCCCGCCATCCGGATAGTCCTCGGCATCGGTGCTCGAGGATGCAAGCTGGTTGTGACTGAAATGGACCGGGCCCATCATCCGCACACCCATCTCATAAAAGGTATTGATCAGTGTCAGGTCCTCACCGATGGGGTAGGAATTCTCGACACTGATATAAGTGGGGCGCCGGCCCGCGGCGACGATGCGTTGCGCGTCATCAGCCGTGAGGGCCAGTTCGAATGCATCATGCCTGGCGATCATCTCGCGGATCGTAACGGCGCGGAGCAGAGCGTGATCGCGTGCGTCAATGAAGGCCTCGGGCGTCACCGGCCCCTGGGGCGTGTAGATGACCCAGAACCCGCCGTCGAGCCCGCCTTCCACCATGCGCGGCAGATCGACCTGGGAATAGTCACGCAGCGGATCGTGGCGCTCGGCCACATCCCAGCCTGGCGCAGCCAACAGAGCGGGCGTATCGAGATGGGAATCAAGAACAAGCAGGCGCTCGTGAATATCGCGTGGTGAGTCGATGCTGGAGGACTCGGCATTCGAAGATTGGGCATTCGAAGACTCGGCATGGGCAGGGACACTGAACAAAATCGCGCCCAGCACGGCCCACACCATTGCCCTCATTGATGTCCGCATCCGCATGATAATCCCTCCGGCTTTCAAACGGGCAATCAGTCCCGGGAGTTTCGGCCCGCCCGCAGCGGTGCCGGCGCATCACCTGATGCGCCGGACATGATCGCTCTATTCCAGGTCCTGGTCTCCCTCGCCCCCCTCTTCGGTTGATAGGTCGTCCGATGACTGATCAACTGCCGCCTCATCATCACTTGCCGCCGCAGGAGCCTCGTCCTGGGGTGTGGCGGTAATGGGCAGCGCGGCTTCTAGACCGTCCACATAGTCCGCACCGTGCAGCACTTGGATGCTGGAGCCCTCAAAGGCGGTGCCAAAGTCTTCCGCGCGTCCACCGAGGCAGGTGCCGAGGAAGCCTTCCATCACCGAATAGAATGCCAAACGGTTTTCGGGGCGCGCAAAGCCATGGCCCTCATCCGGGAAGTTCACATAAGTGACCGGCAGACCCTTGTCCGCCATGACTTTGACCAGCTGATCGGATTCCAGCTTGGTCACGCGCGGATCGTTTTCACCCTGACCAATCAGCAGCGGAACCTTGATGTCGTCGACACGGCTGATGGCGGACCGGGCCAGCATGTCTTCACGATCTTCCGGCTTGGACGGATCGCCGACATATTTGAACCAGGTGCCTTCCAGGAAAGGTTTCCAGTATTCCGGAAAACTCTCCACAAGGGTGACAAGACTGGACGGACCGACAATATCGACACCGCAAACAAATGCGTCCGGTGTGAAGCTCACGCCAATCAGGGTGGCATAACCCCCATAAGAGCCGCCCGCGATGGCAACTTTGTCCGCATCCGCCACACCGCGTTCTACGGCCCAATTGACGCCATCAATCAGATCGTCATGCATTTTGCCGGCGAATTCCTTCACCGCCGCATTGACGAAGTTTTTGCCAAAACCCGTGGAGCCGCGATAATTCACCGACAACACCGCATAGCCCCGGTTGGCCATCCACTGGTGCCAGGAACTGTAGCCGTAATTGTCCCGTGCCCAGGGCCCGCCGTGAACCGCCAGCACCATGGGCACAGGCTCTTCCGGGATCCCGTCGCCATCCGTGTCGCTGCCCGGCGGCAAGGTGAGATAAGACACGAGCGTCAGACCATCGCGGGAGGGAATTTCCACCGCCTGCATGGGCTGCAGCTCATAGGCCGCCAGATCCGGACGGGTCGAGAACATCTCGGTCAAGGACTTGCTGGTGCGGTCATAGACGTAATACACCCCCGGCGCCTCAGCGGCATCGGAATAGACCACAATCGTATTCGCGTCATCTGTTGCCGATAGAACGGAGAGATCACCCGGCAGTTCGGATTTGAGGAACGCCAAATCCTCCGTCATGCCCTCGTCAAGCGCCGTCCATTCCCGACGTTTGTATTCCGTGGCATAAGCCAGGATTTCATGCGTCGTGGGGTGCAACACCACATCGTTGATGTCGGCATTATCGCCCTCGGCCAACACCTGGACGGAGCCGTCCTCGGCGCTGATCTTGACCAACGCGGCCTTGTCGCGGCCCCGGCTGTCCACCGCATACATATGAGTGTTGTCTTCGTTGAAGCCGAAAGTGTT
>CAZFWG010000019.1:0-3812 GCA_964522525.1 uncultured Alphaproteobacteria bacterium | reverse complement strand
GGCGTGTCGGTCAGGGTCGTGACGTCACCCGTCGCCACATTGGAGGCATAGACGCGGAAATTCTCATCGCCGCCCTGATCTTGGGTGTAGTAGACGAACTCGCTGTTCGGAGCCCAGAAATGGGAGCGGATGCCGCGGAAGGTGTCATTGGTGATCACCTTGGCATCGGTAGGATCGGCCGCCGGCGCCACCCAGACATTCATCACCCCGTCTTTCGGCGCGAGCCAACTCACATATTGGCCGTCCGGGCTGATACGCCCTTGCGTGCGCTCAGGATTGCCGAAAATCGCCGCGCGCGGGATCAACTCGACGGCGGCCTCTTCGGCCACGGCGTCGTCGCTGACCGCGGTATCGGCGGTCGTTTCCGCCGTATCCACCGTGACCGTTTCGGATTGATCCTGGGCCGTGTCGTTGGCGGGTTTTTCCGCAACATCGCAGGCCACCAATGCCAATCCGCTGATGCCTAAAAGCAAGGAATGTTTCAGCATTCTTGTCCCCTGTTGTTGTGCGCAACGACGCCAGAATGGCGGATCTCGCGCAACCTGTCGTTATGCTACCTAGATCAGGGTGTCATTGTCGGAGGAAACGGTCGCGAACGCCACCCCTGAGGTCTGACCTTGGGAGAAACCAGCTCCGGTTGTCCTCAAAGGGCAATTCAACGCAGCTGGGATTCGGGTGCCATCGCGCCAAATTGAGGTGTTCTTCATCGGGTTGGCCACTCTTTGTCCAGAGTCACCTGCGTTCAGATGCGATGATCGTCCCGGACATCACGGCCATGACCTGAGGGGGATGTAATCCGCCTCGAGAATAATCATGTGGTCCGGGCACTCTTCGGTTGCCTGCTTCGGCTCCGGTACAGACGAAGCTTTTGTCGCAGGCACGTAATGTTATAATGTTGCATTCCACAGGCGCAATGAGGATCATGCCCCGATTGTCGCCACGCTTCCCGCGATCAATGAAAGGCACGCCATGCCCTTGTTTCACCCTGACAGTCTCAGCGTGCTTGTCGGCAAAAGCGCAGACGGTGAACACACGCTCGATTTGCGGGGAATCTCCCTCGGTCAGGCCCAGTCGGCGATCTCCCAACTGCTCGAACGGCCGCCTTCGGATGGTGTGGCAAGCATCGTGATCCGCATCGATCCGGCCACTCCAACCAGTGGCGAGACCCTCTTCCTCCCGATAGGCCGGCAGCTCCTCGAGGCGCGCAAGAGCGGACTCATTACCCGCTTTCATCCTTTGCCCGAGGCGGACGGCGGCGGCTTCTATATCGAACTGCCGGACCGTCCCCAGGACGAGGAACCGCCGCAATGACGCTTCGCCTGACCAACACCCTGACACGAACAAAGGAGCCATTCGTACCGGCGAACCCCGATCACGTGACGATGTATGTCTGCGGACCGACCGTCTACAACTTCGCCCATACTGGCAATGCCCGTCCGGCGGTCGTGTTTGACGTGCTTTATCGCCTGTTGTCGCCCCAGGAGAGTGTGAGCTTACTCTGATGATCCAGATCATATTGGGGCACTGAACGATGACAAAGAGCAGCTTGCAGAAGCCACAGGAGGACAACCGTGACGCAGTCTCTAAAAACCTACAATGACTGGAAGCATTGCATCACAGTGGCGTGCGGCATCCCCCTGACCCTGACTTATGTCGAACAACGACTCACGGCGCTTCGCGATCCCGCAGACTACGGAACGCAGAAGTTCAAGGCGACCTGGGGTGAAGCCCATCTGGAGCGGGTCATGGGCTGGTTCGAGCAGGCCGGGCGGGAGCTGCAATAGTTCTCAAAACGTCTGGCGGTTCCGATGGCCGTTCCATCTCTGGCCCCCCGCATTCCGGATAGTGGCGGCGGCGCGCGATCATAGAGAGAGAGGTATCTCTGCAATGGTGGGTTCTCTTGTTCTCCTGAGGAATCGCTCCGTCATCATGCTCTCGGCACTTGCCCTTATGCTTGCGACGGCGTCGGCGCCGGTCCTTGCCGGACAGAACCAAAGCCCGCCCCTCAGTCGGCTAGAACTCATTCAAGGTCTGATTGACGCGCTGCAAGATGGCGGGCATGTCCTCCTCATCCGCCATGAGCGAACCGAGGTCCCGTCCCGTACGGATGACTACACTCAAGCGCCCGACGACTGCAGGGCGCAACGCAATCTTTCGGTTGCCGGCGCCGCCGGAGCCCAGGAAACGGGTGTTGTGCTGCGCGCACTGAGCATCGATGTCGGCCGGGTCATCTCCAGCCCCATGTGCCGGAGCGCTGAAACCGCCCGTTACATGTTCGGTGTGGGATACCAGCTCGACGTCCGCCTTATGCACCCCGACCCCAAGGGAGGACGAACCCTCGATGTGGCCGAGCAGGAGCTTCGGACCGTTCTCACCGAACTCGCCCCAGGACTGCCAGGTTCGAACATCGCGCTGGTCAGCCACGGGGGGAACATCTTTCGCGCGAGCGGTCTGCGACTGTCCGAAGGCGAGATCGGCATCTTGCGCTATGACGATGATGGTAACACAGAAGCGATCGGTCAGTTCATGGGCAGCGATCTGGCGCCATTCGCGCGGCGCGTTCTGCGCGATACCCAGTGACGGAAAGTCCGTGAACTGTCAGACTTAGCCGGAAGGTCACCCCCGATGGAAAACACAGATCTCGGAGGCTCCGCAGGGAGGCTGCCAATCTCGGTACTGACCGGCTTTCTCGGCAGTGGCAAGACGACGGTTCTCAACCATCTGATCCAGCAGCCGGCGTTAAGCCGTACCCTTGTCCTCATCAACGAGTTCGGGGAGATCGGCATTGACCATGACCTCGTCACGTTCAGCAAGGATGACGTGGTCATTGAAATGGCGAGTGGCTGTCTGTGCTGCACCATTCGCGGCGACCTTGCCAAGACACTGCGCGAGGCACCCGGCCGCTTTTCCCGGGGCGGCAAGCGTTGGTTCGACCGCGTGGTCATTGAAACCACCGGCCTCGCGGATCCCGCCCCGATCCTTCACACACTGATGACCGATCCGTCGGTCACGCGCCATTATCGGCTCGACGGCGTCATCACGACGGTCGATGCGGCCCATGGCAACGACACCTTGGACCGGCAGATGGAGTCCGTAAAACAGGCGGCAGTGGCCGACCGGCTTCTAATCACCAAGGCCGATCTCGCCGATAACAAGTCGTTGCAGGCATTGCAGGATCGACTGCGTGCCCTGAACCCGGCCGCGCCTCAGATCATTGCGGAAAACGGCGAGGTCGATCCCGCTGTGCTGCTCGATGCCGGCCTCTATGATCCAAAAACAAAGAGCCTCGACGTGCAAAGCTGGCTTAACGCGGAAGCCTTTGCTGACCACGCCGATCATGATCATAACCATGGTCATGGAACGGACGAAAACGGTCACCATCACCATCATGATCACCATGACGTCAATCGCCATGACGCACACATCAAGGCGGTCTGTCTGACGATCGACAAGCCGATCCCAGGCGAAGCACTGGATTTGTGGTTGGAGGCGCTGCTTTCCTTGCGGGGCGAGGATTTTCTGCGGGTCAAGGGGCTCATCAATGTCGAAGGCCTGAACAAACCCGTTGTCCTTCATGGGGTCCAGCACATCTTTCATGCGCCCGTCAGATTGAAGGAATGGCCGAGTGACGACCACCGCTCCCGGATTGTCTTCATTACACGGAATATTGACGAGGCTGAACTTCGCGACACGCTGACGCCGTTTGGCATAACCGCAGCCTAGTACAACGTCGTCGACGCAACCCGGTTGGATAATGCCGCTTGACGCTCATCCCCTCTCGCTCAACACTTTGGGCACACACGGGTGTGGGC
>CAZFWG010000018.1:32062-64179 GCA_964522525.1 uncultured Alphaproteobacteria bacterium | reverse complement strand
GCGTTCCGGGCGGAAAACCGATTTCCACTTTTCCTGAACGCGCTCTAGGTCCCGCAAGCGCGCCATCGATTGACTGACGGAAGGTTGCGAGCGGCCGAGCCGTTCGCCGGCTTTCCGCAGATTTCGCTCCGTCATGACCGCGTCGACGACAATCAACAGACTAAGATCGGGATCCATCGCAATAAGCTTTGCTTATGATGCGTCAAGCATTCATTATTAGGCTTAATCCGGTCCGTCCACCACTTCACAGCGTAGCAATCGCTAACCGCAGTCCCACAGAAGTTGGAGATGGACAATGAGTGCTCGATTAACCGGCGCAATGGTCGGCCCCTTTGTTTTGTTCGCCGCCGCCTGTCTTGGCGCAGGCCCTAGCATTGCGCAGGATAGCCTTAGGCTCGGCGTCGGCGCGGGTCTCGCGCCCCGTTACATCGGCTCTGACAGTTATGTGCCGATCCCTTTCCCATATATCGAATATGTGCGGGACGGACGCACGCTTCGGACAAACCAGTTTGGTTTTGAGGCGGACTTAACAAAGCGCGGAGACTTCGATTTCGGACCGATCGTCCGGATTGATCAGGGGCGTAACGACTTTCAGGACGCCGACAATGCCGTGATCGAGGCGTTGGGCGACGTCAGCGCCGCGGTGGAGGTCGGTGGTTTCGTCGCGACGACGCACCCGATCTTAACGCCCGACAATGCGCCGCCGCTTCTGTTTACCGCGCGCGCCTCCGTCGTCGACGCGATCGGCGGACATGATGGCCTGGTTGCCGAGGGGAGCGCAGGCGTCATTCGGCCCGGACGCAAGTGGACCTACGTTGCGACCGTCAACGCCAGCTACGCGTCGGAGGCGTTCCAGGACGCGTTCTTCACCGTTGACGCAGCTGGCGCTGTCGACTCAGGCCTTAGCGAATTTGACGCTGGAGCCGGTTTCCGTGACGTAGGCGTCTCCGGCGTCGTCTCTTATCAGCTTGCGGAGAAATGGTCGGCAAACTCGGTTTTCAGCTATGCGCGGCTCATCGGCGACGCTGCTGACAGCCCGGTCGTCACGCAGGAAGGCTCGCCAGACCAGCTGTTCTTTGGGCTGAACGTCGCCTATCAGCTGTTTTGATGATGTCAAAGCGTGAGCCAGAACTTTTAGGCAGGTTTTGTCGTAATTGGTGAAGTGTCGATCAAACCCGCATTCCCCGGATGATTTTCGGATTTCGTGCGTCTGAGTGCTGATTCATGTCATGATATCAATGGCTTGGGGTGAATAGGTGAGGCGTTTCATGGATGGCATGGCGGGTGAAGATGATCGGGGCGCGCCTTGTGGGTCGGTTTCGACCGCCGTTTGAAGCGGGACTTTCACGGCTCCCGCTTCACCTCCGATGCCGGTCTGATCCCCTGAAGACGGTGTGAGGGCCGACGCCTGTCTTCGTTTCTGCTCCGATCGTTTCGTGATATGAACGGAATGAACAGGGGGAGAAGGGGAGGCAATCATGGGCCGTATCATCGGATTTCTTTTCGTCGTGCTTGCAGGCCTTCAGCCCGCCATGGCCGGTGACGAAGCGGCGGAGCGGCAAGCCATTCTGGATGTCGTCGAGCGGACCTTCGAGGCCGTTGCGGCGGGGGATCCGGAAAAATGGCGGGCGGTTCTTCTTGAGGCGGGTGTGGCCATCGCCATGGCCCGGCCGCGCGATGGCACGGACGGATTTGTCATGCGCCTCACCCCCAACAAGGACGTCATTGAAGGGGCAAGCCCGCCGCGACGCCGTTATCTGGAACGGTTCACGGAGGAGCCGACGGTCCTGATCCGGGGGCCGATTGCCGTGGTGTGGGGCGAATATGATTTCTGGATCGACCAGAACTTTTCCCATTGCGGGGTCGACGCCATCGATCTGGTGAAGCTTGATGGGGCGTGGAAGGTCGCCAACATCATGTGGACCGTGGAACGTCAGAATTGTCCGACCGCTGAGGGCCCGGCACCGCAATGAGGTTGTTGCAATAAGGGATTGGGCGCGTGGTTTCCGCGCGTCCGGTCGCCTGTGTCTGCTCAGGCCCGTGTCTGCTTAAACCAGACTCAAGCGGCGATCAGATAGATCACGAACAGAATGACCATGATGAGGTCGATCGAGGCGGCGATGAAGGCTTGATGCCCGAGATAGCGCATGCCCGCGGCGAACACGAAACCGACGAAAAGCGCTTTGCCGAAACTGGCGAAAATCAGGACCCACGTGCGGATCGTTTCATCAAAGGCGCCGACAATGAGGAGCACGCCGACGCCCGCGATCAAGGCCCCCCAATTGCGCACGACAAGGAACGCCGGGGAACCCGCGGGCAGCTCTTCGCCGAAATAGGATTTGAAGGCGTAACCCGGGGCAAGGACGGCGCTGATCATGGTCGACGTCAAAATCCCGGAGATCATCATGATCCAGAACATATTGTCGACGATCAGATCCACAGCCGCCTCCTATGTTCAAACCTCTTATCCAATCAATGGGGGCCCGCCGATTGGGGCCGCCCACGCGACTTGTCTATGGGTGGGGGGAATAACGAATGGCCCCACGATCGCGGATCAGCTGACAAAGCCCTTGAACTTGTCCTTGAAGCGGCTGACGCGGCCCGCCCGGTCGACCAGGGTCTGGGACCCGCCGGTCCATGCCGGGTGGGTCGAGGGGTCGATATCGAGCTGGAGCGTATCGCCTTCCGACCCGTAGGTGGAGCGGGTCTGGAAGGTGGTGCCGTCGGTCATCACGACCGTAATCATGTGATAGTCCGGGTGAGTGTCTTTCTTCATCGGTCCGGGTCCTTCACGCACTCGTAAAGCGCGATTTTTGGGGAAAATTCGGTGAGGATCGGGGCCGCAAATCGCGTTCTGCGGGCACCATCGGATCAATAAACCATTGACCGCTTGTCTTGGCTTTTCGCCCGCGCCATGTCCTCAGTAAGTTGCGGCTTATAGCGCGGGCGGCGGTCGGCATCAAGGGCCGCGAACGGGTCGGGCCGCAACCGGTTTTGCACGAAGAGGAGGGGTCTTCTTGACCAGCGCTCAAGGACAGGTGGAGACGGATCGCGGCGCGGTCATGACAGCCCTGAACGACCAGGCGGCGGAGCGCCGTCCGAAGGGGCGGGACATGCGCCCCTTGCGGGCCCTTCTGCCATATGTGGGCCGCTATCCCGGCATGCTGTTGATCGCCATGTTCTTCCTGTTGCTGGCGGCAGCGGCAACCTTGAGCCTGCCGCTTGCCGTGCGCCAGATGATCGATCTGGGTTTTTCCAAGGACAATGCGGCATCGATCGACCAGGCCTTTCTTGGTCTTCTGGGCGTGGCCGTGCTTCTGGGGATTGCCTCCTCTGCGCGCTTTTATTGCGTGAGCTGGCTCGGGGAGCGGGTCGTCGCGGATTTGCGCCGGGATGTCTACGGCCATGTCACGACGCTGAGCCCTTCCTTTTTCGAGGTCACGCGCACGGGCGAGGTGTTGTCCCGGCTGACGGCCGACACGACCCTCATTCAGACCGTGGTGGGCTCCAGCGTCTCCATCGCCACGCGCACGCTCTTGACCCTGGTGGGCAGTGTGGCGCTCCTGATCTGGACGAGCCCGGTGCTCTCGGGCTTGGTCTTGGCCTGTGCGCCCCTGGTGGTGGGTCCCATCATCCTCTTTGGACGGGCCGTGCGCCGTCTTTCGCGGGCGAGCCAGGACCGGCTGGCGGATACGAGCGCGCTTGCCGGGGAAAGCCTGTCGGCCATTCAGACCGTCCAGGCCTTTACCCATGAAGCGCTCGACCGGGAGCGTTATGCGGGCGCCGTCGAGCACACTTTCGCCATCGCCCTGCGCCGGACCCGGATGCGCTCCCTCCTGAGCGCCATGGCCATCATCCTGTCCTTTGCCAGCATTGTCGGCGTGTTGTGGGTCGGCGCGCGCTCGGTCATCGACGGCACCATGTCGGGCGGCGAGCTGGGGCAGTTCATGCTCTATGCGGCGCTGCTCGGCGGTTCGATCGGGTCCTTGAGCGAGGTTTGGGGGGATCTCCAGCGGGCGGCGGGGGCCACGGAGCGTCTCGTCGGGCTGTTGACCGTGGAGCCGGAGATCCGGGCGCCGGCCGCCCCCATCGCCCTGCCGCAGCCGGCTCTCGGCACCGTTTCGTTCCGTGACGTCCGGTTTTCCTATCCCACAAGGCCGGGCCAGACCGCCCTCGATGGGTTTTCCCTGGATGTGACGGCCGGGGAAACGGTGGCCCTGGTGGGTCCCTCGGGGGCGGGCAAATCGACTGTTTTTCAACTTCTGCTGCGCTTCTATGACGTCCAGGAAGGCACGGTCGCCATTGACGGCTGTCCGGTGAGGGATCTCGTGCCCCAGGATCTGCGCGGCCGCCTGGCCCTGGTGGCGCAGGATCCGGTCATTTTCGCGGATACGGCCCTTGAGAACATTCGCTACGGGCGGCCCGATGCCGATGACGCGGCCGTGAAGGCGGCGGCCCAGGCCGCGGCGGCGGACGCGTTCATTCGTGCCCTGCCGGACGGCTACGAGACCACGCTGGGTGAGCGGGGCATGACCCTGTCCGGCGGACAACGCCAGCGCATCGCCATTGCCCGTGCCCTATTGCGCGATGCGCCCATTTTGCTTTTGGATGAAGCCACGAGTGCCCTCGATGCGGAATCGGAACATCTGGTCCAGCAGGCCTTGGAGCAGGTCATGCGTGGTCGCACCACCCTGGTGATCGCCCACCGCCTGGCCACGGTCCAGCGCGCCGACCGCATCGTGGTCATGGATCAGGGGAAGGTCGTGGCGGTCGGGCGCCATGACGAGCTGATCGCGCAAGGCGGCCTTTATGCCCGGCTGGCGGCCCTGCAATTCGGCGCGGGTCTCGGACCGGGTTTCGGCTCCGAAACGGGCGGTGACGGCGGCGGCTCACTGAAGGAGAGGAACGACGCATGATGCGTTTCCTGGTGATTGTGTTTTGCCTGATCGTGGCCGTGGCGGGCGGGTTTCTTCTGTGGACGGTCGCGACCCTGTCGATCAAGGCCGGTGTCTTCACCGAAGTCACGTATACGGATAACAGTGCCTGCAAGGTGATCAAGTCGCCGGCGGGCGTCGAGGATCTCGTGATCGACCGGGAGACGGGCTGGGTCTATCTGTCCGCCACCGACCGGCGCTGGGGGCAGGGGGGCGGCCTTTATGCCATGCGCCTGGAGGACCCGGAGCGGGGCATTATCGGCCTGACCTCGGGCCTTCTCGATGATTTCCACCCCCATGGCATCAGTTTTTGGACATCCCCTGACGGCACGGACAAGCGGATCTTCGCCGTGACCCATTCCGAGGATGGAAAGGACCACGCCGTAGAGATCTTCATCGTCGACGACACCGGCTTTCAGCCTGTCCTGACCCATGACACCACGGTGAGGGATGTTCTGTTTCGGTCCCCGAATGACGTGGCGGCCGTCGGTCCCCGGCGTTTTTACACCACCAATGATTTCCATTATCCCCAAGGCAGTTTGCGCAATTCGGTCGAACTCTATCTCCGCCTCGATCTGACCGATGTGGTCTATCACGATGGCGAGGCCGCCCGGACCGTGGCCGACGGCCTGACCTTCGCCAATGGGATTGCGCTCAATGCGGACGGAACACGGGTCTATGTGGCCGAAACCACCGACGGCACCGTGCGGATCTATGACCGGGACGCCGGAAGCGGATCTCTGACGCTGCTCAATGTCGTGGATGCCGGCGTCGGGCCCGACAATATCGATGTGGATACGGAAGGCCGTTTGTGGATCGCCAATCATCCCAAACTGTTCGCGTTCCAGGACCATGCCGCCAAATCCGAGGCCCTGTCGCCGTCCCTTGTCCAGGTCTTGAGCCTTGTGGGCACCGGCACAAGCAGTGTGTCGGAGGAGGTCTATATCGATACGGGCGCGCAGATTTCGGGCTCAAGCGTGGGGGCCTATCATGAGGGCACGCTCCTGATCGGATCCGTCTTTGAACCCCATATCGTGTCGTGTAGCGGAGTTGAGTAATGGGTGATCTTCGGCGCGTGGCGTCGGCCGTCTTCGGCCTTGTGGCGGGCGGTCTGTTCCTGGCGTCCGAGGCTTGCGCGGATCTGCTGATCGTGGAGCCGGGGGAGCGGATCCAGAAGGCGGTCAAGAAAGCCCGGGACGGCGATACGATCCTGGTGCGGCCCGGCCGCTATCCGGAACGGATCTCCATCTGCAACAAGAAAAATCTCCGTATCGTCTCGGAAACGCTTTACGGCGCCCATATCGAGGGCGACGGCCGCCGCGAGATCGGCTTTCACGATTGCCGGTTCCGTGTCGGCACCGCGACGGCGGATGGTGCGCCCGGTACCTACATCAAGGGCTTTCTGATTACGGATGGTCCCGGCTACGCCAGAGGCGGCAGGGGGGAGGGCGGCCAAAGCACCCTTGCCGAGCAAGGCTTGCAGGTGATCGGCGCCGGCAAGGGCTGGGTTATTGACAGTGTACGGATTGAAAGGGTGGCCAATGGAATCGGGCTCACCGGCCATGACGCCATGGTGGTCGACACGGTGGTCGACGGCATTGAGCGCCGGAACGCCCATTTCCTGAACGCGGAAGCCGCCGGCACGATCACCGGGCAGAATCCGAAACTCCGGAATTTGACGGTTTCCCGCGCGACCTTCACCGGCTGCAACAAGATGGATCTGGTCGCCGCGCCTGCCTACACCAATTGCACCAAGATTCTGCAGGCCGACCATGTGGTGATCGAACATGTACGTTCGGAGGATCACAAGGGGTCCGCCCTGTGGCTCGACTGGCGCATCCGGGACTATGTGATCCGCTTCAGCCGTTTCGCCAATATGCAGGAACCCCACACCCAGAAATGGATGGCGGCCCTGCAGATCGAGGGTAGTCAGTCGGAGGATGGCGGTCCCACCGCCGGCGACTACGAGGACGGTCAGGTCTGCTTCAACAGTTTCGAGGACAATGCCTTCGCCGATATTCATCTGGCGGAGTCCTCGAATGTCTCCATCTACCGCAACCGGTTCGGGACGCGCAGCCGGGTGACCCTTTCGGTACGGGACATGGGCCCCTCGCGGCACGGGGCCTATTACGTGTCCCATGTCGATGTGCGTGACAATGAGAATGCGCGCATTCCAGAGACTGAAAATCAGAACAAGGTTGTTCTTGGCGGGGGGCGCGGCAACCGGATCCGTGGCGCCACGGACACCCCGCGTGACCGGGACCTGGCACAATGCGCTGCTCATGTGCGCCCGGCAGCCTACGGGCCGGACTGTCTCGGCGCCTTCTGTGGCCGGGATATCGAGCGGGCCAAGGTCGACTACGATCCGGAGGATTTCGATCCCTTGCGTCTGGACGGGGAAGGGTAGAGGCGCCCGAACATCACTATAAGCGGAGGAAACAACAATGCTCACGCCCATGCTGGCTCTGATCATCTGGACCCTGTTCATGTGGGTCTGGATGTATGTCAAACGGATCCCGGCCATTCAGGAAAGCGGCATGGAGCCCGACGAGGCGCGCCATCCCGGCTCCCTTGACCATTTCCCGAGCGATGTTCGGGCGGCCGCCGACAACTACAATCACCTCCATGAGCAGCCCACGATCTTTTACGCGCTCGTGGTCTACTCCCACCTTACGGGCATGGACGGGGGCTTCGCCGTGGCGCTGGCGTGGATCTACGTGCTGCTCCGGGTCGTGCATTCCCTCATTCAGATCACGGTCAATCGCGTGATGCTGCGCTTCACCGCGTTTGCCCTGTCGAGCCTGGTCCTGATGCTCCTCGCACTCATGAATGTCTTCGCGTGACGGCACCAAAAAAGGGCTCCGCAAGGAGAGCCCTTTCATTTTCTGCCATGAGGCGCTGGTTCAGCGCTGGGTGAGCTTCAATTCGATCCGGCGGTTGCGTCGATAGGCTTCCGTCGTTTCGCCCCGGTCGAGGGGATGGAACTCGCCCAGGCCCGCCGCCAGCAACCGGCTGCCCGCCACGCCCTGGTTCCGCAGGAACTCCACGACGGAGATCGCCCGGGCGGCGGAAAGGTGCCAATTGCTCGGATATTGGGCGGTGCGGATGGGCCTGGCATCGGTATGGCCGTCGACCCTCAGCACCCAGCTCAACTCCGAGGGGATCTCCCCTTCGAGTTGGCGCAGGGCGGCCGCGAGCTTGCGCAGTTGGCGCTTGCCTTCCGCATTGATTTCCGCCGTCCCCGTCCCGAACAGCACTTCCGACTGGAACACGAAACGGTCGCCCTCGACCCGGATATTCTCCCGGTCCGCCATGATCTCCCGCAGGCGGCCGAAAAAGTCCGACCGGTATTTGGCGAGTTCCTGGACCTTCTGGGCGAGTGCCGTGTTCAGACGATTGCCGAGATCGGCAATGGTGGCGCGGTTCTCCTGGTCCCGCTCTTCGGAAGCGTCGAGGGCGGCCTGGAGACTTTGGATCTGGGCGCGAAGCGCCGCAATCTGACGATTGAGAAGCGCCAATTCGGCATCCGCTGAGGAACGCGCCTGCCGGGCCTCTTCCAACTGGCTGCGCAGGGTGCCGATCTCGCCATCGGTGTCGGCGGCTGGGCCGGCGACAGGCTGGGGTCCCACGAGATCATCCGCCGTGGCGTCCTCGGTGCCCGCTTGCGCTTCGGCGAGGGCCAGGGCCGCCGCCTCTTCCTGGGCGACGAGGGTGGCGCGCAACTCGCCCAGCTCCTCGGCAAGCCCCCGTTTCTCGCTGCGCTCCAGATTGAGTTCGGCAACGAGATTGGCAATTTCCTGTTGGAGGCGCTCGTTTTCCGTATCGAGCGTGGAGGCGAAACGGTCCTGATACTGTTTCGCCATGATGAAGATGGTCATCATCAGGGTAATGACGAGGACCAATGTCGCCAGCGCATCGACGAATCCGGGCCAATAGTCACCGGAGATGTCTCGCGTGCGGCCCAACCGTGCGGCCATGGTGCTCAATCCCTTCCGGTGCGCGGGGATCCGTTATCCCGCCGGCTCTCGATGATCAGGGCGGCGATGGTCTTGGTCAGCACCTTCATTTCCGAGCGCAATTCCTTGAGCAGCTCGGCGCGCCCTTCCTCGGCAGTTTCCCGCATGGAATGGGCGATGGTGTTGATGCTGCGTAGGGCCTCAAGGATTTCCCGTTCCTGGGAGCCCCGGGCATGGGTGACGAGTTCCTGCAGATAGGCCTGGAGATTGCCGACGCCGGCTCCCCCTTCGCCGCCCGCACCGGTACCGGCGTTCTGGGCCATGCTCTCGGCGCTCTGCAGAAGCTTGACGGCCGTCTTGTCCAGGCTGCGCAGGGTGGCAAGGCTCGCCTTGTCGACGCCTTCCTCGCGTTGCTGATCCGCGCGTTCCACCAGACGGTCGAGACGGGCATTGAGCTGTTGGAGGAGGGAGGGATCCATGGGCGCGGCAGCCGTCCCCTTGGCGCTCACCACGCCGCCGCCGCCCTGGCTGACCGCCAGCAACTGGGTCGTCGTGTCGTTGAGCTGCTTCAGGGACTGGACGGTCATATCGCCGGTCCCCCGCTCCGCATGCTGAAGGAGGCGCGCGGCGATCTCGCGCAAGGAGGCGAGGGTCTTGCCGACCTTTTCGTCCGACTGCTGGGTGAGGGCCACGAGCTGGGCGATGTTCTGTTCGAGCCCGCCCAGATTGGGCGCCGCCATGGGCGTCGCCGATGCCGCGCCTTGGGCGACCGGCACGGGGCCCCCATTGCCGGCCATGTGATGGGCGCTGGCCGCGATCGACTGCAGCAGTTCCACATTCTGGCGGTTATGTTCATTGGACTGAACGGCCTGTTCCTTGGCGATCGCCGCAAGGCCGCCGAGCAGCTCCCGCTGGGCGCGGATCACTTCGTCCATGGCCGCGATGTTCTGCGTGGTCTGGACCATCCATTGTTCCGTGTTGGCCCGACGTTCCTCGGCCCGTTCGATGGTCTGGCGCAGGGCGTCCACATTGCGCATGCTGGTGTCGAGCACGGCCATCATTTCCGGCGAGGCGCCGCCGCCCGCGCCGTCACCCGCCGCAAGGCTGGGGGAGGCGATATAGGTGATGGTGCTCAGCCACTCTTCGAATTCCTTGTAGAAACGGTTTTGCGCATGGGCGACCTGGAGCCCCAGGAAGCCCATGATCAAGGAACCGGCGATCCCGAACAGGGAGGACGAGAAGGCCGTGTCCATGCCGCCGAGCGGACCTTTCAGGCCTTCCTTCAGATCATTGAAAGCGTCATCGGCGGAAGCGCCGACGCTCAGGCCGTCAAGCGCGCCCTGGATCGAGCCCGTGGACTGCAACAAGCCCCAGAAAGTGCCGAAAATCCCCAGAAAGATCAGGAGATTGGCCATATAGCGGATATTGTCCCGATCTTCGTCGAGCCGCGCGCCCATCGAATCCAGGATCACCCGGGTCGACATGGCGGACAGGGTGACCGGACCCTGGCGATCGCGCAGCATCGCCGCCATGGGCGCGAGCAGGGCGGTCTTGCGGGGCACCATCATGCCCGGATCGCCCTTGCGGAACGTGTTCACCCATTCGACTTCCGGCGACAGGGCCAGGACCTTGGAGATGGCGTAGAGAACCCCGAAGACGAGAATGCCGAGGATCAGGGAATTGATGGCCACATTGCCCTGGAAGGCGGTGGTCAGAGCCCCCAGAAAAGTGACCCCCAACAGGAAGACGATCAGCAGGAAGACCGCCATCCGGATCACATAGGTCCTCGGTGAGTTCATCGGCACAGGTGTGTCGACAGCCGTGTCATCAATGTTGGTCATTTCCGCCCCAATCGTCCCTGACGTCCGACCTTCGGTCCCAATTGTCCATGTCCCCGAGGGGACTCCCAGCGCCACGACCCTTGCCCGGGCCGCTGATTTATCCGGCCATCCTCATGCACCGCATGATCTGCCCCCTCACCGTTTCGCGCGGTGTCGCGGACAAGGGCATGGGACAGCCGAAACGGGCCGAATGGCGTCCCCAGCCCTGAGCGATCCGTTCCATTCCGAAACAGCTTATGGCGCTGCCGTGGCCAGGATGAGGCGAGAGCGGTCTTCGCTTCCGAGCTCACCCGCCTGAACGGTATTGTGAACTCGTTGTGAAACCATCCTCATCTTCCGGATTGTTCCGAAGACGGCCATGGGTCAGATCGGCTGCGGGCGTTTCGGCGGCCCAAACGGCACACCGACTCCCACAGTCTGCCTGCAAGCAGATACCGTGCCAAATTGGATAGATCGAGGGGAAGTTAGCCTGAAATATAGGTGAGGTCGACTCGCCGGGAGATCGCGGTCTCATCCGCCGCATCGTCCTGCAAGGCCGGCGTGATGCGCATCCGCTCCACCGGCACCCCCCGTTTGGCGAGATACGCTCGCACGGCCCAGGCCCGTTCCAGGGCAAAGGACACGTCCGCCATGGTCGTGGCGTGGGGTTGCAGTTCGACCGGCCGCAGGGTTTCGCGCAGCCGCAAGGCAAGGCGATCCAGCGTCCGACAGGCCTCCGCATCGAGGGAAACACCATCCTTCGCCACATGAAGGATGGTCCGTTGACGCCGCCGCGGGTCGCGATCGGCGCTCTCCGTGTCCTGTTCCGGCGCCTCCGCCGATGCGGACCGCTCCAGAGGGCTCGTCGGTGCCAAGCCCATGGGGATGATGGAGGCCGGGACGAAACGCCGGGTCAGACCATTGCCGGGCAGGCGGTCATTGGCCGCCGTCTGGCTCAAGTCGTCACGCACCAATCCCTGCCACAAGGAGGCAGGCCCTTGCCGGGTGGTCGGTACCGCCGCGCTCTTGCCGATCCGCCCTTCGGTTTCCGCCATCGGCTGGACATCCCAATCCGGCTCGGGAAGGCCGTCGACCGCAGACCAGGCCGTCTGGACGGCGCCGTCGGGAACCGAAAGCCCGCCGATTGACAGCCGTGCAAAGCTGTTATGGGCCTGGATCAGGCCGCGCGGCTCTCCGATGGCTTCACGGGGATCAAGGGTCGGGCGCTCGATCGACGGCTCATAAGCGTCGGTCATGGACTCGAAGGAGGCATTGGTGATCAGGGAGCGGGAAGGGACCGCGGCCCGGGAGGCGATGACCGCCCGCAAATGGGCTGCGTCACGCTGAAGCCGCATGGAGTGATCGAGATGGGGGCTGGCCGGATCGGTGGAAACGCGTCCGACGATCGCCCAAACCTGGCTTCCAAGGCCAATACACGCACCACAGAGCGTCACACCGAGTAACAGGCCCAACTGACGCCGCACCAGGAGCGCCGAACGCCGTTGACCTTTTCCGGACCTCTGCCGATGGCCGGTAGAAACACAAGCCGGCATCGTAAACCACCTCTACTCACGCCTGTTAACGCATTGCCGCACACTCAACTCATGCGTTAATCAGAATACAAGGATGAAGGCATATTGTGGGAAAGATACCACACCCCTTAACCCCACATCCATCCCTTCGATACAATCAGTAACCGTGTGTATCAAATGAAGCTTTGGTTACTGCCTCTGCGCCATTTCGAAACACACCTATAACCTATCGACCAATTAAGGTTCTTCTTTGGCCGTGAACGTCAATTCGTGTCAACGGCGAAATCCCATTGGATACGAATATTCCTCGTCCTGTCCTATTTTGGGGCACTTTTGAGTGCCACATCGAGGGGCTTCGCCACACCACCGGACGCTGCCAAAATCGTTCCGTTCTCCAACATGGCGCTTCCCCCGTCCAGGTCCTGAACAAAACCGCCCGCTTCCCGAACCAACACGATTCCCGCCGCCATGTCCCAGGGTTTCAGGTCTCGTTCCCAGAACCCGTCGAAGCGGCCGGCCGCCACGAAGGCCAGATCGAGTGCCGCCGAGCCATAACGCCGGATGCCGGCGATCTGGGGCATCAGCACATTCAGTTCACGGGAGAATTGATCGAAGCCGGGTTTGCCCTTGAAGGGGATGCCCGTCGCGATCAGGCATTCCTCCAGGTTGGTCCGTGCAGAAACCCTCAGTCGGCGGTCATTGAGGTAGGCACCCTTGCCCTTCTCTGCCAGGAACAATTCGTCCGTAATGGGATTGAAGACAAGGCCGGCGACCAGCTGTCCCTCGCGTTCAAGCCCGATGGAAATCGCGAATTGGGGCAGGCCATGGAGGAAATTCGTGGTTCCGTCGATCGGATCGACGATCCAGCGGTGGCTTGGATCCGTGCCCCGTTCCTCGCCGCTTTCCTCCATCAGGAAACCGTAGCCGGGACGGCCCTTGCCCAGTTCCTCGCGCAGGGTCCGCTCGGCCTTGAGGTCGGCGGCGGAGACGAAATCGGCCGGACCCTTCTTGGAGATCTGGAGATTTTCAACCTCGCCGAAATCGCGCACGAGGGCGCGGCCGGCCTTGCGGGCCGCCTTCACCATGACGTTCATGACGGGTGAGGTGTGCATGGGGCAGGGGCCTGTCAGGGGCGCGGGGGTCGCCGGATGGGATCAGTCCGCGCGTTTGATATAGGTGACTTCGTTCGTATCCACGACAATTTTGGCGCCGGTTTCCAGGAATGGCGGCACCATGACCCGCAGGCCGTTTTCCAGGGTCGCGGGCTTGTAGGACGCGGCGGCCGTCTGACCTTTCACCGTGGGTTCCGTCTCGGTCACTTCCAGGGTGACCTGATCGGGCAGATTGATGCCCAGGGCGCGCTCTTCGTGGAATTCGAGCGTGACCTTCATGCCTTCCTGGAGAAACGCCGCCCGCTCACCCACGAATTCCTTCTGAAGCTCGATCTGCTCATAGGAGTTCATGTCCATGAAGGTCAGCATGTCGCCGTTCTCGAACAGGAACTGGTGGTCTTTCTGCTCAAGGCGCACGCGCTCCACGGTCTCCGAGGCGCGGAACCGCTCGTTCAGCTTCGTGCCATCGACGAGATTTTTCAGCTCGACCTGATTGAAGGCGCCACCCTTGCCAGGCTTCACCGCCATGGTCTTCACGGCAACCCACAGGCCTTCCTTGTGTTGGATCACATTCCCCGGGCGGATTTCGTTTCCATTGATTTTCATAACAGACCTCAGAACTTCGACCGGAGACATCTCGGTGCGAGCGCAAGAACGACGCGGGAAATGGCCGGAAAATTGGACGGCGGACCCTATCAAGCACGGGCGCTCCCCGCAACGGGGGGCGGGCCGATGCCGGGGCACCGGCAAACCGCCCGGCACGGGACTGCGTAGCAGGGAAGGGCGCGTGCTTGTCGGTGGGCTGGACCGGAGTGCGAGGTTTGTCGGGAAAAAAGGAGCCTGAAGCGTGGCACGGGTAAAGAAATGGGCGTTGTTGGCGGCGACGGCCGTCAGTCTGGTCACGGGTGGCTGTCGGCTCCTGGGCTCCCTTCCGGAACCGACGGATTTGGACCAGCGTCTGGCGATGATGCCGACCGGGGATCTGGCCCTTGAGGCCCCCGTGACCATTCGCTGGAACCAATATCAGGTGCCTTATGTCCTGGCCCAGTCCGATCATGACGCGGCCTATGCCATAGGGCTCGTCCATGCCCATTTGCGGCTGGGCCAGATGGAAATGCTCCGGCGCATCACACAGGGCCGCATTGCCGAGATGGCGGGTCCGCCGGCGGCTGACTTTGACGCCGCGATCCGCGCCGTCGGGCTTTACCGGGCGGCCAAGGCATCCGTGGCGTCCATGCCGCCGGAAACCCTGGCATGGGTTGAGCGTTTCTGCGCAGGGATCAATGACTACAAGGCGAAGGCCCAGAACCAGCCCTATGAAGTCCGGGCGCTGCTCCTCGATCAGGATCCCGAGCCATGGCGTCCGGAGGACGTGATCGCCATCGGCCGGATTGGTTCGATCGATGTCAGCTGGTTCGATTGGCTCCGGCTTCTGCCCGCGCGGCAAAGCGATCAGTGGTCGGAGGTCCTGGCAGAGGCGCTCGCACCGGCCTTCGAGGATCCGGTCAGCTTCGGCGGGCCGATCCGGGAAGTGCGTGCCGAGGAAGAGGAGGGGACCTCCGCTGGTGGCGGATCGGCAGGCGCCATGACCCGCGCCGGACGGCAATTGGCGAAGTTTCTCACGGGCATCAAACGATCGGGCAGCAACAGCATGGTCGTGGGCGGCGCCAAATCGGCAAACGGCGCCGGCATGATCGCCTCGGATCCCCATCTTGGTTTCGTGTTGCCCAATGTCTGGCTGATCGCCGGTCTCAAGACACCGGAGGTGTCCGTGGTCGGATTGATGGGTCCGGGCCTGCCGATTTTCGCCCTGGGCCGTACCCCGCAGATTGCCTGGGGCGGCACCAATCTCCATGCGGCGAGCAGCGATCTTGTGGATGTCGGGGACCTGGCGTCGGAGCAGGTCACGACCGAGCGCCATGATATCGGCGTGCGCGGCTGGTTCGACCGGACGGCGGAGAACCGACTGACGCCCTATGGGCCGGTGATCACGGATGTGGACCTCGTGCGCGAGGCCGTCGGGCTCAAGAAAAAGGACGAGGCAGTCTGGGCCCTGCGATGGATGGCCCACCGTCCAAGCGATGAGATCACCAGTCTCTTGAAACTCCTGCGCACGGATGATTTCGACGGCTTCCGCGAAGCCTTCCGCGGTTTCTCCCAGCCGGGGCAGAACATGCTCTTTGCCGACGCGGACGGCAATATCGGCCAGATCCTGGCGGCCCGCGTGCCCAGGCGCCAGAATGTGCGCCCGTCCGATCTCGTGATCTCCCCCGAGCAGGCCGACCGGGACTGGGCCGAAGTGGTCGACGCCACAAGCCTGCCCTTTGCCTATAACCCGGCGGAAGGGTTTCTCGCGTCCTCCAACAATCGGCCCACGGACTCAGACCCGCCCGTCGGCTTCTTTTTCGGGGCGCCGGACCGTGTCGTCCGGGCCCAGAATGCTCTCGGCTCCGACGATCAGGTGACCCTGGACGATTTGAAATCGCTTCAGCGGGATGTGCGCTCTCGATCGGCCTTGAAGCTCAAGCAGGCGCTGGCGGAACGCGTGGATGATCAGCTTGGCGGACCGGCCGGCACGCTGGGGCCCGTGCGCGAACGGGCCGCCCGGGAAATCCGCGATTGGGATGGCTCCTATCGGCGCGACGGGGCAGGGGCCGTGGCGTTTGAGGCCTATATCACAGCCCTGGGGGAGCGCATTCTGCCCGACGTGACGGAAGAAACGGCGCGCGATCGAAGCGACGCGGCGCGTTTCAAGAAATACCTGTTGAAGCAGCTTTCCACGATCGATGACGCGCGCCTCCAGGAGGCCAGTTTCGGGGCGTTGGAAGTGGCCGGCCAGGCCCTGGAGGAGTTCCCGACCTGGGGGGACATGCACCGGCTTCAGCTGCGCCATCCCTTGGGTCTTGTCCCGGTGGTCGGCGGCAAGTTTCCCGTAGTGGACCTGCCGACGGGCGGCAGTTCCGAGACGCTGCAGAAAACCGCCCATGCCCCGACGCGCGAAAAGCACGTCGCGTCCTACGGATCGCAGGCCCGGCACATTTCCGACCTGTCGGATCCGGACGCGAATTATTTCCTTCTGGCGGGCGGGCAGGACGGCTGGATCAACTCATCGACTTTTGTCGACCAGGCCGCTCTCTGGCAGGACGGCGGCTATATCCGCATGCCGCTTACAGCAGATCAGATCGAGGCCGAGTTTCCGATCGTGATGGAACTGACGCCTTAACGGACCTGGCCCTTAACGCACTTGGCTCGGAACGGCGGTCAATTGGGCCGTCCGTTCCGCCGCCAGACGATCGCCCGTGCGGCGTTGTTCCTGGGTGAGCGCGAGCGCAAGCTGTTCCCGCAGTTCCTGATCATCCCGACCCTGCTTGCTGGCAAGCGAGAGCCAGATATAGGACTCAAGCGGGTCGGCGGGCACCCCTTCGCCACGGAGATAGACGACCGCCATCATGTGCTGGGCTTCCGGGTGACCCTGTTCCGCCGCCTGACGGAACAGTTGGGCGGCCTGATCCGGATTGCGGGGAATGCCCTCACCCTTGTAGGAGAGAATGCCGAGGCCCCATTGGGCATCCGCGAGGCCCGCGTCTGCCGCCTTTTTCAGATAGGTCGCGGCCACCGCGAAATCCTGGGGCACGCCGAAACCATTCGTGTACAAAACACCGAGATTGTACTGGGCGTCGACCTGACCGCGTTCGGCAGCCTGGCGGAACCATTCGAGGGCCTGGGCCACATCCTTCGTCACGCCCTCTCCGGTCATGTACAGGACCCCAAGATTGTACTGGGCATCCGGATGGCCCTGCTCGGCGGCCTTGTTGAACCAGGCCGAGGCCTTGGCCAGATCGCGGGCCGTATAGCGGTTTTCCGCATAGATCGTGCCCAGGTCGAACTGGGCGTAGACATGGCCCTGATTGGCGGCCACTTCGAACCAGGCCAGGGCCGTGGCGAAGTCTTTCTCGGCGCCGGCGATGCCTTCAAGGGCAATCAGCGCGATGGAGTATTGGCTGTCCGTGTGGCTTTGTTCGGCGGCTGCGGCGAGCCAGCGGATGGCCTCGCTCACATTCTGCTCAACCCCTTTGCCCTCCACATAGAGGATGCCCAGCAGGTGCTGGGAGCGCGGATCACCGCCATCGGCACCGGCGCGGAAAAAGGTCGCGGCTTCCCGGAACCGGCCCGCCTCATAGGCGCGCAACCCATCCTCATAAGGGCCCGCCTGAGCGTCCTCGGGGGCCGCAAAAGACAGCACGCCAACAAAGAGGGCCGCCGCCAGCCAACGATACAAAGTCTCGAATGGGATGAAGATCACCATGGTGGGTTTTCCATATCCTTCAGGTTAGGCCCTGTCGGGAACCCCCACTGCTCCCGCGAATAGTGCCGAAAACTCAGCAACCGCTTGTGCCGGCCCTGCCGGATGCGCCCAAACCCCTGCTGACACTGCCACAAAATCCGCTCCCGCTTGCACCAGGATTCCGGCATTTTCAACTGTTATTCCCCCAATGGCGACACACGGTATCTCGAAAAGGCGTGACCACCACTCGAGGATTTCGGGTTCGGCGCGGGTCGGCGCCTCTTTGGTGGCCGTCGGGAAAAACGCCCCGAAGGCCACATAGTCAGCGCCATTCTCGCCGGCTTCCATGGCGAGATGGCGGGAGGCGTGACACGTCACGCCCAGAATGCCGTCTTTCCCCAAAACCTCGCGCGCTTTGCCCGCGGGCATGTCGGTCTGGCCCACATGGGCGCCGTCGGCGCCGCACGCCACGGCCAGATCCGGCCGGTCATTGATCAGGACAGCAACATCGCGGTCCCGGGCAATCGGGAGAAGTCGCTCACACGCCCGGACAAGGACCGCATCGTCGACATCCTTGAGCCGGATCTGTAGGCAGGCCACATCCCCGCCGTCAAGCGCATCCCCAAGTCTTACGGTAAAATCATCCAGATCGATCACCGGCGGCGTGATGAGATAGAGGCGGCAGGGTGACGCCCCGTCGCCTGCCGCCGATGACGGATTGCCGGTTGTCACGCGACCTGCTTCTCCAACTCGCCCGACCATTCGCCTTTTGCCGCCAGACCGTTCATGCGCGCCCGGTGCCGGAAAGCGGCCCGCGCGGCCTGAATGTTCTCCGTTTTGCCGCCCCAGGCCTTCAACGCCGCCTGCTGGAGCGCGCGGCCATAGGAGAAGCTCAATTGCCAGGGCATGTCGTAGCCGCGGTTCATGGCATCAAGATGGGCGGTCGCCGCCTCATCGGACTGGCCGCCGGACAGGAACACGACGCCCGGCACGGCGCTCGGCACGGTGCGCTTGAGGCAGGCGACGGTCTTCTCGGCGACTTCTTCGACGCCGGCCTGGCTGGCGCTGAGCTTGCCCGACACCACCATGTTGGGCTTGAGGATCGAACCTTCCAGCACGACCCGCTGCTCATAGAGGGCCGCATAGAGTTCGCGCAGGGTGTATTCCGTGACCTCGAAGCAGCGGTCGATGGTGTGGTCCCCGTCCATGAGCACTTCCGGCTCCACGATGGGCACGATCTGCGTTTCCTGACACAGGGCCGCATAGCGGGCGAGGGCATGGGCATTGGCCCGGATGCAATAGGCGCTGGGCATCTCGGCGCCGTTGTTGCGGGCGATATCGATCACCGCGCGCCATTTCGCGAAGCGCGCGCCCAGTTCGTAATATTCCGCCAGCCGCTCCCGCAGCCCGTCCAGGCCTTCGGTGACCAGCTCGTCGGGAGCGCCGGCGAGGGCCTTGGCCCCCTTGTCGACCTTGATGCCCGGGATGCTGTTCGTGGCTTCGAGCATTTTGGTGAAGGGCGTGCCGTCGGCGGCGGATTGGCGGATCGTCTCGTCGAACAGGATGACGCCGGAAATGTGGTCGCGCATGGCGTCGGTCGCGCCGAACAGCATTTCGCGGTAGTCGCGTCGACTGGTTTCCGTCGATTCCACGTGGATCTGGTCGAAGCGTTTCTTGATGGTCCCGGTACTCTCGTCGGCAGCGAGAATGCCTCGGCCCGGCGCCACCATGGCTTGGGCGATTGACACGAGTTGCTCTGACATGAGGGCCCTCCTAAGAAGAAGGCCGGCGCCCCCGCCGGCCAAAATGCATCATGCTCGGTACAAGACCTCAACGCCGGGAAGCGTCTTGCCTTCAAGCCATTCGAGAAAGGCACCGCCGGCCGTTGAGATATAGCTAAAATCCTGGGCCGCGCCGGCCTTGTTCAGGGCGGCCACCGTGTCGCCACCACCGGCCACGGAGGTCACGCGGCGCGCGCGGGTCAGCATGGCCACATGACGGGCGGCCGTGTTGGTTCCATTGTCGAAGGGCGCGATTTCAAAGGCGCCCATCGGGCCGTTCCACACCACGGTCTTGGCGGCCTCGAAGGCCACGGCCATGCGCGCGAGGCTGGCGGCCCCCACATCCAGGATCATGTCCTTCGGGCCCACATCCTGGAGGGCCACGGTACGGGCCGGTGCCCCGGCCTTGAATTCCCGGGCCACGACCGCGTCTTCCGGCAAGATGATCTCGCAGTTGCGGCTCTCGGCATTCGCGAGGATTTCCCGGGCCGTCTCCGCAAGATCATGTTCGCACAAGGACGCCCCGACCGGATGGCCCTGGGCGAACAGGAAGGTGTTGGCCATGCCGCCGCCGATGACGAGCTGATCCACTTTCTCGATCAGATTGTCGAGGAGGTCGAATTTGCTTGAGACCTTGGCGCCACCGACCACGGCCACCAACGGCCGTTCAGGATCCGTAAGCGCGGCCTCCAGGGCCTGGAGTTCCGCCTCCATGGAGCGTCCCGCATAGGACGGCAGGAGATGGCCAACGGCCTCGGTGCTGGCATGGGCCCGATGCGCGGCGGAAAAGGCGTCCGCCACAAAGACATCGCCCAGTTCGGCGAGATGACTGGCGAATTCGGGATCATTGGCTTCTTCGCCCGGATGGAAGCGGGTGTTCTCGAGGATGGCGAAATCCCCGTCGGCCATGGTGCGCACGACGCTGCGCGCCTCGTCGCCTATGCAATCGCGGGCGAAGGTGACCGCATGTCCGAGGACATCGGCAACGGCCTGGATGACGGGTTCGAGCGACATGTCGCGAACCACATTGCCCTTGGGCCGACCGAAATGGGAAAGCATCACGACGCGCATGCCCATGGCGGAGAGATCACGCAAGGTGGGGGCGGCGCGCTGAATCCGGGTGATGTCGGTCACCCGGCCTTTTTCCATGGGCACGTTGAGATCCAGGCGGACGAGAGCCGTCTTTCCCCGGACATTCGCCATACCGGCAAGGTCATCAAGCGTTTTGAAGCGCTTGCTCATGCCACCACCCCTCCGTGTCCTTGTCACCCTCGGCTCCGGCATGGCACCGGAGCCGAGCGCCCCATTTCATCAACGCTACTGTCTCAGAGATGCCGGCCGATCGCCACTGCGGTGTCCGCCATGCGGTTCGAGAAGCCCCATTCATTGTCGTACCAGCTCAGGACACGGACAAGCCTGCCTTCCATCACCTGGGTCTGGGTCAGATCGAAAGTGGAGGAATGGGGATCATGATTGAAGTCGATCGACACCAGCGGAAGGTTGTTGACGCCAAGCACGCCTTGCAGACGGTTGGTCTGGGAGGCCGCCACAACGGCGTTGTTGACTTCCTCGACCGTTGTCGCGCGCGTCGGCGTGAACACGAGGTCGATCATGGAAACATTGGGCGTCGGTACACGGATCGCCGTACCGTCGAGCTTGCCCGCCAGTTCCGGCAGCACGAGGCCGACGGCCCGGGCGGCACCCGTCGAGGTCGGGATCATGGACTGACCGGCAGAGCGGGCCCGGCGCAGATCGCCATGCAGGGCGTCGAGCACGCGCTGGTCGCCCGTATAGGCGTGGATCGTGGTCATGTAGCCCTGCTCGATGCCGATCGCCTGGTTCAACACATGGGCGACGGGAGCGAGGCAATTGGTGGTGCACGAAGCATTGGACAGGACCGTGTGGCCGGGCTCGATACGGTCGTCATTGACGCCGTAGACGACCGTCAGGTCGGCCCCCTTGGCGGGGGCGGAAACCAGCACTTTCTTGGCGCCTGCGCGCAGATGGGCCTCGGCCTTTTCCCGCTCCGTGAAAAGCCCGGTGCACTCAAGTGCCACATCGACGCCCAGGGCGCCCCAGGGCAGTTCTTCCGGATTGCGCACGGCCGTGACCTTGATGGGGTTGCGTCCCACATGGATCGTATCGCCGTCGACCGTCACATGACCGGGCATGCGGCCGTGGACGGAGTCGAATTGCAGCAGATGGGCATTGGTTTCGACCGAGCCCAGATCATTGATCGCGACCACTTCGATATCGGTGCGCCCGCTTTCCAAGATCCCGCGCAGCACCAATCGACCGATGCGTCCAAATCCGTTGATTGCAACACGAACTGCCATGGCTTTTCTCCTTCCCAACGGGTTGAAGGGCTACCGTTTCTCGTTCGGCAGGCCCGACGTCTTATCCATTCCGTCCCGGCCCTTCCCTCAAGATCAAGGGACGTGCCAGTCATTGTCTCCGCTCTGCGCCCAGGCGCGCCAGATCGGCGCGCCAGATCGGTTCACCAGGCTTGGTGCCCTCGCGACCCTAACGTCCCAGGGCAGGCGCCGGCGCGCGATCCGGGCGGGCCGACGGCCGACGGTCGAGACGCGATTCGGCCGCCGCCACCAAGGCATCGGCGGTAATGTTGAAATGCTCGTAAAGATGTTGATGCGGCGCGCTTGCGCCAAATCCGTTCATCCCAACGAAAACCCCGTCCGGGCCGAGATAGCGATCCCAACCAAAGCCCAAAGCCGCCTCGACGCCAACCCGCACCGTCCCCGGCCCCAGCACCTTTTCTTTGTAGGCTGGATCCTGACCGTCGAACAACTCCCAACACGGCATCGACACGACCCGCGCGCCGATACCCCGTTCGGCGAGCCGTGCCCGCGCTTCGACCGCCAGGTGAACTTCCGAGCCCGTGCCGATAAAGGTCACGCGGGCGTCTCCCTTTGGCGCAGGGAGAAGCTCATAGCCGCCTTTAGCGCAAAGGTTGTCCGCATCCGGAGACTGGCGCAGCAGGGGCACGTCTTGACGGGTGAGGGCCAACAGGCTCGGGCCGTTGTTGATGGCGAGCGCGGCCTGCCAGCACTCCACGGTTTCGACCGCGTCCGCCGGACGAAAGACATGGAGATTGGGGATGGCCCGCAGGGCGGCCAGATGTTCCACGGGCTGGTGCGTGGGACCGTCCTCGCCGACACCGATCGAGTCATGGGTGAAAACATAGAGCGCCGGGATGCCCATGAGCGCCGCCAGCCGCAAGGAAGGCCGGCAATAGTCCGAAAACACCAGAAAGGTGCCGGAATAGGGGCGAATGCCGCCGGACAGGGCCATACCGTTCATGGCCGCCGTCATGGCATGTTCGCGCACCCCCCAATGGACGAAACGTCCCTTGGGATTGTCCGCGCTGAACACATCAAGGGCGGATGTCTTGGTATTGTTCGACCCCGTCAGATCCGCCGAACCGCCGATGAGTTCCGGGATGCCGGCCGTTGCCGTCTCGAGCGCCTGGCCCGAGGCCTTCCGTGTGGCGAGCGCCTTGCCGGCTTTCGCCATCTCCTGTTTCAACGTGGTGAGATCGGCAAGGGCCCGCAAGGGAACCGTTCCCGTCAGCCTGCGGCTGAATTCCCCGGCGACCTCTGGATCGAGGGCATCGTGAACCTTCTTCCAGGCGGCATGGGTTTCGCTGCCGCGCCGTCCCGCCGCGCGCCAGGCGTCGAGAATATCGGCGGGAACCTCGAAGGGGGCATGGGGCCAATCCAGGGCCTTGCGGGCGCCGGCCACTTCTTCCTCGCCCAGGGCGGCGCCGTGACTTGCCGCACTGCCTTCCTTGGTGGGGGCGCCGAAACCGATCCGCGTGCGGCAGGCAATGAGCGTGGGGCGATCGGACCGGTCGGCGCGCTCGATGGCGGCCGCCACGGCTTCCTGATCATGGCCGTCGACCCGCTCGGCATGCCAGCCATAGGCCTGGAACCGGGCCACCTGATCGACCGTGTCGGACAGGTTCAAGGGGCCGTCGATGGAAATCTGGTTATCGTCAAACAGGACAATCAGCTTGCTGAGCTTCAGATGACCGGCAAGGGCCGCGGCCTCGTGGGAGATCCCTTCCATGAGATCCCCGTCGCTCGCGATGACATAGACTTTGTGATTGATGAGCTGGGCGCCGAAATGGGCCGCCATCATGCGCTCCGCCATGGCCATGCCGACGGCTGTCGCGAAACCCTGACCGAGGGGACCCGTGGTGGTCTCCACGCCGGGGCAGTGGCCGTGCTCCGGGTGACCCGGCGTGCGGCTTTCGAGTTGACGGAAATTGCGCAGCTCTTCAACGCCATAGGCCTCGAAGCCCAGGAGATGGAACACCGAATAAAGGAGCATGGAGCCGTGGCCGGCCGACAAGACCACCCGGTCCCGGTTCGGCCAGGTCGGATCCGCCGGGTCAAGGCGGGCAAAACGGGTGAAGAGCACGGTGGCGACATCGGCCATGCCCATGGGCATGCCCGGATGGCCGCTCTTGGCCTGTTCCACGGCGTCCATGGACAGAAAACGAATGGCATTGGCCATGGACCGGGCGGAAACCGCGCCAGCGGCGGGAGAAACGGTGCTCATCGTGTGTGCAAACTCCATAGCGACAGCGGTCAAGCGCAAAGGATGCCCTTGACCTACACCAACTGGACAGGCTGCGAAACGGCGATCGCCCCACGCCAAAAGCCAGATCCTTGGCCACGCCTTTGGGCCAAATCCCGGGATGATACCGCCGCGAAGCCGCCAACTTAGGCCCATCGGCGAGGGATGCAATGGGCAATCCCGTCCGGGCGCATGGCGGGGAACCCCCATCTCGGGCCGTTATGCGGGCTGCGGAGGCGACCGAAGGAGTAATCCGGCCTCCTGCTGCCCCGCCCGCGTGCTTGTGTTATCAAGGACCAAGGTTGGACCACCATGGCGGAGGCGGCATCCGTGAGCGATCTTCAGACAGCGTTGAACCGGTTTGACGCGACCGTGGCCAGTTTGGAAGCCACATTGGACAAGGCCCTGGCCGTGCCGAAGACGCCGGACGCGGCGCTGACGGCCGAGATCCAGGGGTTGAAGGAGGACCGCCGGCGGCTCGAGAGCGAGCTTGGCACCATGCGTGCCGAGGCGGCGCTTCTGGAGGCCTTTACCGATCGGATGTTCGACAAGGTCGACACCGCCGTCTCCGAGATCCGCTACATCCTTGAAGACTGAGCCGCACCACGGTCCTGCGGCCGAGTCGAGACTGATCCCAACAAGCGAGTGAAAAGCGCGTGCCGAATATCTCTGTTTCCGTCAACGGACAATCATTCACGCTGGCCTGCGATGAGGGGGAGGAAGCCCATCTGCGCTCCCTCGTGCGCTATTTCGATCACCATGTGCAGGATCTCGGCCGGTCGATGGGCAGCGCCGGGGACCTCCACCTTTTCCTGATGGCGGGCCTCATGGTCGCCGATGAATTGTCGTCCGCCGTGGAGCGGCTCAACCATTTGGAAAGTGAGATCACGGCCCTTAAGGAGAGGCGCGGCGATACGGTGGAGCGCCAGGAGGAGGCCGAGCGACAGGTGGCGCGGGCGCTCAATGGCGCGGCCACGCGGCTTGAAGGGATCATTGCCCGGGTCAATGCCGAGATCGACAAGGAAACGGCGGGCAATCTGACCCCTGAAAAGGCCCCTGCGTCCCAGAACGGGGCCGGGGCGCAAAAACAGTGAGTTTGAGAGACGGGCCTCTGTTCATTTTAACGAGACCCCTTACATAGTTGCATTCGGGAGCTGCCTGGTGCGTGAGGAGCGCGATTCCCAGGGGCCGATACCGACCTCTCAGGGAGCTGTCCCTGGCCGGGACCGTGGTCCCGGACACACGGCGCCCACCTGCTTTTGGCAGGCCGCTGAGGTTTCCATCTCCCACGGCCAAGGCGGCTCTTCCTGCTTTTCCCGAAACCCGTGAGAACCCTGACGGGCTTTGCCATGAACACCCCCGCGCCCGACAAAAAGGCTGCCCGGTCCGCCGCCAAAGCCGCCCGTGCCGCGGTCCATGCGGAGCGGGGTGCCTGGGCCGGCGCGGCCCTTGCCGACCAGTTTTTCAGGGCCGGCGAGGAGGGTCCCGACCCCATCCCGGGGGTTCATGAAGGGCGCGTGGCGGCTGGATACTGGCCGATCCGCGATGAGATCGATCCGCGCCCGCTCATGACGGTCCTGCATGACCGGGGGATGGTGCTCAGCCTCCCGGTGATTGACGAGGCGACGCGGACCCTCAGCTTTCAGGCCTGGGCGCCGGAGGTCGACATGGTGCCCCATGCCTTCGGCACCGCCGTGCCCGCGTCCGACGGGACCCGGACCGTTGTCCCCGACCTCGTTCTCGTGCCGCTCCTGGCCTTTGACCGGCGGGGCATGCGTCTGGGCTATGGCATGGGCCATTATGACCGCACCCTGGAAGCCTTGCGTCGGGTCCGTTCCATCGTCACGGTGGGCCTCGCCTATGGAGGCCAGGAAATGGCCTTGGTGCCGAGCGAGCCCCATGACGTGGCTCTGGAATGGGTGGTCACGGAAATGGAGCGGATCGAGTGTCAGCCGGGGCCATGACCCGAGCGTTCGGGCGGCCAGGAGGAAGGTCAAGACGTGCGTATTTTGTTTCTGGGCGACATTGTAGGGCGGGGCGGACGGGAAGCGGTGGTGACCCATGTTCCGGATCTGAAGGCCCGCCATGCCCTCGACTTCGTCATCGTCAATGGTGAAAACGCCGCCCACGGATTCGGGATCACGGAGAAGATCTGTGATGATCTGCTCGATGCGGGCGTCGATGTCATCACGACGGGCAACCATGTCTGGGACCAGCGCGAGGCCCTGACCTTCATCGACCGCCAGGAGCGTCTGATCCGGCCGGCGAATTTCCCGCCCGGGACGCCGGGCCGCGGGTCCGGCCTGTTCGAGACCGGCGACGGACGGCGCGTCCTGGTCGTTAATGTCATGGGACGGATCTTCATGGATCCCCTCGACGATCCCTTCCGCATTGTCGAACAGGAGATCGAGGCCTGCCAGCTCGGCCGGGAAGCGGACGCCATCGTGGTTGACCTCCACGCGGAGGCCACGTCCGAGAAGATGGCCATGGGTCATTTCCTGGACGGACGGGTCAGCCTTGTCGTCGGCACCCATTCCCATGTGCCCACGGCCGATACCCAGATCCTGCCCCAGGGCACGGCCTATCAGACCGATGCGGGGATGTGCGCGAGCTATGATTCCGTGATCGGCATGGACAAGCACGAGCCCATCAATCGGTTCGTGCAGAAACTACCCTCGAGCCGTTTCGTGCCGGCGGAGGGACCCGTGACCGTGTGTGGCGTGATGGTCGAAACGGATCCGGAGACGGGGCTTGCGGTCCATGTGTCGCCCCTGCGGCTTGGGGGCCGGCTCCAGCCCACGGCGCCCATGGTTTGGGACACGGCCGGCACGGAAGGATCTTAAACCGGTCCCCACTGTGTGATCAGACTGTGCGATCAGGCTGTTTGGTCAGGCCGTGCGCGAGGCCCCGATCAGGGAATCAATGCGCGTTTCCACCTGTTCGGCCTGGCGCGATACCGCGGCCATGGCTCGGTCCACTTCGGCCGCGCCGTCTTCTGAATTCACCACGATCTCCGACAGGGATTTCGCCGCCTCGGCGATGATCGACAGCCGGTCGGAGATCAGGTGGGTGTCGTCCTTCAGGTCCTTGGTGACCTGTTCCTGGGCGGTCATGGAGTGGGCCACGCCGTTGGCCGTGCCGGATATCTCTGAAATGGCCGCCACGATCTTGGCAATCCCCGACACCGCGTCTTTGGTCGTGCCTTGAATATTGTCGATCTGACCGGAGATCTCCTCGGTCGCCTTGGCGGTCTGGGTGGCCAGCGCCTTCACCTCCGTCGCCACGACGGCAAAACCGCGCCCGGCTTCGCCCGCCCGCGCGGCCTCGATGGTCGCGTTGAGCGCCAGCAGATTGGTCTGTTCGGCCACATCCTGGATCAGGGTCATGATCGCGCCGATGCGTTCGGAGGCCTGGGCCAGTTGCGTGATGGTGTCGCGGGCGGTTTCCGCCGTCCGCACCGCCCCTTGGGCCTTGTGCGCCACACCGGAGACCTCGCCGCCGAGCTGGGCGATGGTCGTGGCGCTCTCTTCCGACCGGCTGGCCATGGTGTCGGCCGTGCCATGCAGATCCTCGATCTGGAGTTGGATGGTCTGGGTCTGATCGTCGGTGCGCTCGACGGTCTCGCGCATGTTGCGGGCGATGATCCCCAGGGACTGGGTGGCCAGGAACAATTCGGATACGGCGCTTGCCGCTCCCACCTCAAGATCGTCAATGCGATTGGCCGATACCGTGATATGGCGCAGCGTCATCATGACCACGGACGCGTCAAGGGCCACAAAGCGCACATGAAGGCGTTCCGGCCCCCAATTGACGAGGCCCTTCCAGGGCAGGTCGGCATCCGGCGATATGTGGGGAACAAGGGGCGTGCTGTCGTCGCACAGCCGATCGATGCCAAGGCCGATCGGATCCTCCGGCAGATCAGCACCCTGGTCGGTCGCGCGCAATTCGGGATAAAGCTGGTGCGCCGGCGGGGAGGCATAGGTGATGGTCGCCGTTGTCCGGTCCACGAGGAAGACCGCATCGGGCAGATAGTTGATCAGTGTGCAGCAGTCGATCTTCGGAAACGGATCCGGATCCGTGTCCGCGGGGGGTGGCGCGGATGGCGGGGTCGTTTTTGTGTTCCGGAGGCGCCAAAAACGAGCCAAGCGAGGAAGCGATATCATGCGTGCCAAACCCTGAACTGGCGCCGGTATCGAGGTCCGCCACCGCGATGCCCATAGCGATGTGCGCTGCCCAAATCCGGGGACCGCATCACGCGGCCCTCGGGCTGGCGCGTGATTGGGTGTGGGCAGCTCTAATCCCAAGGTCTATTTTCGTGATGTGTGCTTTCCGGCGCGTTAACGGGTGTATGGGGGAGGGCCTCCACTGGAGCGGGATCGATCCCACTCTTGAGCCCGCATGACCGCTTCGGCTATGTCTTCCTAGATGTGTTTTCAAGAATGGTGATCGGAGATGGCGGGACATTCACAGTTTAAGAACATCATGTACCGCAAGGGGGCTCAGGATGCGAAACGCTCCAAGCTCTTTTCGAAGTTGGCCAAGGAAGTCACGGTCGCGGCGAAGATGGGTGGTCCGGATCCGGAGGGTAATCCGCGCCTCCGGCTCGCGATCCAGAATGCCCGCTCGAATTCCATGCCCAAGGATAATATCGAACGGGCCATCAAAAAGGCCCAGGGCAACGACGCCGAGAACTATGAGGAGATCCGCTACGAGGGGTTCGGCCCCGGCGGGATCGGCGTCATCGTGGAAGCGCTGACGGACAATCGCAACCGCACCGCCAGCGAAGTGCGCACGGCCTTTTCCAAGAATGGCGGCAATCTCGGCGAAAGCGGCAGTGTCAGTTTCATGTTCGACCGGGTCGGCAGCATCGTCTATCCGGCGGCTGCCGGCGACGCCGACGCCATGCTTGAAGTGGCGATCGAGGTGGGTGCGGATGAATGCATCTCCGAAGGGGAGAGTCATGAGTTCATTTGTGCCGATGACGCTTTCGCCGATGTCCGGCTCGCCCTTGAGGAAAAGCTCGGCGAAGCCTCCAGCGCGCGGATCATCTGGAAGCCCCAAAACACCATCGAGATCTCCGGCGATCAGGCGTCGACCCTGATGAAGCTCCTCAACTCCCTGGATGACAGCGACGACGTCCAGAACGTCTATGCCAATTTCGAGATGTCCGAGGAAACCCTGGAGACCCTGACCGCGTGAATGTCCGGCGTATCATCGGCATTGATCCGGGCCTGCGTCGCACGGGGTGGGGCATTGTGGAGATGCGTGGCAGCCGATTGACGGGTCTGGCCCATGGCGTGGTCACGTCCGATGATGCCCTGCCGCTGGCCTTGCGCCTCGTGGCCCTCCATGAGGGCCTGAGTGCGGTTCTCGACGCCCATGGTCCTTCGGAAGCCGCCGTCGAGCAGACCTTCGTCAACCGGGATGCGGGCGCCACCTTGAAACTGGGCCAGGCCCGGGCCATTGCCCTGCTGGTCCCCGCCCAGGCCGGTCTGCCGGTCCATGAATATGCCCCCAATCACGTCAAGAAGACGGTCGTGGGGGTGGGGCATGCGGACAAGGATCAGGTCATTCTCATGGTACGAATGCTTTTGCGCGGCTGTGACGTGACATCGGCGGATGCGGCCGATGCGCTCGCCGTGGCCATCACCCATGCCCATCAGGGGAGCGGTCAGGACCGGATCGCCGCGGCGCTCGCCCGGGGAGGCGCGTCATGATCGGGCGGCTGCGCGGACAGATCGCCGAGACCGCCGCCGATCGTGTGCTGATCGATGTCCAGGGCGTGGGCTATGAGGTCCATTGTCCCTCGCGACTGCTGGCCCACCTGTCCGTCACGCCCGATGAGGCCGTGACCCTCGTCATCGAGACGGTGCTGCGGGAAGATCTGATCCGCCTCTATGGTTTTTCGGACGCAAGGGAGCGGGAGTGGTTTCGCCTGCTCCAGAGCGTGCAGGGGGTGGGTGCGCGGGTCGCGCTCGCCCTTCTCAGTGTGCTGAGTGACGAGGACCTGAGCGTTGCCGTGGCCCAAGGCGACCACACCGCTTTCGCCCGCGCGCAAGGGGTGGGCCCCAAGCTTGCCAAGCGCCTCGCCACCGAATTGAAGGACAAGGCGCCCGCGCCTCCAGTGGGTTTGGGCTCCGATCGATCCACGCCGACGCCGGGACCGGCGTCACCCTCCCGGGACGCGGTCTCGGCTCTCGTCAATCTGGGCTATGGCGAAGCCGATGCGGCCCGCGCCGTGGCCGCAGCGGAACAGGAACTCGGGGAAACCGAGAGCGCTCGGGATCTTCAAAGCTTGATCAGGGCAGGGTTGCGGGAGTTGGCGTGATGCACCCAACCGTGTCTTTATCCAGGATCAAGCAATAATCCCACCTCCCGCCAGGCGGTGCTGGTTACGCGCGATCGTGATCTGCTGGGTGAAGAGCCCGCCTTCTATTGTCGTAGATGATGATCCGTAGGCGAACGTTAGGGTTGGGTGCGGGCCCGCCCCTTGACCGATGGACGCCAACGCGCCCAAGCTTGCCGGACCGGGCCTGGGCCGTCCCGCCCGGTGACGAGAGGGGGCGGCAATGGCGCAGGACAGGGAAGCGATATGGCCCAGAGTGAGACATCGAGTGAGTTGAAGGGCGTCCTCGGCTGGATCGAGCGGACGGGCAACGCGTTGCCCGATCCGGTGCTGATTTTCGCCTGGCTCATGTTGATTGTCGTCGTGGTCAGCGCGCTGGCCGCCTCCGTTGGCGTTTCCGCCGTCAATCCGGTCACCAACGAAGTCATTGAGGCGAAGAACCTTCTGTCGGGTGAGCAGATCCGCCATTTTCTCGTCGACATGGCGGATACGCTCACGGGCTTCCGCCCGTTGGGCCTTGTTCTCGTTGTGATGTTGGGGGCCGGGGTCGCCGAGCGCGCCGGTCTGTTTGGCGCGGCCATGCGGGCGGGCGTCCGCCGCGCGCCCCAGTTTCTCCTGACACCGACCGTCGCTTTCATCGCGATGATGGGCAATCTGGCCGCGGATGCGGCCTATGTGGTGCTGATCCCGCTCGCCGGCGTCATCTATGCGGGCGCGGGGCGTCACCCCATCGCGGGCATTGCAACGGCCTTCGCCGGCGTGTCCGGCGGCTTCACCGCCAATCTCCTGCCGGGTCAGCTCGATGCGCTCCTCTTCGGCATCACGGAAGAGGGGGCCCAGATCCTCGATCAGGCCTGGGCCGCGAACATCGCCGGCAACTGGTGGTTCATGGCCGTGATGCTGATCCTCTACATACCGATCATCTGGTTCGTGACGGATCGTTTCATCGAACCGCGCCTTGGCCCCTGGCAGTCCCGCGTGGGCATGGCGGAGGTGGCGGAACATGAGGGCGAGTTGACCGAAGGGGAACAGGTGGGCCTGCGTCTCGCCGGTATTGCCGTCCTGGTGATCACCGGGCTCTGGGCATATCTGGGTTTCGGGCCCGATGCGCCGTTGCGGGATACGACGGTCGAACCCGCCTATCAGCTGCGCCCTTTCTATGAATCGCTCGTCGCCTATTTCTTTGTCGTCTTCCTGGTAGCCTCCATCGCCTTCGGGGCTTGCGCCAAGACCATCAAGAACCACCGGGACGTGATCGCCATGATGTCCGATGCCATGGCGGATATGAGCTATTACATCGTGCTCGCCTTCGTGGCGGCCCATTTCGTGGCCTTCTTCAACTGGTCCAATCTGGGGATCATCATGGCGGTCAACGGCGCCCAGGTCCTCAAGGCCAGTGGCCTACCGGCACCTTTGCTCCTGGTCATGATTATTTTCCTCGGCGCCGGCGTCAATTTGTTCGTCGGCTCGGCCTCGGCCAAATGGGCGTTTCTGGCGCCAATTCTCGTGCCCATGCTGATGTTGTTGTCGATCAGTCCGGAAATGACCACGGCGGCCTATCGCGTAGGCGATTCGGCCACCAATATCGTGACCCCGCTCATGGTGTATTTCCCACTGGTGCTGACCTTCTGTCAGCGATGGCGCGCGGATTTTGGCTTGGGATCGCTGATGGCGACCATGATTCCCTATGGCCTCTGGTTCCTTGGCATGGGCAGTCTGATGACCCTGATCTGGGCCATGCTCAATCTGCCC
>CAZFWG010000018.1:0-31962 GCA_964522525.1 uncultured Alphaproteobacteria bacterium | reverse complement strand
CTCACCCATTGGGCCTTGGGCCGGTCGACCGGATCGACCGTGCTTTCCAGCACGCGCGCGCCGTCCGGCCCGGTGACTTCAAGGTGGAGGGTATGGCGGGGCTGAAGGCCGAGAACCCGGGTCCAGAGAAAAAGGGTCGGACTCGCCGACGAAATCTGTTCCTGGGAGCGGGTATCCTGATTGATGCCGCCAAGAGACGGCGTATCGGCGGCAAATCCGCTGGCGAAAATCTGGGCCGAGTGATAGGGCAGGGAGACATCATCCCGCCACAGATCATTGGTCGGCGCTTCGGTCGCGCAGGCCGCCGATTGCGGTTTGGCCGTGAACGGATCGATGACCGTGTCGCCCTTGCGCACCACAAGGTGCAGATGGGGGAACGCGGTGTTGCCGGACAGACCGACAAGACCCAGATGGGCGCCGGTTTTCACGTCCTGGCCCTGGCGCACGGCAACGCTGCCTTTCTTCAAATGGCAATACTGCGTCGACCAGCCGTTCCCATGATCGATGACGACGCCATTGCCGCATTCCCGCCCCTTGATGGTCGAACGGTCGATGGTGCGGATATCCACATCCTCAACCCCGTCCCGGGTGCCCTCGACGGTGCCGCCGGCCGCCGCCAGGACAGGCACGCCCTTCGCCATGGTGGCGCGGTCAAGAATGCGAAAATCCGTACCCTTATGGGTGTCATAGCTACGGGGCCCGCAGCGATAGTCCAGGGCCGCATCACCGCCCACATGGACGTAGTTCTGGATCACGCAATCCCGGTCGGGGGTACAGGCGAGCGGAAAAGCAAGCTCAACGGCCTGGGCCGGAAGGCTGTGGATGGCGAAACCCATTAAGCCAACCCCGATCCAGACGGCACGGCTCCAGGACAGGACGGTCCGCCCCGCTTCGCATGTCTTGGTCATCCGTTTGCCTCCGCCTTTGGCGTGTTTCCGTTGCCATTCCGTCCTCCCACGAAATTCCAGGAAAAGACGAAACGCCGATCCAGGGAATGGCAGAAAATACCACGGATCAGGACATAGAAAATGGGCGTGAACAGAAGACCGAAGACCGTCACGCCGATCATGCCGAAAAAGACCGCCGTTCCCAGGGCCTGGCGCATTTCCGCACCGGCGCCCGACGCGATGACCAGGGGCACGACGCCCAGGATGAAGGCGAAGGAGGTCATCAGAATGGGACGCAGGCGCATGCGCGCCGCTTCGATCGCGGCCCGGAAACGATCCGTACAGTCCTTTTCCCGGGCTTTTGCGAATTCGACGATCAGGATCGCGTTCTTGCTCGCCAAACCGATCAGCACAATGAAGCCCACCTGGGTCAGGATGTTGTTGTCCATGCCCCGAAGACCGACCCCGCCCACGGCACTCAACAGGCACATGGGCACGATCAGGATGACGGCGAAAGGCAGGGTCCAGCTCTCATATTGGGCCGCCAGAACGAGAAACACGAAGACGACAGACAGCCCGAACACGATGAGCGCAGTATTGCCCTGCTGTTGCTGCTGATAGGCCAGTTCCGTCCATTCGAACCGGATGCCCGAGGGCAGGATCTGATCCGCAAGGGCTTCCATGCGCGACAGGGCCTCGCCGGAACTGTAGCCCGGCGCCGTATCGCCGATGATCGCCGCCGACGGATAGAGATTGTAGCGCGGCACGCGGGACGGTCCGGTGATCTCCCGGAAGGAGGCCACGGATCCGAGCGGCACCGTATCGCCCCGGTCGTTGCGTGTCCGCAGGCGGAGCACATCGTCCGGTGAGTTGCGATAGGCATCGTCGGCCTGGGCGGTCACGCGGAAGGTGCGGCCCTGAAAGTTGAAGTCATTGATGAAGGCGGAACCCAGATAGACTTCCAGAGCCTCGAAGACCCTTTGGGCCGGCACCCCCAGCATCTCGGCCCGGGTGCGGTCGATGTCGAGATAGAGCTGGGGCGTGTCCGTCTCAAAAAAGGTGAACACGCTGCGCAGGGTGGGATCTTCATTCGCGGCGCCCGCCAGGGCAAAGGTTGCCTCTTTCAAGGCCTGGGGGCCCAATCCGCGCCGGTCCTCGACCATCATCTTGAAGCCCCCGGCACTGCCGATGCCCCGGACAGGTGGCGGCGGAATGACGGCGATGAAGGCTTCCTTAATGCCCGACAGGCGCTGGCGCATGGTGCCGAGGATGCCGTCATAGCTCAGTCCGTGGTGGGAGCGTTCCTCGAAGGTCTCAAGGGGCGTGAAGATGGTGGCGGTATTGGTCGCGTTGGTGCCGTTGGCGCCGTCGAAACCGGCAAAGGCCACCGCATTGGAGACCCCCTCGATGTCCTCGATGATGGTCACGGCCTCCCGCACCACCGCGTCGGTGCGGGCAAGCGAGGCGCCGGGGGGCAGACGCATGACGACGATGAAATAGCCTTGATCCTGGGCCGGAATGAAGCCCGTGGGCGTGCGCTGAAACTGCACGCCGGTGAGAATGATCAAACCGGCATAGATCACCAGGGCGATGCCACCCACACGGATCAATCGACTGACCAGACTGCCATAGGCGTTTTCCGCCGCCGTGAAACCCCGATTGAAGGCGCCGAAAAACGCGTTGAGGGGACGCTGCCAGGGCGCGGGCTTGGCCTCCGGATCATGGGGCTTCAGGAGCAAGGCGGCGAGCGCGGGGCTCAAGGTCAGGGACACGAAGGCGGAGATCAGCGTCGCCACGGCGATGGTGAGTGCGAACTGGCGATAGAACTGGCCGGTGATGCCTTCCAGAAACGCGGCCGGCACGAACACGGCGGCCAGCACCAGGGCGATCGAGACCAGGGCGCCGCCGACCTCGTCCATGGTCTTGTGGGCCGCTTCCCGGGGCGAAAGCCCCTCGCGCAGATTGCGCTCCACATTCTCGATCACGACGATCGCGTCGTCGACCACGATGCCGATCGCCAGGACGAGCCCGAACAGGGTCAGGTTGTTGAGGGAAAAGCCCAGGGCCGCCATCACGGCGAAAGTGCCTACCAGGGAAATGGGAATGGCCAGGATCGGGATGATCGAGGCCCGGAGCGATTGCAGGAAAACGAAGACGACCAGGACGACCAGAAGGACGGCCTCGAAAATGGTCTTGTACACCTCGCTGATCGATTCACCAACGAAAGCCGTTGGATTGTACACCACCCGATATTCGAGCCCTTCGGGAAAGTCACGGGCCAGATCATCCATGGTGGCGATGATCTCATCGGCGGTCGCGAGCGCGTTGGAGCCGGGGCGTTGGAAGATCGGCATGGCCACTGCATTGTCCGCCCCCAGATAGGATCGCGTGACGTAGTCCTGGGCGCCGAGTTCCACCCGCGCCACGTCGCGCACCCGCACGACCTGGCCGTCGTCACCATGCACCACGATGATGTTCTCGAACTCTTCCGGATCCGTGAGGCGTCCCAGGGTCTGGACCGGCGTTGAAAAGGCGATCGGGTTTGCCGTGGGTTCGGCGCCGATGGTTCCCGACGCGATCTGCACATTCTGGGACCGCAAGGCCTCGACCACGTCGCCGGCCGTCAGCTCCAGGGAAGAAAGCTTGTCCGGATCCATCCACACCCGCATGGCATATTCACTGCCGCCGAAAATGCGGATCTCGCCGACGCCATCGATGCGGGCGAGGGGGTCGCGGATCTGAAAATTCACATAGTTCGCGATATAGAGCTGATCATAGGTTTTGTCCGGCGACAGAAGATGGACCACCATCATCAGGTCCGGGGAGTTCTTACGCGTGGTGACCCCCAGGCGGCGCACTTCTTCCGGCAGGCGGGGCTCGGCGCGGGCGACGCGGTTTTGGACGAGCACCTGGGCATCATCGAGATTGGTGCCAAGCTTGAAGGTGATCGTCAGGGTCATGCGCCCGTCATTCGTCGACTGGGACAGCATGTAAAGCATGTCCTCCACGCCATTGATTTCCTGCTCAAGGGGCGTGGCGACGGTCTGGGCGATGGTCTGGGCATTGGCGCCGGGATAGGTCGCGCTGACCTGGATCGTGGGCGGGGCGATTTCCGGATACTGAGTGACGGGCAAGGCCGAAAAGGCGATCCCGCCAATGAGCAGGATCAGGATCGACATCACCGCGGCGAAGATCGGCCGGTCGACGAAAAAATGGGCACCCCTCATGGCGTGTCCTCCGTTTCCTCGTCCGGCTGTGTCGGGGTCTGGGTCGCTTCGCTCGCTTGGGCCGCGGGCGGCACGGCCGCCTCGGCTTCGGCGGCGATCTCGGCAACGGCCTCGCCTTCGCCCGTCTCGGCCTCCCCTGAGTCTGCGCCGGCCTGGTCCGTCGCCGGAACCGCCTCACCGGTCGCTTTTGCCTGCTCGGCTTGCGGATCGAAGGTCAGGTCCATGGCCGTTTCGGTGAAGTCGATCGTGGTCTCTTCGACGGTCACGGGGGAACCCGGACGGACCCGCTGCAGGCCCGCGACAATGATCCGGTCGTCGCCCGTCAGGCCGGAGCGAATGATCCGCAGGCCGCTGTAAAGCTTGCCGAGGGTGACCGGCCGCCGCTCGACCGAATCGTCCTCCGTCACAACCAAGACGAATTTATCCGTCTGGTCACTGCCGATCGCCGCGTCCGGGATCAACACGGCCTCATATTCGCCGCTTCCCGGCAGGCGAATGCGGCCGAACAGGCCGGGGGTCAGCAGGAGATCCGGATTGTCGAACACGGCGCGTCCGGAAATGGTGCCGGTGCTGGTGCTGAGCTGGTTGTCGACGAAGTCGATGTGACCGCGCCGGCTGAAATCCTCCTCATCCGCCAGACGCACCCAGGCGGCCGTACGTCCTTCCCGGGCACTCGGGCGATCGCCCATGCGCGCAAGACGCAGATATTTGAGATAGTCCTGCTCGCTGACCGTGAAATAGAAGTGAATGGGGTCAAGGGAGACGATGGAGGTCAACACGGTCGCCCCATCGGTGCCGCCGGTCACGAGATTGCCGACGGTGACGCGTTCCCGGCTGATCCGTCCCCGGACAGGCGCGCGCACTTCGGTGAATTCGAAGTCAAGCTCCGCACGGCGCAGACTGGCCTGGGACCGTTTCAGATTGGCCGCCGCGACATTGCGTTCCTGGACGCGGGAATCGAAATCACTCTGGGAGAGATTGCCGCGCTTGAGCAACGGTTCCGCGCGGGCGAGTTCGTTCTCCGCCAGCTTGAGCTGGGCCTCCGCCGAGGCCACATCCGCCCGCGCACCATCGCGGGCGGCCTCGAAGGGACGCTGGTCGATGACAAAGAGGACCTGGTCCTTTTCGACGAATTCGCCGGGCGTGAATTTCACTTCGTCCAGATAGCCACTGACCCGGGCCCGGATCTCCACGGATTCCACCGCCTGGAAGCGGCCCGTGTAGTCGTCGAACTCCACAATGGTCCGCACCACGGGCCTGGCGACCGAGACGGCCGGGGCGGCCGATTGGTCGACATTCTGGCTCTCATCCCCGCTGCAGGCGGCCAGCAGGAAAAGCAATGGCAGGCCCGCAAGTGCCCCGACGCGCGTCAAAAGACGCGGATGAGCGCTGGGGCCAAAAATCCGCGTGGGTCGGAAATGTCTGTTCATGATCAGCCCCTTTGTCCATGGCGCGGCCGAAAAACCCGGCCCCAAGGCGCCGGTCTTCCCTCAAGGCCACGTAGACCTCTATGTCGCGTCGTGATGTGTCTCGTGTCCGGGACGGTGGAGAGGAAGTTTCAAACAGCGCGTGCCGGTCTCCACCAATCCGCTGGAACACGCGCCATGCCCGAAGCCCAACTAAGCATGCCGGCTGACTTATGCAAGCGACGCTGCATGAATGTTTCTTGACTTTGCCCCGCCGCGTCTTGCGCAACTAGGACTTTCGATCTGGACGGAAAGGGTGGGGAGCGTGACTTGGCGGCGCTCACCGGATCATGGTAGCGACTCGGGTCTTGACGACATAACGAACAGACGAAGCCCCTTTATGGGCTTCTGCAACGTGGTCAGAGGCTGATCATGAACGAAAATGGTCCGGCCTCCATGGGGTTATCGGGCGAGACCCGGTTGTCCGTGGGGCATCGGCTTGAAGAGGATGCCGGCGAGGGCAGCCTGCGGCCGCTTGCCCTTGAAGAGTTCATCGGCCAACCGATTGCCCGCGACAATCTGCGTGTCTTTATCGATGCGGCCAAGGGGCGGGGGGAGGCCCTTGACCACGTGCTGCTGTCCGGCCCGCCCGGTCTCGGCAAGACGACGCTCGCCCAGATCGTCGCCCGGGAACTGGGGGTGAATTTCAAGGCCACCTCGGGTCCGGTGATCGCCAAGGCCGGCGACCTGGCAGCGCTTTTGACGAATCTGGAGCCCCGCGACGTTCTCTTCATCGATGAGATCCATCGGCTGAACCCGGCCGTGGAGGAGATCCTTTATCCGGCCATGGAGGATTTCCAACTGGATCTGATCATCGGGGAGGGGCCGGCGGCCCGCTCGGTCAAGATCGACCTGGCGCCCTTCACCCTTGTGGCGGCGACGACGCGGATGGGGCTGTTGACCACGCCCTTGCGGGACCGTTTCGGCATCCCGATTCGCCTCGATTTTTATTCCGTGCCGGACCTGACCAAAATCGTGACCCGCGGGGCCTCCGTCTTGAACATGGCGATCGATGGTGACGGCGCTTCTGAAATCGCCAGGCGCGCGCGCGGCACCCCACGGGTGGCCGGACGCCTGTTGCGCCGGGTCCGGGATTTTGCCGACCATGCCGGGGCGCCGATCATCGATGAGGGGGTGGCCGATCAGGCGCTCCAGCGCCTTGAAGTGGACCGGCGGGGTCTCGACAGCCAGGATCATCGCTATTTGCGCACCATCGCCGCCCATTTCGGCGGCGGACCGGTGGGCATCGACACGCTGGCCGCTGCCCTGGCCGAACCGCGCGACGCCATCGAAGACATTGTGGAGCCCTATCTCATTCAACAGGGTTTCGTGAAGCGCACGCCGCGCGGCCGGGTCCTGATGCCCGTGGCGTTTGCCCATCTGGGCGTGGCGCCGCCCTCCCATCTGCCGACCGTCCCGGACATGTTCGCCGCCGGGGACGGCGATGATGCCGATGGGAACGCCACCGCGGGAGAGCGGGATGCCGGATGAGATCAGTCTGCCCTTGGGCGGCGTTTTCCAGAACGGGCGTCACATCCTGCCCGTGCGGATCTATTATGAGGACACGGATTTTTCCGGTGTCGTCTACCATGCGAACTATTTGCGCTATCTGGAGCGCGGGCGCAGCGACTGTCTCCGCCTTGCCGGTGTTCACCATGCGGATCTGTGGGCCCGTGAGGAGCCTTTGGCTTTCACCATCCAGAGGATCAATCTCGAATTCGTCCGACCTGCCCGTATCGATGACATCTTGTACGTACACACGCAATACACGCGTGCCTCGGGCGCGCGAATCGAGGCGCGCCAGGTGATCGTGCGTGAAGACGAGGAGGTCTTGCGCGCCCAGGTCTTTGCCGCTTGCATCAACGACCAGGGCCAACCCCGGCGCATGCCGCGCGAGATCGTCGCCGCGCTGACGCCCCATTTGGTTACCGAGGAGGACTGAGGCGGCGCCCTATCCCAGGCTAAGCCGCAGTTTTGTCACAAACTTCCCAAATTCTCGCAATGCTGGGAATGATCACGGGCTGGAACCTTTGCCCACGCTTCTGCCATCCCTTTGCCCCTGGGGGTCCATAAAGCTCTGTCTATGTCTCAAGATAGGGTCTTCGGTCTGGGCGGATGGTGGTCGTGGGGCAAAGGTGTGAGACCTTCGTGTCCCTCGTCCAAGCCCGCCCGGGCCGCGCAAGCGGAAGCCCGTTCTCCAGGAACGATACGTTCCGTCAAGGAGGAGGGTGTTTCCGTGTGGCCGTAACCTGGAACGAGTGAGAGAGGATGCGGCATGGTGGATCCCGCCACTGATTTTTCGCTTTGGGCGCTCTTTTTGCGGGCCGACATCGTGGTCAAGGCCGTGATGATCGGTCTGGTCATAGCGTCGATCTGGAGCTGGGCGATCATTCTGGACAAGACATGGCGCATCGGCCGTCTTCGCAAGAGTGCTGATCGATTCGAAGACGTGTTCTGGTCCGGCACACCGCTTGAGGATCTCTTCCATCAAATCGGGCACAAGCCCTCGAGCCCCATTGAAGTGGTGTTCATCGCGGCCATGCGGGAATGGCGGCGCTCGACCGACAAGGGACAGCTCTTGGCCGGCCTGAAGGAGCGGGTCGACCGGGTTATGAACGTTACCATCAACCGGGAGATGGGCCGGGTCGAAAGCCAGCTCGGCTTTCTGGCCACGGTCGGATCAACCGCGCCGTTCATCGGCTTGTTCGGCACCGTCTGGGGCATCATGAATGCCTTCCAGGCCATTGCCGTGACCAAGGACACCAATCTCGCCGTCGTGGCACCGGGGATCGCCGAGGCCCTGTTCGCGACGGCCCTGGGCCTTTTGTCGGCCATTCCGGCCGTCGTCGCCTATAACCGCTTTTCCGGTCAGATCGGGCGCTACTCCAACCGGCTTGAGGGGTTTGCGGACGAATTCGCGGCCATCCTCTCCCGCCAGGTCGACGAGCGGCGGGGCGACGCCGAAGAGCGGGGCCAGTAGATGGCCGGCGGCATCAGAAACGGCACGGGCGGCGTCCGCAGCCGCCGTGGCGGCGGCCGGCGGTTCACGCCCATGAGCGAGATCAACGTGACGCCCTTCGTGGACGTCATGCTGGTGCTCCTCGTCATCTTCATGGTGGCGGCACCCCTGCTGACCGTCGGTGTACCGATCGATCTGCCCGATACCGAGGCGAGGCCTTTGCAGAACTCCGATGAGCCCCTCGCGGTGAGCATCGCGGCCGATGCCCGGATCTATATCCAGGATACGGAAATAGAGCTTGAGACCCTGGTGCCCAAGCTCAACGAGATCACGCGCAACAATCGGGACGTCCGCATTGTTCTGCGGGCGGATAAGGCGATCGACTATGGTCGCGTCCTGACCGTCCTGGCGAAGCTCAACGGCGCCGGTTTCAAGCGCGTCGCGCTGATCAGCGACACACTGGCAAGTTAGGACGGGAGTTTCATGCGCATCGCGGTGATCATTTCCGCTCTGCTGCATGCCGGCGTGCTGGCATTGGGCTTTGTGGCGTTGCCTCACATGGTGACGGCGCCCGCCGATCTGTCCACGGAAATCCCGATCGACATTCTGACCGTCGCCGAACAGACCAACATCACCCCCATCGTCAAGGCGCCCGAGGAAGAGCCCGAGCCGGAGCCAAAACCGCCGCCGCCCAAGCCCGCGCCGCCGCCGACCCCCCCGCCGGCACCGCCTGTGAGAACGGCCGCGGTCGAGCCCACGCCAGCGCCGGAAGTCAAACCCGTGCCCGTGCCCGAGGAGCCCGAACCGGCCCCCGAGGAACCGGCCCCCGAGGAACCGGCGCCCGTGCCTGAGCCTGCGCCGCTGCCCGAGCCTGAAAAACCCAAAGTGGAGCCGGTGCCCGAGCCGACGCCCGAGCCCGAGCCGCCGGCGCCCAAACCGCCCCAGACGCTCCCTGAGCCCAAGCCCGCCCAGAAACCGGCGGTCAAGGAAAAGCCCAAGGAAAAGAGCATCTTCGACGAGTTTGAGACCGCCCTTAAGGACAAGACCCCCCGGGAGGAGCGTGAGCGCACCTTCGACCATGACGAGTTCGCGGCCGTCACGCCCCGGGGAGACAAGTCCCGCGCGGCCACTGGTCCGCAGACGGATGCCTTGACCTTGAGTCTTGTCGATCGCGTGCGCGCCGAGATGAAGACCTGCTGGTCGCCGCCGGCCGGTGCGCCCCATGCGGAGGATCTCGTCGTCGTCTTGCGCGTCAATTTCCTCATTGACGGCAGCCTTGATGGCCTGCCGATCGTCGACCGGGACTGGTGGGCCCAGGCGGACAGCTACACGCGGGCGGCCATCGACGCGGCGATGCGGGCAGTCGGGGAATGCGCGCCCTTTGATCTGCCGCCGGAGCATTATGCGCGCTGGCAGACCCTCGTCCTGGAGTTCGATCCACAATTCCTGAGCCAGTAGCGCATGGGGAATCGGCGTCGGGTTGGCCCGGGCGTTCGTGTCGCTGAACCAAGCCGGCGGATCGCCATGGGGCTTGCAAATGTCCCAACTTTAAGAAACTCGAGGGATGAGAGACACAGGGTATGGGCGGTACCGTGAGGCGTGTCCGTCGAAACGCCTTTCAAGGGCCGCAAAAACGCCCAGGCCATCCGCAAGGTGCCCTTTCAGGGGAACAGCGGTATGATCGCGGGCGGTTGTCGGGCCGGCGGCATGGGGTGAAGGCGAAAAGGAGACAGCTGTGACGCAAGGCGTCGGAAACAGGCTTGTGTTGGAGCGGGAGGGGATCCGGACCCCTTGGCTGGGTCTTGCGCTTTGTGTCGGGCTCTTGTGGCTCGGCCTGACGGGCACGGCGCTCGCCCAGGATCGCGGTTACAGCCCGCTGCGAATCAAGATCACCGAGGGCACGGTGAAGCCGATGCCCATTGCCGTGACGAATTTTGTCGAGGTGTCGGGTCAGGGGCGCGGATTCGGTCAGGACATCGCCCAGGTGATTCGCTCCAATCTCGAACGCTCCGGTCTGTTCGCGCCCATCGACGCGGCGGCCTTCATCGAACAGATCAATGCTTTCGACCGGCGCCCGCGTTTTGGCGACTGGCGGTTGATCAATGCCCAGGTGCTGGTGACGGGACAGGTCTCGCAGATCGAGGATGGCCGGCTCAAGGTCGAATTCCTGCTCTGGGACGTGTTCGCCGAGCGGGACATTGTCGGCTTGCAGTTCAAGGCCTCGCCCGACGGGTGGCGGCGCATCGGCCATCTGATTTCCGACGACATCTATGAAGCCCTGACCGGCGAGAAGGGCTATTTCGACACCCGCATCGTCTATATTTCCGAGACGGGGCCCAAGATCGACCGCATGAAGCGTCTGGCCATCATGGACCAGGACGGCGCCAACCCGATGTATCTCACCGATGGCAGCTCGATCGTCCTGACACCCCGTTTCAGTCCGACCCATCAACAGATCGTCTACACGTCCTATGCCGGACGCAGCCCCCGCGTCTATCTGCTCGATATCGAAAGCGGTCAGCAGGAAGTCGTGGGTGATTTTCCGGGCATGACCTTTGCCCCCCGTTTCTCGCCCGATGGGCGGCGGGTGATCATGAGCCTCGATCGCAACGGCAATTCCGACATCTATTCCATGGATCTGCGCACCCGCGAGACCGTCCGACTGACCCAGCATCCGGCGATCGATACCTCGCCGTCTTACTCGCCTGAAGGGGCGCAGATCACCTTCAATTCCGACCGGGGCAATTCTCAACAGCTCTATGTGATGGATGCGAACGGCGCGAATGTGCGCCGAATCAGCTTCGGAGACGGCAAATACGCCACCCCCGTATGGTCGCCCCGGGGCGACCTGATCGCCTTCACCAAGATCTTGAAAGGCCGCTTCTTCATCGGTGTGATGCGCACGGACGGCAGTGGTGAGCGGCTCCTGACCGAGAGCTTCCTCGATGAGGCGCCCACCTGGTCGCCCAACGGCCGTGTGCTGATGTTTTTCCGTCAGACGCCGACAAGCGCGGACGGTTCCGGCGGGTCCGTGCGCCTCTGGTCGGTGGATCTGACGGGGCACAACGAACGACCGATCGCCACCTTTGGCGATGCTTCCGATCCGGCCTGGTCGCCCCTTCTTTCACAGTCCCGCTTTTAAGAAGAAACGGGCCTTTTCTCCAAATAAACCGTAATAACTTTATACTACGGCTGCGCCCGCGAAGCAGGCTAAGCTTTTGTGGGCTGAGGACTGAGTCGCCGTGTCGTGAACCGTCAGATCTCCAAAAACCTGGCAACGATCATTGAAGGGCGAGGTCGCGGCGGCGGGTCCGGCTGACCGGAATGTGTGTGATTTGGGCGGATTTTCTCCACGTTCGGCCCTTATGTTTTGTGGGCAAGACCGCCGGAAACCGGCGAGAGTGGAGCTGGCACCAAAGCCAAATGCAGTCTGCGCGTGGCGCGTGTGTATCAGGGCGCGATGAGCGGTGAAACCAGCCGGTTGACAAGCCGCGCCGCGTGTCTACCGTCGCGACAGAAGAGTTGAGTTTATCGATGCCGTCCTGAAAGCAGGACGGTACTTGTTGGAAGCGATAGATGGGGTTGACCATGAACCTGCTTCAATCCGTGAACATGAAAACGTTAGGCCTCTTGGCGGCGCTGACCCTCACGGCTGCTTGTGCATCCAAGAATGCGGACAGCGCGGCGGCAACCGGCGGCGCGACGGCCCAACCGGCCGTGGCTGGCCAAACGGCGGCTGGACCTGCTCCTGGTACGGAGGAACACTTCCTCGTCAATGTTCAGGACCGGGTATTTTTCGGGTATGACCGCTATGACCTCGATTCCCAGGCGCGCGAAGTGTTGGCGCGTCAGGCGTCCTGGATGCAGCAATATCCGAATGTCAGCGTTGTCGTCGAAGGCCATTGCGATGAGCGGGGCACGCGGGAATACAATCTGGCGCTGGGTGCCCGCCGGGCGACGGCCGTCAAGGACTATCTCGTAGGCCTTGGCATCGCGCCGAACCGGATACAGACGATTTCCTACGGCAAGGAGCGCCCGGTTGCCCCCGGGTCGAATCAACCGGCCTGGCGTTTGAACCGGCGTGGCGTCACGACCGTCGAGACCGGATACGGGTCCTGATTTGACCTTGACCGCTGAAGCCCCTTGTCGAAAAAGGGTGAGGGGTCAGTGATCGGAAATGGTGATTTGGGGCGCCGGCGGGTAATATACCCGTCCGGCGTTCCGTGCGATGTATGAGGGGCGCTTGGCGGTGAGCCAGGCACAGGATGATCAGCCAAATGGGGCCGAGCAGGACCATGATGGAGGTGGGGATGAGAGATATGATGAAGCAAATCCTGCCTGTTGGATCGTCTCGGGATCGGAGACCGGCTTGCGCCGCTCTGGTCCTCGCCCTGACGCTTGTCCTGATCCCGGCATCAACGCCCGCCCTTGCCCAATCGAGCGGAGAGTTGCGGGCCTTGCTTGAACGCATTGAACGGCTTGAGCTTGAACTGGCCGCCCTGCGCAGTGTTGTCGGCAACACCGCGCCCGAGGCCGGAGCTCGACAGCCCGGCACGCCGGATGATGGGTCCGTGCCCACGGGTCTCGGCCCTTCGACTCAAGGCGCGTCCGGTGCCCGGACCGGCGGTCCCGCGATTGCGCGCCTTCTGGTGCGCGTCGATCAACTCGAATCCCAGCTCGGCCGGATGACCGGTGAGCTTGAGCGCCTCCAGTTCCGGTATGAGCGCCTCAACACGACCGTCAATCAACTGGCCCAAGACGTAAATCGCGTGGGTACCACGAGCCGGGCAGGCGATGGCGCCGCTCCCAGCTTCCGGCAGGCACAAGGCCCGGCGGTCACATCCGGTCCCGATGGCGAAACGGCACCGGCCAACCCGGATGCCCGGCCGCCGCTGCCCTCTCCGCCGGATGCCCAATCGGCGGAAGTCGGCACGCTCGGCGTGATCCCTGCCCAGCCGAATGGCGCCGCCACCCCGGCGGCTCCCGCCACGCCGGAAGAGGATGTGGCCCCGGTCCTGCCTGATCTGACGGGCGATGTCCGCATCGACTATCGGACCTCCCTCGATCTTCTCTACAAGGGAGAATTCGCGGCGGCGGAACTTGCGTTCCGGCGTTTCGCGGAAGCCTATCCGGAGTCCGATTTTCTGGGCGAGGCTTATTACTGGATCGGCGAGGCGCTTTATGTGCGGGAATTGTTTAAGGGCGCGGCGGAGGCCTATCTCGTTTCCGCCCGCGACTATCCCGAAAACACCAAAGCGGCCGACAGCCTGTTGAAGCTGGCCTTCACGTTCAAGGCCCTGGGGGAAGGCGGTCAAGCGTGTAAAGCGCTTGCCCAGATCGATAAGAACTATCCTTCCGCCACTGAACCGGTTAAGCGTAGCGTTCGCAAAGCCCGAGCGGATTTCCGCTGCGGATGAGTATAATGGTATCTTAGAGCCGTTTTCCTTGGGTTTTTGCCTGTAAAGGGCGTGGCGGCCTCGGCCGACCGCGCCCATGACATGGACCTGTGCCCTGTGTGATGGGCCGTCCGCGTGTTCATGTGTGAAGTGCTGGCCCCGAATCGTCTGCCGGGACAACCAGCCAGTCTTTAGTACCCGCGTTGATCGAGGAGTAGACCGAAGCTTCGCCTTCCGTCCCAGGGAAGTGCGTGGCACCGTTTTGGGTGGGATAGAGCCTGAACCCGATCACGGCCGCACCGGGGCGCGGCTTGAGGGCAGGCCGAGAGGCGAAGAGCCGGAGGAGTGCCATGGCGCCACCTCAAATCATCAATGGCTCGGGGCAGGGCGGGTCGCAATCCCGAAAGGCCTCCGACACACGCACGGCCACCGCGGGAGCGGTCAAGGCACGCAAAGGTCCGGAAAAGACCGGCCGAACGTCCCGTGCCAAGACCCCCAAAGGCGTGGCAACCAAGTCCGACACCGCCCCGAAAGCGGCTGAATTGCCGTCCTGTCCGGCGGTGAGCGAGGCGGAATTCACAGCTTTGGCAACTGCCACGGGCCTGACGCTACCCCTCGCCGTGGCCGTCTCGGGTGGCGGCGACAGCATGGCCCTTCTCTATCTGGTGGCGCGGTGGGCCAACCAGATGACGCGCCACTATCCGGACAGTGTGAGCCATGGTTGGGATTTCGGTACTTTTTCGCCGGTCACGGTGTTGACCGTCGATCACGGGCTGCGGCCGGAAGCCGCCGATGAAGCAAAATGGGTGGCCGACCAGGCCAAACAGCTTTCCCTGCGCCATGTGGTCTTGCGCCATGAGGGCAATACGCCCCAATCGAACATCCAGGCCCAGGCCCGCGATATCCGCTACGGCCTTTTGGAAGGCTGGTGCCGGGAAAACGGTGTGCCGACCCTGTTGACGGGCCATACCCTCGATGACCAGGCCGAGACCGTCTTGATGCGTCTGACCCGGGGAAGCGGGGTGGACGGTCTGTCGGGCATTGCCCCGCGCACGATCCTCAAGGATCCGGGCGGGCGGGGCAGTGTCGAAGTGCTCCGTCCCCTTCTCATCATGCCGCGGGCGAGGCTGCGCGCCACCCTCGAGACCGCCGGACGGGCGTGGCTTGAGGACCCGTCGAATGACGATGATCGCTTCACGCGGGTGCGGATCCGCCATCTTCTGGAGGGGCTTGTCGCCGAGGGCCTCGATGCGGAGCGTCTGGCCGCCACGGCCCAACGCCTTCAAAGGGCACGGCGGGCATTGGACACATCGGCCCAAGACCTCATGTCCGACGCCGTTGTCTGGCACGAGGCCGGTTTCGCCTGGATCGACCGGGCCCGGCTCGCCCGCGCGCCGGAAGAGATCGCGCTTCGGGTCTTAAGGCAGGTCCTGAAAACCGTGGGTGGTCTCGACTATCCGCCCCGCCATGACCGGCTGATCCGCCTGGCGGATATGCTTCTGAGCGACACGGAAATGCGGGTACGCACTCTTGGCAGTTGTCGGGTGGGGCCACTGGCCGATGGCGTCACGGCCCTGATCACGCGGGAGACGCGGCATCCCGGCGCGCCGGTGGCCTTGGAGCCGGGTGATGTCTCCGTTTGGGATGAGCGCTTCCAAGTCTCTCTGCCTTGGGATTCCCATTCGGGCGGGGTTCAGGCCCTCGGTCAAGAAGGCGTGTTGGCCTTGAAGCGCCAGGGGATCCTGGTCCAGGAGACCCTGCCGGTCGCCTGTGGCCCGAGCCTGCCCTCTTTGTGGTGCGGCGATCAGCTCATGGCCGTGCCCCATTTGGGCTATGACCCGGCAGATACGGGTTTTCAGGCCGTTTTCCTCACGCCCCGATCCGGTGTTTCCGGTCATCTTGACGCGTTCAGCGACCATAGGGACTGAGGACATCTGGCGCCGTGGGGCAGGGCTCCTTAAATACATTGCTCTAAGATCTACTATCCCAGCGTCATGGCCATTGCAGTGCCGACGGCATAAGGTGACGTGAAAGCCAAGCTGGGGCATAGTCGGGTTTTGGTGCCCTTTGGGGCCCGTGACGCGGAAGGCGCGTTCAGGGGTTGGGGCGTTTCGCGTGTTTGCCGGGGACGGATCCGTCCCGTTGGGCCAATCAAGTCTGAGGATCGGCACCGATGAATTTCCGCAATTTTGCGCTGTGGGCCATCATTCTGCTTCTGCTGGTCGCCCTGTTTAATCTCTTCCAGGGCTCCCCCCAGCAGGGATCCGCGAATGAGATCAAATATTCCGATTTCCTGGCCAAAGTGGATGCGGGTCAGGTGCGCGAAGTGGTGATCCAAGGGCAGCGCGTCACGGGCCGCTACACCGACGACGGCGATTTCACTACGATTGCGCCCAATAACTCCGACTTCGTTCAGCGCCTCACAGATCGCAGTGTTTCGGTGCGGATCAAGACCGAAGGGGACTCCGTTCATCCGCTGATCGGCATTCTGATTTCCTGGTTCCCGATGCTTCTGCTGATCGCCGTGTGGATCTTCTTCATGCGTCAGATGCAGTCGGGCGGCGGCAAGGCCATGGGCTTCGGCAAGTCGAAGGCCAAGCTGCTGACGGAGCGTCACGGCCGAGTGACCTTCGATGACGTGGCGGGCATCGACGAGGCCAAGGAAGAGCTCGAGGAGATTGTCGAGTTCCTCAAAGATCCCCAGAAATTTCAGCGTCTGGGCGGCAAGATCCCCAAAGGGGCACTGCTGGTCGGCCCGCCCGGTACGGGTAAGACGCTTTTGGCGCGGGCGATCGCCGGTGAGGCCAATGTGCCGTTCTTCACCATTTCCGGCTCGGACTTTGTTGAGATGTTCGTGGGCGTCGGCGCCAGCCGGGTGCGTGACATGTTCGAACAGGCCAAAAAGAACGCGCCCTGCATCATCTTCATCGACGAGATCGACGCGGTGGGTCGCCACCGGGGCGCCGGGCTTGGCGGTGGAAATGACGAACGCGAACAGACGTTGAACCAGCTTCTGGTGGAAATGGACGGCTTCGAGGCTAATGAGGGCGTGATCCTCATCGCGGCGACGAACCGTCCAGACGTTCTCGATCCGGCGCTGTTGCGGCCCGGCCGTTTCGACCGCCAGGTGGTTGTGCCGAACCCGGATATTATCGGCCGGGAGAAAATTCTCCGGGTCCATATGCGCAAAGTGCCCCTGGCACCGGATGTGAACGCCAAGGTGATCGCGCGGGGCACGCCGGGCTTCTCCGGCGCCGACCTCGCCAATCTGGTGAACGAGGCCGCTCTTCTGGCGGCGCGGCGCAACAAACGGCTCGTCACCATGGGTGAGTTCGAGGATGCCAAGGACAAGGTCCTGATGGGGTCCGAGCGCCGCTCCATGGTCATGACCGAGGAACAGAAGACGCTCACGGCCTATCACGAAGGCGGCCATGCCATCGTGGCCATGAATGTGCCGGCCACGGATCCGGTCCATAAGGCGACCATCATCCCGCGCGGCCGGGCGCTGGGCATGGTCATGCAGTTGCCGGAAGAGGATCAGGTGTCCATGAGCCTTGAGCAGATGCGCTCACGGCTTGCCATTCTGATGGCCGGCCGCATCGCCGAGGAGATCATTTTCGGCAAGGAAAAGGTGACCTCCGGCGCCCAGTCGGACATCGATCAGGCCACGCGGCTCGCCCGCGCCATGGTGACCCGTTGGGGCTATTCCGACGAGCTCGGCACGGTGGCGTATGGCGAAAACCAAGAAGAGGTGTTCCTCGGCCATTCCGTGTCCCGTCAGCAGAACATTTCCGGCCATACCGCCAAGATCATCGATGAGGAGGTCAAGCGTTTCGTTCAGGAAGGCTTCGAGACCGCCCGCGGGATCCTCACCGAACGGATCGACGATCTCCATGCCCTCGCCGCCGGGCTCCTCGAATACGAAACCCTGTCCGGGGAAGAGATCCGCGGCTTGCTCCGTGGTGAAAAGCCGGTGCGGGAAAACCCCGAGGATGATCCCTCGACTCCGCTCGGCCCCAGCTCCGCCGTGCCGGCCGCCGGCAAGCGGCGGAACACGAATGAGGACCTGCCGCCCAATGGCGCGGACCCTGAGCCCCAGGGAACGTAAAGACAGGGCAACGCCGCGGCCGGGCCCGCCCATCCATGATTGCGGGGGCCTTGGCCGGCGGCTCAATCATCCCGACACGACACTCGGGAGATCCCGGTGATGGCTCAACGTGCCCACTACTATCTCCCGACGGATTTTGCGGGTCCCGGAACGCTGTCGTTGCCGGGCATCGGCGGCGACGGTGTGGGTTTTTCCCATTGGCTGCGCCTCGACCGCGATGGTGCCGCGCGCAGGCTGACCTTCGACGGGGATGACGACCCCACTTTTGCGATAGCACGGGACGCGGTGCTCCGGCCCCGGGACCCGTTGCCGGGTTTCATTCCCGGACGGACGGCCGTGATGGGCATCGTCAATGTCACGCCGGACTCCTTTTCCGACGGTGGCGCGTTTGCGTCTGCCGAAGCTGCCTTGTCCCATGGCCGGGCCCTGGCCGAGGCGGGGGCGGATGTCCTCGATGTGGGGGGCGAGAGCACAAGGCCCGGCGCGGAACCCGTTTCCGAAGACGAGGAATTGGCGCGGGTGATCCCCGTGATCGAGGGTCTGGCCCGATCGGTCAGCATACCGATTTCCGTGGATACGCGAAAGGCGGTGGTTATGGAGCAGGCCGCCGCCGCGGGCGCCTCGATCGTCAATGATGTTTCGGCCCTTTCCCATGATGACCGCTCCCTTGAAACCGTGGCGGCGCTGGGCTGCCCCGTGATCTTGATGCATGCGCGGGGGGAGCCCCGGACCATGCAGCATGATCCGGTTTATGATCATGTTCTGCTCGATGTGTTCGATGCCCTTGAACAGAGGATCGAGGCCTGCGTCGCCGCCGGAATCGCGCGGGATCGGCTGGTCGTCGATCCCGGTATCGGTTTTGGCAAGACGCTTGAGCACAATCTGGCACTGCTCCATGGCTTGGCCCTGTTCCACACGCTGGGCTGCCCGATCGTGCTCGGCGCGTCGCGCAAGTCCTTTATCGGGCGGCTCAGTGGTACGTCCGACCCGCTCGAGCGCCTGGCCGGATCCCTCGCTGTGGCCTGCCATGCCTTTGATCGGGGTGTGCAGATGATCCGGGTTCATGATGTCGCGGAGACCGTCCAGGCCAGGGCCGTCTGGCAGGCCATGAGGGATGGGTCCCTGTCGGAGGGGCCGCAGAGGATGAAAGGGGCACAATGACGGATATTCGAGGGCGGGTCCTCATCATTGCGGGTTCGGATTCCGGGGGCGGTGCGGGCATTCAGGCCGATCTCAAGGCCGTGGCGGCCTGCGGCGCCTATGGCGCGACGGCGATCACGGCCATCACCGTACAGAACACCAAGGGTGTCTTCGGTGTCTTTGAGATCCCCCCAAACATCATTGCGGATCAAATCCGGGTGGTGCTTGAGGATATCGGCGCCGACGTCATCAAGACGGGCATGCTTCACAAACCGGAAGTCATCGATGCCGTTCTGGGCGCGCTCGACAGCCATGGTCAGGGGGTGCCCCTTGTGGTCGATCCCGTGATGGTCGCCAAGGGCGGGGCCCGTCTGCTGACCGAAAAGGCCGAAAGCATCGTCCGGGATACGCTTCTTCCCCGTGCCGCTCTCATTACGCCCAATATTCCGGAGGCTGAGGTGCTGCTCGGCTATTCGATTGGGGATCGGGAGAGCATGGAGGCCGCAGCGCGGGATCTGTTGGATCTGGGGCCAAGGGCCGTCCTGCTCAAGGGCGGCCATATGGAGGATGACGCCTCTCGTCCCGTGACGGATATTCTGATGACGGCGGACACGGTTCGCCGTTTCGAGAGCCGCCGCATTGAGACCCCCCACACCCATGGGACGGGCTGCACCTTAGCGTCCGCGATCGCTGCTCTGCTGGCGCGGGGCGAAGCTCTGGAGCAGGCCGTTGCCAGGGCACGGGCTTATGTGTTGGAGGCGATCCGCACCGCCCCCGGTCTCGGCCAGGGCCACGGGCCCCTCAACCACATGCATCCTTTGCCGCAACCGGAGACATGGGGTTTTCCCTCCATGTTTGGCGAAGATCCGAAACTGGTCTGACCTCTTCTGTCGCTTGTTTCAAACGTGAGGTGATGAGTATGGACATACCCTTGTTTCAAGTGGACGCTTTCACTGATCGTGTGTTTGCCGGCAATCCGGCGGCGGTGTGCCCCCTTGAGAGTTGGATCCCCGGCGAGACGCTCCAGGCCATGGCGGCGGAAAACAATCTGTCGGAAACGGCCTTCTTCGTGCCCGAGCCGGAGCGTGGGGCAGGGGCTTATCATCTGCGTTGGTTCACGCCCACGGATGAAGTGGAACTGTGCGGCCATGCGACATTGGCCTCGGCCCATATTGTGTTCACGGAGCGTCATCCTGATCTCGAACGGCTCATTTTCCGGACACGCAGCGGGGACCTGATCGTCACGCGCGGGGAGGAGGGGCGTCTCGTGATGGATTTCCCGCTCCTCCCGGCACGTCCGCTCGCGGACCCCATTTTCCATCTCGACCGGTTCGAGGAGGCCCTGGGCTTGCGCCCGCTTGCTCTGCTGCGTGCGGTCAACCTTTTGGCGGTGTTCGACACGGAGGATGAGGTCCGGCGTGTGCGTTATGACCCGCGCCTGCGGGAGGCCTTGATGGAGGCGGATGCCTGGGGACTGATCGTGACGGCGCCATCCAGGGAGAACAGCGATTATGACTTTGTCTCCCGCTTCTTCGCGCCCCTTAAGGGCGTGGCGGAGGATCCCGTCACCGGCTCGGCCCATTGTACGTTGACGCCCTATTGGGCGGGGCGCATGGGCAAGGTCTCCCTGACGGGGTTCCAGGCCTCCGTGCGGGGCGGCACGGTCTATTGCAGCCTGGACGTGGCGCAGCCCGACCGGGTCTTTATCTCCGGACACTGCGTTTCCTATTTCAAGGGCGTGGCCACGGTTCCGGGCCTGTGAGGGTCAGGCCCGCGCCCGCGTCTGGGCGAGGGCGATCCCACCCAGAATGAGGGCGAGGGCCAGAAGCGCCGAGCCGCCCGGTTCCTCGCCCAACACCAGAATACCGAGCATGGCGGCCCAAATGGGGACGAGATAATTGATCTGTGCCGTGAAGGTGGGGCCAGCCTGATCGATCAGGCGCAGGAGGATGACCGTGGCCAGAGCACTGCAAAAGACGCCCAGGATCATGACGGCCAGGAGGGATTGGCTGCTGGGCCGCAGAGCCAAGGGATCATCCACGATGAACGCCACGGGCACGATCACGAGGCACGCACAGATGTGGATCGCGGCGGCGGCGGCCAAGGGATGCATGGGCGGGCGGTGCTTGGTGAGCACCGCATTGACCGCGTAGAAACAGGCGCCGGACAGAACGGCAAGCTGGGACAGCCATGTCTCGCCCCCGGCGAGGCCCAGGGCGCTTGGCCCGAACAGGGTCATCAAGCCGATAAAGCCCAGGATGAAACCACCCAGGCGGCGGGCCGTCACGGTCTCTCCGGGAACGAACAAGGCCGCCAACCCCATGGTCGTCAGGGGCATGATCGCCATCAGAATGCCGGCCAGGCTCGAGGGAACGGTGAGTTGCCCCCAACTGATCAGGGAAAAGGGGATCACGTTACCGGTCAGGGCCAGGACGAACATCATGCCCCAGACCCGTGCCGCGCCGGGGACATTCAGGCGCAGACTCGGCAGGCCATGCCCCGTAACGGCCGCCGCCGCGCAAAGGACGAGGGTTGCGGTCACAAGGCGGATGGCCACGGCCGTGAAGGGGGGAATCGTCTCCACGGTGACCGTGATCATCATGAAGGCGGAGCCCCACATGGCGACCAGGATCAAGAGCATGATCCAGGGCCCGAACCGGTGAGACGCGCTGCTCGCCTGTCCTGCCGTTTCCGTGGACGACGTCACAGCATGTCCTTCAAGACACGGAAGAAAGTGTCGATCTCTTCGTCGGAATTGTACAGATGGGGCGTGATGCGCAAGGCACTGCCCCGGGCGCTGACATGGATGTTGCGGGCCTTGAGATCAGCAAGCAGACTGTCGGGCAGCCCTTTGGGGAAACGCACGCCGACAAAATGCGGCGCCCGGTCCGCCTCCGGCGAAACGTCAAGGCCCAGGTCCTGGGCATGTCGGGCCACGAGACGCGTCCTGTCGCCCAAGGTGGCGGCGATCCGCGCCACCTGCCAGCGTTCGATCTGGGCGAGCGCGGCCAGCGCCATGGGCAGGAGATGAAACTGCGCCCGTTCCCCCATGTCGAACCGGCGGGCGCCCCGATCCCATTTGTCCCGGTAGTCGACAAGGCCCTGGAAATCTTCCGCATCCTCACGACCGATCCAGGTCTGTTCCAGGGGCCGGCCTTGCTGATGACGGGGCGCCACGTAAAGAAATCCCAGGCTGTAGGGGCCGAGGAGCCATTTATAGCAGGGCGCCACGAGAAAATCCGGATCCACATCGCGCACATCGATAGGCATGGCGCCCAGGGACTGGGACAGATCGAGAACGAGGGCGGCACCGACCGCGCGGACCCGTTCGGCCACACGGGGCAGGTCGACCAGGGAGCCATCCGTCCAGTGACAATGGGGCAGTGCGACAATCGCCGTATCCGCATTGATGGCCTCGATGATCCGCTCCGCCCAGCCCGGTCCATTGGGGCCCGGCTTCCCGACCGTCACGATCCGGGCACCGCTTTCCTCGGCCTTGACCCGCCAGCTATAGACATTGGCGGGAAACTGCTCCGCAAGAAGAAGGATCTCCTGTCCCTTGGCGACAGGCAGGTTGTTCGCGGCCGTGGCAATGCCATAGCTTGCGGAGGGCACAATGGCGATGTCGTCGGCAACGGCACCGATCAGGCGGGCCATGAAGCCGCGCACGCGATCCGGGCCTGAAAAGAAGTGACGCGGTTCGACCCGCCAGGGCTCCGATTTAATCCGTATGCCCGCTTCACCGGCCTGCCGCGCGATCTTGAGGGACGGCGACATATAGGCGCAATTCAGATAGATGATATCGTCCGACAGATCGAAAAGCGCGCGCTGGCATCCAAGGCGTTCGCTCATAGGGGTCTCCCGTCTTGCCTGTTCAAAAGCCGCCCGATCGCGCGCCGGGACCTGAAGCCTGCTTAGCCTGTTCTTAACCCGATGGGGCCGAACTGCAGACCCAGTATCTACGGGATCGGATATTCCTTGTGTGGTCCGCCCTTCGTCACTTTTTGTTTCTGGACGCGTGCCTTTGGTGAACGCGCCTTGACGGCGCCGGGGAAGAGACCGTATATCAGCGGTGGGCCACGCTCCCCCAACGGAGTGCAGCTATTCTGGAAGGAATAGGTTATGACAAATGTGACGGTTCCGGCAAAGCCGGAAAAGCGTCCCGCGCGGGCGCAATTCTCTTCGGGTCCCTGCGCCAAACGGCCGGGATGGTCTCCCCAAAGTCTTCAAGATGCGGCCCTCGGTCGTTCCCACCGCTCCAAGATCGGCAAGGCCAAACTGGCCGATGCCATCGAGCGGACCCGCAAAATCCTTGATGTTCCCGATGACTACCGGATCGGCATCGTACCGGCCTCCGACACGGGCGCGGTCGAAATGGCCATGTGGTCTCTTCTGGGCGCGCGCGGTGTCGACGTGCTGGCCTGGGAGTCCTTCGGCGCCGGCTGGGTGACCGACGCGGTCAAGCAGCTCAAGCTCGACGATTGTCGCGTCTTCGAGGCCGACTACGGAACATTGCCGGATCTTTCCCAGATCGACAGTGACCGCGATGTGGTCTTCACCTGGAACGGCACCACATCCGGTGCCCGGGTGCCCCATGCCGATTGGATCCGGGACGACCGTCAGGGCCTGACCATCTGTGATGCCACTTCGGCCGTTTTCGCCCAGGAAATGGCGTGGCCGAAGCTCGATGTCGTGACCTTTTCCTGGCAGAAGGTGATGGGTGGCGAGGCGGCCCACGGCATGCTGATCCTGTCTCCCCGGGCCGTCGAGCGGCTGGAGAGCTATACCCCGCCCTGGCCTCTGCCGAAGATCTTCCGCCTGACCAAAGGCGGTAAGCTCATTGAAGGGATTTTCCGGGGCGAGACCATCAATACGCCTTCGCTCCTGTGCGTCGAGGACTACCTGGACAGTCTGCGCTGGGCCGAGGGTCTGGGGGGGCTTGCCGCCCTGCATGCCCGTGCCGATGCCAATCTGGCCGTTGTCGACCGGTTCGTGGCGGCAAGTGACTGGCTTGATTTCCTGGTCGAGGACCGGGCGATCCGCTCCAATACATCCGTATGCCTCAAAATCACCGATCCCGCCTTTCTGGCGCTCGATGATGACGGACGCAAGGCCCTGGTGAAGCGGCTTTCCGCTCTTTTGGAGAGTGAAGGGGCGGCCTTTGACATCGAAGGCTATCGCGATGCTCCGCCCGGTCTACGCATCTGGTGTGGCGCAACCGTGGATGCGTCCGATCTCGAGGCGCTCATGCCCTGGCTCGACTGGGCCTATGCCACGGTTCTCAAGGAGCAACGGGACGCGGCCTGACGGTAGCGTCTCTCATTCTCCGGTTCATTCCATTGCCATTCATGAGGAAAGGGGCTGACCTATGCCCAAGGTGTTGATTTCGGACAAGCTGAGCGAGGCGGCCGCCGATATATTCCGGGAGCGGGGCGTTGAGGTTGATTTCAAGCCTGGTCTGCCCAAGGAGGAATTGCTCGACATTATCGGCCAGTATGATGGTCTGGCCGTGCGTTCCGCCACCAAGGTCACGCCGCCCGTGGTCAAAGCAGCCACAAATCTGAAGGTCGTCGGCCGGGCCGGGATCGGTGTCGACAATATCGACATTCCGGCGGCGACCGCCGCGGGGATCGTGGTGATGAACACGCCCTTCGGCAACTCGGTGACCACGGCCGAACATGCCATCGCCATGATGATGGCGCTGGCCCGTCAGATCCCCCAGGCCAATGCGTCGACCCAGGACGGAAAATGGGAAAAGTCCAAATTCATGGGGGTCGAGCTGACCGGCAAGACGCTCGGGGTCGTCGGATGCGGCAATATCGGCAGCATTGTTGCCAATCGCGCCCAAGGTCTGCGCATGCGGGTCATCGCCTATGATCCTTTCCTGTCGGAGGATCGGGCGCGCGAGCTTGGCGTCGAGAAAGTCGAGCTGGAGACCTTGCTCGGGCGTGCCGATGTCGTGACGCTCCATGTTCCGCTGACCGATCAGACCCGTGGGATTATCGGCAGAGAGGCCATCGAAAAGATGAAACCGGGGGCACGGATCATCAATTGTGCCCGGGGCGGGTTGATTGACGAGGCGGCCCTGAAGGATGCCCTGGACAGTGGCCGTTTGGCGGGTGCCGCGCTCGACGTCTTCGCCGAGGAACCGGCCCAGGAACACCCCCTGTTCGGCCATGAGCGGCTGGTGGCCACGCCCCATCTGGGCGCCTCCACCATGGAGGCCCAGGAGAAAGTGGCGCTCCAGGTCGCTGAACAGATGGCGGACTATCTGCTGAGCGGCGCCGTCAGTAACGCGATCAATATGCCCTCGATCACGGCGGAAGAGGCCCCCATTCTGAAGCCCTTCGTGGTGTTGGCGGAGCGCCTGGGTCTGTTTGTCGGTCAGCTGTGCGATGCGCCCTTGCGCAGTATTCAAATTGAGTATGAGGGTGATGTCGCACAGATGAATACCAAGGCGCTCACCTCGGCGGCCCTGGTGGGCGTTTTGCGGCCGACCCTCTCGGACATCAACATGGTTTCGGCACCCGTCATCGCGAAGGAGCGGGGACTGAAACTGTCCGAAGTGCGCCATGAACAGCGCGGCATCTATGAGACCTATGTGCGCATCACCGTGGAAACGGAAAAGGATAGCCACAGCGTGGCCGGCACGATCTTCTCGACGGGGCAGCATCGCCTGATCCAGGTCCAGGGCATGCCCATCGAAGCGGGCCTGGGACGTCACATGCTGTTGACCACCAATGAAGACAAGCCGGGCTTTATCGGGTCTATGGGCGTGGCCCTGGGCGAGGCGGGCGTCAATATCGCTTGCTTCACCCTGGGACGCCTCGAGCCGGGGGGCGACGCCCTGGCCCTGATCGAGGTCGACGAAGCGGTTGACGGTCCCGTGCTGGACCGGTTGCGTCAGCTTCCCCTGGTGCGCACGGCCAAATCATTGGCCTTTTGATCGCGTTACAGGGACGGTAAGATTTCAGTCCGTGGGGCGGTCGGTCGCGGCCGCCCTTCTTTGCGTGTCAGTGTCCCTCTATTTCGGGGGTGGAAAGGATAAGCCATGTCTAATGTGGCTGTGGTCGGTGCCCAATGGGGAGACGAGGGCAAAGGCAAGATCGTCGATTGGTTGTCGGAACGGGCCGACGTGGTTGTCCGCTTCCAGGGCGGGCATAATGCGGGCCATACGCTCGTCATCGGTGATCAGACCTACAAGCTCAATCTTCTGCCTTCCGGTATTGTGCGCCCCGGCAAATTATCCGTCATTGGAAATGGTGTCGTGGTCGACCCGTGGGCCTTTCTCGAGGAGATTGACCGGCTCGCGAGCCAGGGCGTCGAGGTGACCCCGGACAATTTGGTCCTCGGCGAGAATGCCGTGCTGATCCTGCCCGTTCATCGGGAGATGGATGTCCTGCGCGAGACGGGCAATTCGACGGTCCGTATCGGAACCACCCAGCGGGGTATCGGTCCGGCCTATGAGGACAAGGTCGGGCGGCGGGCCTTGCGGGTGATCGATCTGGCCGAAGAGCAGACGGTGCGGGAGCGGATCGCCGGGCTTCTCGTCTATCATAACGCCCTGCGCCGGGGCATGGGGCGGGAAGAAGCCAATGCGGATGAGCTGATCGAGGCCCTGCTGACGATCGCGCCGCGCATTCTTCCCTTTACGGATTGTGTCTGGCGGCGTCTGGAGCGCTCATCGCGGGTCGGTCGGCGGGTTCTGTTCGAAGGCGCCCAAGGCATCATGCTCGATGTGGACCACGGCACCTATCCCTTCGTGACTTCTTCCAACACCGTGTCGGGGCAGGCGGCGACGGGGAGCGGCATGGGCCCCGGCAGCATCGATTATGTCCTCGGCATCACCAAGGCCTACACGACGCGGGTGGGAGAAGGTCCGTTCCCCACGGAATTGACGGATGAAACGGGGCGGCTTCTGGGCGAACGGGGCCACGAATTCGGCACGGTCACCGGGCGCTCCCGGCGGTGCGGCTGGTTTGATGCGGTGCTTGTGCGCCAGGCCATCCGTACGGGGGGCATTGACGGCATTGCACTCACCAAACTCGATGTGCTGGACGGTTTCGACACGATCAAGGTGTGTACGAAATATCGGCTGGACGGGGAACTGATCGATTTCTTCCCCTCGGGCCAGCTGGCCCAGGCCAAGGTGGAGCCCGTCTATGAAACCCTCGACGGCTGGCAGGACTCGACCCATGGCGCGCGCTCCTGGGCGGAGTTGCCGGCCCAGGCGGTGAAATATGTCCGCCATGTGGAAGAGTTGATCGAATGTCCCGTTTCGCTCCTGTCCACCTCTCCGCAACGGGAGGACACGATCCTGGTGCGTGACCCCTTTGGACGGTAGCATGCCAGCAGGAGGCGGATGATGTCGCAATCGCCCTTCACGATGACGCCCATTGGTGTTGTCCGTGCAGCCCGCGCCGAGCCCATGGATGATGAGTGGGATTCAGTCCTGACGCGGATCGAATTGGATGGGAACCGGTTCACGCCGGAAGCACTGGAGGGGCTTGACGGCTTTTCCCATGTGGAGGTGATCACGCTCTTTCATCTCGTGGATGAAGGGGAGATCGAAATGACGGCCCGGCATCCCCGGGGCCGAAGCGATTGGCCGAAGGTCGGCATTTTTGCCCAACGGGGAAAAGGCCGGCCCAATCGGCTGGGCGCCACCATCGCCCGGCTCGATCGCGTCGAAGGGCTTACCCTCCATGTCACCGGTCTTGATGCCATTGAGGGCACGCCGGTTCTCGACGTGAAACCGGTGATGTCGGGCTTCCTGCCGCGGGGCGCGTTTCGGGAGCCCGACTGGGCCCGCGAGATCATGGCGACCTATTGGTCCGCCCCCGATGAGGCGGCGGCACCCGCCTATGATCCCTTGACGGACATTGCCTTCACGCCTGCTGTCAAGCGGGTCCAGGAGCAATATGGGACGCGGGCCAATATGCGCCAACTCGAGGAGTCCGGGCGCTGGCTCGATCATGTCACGGATAATCTGGCGGCTTTCCTTGCCTCCCGGGAAAGCTGTTACCTGGGCACGGCCAGCCGGGATGGGCGCCCCTATATTCAACATCGTGGCGGACCGGCGGGTTTCATCAAGATCCAGGATGCCAAGACCCTGGTGTTTCCCGACTATCCGGGCAATCAGCAACTGATCAGTGCGGGCAATCTGTCCGAAAATGACCAGGCCTTTCTGTTTTTCCCGGACTATGAAAACCGTCAGCGCATCAAGATCTGGGGGCGGGCGCGGGTCGTTCCGGCGGATGCGGAGCTGGCGCGAAGCCTGGCCCATGAGGCCGTCAGAAAGCCCATCCACCGGGCCATGATCTTCACGGTCGAGGCCTGGGACACGAATTGTCCCCAATATATCCCGCGTATGATCCGTGAGGAGACGGTGATTCGGACACTGGCACCGCTCCAGGCACGGATCGAGGCGCTGGAAGGGGAGCTTGCCCGCTTGAAAGGCGCGGCGGACTGAGCCCGACCCTGACTCTTGGGCTCAGTTTCAGAACATGGCGCAGGGCCGGAAACGTGGAGGTATCCAATGACCAAGAAGCTCATCAATCCAAAGGAACTGTTTGACGGGTCCGGATTCGGCATGTCCCAAGCCGTTGTCGAGACGGCCTCAAATCTCGTTTTCGTCTCCGGGCAGGTCGACTGGACCACGGACTACCAAGTGACGGAAACAACCGTTGCCGGACAATTGACCGCGGCGCTCAAGAACCTGAAGATCGCCCTTGAAGAAGCCGGTTCCTCCGTGGCGGGGCTTCTCCACGTGCGGATTTATGTCCGTGGCGAGTTCGGTGAACATATGGAAAGTGCCGCCCCGATCATGGCGGCGTTCCTGGGCGATTCGCGCCCGGCCATGACGGCGATCGGCGTCGCCTCGCTGGCGTCCCCGGAAACGCTCGTTGAGATCGAAGCGGTCGCGAAGTGCGGATAAGGCAATCGGGGGCGCCAATCCATGGCACCCCCGACCTGTTCAACACGATGTCATCCTTAAGCGGATGACTTACAGGCCGTCGATCGCCGCCTTGGGCGTAATCACCCGCAGCTTCTGATCGGTCTCGATCGTGGCCGTGTCCTCGATGAGGTCGCGCACCTGTGCGACCGTCAGATCCGGCTTCAACGCCCAGAGTTGGGCCGCCAGATTGGTGACCTGGGGCGCGGCGAGGGAGGTGCCCGAAATCCGGATCTCCTTGCCGCCGGGCACGACACTCGGCACCTCGAAGCCATTGGCATAAAGATCAATGGACTTGCCGTAGCTCGTGAAGCCCGCCGGCTGGAGCGAGACATCGATCGCACCCACGGTCAACACATTGGGCAGATTGATCCCGGCGGGGAAGCTTTTGACGAATTCGATATCCTCGTCCTCATTGCCGGCGCCGGGGACGAACAGGATCTCCGGCGCGGAGGCAAAGCCGTCCTCGAGAGCCTTGTTCATCGTGTCGAAAATGGCCAGCGCCCGTTCCCGGCGTTTTTCCGTGTCCGGCTCGACACTGGCCAGGCTGCCTTCGATCTGGGGCGTGGTGATGCGCCAGCTCATATTGACGACCTTCACGCCATGGGCCTTGAGATAGGCGATCGTGTCCTTGACGTGCCCGGAGAATTTCTCCGCCATCTGTTCATCGAGAGGATCGGGCACGGGTTTGACATCGTAATCAAAGCGAACATGCATGAGTTGGGCGGAAGGCAGACCCCGCTGGGCCACATGGCCCGTGGCCGTGCCATGGAGATAAAGTCCGAGGCGACCGAGCTGCAATTGGAAGGGGAGCACCTCTTCCGGCTTCAGGGTGGTGATGTGTTGACGGAAGGCCTGGGCTTCTTCCGTTTCCTGGGAGGCCTGAAGGTCGAGGCTGCCTTTCACGAAAACGAGCAGTTCGTCCAGATTGGCGAGATCCTCCTCCGGCATGGACCGCAAGGCGCCGGTGGAGCGGTTCCAATCGAAATCAAAGGCGATGCCGTGGCGGTCATCCACGAAGCCATTGTCGTCGTCGTCTTCGCCATTCAGGACTTCCCGTTCATTCACCCACATGGTGTCGGGAAACACGGAAGGGTCCGTGCCGCTGTCCCAGATGCCGATCACCACCGGTGCCAGATCCGGCGTGTCGTCAAGGGAAACCAGGCGTTCCGTCCAGAGATCGGGTTTTTCTTTCTTTTCCGCGGCGATCCGTACCGAAAGCACCTCGACGATCTGTTCCTTCAACGGAATGAGGGAGAGGGTCAGGCGCGTGCCGAGGATCGCCGAGGCAAAGCCCCGATCCACGGTCATGTTCTGGGCCTCGGCGTTCTTGTCGAAGGAACCTTCAAGGCTGCCCTGGAGGAGGGCCGGCGTCAGGATCTCGAAGCTTCCCTTGGTGCTCTGAAGGACGTCCTGGGCCAGGTCGTAGTCCGCGGCATTGACGGCCTTGGCATATTCCTCGCCGAACGCTGCGCGGAACGCGTCGCCCTCGTCGCTGCCGGCGCTCATGGCCGCCCGGGCATAGGCACCGGACAGGAGACCGCTCGTTTCCTTGGCGGCCGCCTTGTCCTCAAGCGCCTTGACCTGTTCATTGATGGACAGAACATCCGACCAGCGCTTGTCCAGGAAGGCCACCGTGCTCAGTGTGGAGCGCAACCGGCGCTCCGTGGTCACATCTTCGAGGGTGTATTCCTCGAGGATCCTGGTGGCATCCGCCGCGACGGCTTCCTTCAGGGTGTCGAAGGCCGGACCGCCTTCAAGGGCGAGCTTGCTCGGCAATTCGGTCAACTCGAAAGTGGTGCGCGGCAGATCGGCGGCCGTCGCGATGACCGGCTTGTCCTGGGCGACCGCCGGCGTCGCCAGCGCCAGGCCGAGCCCGAGGCCGGCCACGACAACGGCAACGAGGGCCGCCCGCGCGAGACCAGGAAAAGGGATTTCCGGTTTTCCTTCCGAGCGAACGCAAGAAAGAAGGCCGGCGCGAAGCATCCGGCTCGACCAGACGCGTTCTCGCTCCAATGCGAATTGTTTCATGGTTTCCAACCCCGTGAATGCGTGTGCTGGCTTGAAGATCGCCAAGGTACCGAGCCTGCCTTGGGGATGGGGGCATCTCAAGCAGATTGGGGAGGCGTTTTTGAAAGTCCTCAAGGTTGTGCGAACGGGGCAGAAAAAAGCCGCTTGCCCGGAGGGGCAAGCGGCCAAGGGATCAATCAGCAGAGGGGTCGTTCAGAATTCGTCAGAAGGCCTCGGCGCTTTCTTCGGCGCCCTGGGGACCGAGCGTCGCGATGCGCCGGTCCTTGAGGCCGTTTTTCATGGACTTCTGCAGCTTCTCGAAAGCCCGCACCTCGATCTGGCGTACCCGTTCCCGGCTGATATTGTAGACCTGGGACAGATCTTCCAGGGTCGAGGGCTCTTCCTTGAGCCGCCGCTCGGTCAGAATATGCCGCTCCCGATCGTTCAGGGTCTGGAGCGCTTCCGTGAGCAGTTCCTTGCGCTCGTCATATTCTTCCCGCTCGGCCAACAGGGCTTCCTGCGTGGGCTGATCATCATCGACGAGCCAGTCCTGCCATTCGCCTTCCGAATCCGCCCGCAGCGGTGCGTTGAGCGAATTGTCCGGTGCGGCGAGACGCCGGTTCATGCTCACCACATCCTGTTCGGACACGCCAAGCTTGTCAGCGATGGTGGTTACCGTGTCCGGATGCAGATCCCCGTCCTCGATGGCTTTGAGCTGACCCTTGATCTTGCGCAGATTGAAGAACAGCTTTTTCTGGGCCGCCGTGGTGCCGATCTTCACAAGGCTCCAGGAGCGCAGGATGTATTCCTGGAT
>CAZFWG010000017.1:0-64204 GCA_964522525.1 uncultured Alphaproteobacteria bacterium | reverse complement strand
GTTCTCTGGCTGATGCAGACAACGGGGCTCAGCTTTGCGCAAGGAAGCCGGACCCCTTATCTGGCGGATGGCTTGATGCATCTCGACCCCGCCGTCCTTGCGCGGCTGATCATGTCCAATGTCGTCAAGGCCGATATGACGCGCCAACCTTCCAGACCCGCCGTTTCATTTCCGAACGCGCTCAAGGAGAGCTCGTGACCATGACCGCCATGCAGCAGAAAAATCCGTCCCCCTCCGCACCTGTCCTGAAAGCCGGCGATATCCTTGCCGTGGCATCCGGAAAGGGTGGTGTGGGCAAGACCTGGTTTTCGATCAGCCTTGCCCAGGGCCTCGCCCATCGAGGACGGCGCGTTCTGGTTTTTGATGGCGATCTGGGGCTGGCCAATGTGGATGTGCAACTCGGCCTGACACCCCATGCGGATCTAGGTGCGGTCATTGGTGGACAGATGAGTCTGGAGGATGCCGTCAGTCGATTCGACGGCGGCGCGGGTTCAGGAAGAGGCTTCGATGTTCTTGCGGGCCGTTCGGGCTCCGGGGCCTTGAGCATGCTGCGCCGGGAAGAACTGGTGGAACTTGCTGTCGGCTTGAAGAAAACGGCGCGTCATTATGATCATGTGATCATCGATCTGGCCGCCGGCATCGACGCCGCGGTGACGAGCTTGAGCGGTCTTGCCGATCTGATCCTTGTCGTGGCTACGGATGAACCGACCTCCCTCACCGATGCCTATGCCTTCATCAAGATATCTCTGATGCGGGATCGTCACGCGGCCATCCGTGTCATTATCAATCAGGCAGAGAGCACGGCCTCTGGCCGGCGGACCTATGAGGCGCTGTCGAATGCGTGCCGCAACTTCCTGAAAGCGGAACCGGCCCTTGCCGGCATTCTGCCTCGGGACAGCAAGGTGCGCGAGACCATTCGGCGGCAAAGCCCCATTCTCGGTACCTTCCCGCAAAGCCCCGTGGCCCGGGCGATTGAAACGCTTTGTACGGAGTTCGTGCCCGACTGACACACCGCCCGGCGCACTTTCACATCGGCAAGTATTGAGAACGTTTCCCCTCGACTCAGGGCACCCTCATGGGGCCCTGTTGCGGTGTTGCGGTTTCACCCTTACCCTCATCTTCGCCGTCCTCACCCATCGGCCTCGAGATATCACTTCTTTCTCGCGCCATCAGGTAAGATCATTCCTCAACGGAGAATAATATGGTGGAGGCCAATGTCCGACCGACGCGGTTGATGGCCCTCGATGCCTTACGCGGCTTTGACATGTTTTGGATCATCGGCGGGGATTTCCTTGTCCATTTTCTGGCCGCCGCCAGCGGCCTTCCCCTTCTTGCGGTGATTTCGGATCAACTCCGCCATGTGCCCTGGCAAGGGTTTCATTTCTACGATCTCGTTTTTCCGCTCTTTATGTTCGTCTCAGGCGTGGCCTTCGCCCTGACCCTTTCGAGACGATACGCCCAAGGCGCGGGCAGATGGCAGATCCTCAAAGGCGCGGCATGGCGGTTTGCGGTGCTTGTCCTTCTGGGGATCATCTATAATTTCGGCTGGAATCTGGATCTGGCGCGTTTTCGTCTGCCCAGCGTTCTGGGCCTCATCGGGGGTGCTTATTTCATCACGGTCGTGATTTTTGTCTTCATTCCGGGGACGATCGGCCGCCTCGCCGCTCTGTTTGTCATTGCCCTGTTTATCGCAATTCTTCAGCTCGCCGTGCCGGTGCCGGGTTTTGGCGCCGGAGTTCTGACGCCGGAAGGGGCCATCAATGGCTGGATCGATCGCTCGGTCCTGCCCGGCCGACTCCATGGCACAAGCTACGATCCCGAAGGCGTGCTCGGTGTTCTGTCGGGGTCTTGTATCACCTTGTGCGGCGCCGTGGTCGGATCAAGGTTCTCCCAATCGACCCATCTTGCAAGGGATGTGCTGACAATCGGTCTGGTCGGGCTTGTCGTCTTTGGCCTCGGCTGGGCGGCAACGCCTGTCTATCCGGCCATCAAGAAACTCTGGACGGTGCCGTTTGTTGTCATCGCCTCCGGAGCCTCCATGGTCCTGCTGTCGGTCTTTCTGTACATCATTGAAATCAGGGAGCACCGACGCTGGGCGTTCTTTTTCACCGTCATCGGCATGAATTCGATCTTCATCTACATGGCCGCGCGGTTTTTCACATATCCGATCTTCAAGCTCGTGTCCGGCGATGATTGGCCCGCTCTGCTCAGCGCCCTGGTCGTCACGGGCGTGATCGCGCTGGAATGGCTCACCCTCTACAGTATGGTCCGATATCGGATCTTCCTCCGGATTTGACCCAACCGCGCGAAACGGATGCTCAAGAACCACGCTCCCCGTCCTCGTTGGTCGCAAGGGGCGTTTCCCTCCCCGCCCGGAAGGCGCGGGGCGTCGAACCCACTTCGTCCTTGAAGGCGCGGTTGAAGGGACCGATGGATCCGAAACCGGCCTCCATGGCGATGGAGAGAATGGAGCGGTCATCTTGCTGCGGATCGGCCAGCATCCGCTTGGCGTGTTCGACCCTGAAATGGTTGATCAGGTGATTGAAATTCCGGAAGCCTAAAACCCGGGTGATGCATTGGGTGACTCTGTAGTCGGCGCCGCCCACTTCATGCGCCAGATCGGCGAGCTTGAGGTCGGGAGTTCTATAAATCTCCTTCTCGGTCACAAGACGCATGATCCGTTCGGCGAGCCGCGGATCGGCGGGGGACGCCATGCCCGGCCTGGCGCGGCGCTCCGTCGACGGAACAGGGGCTAGGGGGTTGCGTTCGCGAAAGCGTACGGCAAGGCCCGCCCCCCACAGCGCGACAAGCGCGCAGCAGATCTTGGCGACATCGCCCCATTCGGCGGCGGCAGTCCCGTCGGCGGACTGGCGGACCCACAACACTGAAATCGCAAAAAGCGCCAGATAGCCCATGACAAACACTTCGCGGAAGCGGCGCTCTTTCAAGGGCAGATCCCGCGTATAACCGTGAAGCGCCTCGACGGGCGCCAGGATCAAGACCGTGGAGCTCGCAAGCATGTGGACATTGTCGAGCATCCGCAGCAGGGGCTGCGCCGCCTGCGCGGCCGGTGTCAGATCGGTCGTGAGATAGGAGACGGCGCCCGTCACCATGATGCTGGCGACAATGACCAGGGGCCAACGCGCATCGGGCAAAGGGGGGCGAAACAGCGCGCGCGCCAACATCCAGGACCACCCGCAAGAGGCCGTGCCCGCGATCGCGATGGGCAGGAACAGGATCCCCAACCTCTCGCCGAAAGTAGTGATGAGGGTGAAGCAGAAAATGGAGCCGGCAAACGCGGCCCAGAAAATGTGCACACGCTGTGGGGTCAGGCCACGCAGTGTCGTTCCGTAAAACAGAAGCGAGATGAGCGCGGCGATGGTCGGCGCGAAAATCATGGCCTGTTTTCCCTTGCTTCCCCTGGTCTGAGCCAAACGGCCCGTGCCTCCAGCATACGTCAGCGCCCGCCCCATCGTGAGACCAAAATCACGCGCGGAATTATTGGCCGATTTCCAAATCGGCGAGACGCGGCGGCTCCCTTCTTTCCAAAGCTGGAAACAACGCGCGGCATCCCGCCCGGCGCGTTTTGGTCATGGACGAAGAGGCGAAACCAATGTCGAACATTCGCGCGGAAACGGCCGGCCCCAGCCACTGGCCCGATGGACTGCTCCAGAGCACGGGCGTCATCTGGTTCTTGGCGGTCCTGATCGGCCAGGGGGCCTTCATTTATTTCATCGCCGCCTATTTCGGCAGCCGGACCCTGGCCGGCAATTTCGCGGCCTGGAACGACAAACAGTTGATTGACGGGCACATTCCCGGCGATCACGTGGGCAATGCCATGTTCGCGGCCCATGTGATTTTCGCGGCGGTCATCACTTTTGGCGGGTTGATCCAGCTTGTTCCGCAAGTCCGGCAATGGGCACCGGGCCTTCATCGGTGGAACGGCCGGATCTTTCTTGTCGTTGCCTTCGGCATGGCGATCGGCGGCCTGTGGCTCACCTGGGGTCGGGGGACCTACCTGTCCGTCATTTCGGCGATCGCCATCACCGGCGACGCGATCCTCATCCTCCTCTTCGGAGCCATGGCGTGGCGCCGCGCCGCGGCCCGCCGCATCGACGAGCACCGCCGCTGGGCGCTGCGCACCTTCATGGTGGTGAGCGGCGTGTGGTTTCTCCGTGTGGGTCTCATGGCCTGGCTCATTCTCAACCAGGGACCGGTCGGCATGACCCGATATCTATCTGGACCGGCGGACATCCTGATCATCTTCGGGAGCTATCTGATCCCGCTTGCGATGCTGGAAATCTATTTCGCCGCCCAGAGGAGCGAACGGGCGGTCCCCAAAGTCCTGGCGAGCGTCTCCGTATTGGCGATGACCGGCGTCATGGCGGTGGGCATTTTCGGCACCGTCACACTCTTGTGGGGCCCTTATCTGTGATGGCGTTTGGACCATGGGTCACCGGATCCCGGTCGACCGGTTCCACAAGATCGGTTGACAGGGCAACACTCATGTAACATTAGTAGTTACATGAAACGGAACAGTCGGCTGTCGGGCGTGCTCCATGTGTTGTTGCATTTGGCGGAGACCGACCGACCGGTGACATCCGAGATCCTGGCCAAGACGATGGCCACCAATCCGGTGGTCATCCGGCGGACCCTGGCGGGCCTGAGGGAACATGGCCTTGTTCGATCCGAAAAGGGTCATGGCGGGGGCTGGCGGCTCGCCTGCGATCTGTCGCAAGTGACCCTGCTCGACATCTACACAGCGTTGGGTCGCCCCCCGCTTCTCGCCATGGGTCATCGGACGGAAGCGCCCGGCTGTCTTGTGGAGCAGGCCGTCAATGCGGCTCTTGACGGGGCGTTCCGCGACGCGGAGGCGCTCATGTTGGCCCGACTGGGGGACGTGACCCTGGCCATGTTGAGCGCTGACTTTCACGACCGCCTGATCGCTGGCGGTCACGCTACCGATCTGGAGGCTGAACATGTGTCCTGACAATGAGGAGTTGTTGCCGGCCTTTTCCGATCCGGAAATGGTCACCCGCTACGCCGAAGGCCCGCCCCGTTTTGTCCCGGGTTTTGAGGCCCTACACCGCATGGCCGCCATTCTGCTTGCGGAACAAACCCCTTCGGATGCCCATTTGCTTGTCCTGGGGGCGGGCGGCGGCCTGGAGTTGAAGGCCTTCGCCGAAACCCATCCCGACTGGACCTTCGACGGTGTCGACCCGGCGCCGGAAATGCTGAAACTTGCCGCCCGGACCTTGGGCCCCCTTGCCTCCCGCGCGCGTCTGCACGAGGGCTATATTGACGACGCGCCGGAGGGTCCCTTCGACGCTGCCGTCTGTCTTCTGACAATGCACTTCCTGGAAACCGAGGAACGCCGGCGCACGGTCTCGGAAGTGCGCCGACGCCTCAAACCGGGCGCGCCTTTCGTGGTCGCCCATTTGAGTTTTCCCCAGGGCCCGGTTGAGCAGGCGCTTTGGATGACGCGCTACATTGAGTTTGCCAAGACCTCGGGCGTGGATCCGGAACAGGCCGAAGGGGCGCGGGACGCCGTCGAACAACACCTGCATGTTCTGACGCCGGAGCAGGACGAGGCCGTCCTGCGCGACGCCGGCTTTTCCAAGGTGAGCCTGTTCTATACTGCCTTCACCTGGCGCGGTTGGGTCGCTTCTGCCTGAGACCCTTCCGTACAGGAATTGTTCAGCAGCACCCCGCCGCGAGGATCCGTGTCCCGGCAAGCCCTTCGGGAGAGGCGTCCGCGCCATAGGTCGTCGCCTCCCCATGGGTAAAGAATGTCTCCCAACGCACGCCTGAGGGATCCTCGACCCAGGACTTGTCGGCCACCGCATAGCAGCATGTCGTCGCTTCCTGGTCGAACGTCTTCACCTGAGCCGCCTTCAGCCTTGACGTCAGGTCATCCAACTCTTCGCGACTATCCGCCTGGATCCCAATATGATCGATGCCGGGCGTTCCGTTGGTGCGCGTGGAGATCGCGAAATTCACGGCGGGATCGGCGAGCATCCACTTGGCATAGTCATCCTTGACAAGACTCGGTTCGGCCCCGAACAGCATGTTGTAAAATCCGATCGACCGGTCGAGGTCGGCCACGGCAATGTGGATATGCAGACGTTTCATGTCCTGTCTCCTTCGGATGTGCCGCAACATGCGGCTTTCGTTGCGATATCGGCCAAGGGCTCCAGAATCTCGGGCCGCCCCCGGCAACAGTCCTCCATGAGAAACGCGACAAGGGCGCGGATCGCTCCGTAGTCGGCGGTATAGATGATGGAGCGCCCCGCACGGCGACCGGCAATGAGACCGGCCTTGGCAAGAACGGAAAGCTGCGCCGAGGCCGTCGTGAAGTTCACGCCCGCGGCCCGTGCAAGGTCGCCTGCGGGAATGCCCTCGGGACCCGCCTGAACAAGCCGGCGGAAGAGATCAAGACGGGCTTCATGGGCGAGGGCGCCCAGGCCTGAGAGAGCAGCTTTCATTTCCATAATCCATGGATTAATGGATTATATGGGACCCGTCAAGCTTTTTGCGCCAAAGGGCCGCCTCAAATCATCAAGCTGAACCGTCATCGGCATTGCTCTCCCGGCTGAGCGCTTCGAGCCAGGTGCGTTCCTGGTCCCAGTCATAGCCGGTCATCAAGGCCCTGGTTTCGGCCTGCGCCTTTTCCCAGAGGGGCGCGGCCTCGGCGAAGACCCGCCGGCCTTCCTTCGTGATTGCCACATGCTTCTTGCGGCCGTCCTGGGGATCGTCCGTATAGGTGATCCATCCCTTGCGCTCCATGGCGCGGGTGTTCCGGTTGACCGTGCTCACATCCATGCCGAACAGGTCGGCGAAGGCCAGTTGGGGAAGCGTGTCATATTCGGTCAGGGCGGCAAGCGCCGTGAACTGAAACGCTTTCATGCCCAAAGGCCGCAGCGCCTCCTCATAACGGCGGGTGACGATTCGCGTCGCGCGTCGCAGATTGAATGCGATGCACCCGGCCCGGTAATACTCCGCTTCCCGGATCTTATATGGCGGCTTGTTCGCCCTATCCCGCGCCAATTTTGGTTTCCACTCCAATTGATGATCACTGGAATTGATCATGACCGCTCATCGCAGGTCCCCGGCCCCGTGGGCGGCCGGCACTGCCCCGTGGCCAACACAGGCCCATCGATCGGCGCCAAGCCGCGGAACCGCTGCGATAATTTAGATTCCCGATGGCGACGGGTCCAATCTGTTTGACTTTCATGCATATGCAATTAGTTTTCCATGGGCAAGCTCCAGGACGGCACGAGGCTTTCGTGCGGCATGTTTGATCCGTCGAAGGAAGATTATTCCGTCGGCGAACCCTTTACCGTGGACGGGTCAACGGGATGGAGCGATGAGCGAAACCGAAAGACCGGAGAACTTGTCGTGATGGATTGCTCCTTGATTGCCTTGAAACGCCGCCTCGGCGCCGTGTTTGCCCTTGCGCTTTGTCCCGGGGCTGTCATTCCGGGTACAGCCCTTGCCCAGGAGGCCCGGTCTCAACCGCCCTCCTTCATTGTTGGAGGCGTGGCCGCCCTGCCCGAATTTGAGGGCTCCGACGCGTTCCGCGTGGTGCCGCTGGTCGTCTCCAATTTCAACCTGCTGGGCGCGCGTGTCGAAGCGGAAGGCATTCAGGGGATCAATGTCGACGTCATTCCCCATCCCGTCTGGCGGGCCGGTCCCTCCCTGGGCGCGGCCCTGCCCCGGGACGACAACGCGGATGATCCACGCATCCAGCTCCTGCCGGAAGTGAGTTTCAGTGTCGAAGCGGGAGGTTTTGTCGGTTTCGAGACCGCCGTGGGCGGACTACCGGAAGGCCGGGTGTCCGGCGAGATCGCCGTCCGGCACGACGTGGCCGGCGGCCATCAGGGGCTGATCGTCAAGGCGGATCTGGACTATTTCTTTGCCGCGACCGACCGGCTGCGCTTCTCGGTAGGGACGAATGCGACCTATGCCAATCAAGACTTCTTCGATTCCTTCTTCACCGTGACGCCCGAGGCCTCGCTCGCGTCCGGGCTGGCCGCTTTCGAGGCCGATGCCGGCCTCAAGGATGTTGGTGTCGAAGCCAATATGATCCTCTCGTTCAGCCCCCGCTATGCCGTCTTCGTGCGCGGCGCCTATAACCGCCTTCTGGACGACGCGGCCGACAGCCCCGTTGTCGATGTCGCGGGAGACGCCAACCAGGTCTTTATCGGCGGAGGGCTGTTCTACAGCTTCTAGCCCGTCCTCGGTCGAATACGGAAACGGACATGGCGTGTTCTTCATGACAGGGAACACGCCACCCCAGTGACAAGCACCATCCCCCCACCTATGGTTCGCCCGAATGTAAAATGACCGAACCATAAGACCGGAAACCCATGGCGGAGGCTCAGCACCACGAACCAGGTCTGCGATGGAGAAGGATGAGACGACCATGGCTCGATATGTGATCGACATCGCCTGTGCCCTGCGGATCACCGAACTGGGGGTCCAGACAATCACGGACCATGAACTGCTCGCGCCAACCCTTTTGCGATCACAGGTGCTCGATGAGCTTTTCCGTCGAAGCGTCGGGGGTGACTTGGACGAAGCCATCGCGCTTGACCTCAATACGCGTTTCGCCAAGGTGAAAATCCGATATCTCGGGGATGCGGTCCTTCGGCGGCGGGCATGGACCATCGCCAAGGAGTTCGGGATGGCATCGACCTTCGATGCGGAATATATCGCGCTGACGGAACTGCAGGGCGATGCGTTGATCACGGAGGATCGCCAGTTGGCCAAGGTCGCAACGCGACGCGTGTCCGTGAAGACCTTCGACGCCCTGGGCGTGATCAAGAAACAAGGCTGAGACTAAAGGAACAAGGCGTCAGGCATCACGGACGCCACGCCGATGCGCCCGATAGATCTGAGTGAGCGCGTCTACGACGATACGAACGGCCTTTTCCCGCAAAAGATCTCGATGAACAATCAGATATTCCGTGGTTACTGGCGGAGCTTCCTTTGTGGCGATCTCCAAAAGATCGCTGCGCTCGCAGGCCATGAATTTCGGCAAGACCGCCAAGCCCTGCCCGGCCGCAACGGCATTCAGCATGCCCGTCATCGTATTGACCCTTAAGGTGGGCTTTCCGATGAAGTTCTTCTCCAGCCAGTGCTTCTGGACCGGGTACCAGAGCTGGTCAGGTGCAAAACCGATATAGGGCATGGTCGCCAGATCCTCAAAGGACAAGCCAGGCGCAAGTGATTTGTGCACGTAGAGCCCGTGCTCGGTATGGCCAATCCGTTTGGCGATCAGTGTTTCGCTTTCGGGCAGACAGGCCCGGATCTGTACATCCGTTTTGCGGGACTCATGATCGGGATGTTCGTGGTCAGAGAATATTTCGAGTGGAACATCATCAATCATTTCCCGAAGCTGGGCCAGATGCGAGGTCAGGAAATGCTCGCGGATTTCGTCTACGGCGATCCGGACGGTCATCGGCCCGTGGGAGGACAAGCCGGGCATGGCGCGGGCGATTTCGTCCGCCGCCCTGCGCATATTATCCGTAAGAGGAATAAGCTTCAGGCCGGCGCTGGTGGGACGCAGACCCTGCGGTGTCCGATCGAAGAGGCGAACACCCATCTTGTCTTCCAGATTGCGCAGGCGACGGCTCATTTGCGGTTGGCTCAGCCCGAGCGCGCAAGCCCCTGCAGAGAGGCTTCCACTGGACGCCGCCGCATCAAACACTCTCAGATCATCCCAATTCATTTTTGCATGGTAGCATATTTCTCCATTCAGATATACATGCCAGGCATGCGCAAACCAACGCTGATGCGGTCGACCTGTTCCCTCTACGCTGGTTCGGAGACCGAATTCATGGAGCGAAGCAGGGGCCCAATGATTGAGCGCGAATCGGAACGACTGTATTTGCGGGGCTGGCGGCCCTCCGACTTTGAAGCCTATGCCGCCTACTATGCAAACGAAGAGACGGCCCGATATGTCGGTGGACGGATGACTCGGGACAAGGCGTGGCGTCACTTTGCAGCGATGGTCGGGCATTGGAGCCTGAAAGGTTTCGGCTTCTGGGCCGTCGAAGAGAAAACAAGTGGCGCGTTCGTGGGGTGCATCGGGCTGTGGGAGCCGGAAGGCTGGCCGGAACTCGAGCTTGGATATTGGCTGACGACCGAGGCCCAGGGAAAAGGATATGCGACCGAGGCGGCGGTTCGCTCGCGACGCTTTGCGTTCGAAGAAATGGGCGCCACCACGCTTGTCAGCTTTATCGCTCCGGAGAACGAGCCCTCAATAAGGGTCGCAAAACGGCTCGGCGCGCGATTGGAAAAAACCATTGATCTGCTTGATCTGGGAACCCATTGCGTTTTCCGGCATCCGAGGCCCACGACGCCGTAGTGTCAAAAGACTGATGCCCTTTTCCAACCCATGGCAGCTTATCCGTGAGCGGCGATTGCTGCCCCTGGAAACGGTTTTTGAAACCGACTGGTATCATCACCTGAAAACTGCTCGTTTGCTATAATCTCTACAGCCTCGAAGCCGCCCTGAGAGATGTGGATTGGCGCCAGCTTTCGGATCCGGACAAGCAAGCGCTGAAAAGAGCGGCGGCGGCGTAGACACGCACATCCTTGTCGGTCTCCCGAAGCCAACGACCGGCTCTGGCGGGGAACCGACAAGGCGCTTTCCGAGATGACGGTGCAGTGATCACTCCGGTTCGTGCAGACCAAACCGCATGCCTTGCGGATCCTTGCAGTTGGAGAACCGGCCGAAACTCTGGGCGACGGCAATACTCTCAGCTTGTCCACCGAGCTCCTCCACCTTTGCCATCGCGGCTTCCAAGCCGGTCACCTTAAAAAATGGCACCATCTCCCAGCCCGGATCGTTGACATGGAGCCCAATCCGGCCACTCGGCGTGTCGAACCATCCATTGCCATTGTCATCCATGGGACTGAAGGACCATCCAAAGAGCGCGCTGAAAAACCCAACCGTTTTGGCTTTGTCGCCCGTGCCCATCTCCACGAAACTGACCGTGCCTTCCTCAGCCATGTTTGAACTCCTTCATCTTCATTGCTTCGCTCGAATGCGGTACCAGTCCGGTGTGTCAGCCGAATGGCCGGCGGAGTATGGCCGATAACATGCCCGGCAACCATCTTGGATTGAGCGAAATCGTCTCTGTAAGGAGTACGGTTCCGCTGCTTGCCCAAATGACCTATTGGAGCGGCTCCGGCATTTGAGACCCCGTTTTCGGCGCCCTCGCCAATCAAGCGTCGGCGCCAAGACCTCGGCGAGAAACAATACCTTGCTCCCGGTTCTTGTGGCCGAGACATTTGCACATGAAGGGAACGGAAATGTCTTGGTCGAAGCGGCCACCTTTTGTGGTCATAATCGTGTTGCCACGCCGGAGGCCGAAGCATTGCCTACTCGACTGATCATTTTGATTCTCCTTTTGGGTGCGTTCCCAGGGGCTCCGACCAACGCCTCCCAAACGGGGCAAGTTGAGACCGCAGCAGCAGTGGCTTGTCTGACAGACGCATCCGATTGGGATGCGCAGGCGCTAGACGTCGTTATCGAGCGAACGACGCTGGCAGAAGTTCCCGCTGTTTTGCGCATCCCCAAAAAAACAACACGACCGCCGGTCGTTCTATGGCACGGACTCGGACCACCGGGCGATAAGGAAACGCTTATGGAAGCGCTTCCACTAGACGACGTCCCTGCCGTAAAGGTCTATCTGGATTTGCCGCTCCTTGGTGAACGGCTTCCGTCAGGTGGTCTATCAGAGCTGTCTCAGCGTCAATCGCGTGATTATGGCATGGAAGTCTTTGCACCCATTGTCCTGGGTGCGGCGGAGGAACTCCCCTCTGTCGTTGAAGAGCTTCAACTCCGACTCGGCATTGCGGACAACAAAAGTATATCGTTGTTCGGCTTCTCAGCAGGCGGAGCGGCCGTTCTGCTGTCGCTGGCAGAGCGTGTGGTCCCAATCCGAAGCGCTGTTATTCTCAATGCGCCAAACGGTCTCGAAGGCGGCGTCGCAGCCTTCGAAAAGATCACCGGCTTGACCTACTCGTGGACAGACGATGCGCGTTCGGTTTCCGCACGCACGGACGCAATTGCTCGAGCGAATGACATTGCTGAAATAGAACCGCCCCCCGCAATCCTTTTGATCCATGGGCGCAGCGACGAAATGATCCCTCCGTCCACCGCACAAGACATCGGACGTGCTCTCAGGCCATACTATGAGTCAAATCGCGGGGGGGATCGGATCAAAATCGATCTGTGGGATAATCTTGAGCACCACTGGGCCACTCAAGGCCCTGAAATCCTGGATCCGTTGCGGCAGCGTATCGGGACATGGCTTCGCTGCCACTGAAGGCCCGTTAGCGGCCGACACCGACGCGCCAAAAGCGCTGCGTGATTGCGCTTCGTGGGCACGGGCAGCAACTGGCGGGGCAGTCAACACTGCGGCCTTCTGATGTCGTAGGTCCTGGATCACGCTGGAGTGCCGATAATCAGTATCGAGCTCGTTTCCTTCAAGCCCCGCGAAGATGGTGTGAATCTCCCGTCCGACTTCAGCGACCGAGGCCACATAACTTTTGCGGATGGTGATCTTGCGAGCCGGGGATTGGAAATTTTCGGAGAGCCTATCACGTTTTGAGTCTGCAGGGGTCCAGGCGGCCTCAATGCGAACAGTGAAGGGACCTCTGTTCAAATAGCCTAGTCGCTTCCAAAACCCGTCTGGGTCAGCAGTTTCCTAGGGCAGGTGGCGGGCCAAGCGTGACGAAAACGCGAATTATTCCTTCGCTATAGCACTACGATAACGCAGCTTCTCGATGCGCAGCGCCACTCGTTTCGGCGTGACGGCGCGCCGATCTACGACGTCGGCAAGCCCTTGTGGACTGGGCACACGTCTTGTTCAGACACGGCCTCGAGCCCTGCGCGGACATCATTCGCGAAAGAATCGCTCGTAGCTTGGCGTCGAGTTGCGGCTATGTGGCGAGGCCGATTGGCTTGGCGAAACTACCCAAACGCCAGCTTGAAACTGTTACGTTTGGATATGTGGTCATGCCAGCGCGCTATGTTTCTGTATCTGCAGTTGACTTCAACAACTGAAGGCACACCGAGATAGAACACCGCGCCTAAGGTTATGTCGGCAATGGAGAAGCGATCGCCGGCCACATAGCGGCGGTCGATTAGTTCTGCGTCTAGCCATTCACATTCCTGCTTAGCCGTTTCGCGCCCGACCTCGGCGACCTCTTCACACTGGATTACGATGTCTTTGAAGAAGTCATTTGTATTGCGCACAACATCTTCGATACAGCGGAACAGTCCGAGTTCAATACGGCGGTTCCACATCTCGATATTTGCTTGCTCCACCGCACTGGTCCCCATCAACGATGGGTCCGGGTTGGTAAGCTCGAAGTAGCGGCAGATGGCCACCCCCTCTGCGATGATAGTCCCATCGTCAAGTTCGAGGACTGGCAGGGTGCCTTTCGAGTTTTTTCGTTTGAATTCTGGCTCACGGTTTTCGCCTTTGGCAACGTCAAGGCGCACGAACTCCACGTCATCTAAAATGCCTTTCTCTGAGAGGAAGGCCCGGAGACGCTTGGGGTTCGCGCCGCCATCAAACTCGTAGATTTTCACAACCGTTCTCCTCGTCCTTTCAGCGCCATTTAAAGCAAACCCGCGCAGCGACAGGGCATCACGGTGCATCCTCGAAATCGGCCAGTTGATCTGAGTGTTGGTGGCTTCAAATGGCGTAGAAACTGCGGCGAACGGCGTTCGCACTTCTGTTCCTGGGTGGCGGATGGGGTGGGATTCGAACCCACGAGACGCGCAAACGCCTGCCGGTTTTCAAGACCGGTGCCTTCAACCACTCGGCCACCCATCCAGGAAGACAGTCCGTCGGTAAAGCCACTGACGGGGCTTCACTCCGTTCGTTCCTAACAGCGTTCTCAGGCCGTTCCAAGACCCGCGTCGCACAACCTGCGGCAGGCCCTGCCGCAACGCCATCCCGCAATGCCCAAACGCCCTTTGTTCCCCGCTTTGAGGGCCCCATAATGGCGCCAGCAAATCAAAGATCCGGGAGGACGGCGCCATGACAACGATCAACGAAGTCACGACTCTCACCGTGGAGGACGGCATTGCCGTGGTGAGCCTGAACTCACCGCCCGTGAATGCCCTGTCCGCTGGGGTGCGGGACGGCCTGTTCGAGGCCATGAAAGCCGTCGCCACCATGGGGGATGTCAAGGCGGTCGTCCTGATCTGCGAGGGGCGGACCTTCATTGCCGGCGCCGACATCCGGGAATTCGGCGGCAAGCCCAAGGGCGCCTCCCTGCCCGCGGTCCTCGACATGCTGGAAGGCGCGCCGGTTCCCGTGGTGGCGGCGATCCATGGCACGGCGCTCGGCGGCGGTCTTGAGGTGGCACTCGCCTGCCATTACCGGGTCGCCGTTCCGCAAGCCCGTTGCGGCCTGCCGGAGATCAAGCTCGGCCTCATTCCGGGTGCCGGTGGCACCCAACGCCTGCCCCGCCTGATCGGCGCGGAGAAGGCCTTGGCTTTCATCACCTCCGGTGACCCGGTAGATGCGGGCACCGCCCATGATCTGGGCATCGTGGACGAGATCGTCTCCACCGATCTCCGGGCCGGGGCGCTCGCCTTTGCCGCGCGCATGGTGGCGGAAGGCCGGCCCCTGAAGAAGATCCGGGACATGGAAGACAAACTCCTTCCGGCCCGCGAGGACCCGAGCGTGTTTGACGCTTTCCGCAAGGCCAATGCCCGGAAATTCCGGGGACGGATGGCCCCGGAACTGGCCATCCGGTCGATCGAGGCGGCCGTCATGAAGCCCTTTGACGAAGGACTCCAGGCGGAACGGGACGCCTTCCTTCAGCTGGTCACCAGCGTGGAATCCGCCGCCCAGCGCTATGTCTTTTTTGCCGAGCGCGAAGTGGCCAAGATTCCTGATGTCCCCGCCGATACGCCGACCCGCGCCATCAACAGGGTGGGCGTCCTGGGTGCCGGCACCATGGGCGGCGGCATCGCCATGAATTTCGCCAATGCGGGCATCCCCGTGACCATCGTGGAGCGGGATGCACAACCCCTCGACCGGGGCCTTGGCGTCGTGCGGCGCAACTATGAGAACACCGCCAAACGGGGCCGGATCACGAGCGCGGATGTGGAAACCCGCATGGGCCTGCTGAGCGGCAGCGTCAATTTCGATGACCTGAAGGACTGTGACCTTGTCATCGAGGCCGTGTTCGAGAACATGGATGTCAAGAAAGACGTGTTCGGACGGCTCGACAAGATCGCCAAGCCCGGTGCCATCCTGGCGACGAACACGTCCTATTTGAACGTCAATGAAATCGCCGCCTGCACAAGCCGCCCGGAAAGCGTGATCGGGCTTCATTTCTTCTCGCCGGCCAATGTGATGCGCCTTCTTGAAATCGTCCGGGGCGAGAAGACCTCCAAAGACGTCATTGCCACCTGCATGAAGATGGGCAAACAGATCGGCAAGGTCGCGGCGCTGGTCGGCGTCTGCCACGGCTTTGTCGGCAACCGGATGCTGGCCCAGCGCCAGGCCCAGGCCACGGCTCTGGTCTCGGAAGGGGTCATGCCCTGGGATGTGGACCGGGTGCTTTATGACTTCGGCTTTCCCATGGGCCCGTTCGCCATGGGCGATCTGGCGGGCCTCGATATCGGCTGGTCGAAGGAAACCTCGAAGGGAGAGACCATTCGCGAGCTCCTGTGCGAGATGGATCGGCGGGGTCAAAAGACCGGCGCGGGCTTCTACGACTATGACGACAAGCGCAATGCCGTTCCCTCACCCGTGACCGAAAAGCTGATCCGGGATTTCGTCGCCCGCTCCGGCGCCACGCCGCGCCAGGTCAGCGACGAGGAGATCCTGGAACGCTGCGTTTATCCCATGATCAACGAAGGGGCCAAGATCCTGGAGGAAGGCATCGCCATCCGCGCAAGCGATATCGACATCGTGTGGATCAACGGCTATGGCTGGCCCAGCTATCGCGGCGGGCCGATGTTCTATGGCGACACGATCGGCCTCGATAAGGTCCTGGAGCGGATGAAACACTATGAGAGCCAGTACGGCGCCTTTTTCAAACCCGCTCCCTTGCTTGAAAAACACGCGGCCGCCGGCACGCGGATGACGGGCTGAGGGCGGGGTCCAAACCAGGACCGCCTAATTCCCGGCCTCACAGGGGGTCATCGGGAAGTCCCTGCTTTGGCGGCCGTCACGTGTACTGGCGGTCGCAAGCAGGCCCTCGCCCTTCCGTGCATAACGGATGCGCTGGGGAAAATCATGGTCCGGATTTTCAAACGTCGCTTCATTCTCCTTGAGATCAACAAGGGGGAAGTGTGTGGGCGGTACCCCGTTCGGCGAGGCAATGAAGACCCAACCCTCCTTTCCACGTTGAAGCCGCATGACCTCAAATCCGGTCAGGGTATCTCCTTCAAGAGCAACCGCATGACCGAAAAGAATGCCGCCATAGTCCTCGGTCCAGGTTTCCCTCATATGACCTTCCGTATGCTGCCAACAACCGGACAGCCAGGAGAACGGAGCCTCCGGTTGCGTGTCCGCAAGGACGGATGTCACCGACAAACAAAGCCCGCCCACCAAGCCAATGGACGCGCGATACCGGTTCCTGCCTTTGCCTTGAACCATCACGCCGCTCTCCTCATTTTCCCGATCCAACGTCCCATCCCTTGACGCAGGCTGATTTTGCCCGGTGGGCCAACATCGTATACTCCTGGAATGATCACTCAAGCTTGTATTCCGCACGCCGGTTCGGCACTTCGTATCGATTCCATAAAGGGAGAAACATGATGCGTGTGATCCAAACAACAGGGCTGGTTCTGCTTGCCGCTTTGCTGGTCGTCGCATGCTCCCAGGAGCCCGCACCGACAATCGAGGAAACGGCCGTTCCCACCCAAAGCGAAGCGCCCTCTTCTGATGCGGCCCGCTCCACGCCGGCGCCCAGCGAACCGCCCGCAAGCGATGTGCTGGTGCCTTTCGAGACCTTCACCTTGGAAAATGGCCTCAAGACCATCTTTCACATTGACCGTTCCGACCCCGTCGTCGCCGTTGTCCTGACCGCCCATGTGGGCTCGGCGCGGGAGAAAACGGGCCGGACGGGTTTTGCCCATCTGTTCGAGCACTTGCTTTTTCTGGAGTCGGAAAATCTCGGCAAGGGTGGGCTTGATAAGATGAGCGCGCGGATCGGGGGATCCGGCGCCAATGGCTCCACAAGCCGGGACCGGACGAATTACTTCCAGACCGTGCCCAAGGACGCGCTCGAGAAGATGATCTGGGCGGAGGCGGACAAAATCGGTTTCTTCATCAATACGGTGACGGACCCCGTCCTTGCCAAGGAAAAACAGGTCGTCAAGAACGAGAAGAGGCAAAACTACGATAACGTCCCCTATGGTCACACTGGCTATGTCATCACCAAAAATCTGTATCCGGCGGGTCATGAATATAGTTGGGAGGTCATCGGGTCCCTGGAGGATGTCCAGAAGGCCACCCTTGATGACGTGAGGGAATTCTTCCGCCGCTGGTATGTCCCCAACAATGTCACCCTGACCGTCGCCGGCGATTTCGATGTGGAACAGGCGAAGGCCTGGGTCGAAAAATATTTCGGCGAGATTCCCCGGGGACCCGACATCACCCGGCTTGAAAAACGGCCCGCGGGCTTGCAGAAGACGAAGCGTCTTTACCATGAGGATAATTTCGCGGTCCTCCCGGAACTGCACATGGTCTGGCCCACCGTGCCCCGCTACTCCCAGGACAGCTATGCCCTCGCCGTTCTGACGGACCTGCTGAGCGACGGCAAGACCGCGCCGTTGAACGTGGCCCTGATCGACGAGAAGAAACTCACGGCCCAGGTGAATATGGGGGGCTATGAATCGGAACTCGCCGGTCAGATGGAACTGTCCGTACGGGCCTTTGCCGATACGGATCTGGATGCGGTCAAGGCGACCATCGATGAGGCCTTGCAGGGTTTCGAGGCCGCGGGCGTGGCGCCGAAGGACTTGCAACGGGTCAAGACCAAACAGGAAGTCGCCTTTTTCGGTGGCCTGCAAACCGTACTGGGCAAGGCCTTCGGGCTTGCCCAATATGACATTTTCGCCGCCGATCCCGGTTACATCGAACAGGACATCAAAAACATCCGGGCGGTGACGGCCGAAGACGTCATGCGTGTGTATAGGACCTATATCAAGGACCAACCCCTGGTCATGACCAGTTTCGTGCCCAAGGGATCGCCGGATCTTGCACTCGAAGGGTCAACACGTGCCGACATTGTCGAGGAGCCCATTGTTCAAGGGGCGGAAGAAACTTTCGATGCCAGCGTCGGTGCGGACTATGAGCGCACACCGTCCGCGTTTGACCGCACCGTCGAGCCGCCCTACGGCGACGCACCGACCCTGCCCGGTTTGAACATCTGGGAGGAGGCCCTGCAGAATGGGCTGCGGGTGCTGGGCCTCGAAGACACCGAACTCCCCCTTGTCAGCTTTTCCCTGTCGATCGAAGGCGGGCATTGGGTCGATCCCTTCGACAAGGTCGGTCGGGCCAATCTGGTCGCCGAACTGATGACCAAGGGAACCGCAACGAAAACGACGGCCGAACTGGAAGAGGCGCTCGATCTGCTCGGTGCCGAGATCGCCGTGAATGCGCGCGACGAGACCCTCACCTTTTCCGGTGAGACGCTTGCCCGCAATTTCGACGCCGTGATCGAACTGCTCGGTGAAATGATCCTGACACCCCGGTGGGACGAGGAAGAATTCGAGCTGGCCAAGGCCCGTGTCCTGACGACCGTCCAGGCAAGGCAGGTCGATCCCGCGTCGATCGCCGGTGACGCCTTTGCCTTTGCGCTCTATGGCGACGATCATATCCTGGGCCGCAACCTCCTGGGCAGCGTGGGAACACTGGAGACTCTGTCTCTTGATGATCTGAAAGCCTATTACGATGCCCAGATCATTCCCAACCTCGCCACCTTCCATGTGGCGGGCGCGTTGTCCAAGGCTAAAGCGCTCAATGCGTTGACCGATCTGGCGGCCGGCTGGCCCTCCAAGAGGACGGCGCTTCCGGATTATCCCATGCCGGAAAAGCCGGAGAGTTCGAAGGTCTATTTCTATGATGTTCCGGGGGCGAAACAGTCCTACCTGTTCTTCGGCTATCCGGCCCTGAAGCGTACGGATGAGCGTTTCTATCCGGCAACGGTGATGAACTATATTTTGGGCGGTGGCGGCTTCGCCTCACGCCTGATGCAGGAGCTGCGGGAAACCAAGGGCTACACCTACGGGGTCTTTTCCCGGTTTCAGGGCAGTGCGCGCGGCGGCGAGTTCCTGGCGGCCAGCGGGGTCCGGTCCAATGTCACCTTGGAGGCCGCCGATCTGATCAAGACCATAATGACGGACTACGCGGATACGTTCACCGATGCGGATCTGGAGGTGACGAAGAGTTTCCTGACCAAGAGCAAGGCCCGGGAATTTGAATCCCTCAATGCCAAGCTGGGCGTCCTGATCCGGATCAGTCGATTCGATCTGCCTTACGACTATCCCGTTCGGGAGACCGAGATCGTCGAGGCCATGACCAAGGAAAAACTGCAGGAACTGGCGCGGGAGCTGATCCGCCCCGACCGTATGCATTATGTCGTCGTGGGTGACGCGGAGACCCAGTCGGGACGCCTCACGGAGCTGGGCTTTGGCAATCCGGTACTTCTCAACGATGCCCTCAAGGCCGTTCGTCCGTAAGCTGTGGTTCATCAGCCGTACAAAAGAGAGGGGAGCGGACCAACCGCTCCCCCAAAGACTTGAAATCAATGCTTGTTGTTTTGACTCCGCGCCGGCCAGGCGTCAGGTCGAGGCGAAGCCGAACAGATGCGCCAGATCCTTGAAGAAAATGCGCATATGAGCGGCCGGCTTGGCCCGGACCAGCTGCTTGTTCATATAAGCATCCCAGGTCAGCTTCTGGACATCCGGATCCCGACAAATGCTCACGAACCTCTCGCGGCGCTTATCGTTTCGGTACCAGAAATGCTGCATGATGCCGAGGATCCAGAAGACCCGGCCATGTTCCTTCATGAACCGTTTGCGCGCCGTGGCGAGCGCCCGCGCGTCGCCCGTCTCCAGGCATGTCATCACGGCCTCGGCCACGATCCGGGCGCCTGCCATGGCATAGTAGATGCCCTCACCGGAGGCCGGTGCCACGATGCCGGCGGCGTCGCCGACCACGATCACATCGCGGCCATTGTCCCATTTCTTCAAGGGTTTCAGCGGGATCGGTGCACCTTCCGTACGGATCGTCTCATTGCTGTCAAGGCCCGTCACCGCGCGCAAATCGCCGACCGCCCCCCGCAGGGAGAACCCTTTCTGGGCCGAGCCCACGCCCACGCTTGTCGTTTGTCCGTGGGGGAAGATCCAGGCGTAGAAATCGGGGGACAGGTGCCCCTGATAGTAGATGTGGCAACGGGAGCCATCGAACTCATCCGTCGACTGCAGGGGTGATTCGATAATCTCATGATAGGCAAAGACGCACGGTGTGCGTTCACCGTCGGCAATCGCCTGCTGGGCCACGGCCGAGCGGGCGCCATCGGCCCCGATCACGATCCGGGCCCGGACCTCTTCCCAGGGAGCGTTGCGGGGCGTGCCCTGGGGCCGGTAGGACACGATGGCCGTCCCGTCATTGTCATGACCGATATGCTCGAACGTGCCGGTCCGGCGCTCGGCCCCGGCCGAGGCCGCCCGCTGGCGCAGCCATTCATCGAAATGTTCCCGGTCCACCATGCCGACAAAGCCCCCGTCGATCGGCATGTCCACATGGCGCTCCGACGGCGCCACCATGCGCGCGGAGGTCGCCCGGGCGACAAGTTGGGAGTCGGGAATGGCGAAGTCCCGGATGAGACGGGGGGGAATCGCGCCGCCGCACGGTTTGATCCGCCCGGCCCGGTCCAGGAGAAGCACGGAACGTCCGGCCCGCGCCAGATCCTCGGCCGCGGTCGCCCCAGCCGGGCCGCCGCCAACAACGACAACATCATAGGTTTGCTTCATTCCCATGGCTTTTATTGCCCTCCTGCGACATAGCCTTCGGCTGCGGCGGGCATGAACCCTCTTGATGGTTCGTCGCCCGACCATTCAATACGCGCCGCCAACGCGGCGGCGACAACGAAAAGCACACCCTCGGCCGTGAAGACCACGCCATAGGCAATGGCCGGACCATCGACGAGGACGCCCATGACGTCCACCGCCACCGTGCCGAGGAACCCGCCCAAAGCGAAAGCGATGGCCTGGGCCGCGCCCCACAGGCCCATGCGGGTGCCTTCCCGGGCACCGCGTCCTTCATTGGCGAGGCTGAACATGGAACCGATCGCCGCGACGGCGAAGGCGCCATTGGACACGCCCAGACAAAAGACCGAGGTCTGCAACGGCCATCCGGGCCCGACCTGTCCCGCGACCGTCAGGCTCGCAAGGCACACGGCGGAGGCTGCACATCCGCCTACGGTCCAAAACCGCAAGGAGCCGATCCGCCGTCCAAAGAGCGAGCTGCCGGCGATACCGACAAGGATCATGCCGAGGGCGGTCCCGCTGTTTTGAAAGGCGGTGAGCTTCGTTGTCTCCCCGGGCGTCATGCCGAAAACGAGCCCCGCGAAGGGTTCCAGGATCAATTCCTGGCCGCTATAGGCCAACATGGAGACAAAGACGAAAATGGTGAACTGACGGGCCTTGGGCTCGGCCAAGACCGCCCGGAGCACGGCACCGAATTCGGGCTTTTCTTCTTTGCGCTCGGGCTCTTTCGACGCGAATCCTGTTTTCGGCTCAACGCCCCACAGGGCCACCACGGTGACCAGGACCGCGATGCCGCTGACCGTGGCGGAGACACCAACCAGCCGGGTCAGGGAAAAGGGATCGAGAAAGCTGCCGGCGACCCCGGCTGTGACTGCAAAGCCGACAATCATCATGATCCAGACGATCGACGCCGCGGGCGCCCGGCGCCCCGGTGCGGCCTGGGTGGCCAGGAGCACGAGAAGGGAGGTCCCGGCCGCGCCGACGCCCACGCCGATGGCCAGGAACGCCAGGACCGCGAGGGCGATGCCAGCCAAAAAGGAGGTGGCCATGACGGCCGTGGCGGTGGCCGCCAGGATACCGCCGAGGGCCAACACGACCATGCCGCCGATGATCCACGGGGTGCGCCGGCCGCCCATATCGGATCCGTAGCCCCATCGGGGCCGGGACATCTGAACGGCATAGTGAAAGGCGACAAGGGCCCCAGGGATCGTCGCCAGCAGCCCCAATTCGACGACCATCACCCGATTGAGGGTCGAGGTCATCAGGACGATGATGGCGCCCAAGGCGGTCTGGACGAAACCCAATCGAACGATGCTGAGCCAACTGAGCCCGCCCGACATCACGCGGCCCCCATGACCAGGGAACGCACGGCGAAGGCACTGATCAGCATGCCGAACACATAGAGGGTCGTGCCCGTGGCGTTGTACCAGGGCGCATGCTGCTTGGGATCTTTCAGCAAGCGGGCCATGAGACCGAACTGCGCCAGGAGCAGGAAGCCGACACCCGCCGCGTGCAGGGGTTGGCCCCATGACAGGAGCAGGGCAACGACAATCAGTTGGGGGACGGCCATGACCAGACAGGCCACGCGGGCCGCGCGGGCGACACCGAGTTGAACGGGCAGTGAGCGCACGCCCATGCGGATGTCGCCTTCCACAGCCTTGAAATCGTTCAACGTCATGATGCCGTGGGCGCCGGCGCTGTAGAGCAGGGCCAAAGCGACGACACGGCCATCGGGCACGGAGGCGGTCATGACCGCCGCGCCGGCAAGCCAGGCCAGCCCCTCATAGGACATGGCAACCGCACCATTGCCCCACCATCCATTGAGTTTCAAACGGAAAGGCGGCGCACTGTACATCCAAGCCAGGACGGTTCCGATCGCAGCCGGGATCCAGACCCAGGGGCCCAAGGCCGCCGCAACGGTCAGGGACAGCACCGTCCAAATGATCGCGATATAAAGCCCCCACTGTCCCGGCACACGACCGGACGGAATGGGACGATCGGGTTCGTTGATGGCGTCCACATGCCGGTCATACCAGTCATTGACGGCCTGGCTCGTGCCGGTCAGCAGCGGGCCGGACAGGACAATCCCAAGGAGAATCTCGGGCACCCGATCGAGAACGGGCACACCGGCCGAGACCACCCCGCAGCCGAAGGCCCACATGGGCGCAAACCATGTGATGGGCTTCAGAAGCTCCAAAGCCGCGGAGGGAGAAGGCCGTGCGGGGGCCCGTAATGTGGCGCTATGCTCAACCATAGTATTGAGCTTAATGATGACACTTAGGAGCGTCAACTAAACTTGACACTCGGTGTCCTTTCGCCTCACCCGGTCGCTTGAATCGCAAGAACAGCGACATATTGCCATACATCGAAAGGACTAAGGTCAGTCAACGAGGCCGTGGCGCCGCAATTTCGCATAGAGGCCCTGGCGGCTCAAACCCAGCATTTCCGCCGCTGACGCGCGATTGTCCCGGGTCAATTCCAGGGCGGCCTCGATGCACAGCCGTTCGATCAGGTCGGTGGTGTCCTTGACGATTTCCTTCAAGGACACCCGGCCGACAAGACGCGTGAGATGCTCGACGGAACGGGGCAGGCTGTTTTCGATCTCCTGGGCGGGGGACTGCCCGGCCGTGGTCCGGACGGTGAACCCGAAACAGGGCACCCGGCCATCCGGCACCGAAACCGCGGTCAGGGCCACATTCTCGCTTGATCCGTGGACCCCGCGCAGCACGGTATTGAATTCGCGAACGGCTCCGACCTGGCGCAGATTCGAAACCAGAACATTGAGGTCGACCTCGGAGCGCCCGATGAAACGGTGCAGCGGTTCTCCGCGCGCATGATCTTCCGTGGCCAGATGGGTAAGCTCCAGGAAAGCCGCATTGGCCGTCAGGATACGCAAATCCTGGTCGGCGACCACGAATCCTTCCGGCAAATTCTGAATGATTTTCAGGCTCTGGGAATCCGTGTGGGGCAGCTTGGTCGCTTCATCCTGCTCAAGCGGCATGAGGCGCGCCAGCAGATGGGTGGCCTTTTCCTGGCGAAACACGGAGGTGGACAACAGACAGTCCCGATTGCCTTCTGCAAGCCGCACCCGGATCCCTTCAGCCCGTCCGCCCACCATCAAGGTGCGAATGACGTCCTTATGGTCAAGGGCGAACATTTCCGGGAAGGAGCGCCCTACAATCTGCTTCACGTCCCGTCCGAGGAGGTGCAAGGCGGCGGGATTGGCCTCAACCACTTTCTGGTTCAAGGCGTTGATGATGAGCACGGCCTCGCTCGCCACCTGAAACAGCAGGCGGTAGCGCGTTTCCGCGTGGCGGAGCCGCGCATATTCGCGTTCCATCGCGTGCTGGGTGTCGAGCAGGCGCTGCTGAAGGGCGGCGACCGACCGCAGATCCCGGCCGATGGCGACGACGCGGCCCGCCTCGCCCACATTCAAGGCGAAGTAACGGACCGGGATATCCGGGCCATCATTGGCCGGATGATTGATTTCCCGCCATTTCGCCGGCGCATTGCGCACCGCGTCCTGGAGAAGGGCCTTCACCTTGGGACGGCTCTCGACCGTGACCGTCTTCACCAGGGGCTGGCCGATCCAAGTATCAAAGCCTTCCGGAGAAACCTCCGCATTGCCGAAAGAGGCCGCCCGAATCACGCCGTCATCATCGAGAACCAAGGCAACATCGGCTGTTGCGGCGACCAGTTGAGCCACCACATCAGCTCGAAGGTGCCCGATGGACTCTTCCAAGGCCTTCAGGTCACGGTAGGTTTGTTCCGACAACGCCATATTCATCGCTGTGCTGCCAGGTATCTTATCTAAACTGTTTCATCATCAGTGCCGCGCGATCTCACCGACAAGCGCCTGGGCCTTGACCACGGCCTGACGGGCATCGGTGGCGACCGCGTCCGCGCCGACACGTCTGTCCAAATCCGGGATTTCCGAAACCAGATGCCCCCCGACCAGGATGCGCGTTGCAAGATTGCACGACGCCCCCCGGATCACGCCGACAACCTGCTTCAACTCGTCAAGCCATCGTTCGCAACCGACGGACAGTCCAACCACATCGTAGGGGGTAGCTGCAACACGCTCCTCAAGCCCGTCAAGGGTAATGTCCGGCACCTCATGCACGTTCCAGCCCGAATGCCGGAAGAAATCCGCCACGATCAGAAGACCGAAACTGTGTTGTTCACTGGGAAGGGGCGTGATGAGCATGCGGGAACCGCTGGTGTCTTCAAAAAGGTCGGCCGCCGTGGAGCGCAGGGTGTAAAGAAGCCGATGCAGCCGGCTGAGCCCCGTCGTGACCTCCGTGAAGGGAAGCGTATCGTCATCCCATCGCTCGCCGAAAACCCGCGCGGCGGGCGCCATGACTTCCAGATAGACGGTTTCCAGATCGACGCCGCGTTGAAGAAGGGCTTCCAGGAATGCGAGCGCCACCGAATCATCGTGGGAGAGAACGAGCCGGGCAAATTCCGAGATGTCGTCAGGATGGACGGGGACCTTGCGCTCGGGCGCGTTTCCCAGTCGGACCGATGATGCTCTATGGGCCATCAGCAACCGCGGAATGATTTCCGCCTCGATGGCACTGGAAAGCCATTTCGTCTTCGCCTCCATTTGATCGGCGCTCCCCTCACCGTCTGGTGGCTCTTCGTGAGCCGGAGCCTGGTCAACCTTTTCCGCTTCTTTCCTCTCTTGAGGATCGGGCTCATTCAGCCCTTGTGACTGATCTGTCGAGGCCATCTCGGCCCTCCCTCGCCAGACCCGCATATCGATTGCGGCCGGGTCGTTGTGCGCGCCTCCCTAACCGCTGGCCACATCGCGCTTCGTGCCAGCGGTAAGCCGCTTGGCACTGGGCGTTGAACTTCCGTCGTACGGCCGAAACCGCCCTGCCAAGCTCGCTTTACACTCCAAACTCACCAGTTTTCGGTGGTTTTGGCAAAGAAAATCCAAGGCGGATCGATCTCACAAATTTATCTTAGGCCGCTTCGCGACCAAGTGTCAATCAAAGTTGACGTAAACCCCTATTGACAGGTCTAGACCGCGTAATTACCGTTTTCATATCGAGCGGCGTGCCCCGGCCACCATGCCCGTCAAGGCTGGTTTCCAAAGGCAAACCGACAGGTTCGGCCCCAAGGACGGCACGCTTGAGGGACCTTGTTTTGACAGGACGTCGAAGCGCGATGGCGACGACACGAGAGACAGGAACGCAGACAGACTGGACGGCGTCAGAGCACGCCCAGGGAGACGGCACGCTCCTTTACACACCGGAGGAGCGCCGGCGGCGCGATTGCACTGTTTGGACAATGGTCCAGGGCTTTCTCGCCCCCTTTCAGTTTCTGGTTTTCCTCATCAGCCTTGCCCTGGTCATACGCTATCTGATGACCGGCGAGGGCTTCGTCCTGGCAACTATCTCGATCGTCATCAAGACCATCGTTCTCTACGTCATCATGGTCACCGGATCGATTTGGGAAAAGGTGGTGTTCGGCAAATGGCTCTTTGCCCGTCCCTTCTTCTGGGAAGATGTGGTGAGCATGGCCGTTCTTGCCCTCCACACCGCTTATCTCGGTGCGGTGATCTTCGGCTGGCTGAATGCGCGGGATCAGATGATCCTCGCCCTCGCCGCCTATGTCACCTACGTGATCAACGCCACACAGTTCGTGCTCAAACTGCGGGCGGCGCGCCGCGAAGCCCCCGTAGCGCCATCCCCGGATCTGATGAACGCTGTCGGGAGGCCCGCATGACATCCGCCGCCGCGCCCTCGACCACAACCCCCTCGTCCGGCTGCGATACCAGACCGGTGCTCAAGGAACGGGGACAACGGGAAGTCTTTTGTGGTCTGACCGGAATCGTCTGGCTGCACCGCAAGATCCAGGATGCTTTCTTCCTGATCGTCGGCTCCCGGACCTGTGCCCATCTGATGCAATCGGCCGCCGGCGTCATGATTTTCGCCGAGCCCCGCTTCGCCACCGCCATCATCGAGGAGCGGGACCTGGCCGGCCTGGCGGATGCCAATGAGGAACTCGATCGGGTGGTGACCCGGCTTCTGGAACGCCGCCCGGACATCAAGATGCTGTTTCTTGTCGGCTCCTGTCCGTCGGAAGTGATCAAGCTTGACCTGTCGCGGGCGGCCACCCGGCTGTCGGGTCGCTTTGCCCCGGATGTGCGGATCCTCAACTATTCGGGCAGCGGCATCGAGACGACCTTCACCCAAGGCGAAGATGCCTGCCTGAACGCCCTCGTGCCCGAAATGCCGACGGCGGAGAATACCGCGCCATCGCTTCTGGTTGTCGGCACGCTTCCCGATGTGGTGGAGGACCAGTTCCGGCGCCTCTTCAAGGAACTCGGCATCGGACCGGTTGATTTCCTGCCGCCGCGCAAGGCCGGGGAGCTTCCCGCCATTGGTCCGAACACCCTGTTTTTGCTGGCTCAGCCGTTTCTGGGGGAGACGGCCTGGGCTCTTGAGGACCGTGGCGCGAAACGGCTTCATGCGCCCTTCCCCTTCGGAGCCGAGGGCACGACCGCTTGGCTGCAGGCCGCCGCCCAGGCTTTCGATGTTCCGGCCGATCGATTCGAGGCCGTGACGGGCCCGCGCCGGGAACGGGCCAAGCGGGCGCTGGAGCGCTATCGGGGTGAGTTGGAAGGCAAACGCGTTTTCTTCTTCCCCGACTCCCAACTCGAGGTACCGCTCGCCCGGTTTCTCCACCAGGAATTGGGGACGGAACTGATCGAGGTGGGCACCCCCTATCTCCATCGCCAGCATCTGGCCGCCGAATTGGATCAGTTGCCGGACGATGTGACTTTGAGCGAGGGCCAGGACGTGGACCGGCAGCTTGATCGCTGCCGCGAGAAGCGTCCAGATCTGGTGGTCTGCGGCCTGGGGCTCGCCAATCCGCTCGAATCCGAGGGCATCACCACGAAATGGTCGATCGAACTCGTCTTCTCGCCCGTCCATGGCTATGAGCAGGCCGCCGATCTGGCCGAACTGTTCGCCCGTCCGCTGATCCGCCGTCAACGGCTGGAGGTCTGACCCCATGCAGCTCGCCGTTTGGACATATGAAGGCCCTCCCCATGTCGGGGCGATGCGCATCGCGACAGCGATGAAGGGACTGCATTATGTTCTGCATGCACCTCAAGGCGACACCTATGCGGATCTGCTCTTTACCATGATCGAGCGTCGGCAGGCCCGCCCGCCGGTCACCTACACGACCTTCCAGGCGCGGGATCTGGGCTCCGACACGGCGGAAATCTTCAAGACCGCCGCCCGCGAGGCTTTCGAGCGCTTCGACCCCCAGGCCATGATCGTCGGGGCCTCCTGCACGGCCGAGCTGATCCAGGATGATCCGGCAGGCCTTGCCAAGGCCCTCAATCTCCCGGTGCCGGTCATTCCCCTCGAATTGCCTTCTTATCAGCGTAAGGAAAACTGGGGGGCGTCGGAAACCTTCTATCATCTGGTCCGGAATCTGGCCGGCGGTGAACGCGGCGAAGCGCCGGCACGCGAGCCCAAGGCCCGGCCCTCTTGCAACATCCTTGGACCGACCGCCCTTGGTTTCCGGCACCGGGATGACGTGGAAGAGATCACCGGGCTTTTGAGAAAGCTCGGGGTCGATATCAATGTGACCGCTCCCCTGGATGCAACGCCGGCGGACATTGTCCGGCTTCCAGACGCGGACTTCAACGTCGTTCTGTATCCGGAGATTGGCGCGACGGCGGCCCGCTGGATGGAAAAGAATCTGGCCCAGCCCTTCACCAAGACGGTGCCGATCGGCTTCGGAGCCACCCAAGATTTCCTTCGGGAAGTCGGCGAGCTGACAGGTATTGACCCGAGCCCGCTTCTCGAGGGCGAGCCCTCCCGCCTGCCCTGGTGGTCCCGTTCCATCGACTCCACCTATCTCACGGGCAAGCGGGTGTTCGTTTTCGGCGATGCCACCCATGCCGTTGCCTGTGCGCGGGTGGCCGCTGAGGAAATCGGTTTCGAAGTCGTGGGCCTCGGCGCCTATAACCGCGAATTTGCCCGGGATGTGCGGGCGGCCGCAGAACGCCACGGCGTCGAAGCGCTCATTACGGATGACTATCTCGAGGTCGAAGCGCGCATTGCAGAGCTTCAGCCCGAACTCGTGCTTGGTACTCAGATGGAACGCCATATCGCCAAACGGCTTGGCATTCCGTGTGCGGTCATTTCAGCGCCGGTCCATGTCCAGGATTTTCCGGCCCGCTACTCGCCCGTCATGGGCTTTGAGGGCGGGAATGTTCTCTTCGATACCTGGGTGCATCCCCTGGTCATGGGCCTGGAGGAACACCTTCTCGGCATGTTCCGGGAAGACTTTGAATTTCATGACGGCGCGGGACCGTCTCATCTGGCCCATGGCACCGCGAGCCCCAAGGAAGCAAGCCCGGCGGAAACCCCGGCTGCGCAACCGACACCCGCCCCGGGGGCACCGACACTGGTGTGGGATGCGGATGCAGAGGCTGAACTGAAGAAGATCCCGTTTTTTGTCCGGGGCAAGGCCCGGCGCAACGCCGAGCGGTTCGCAGAAGACCGCGGGCTCGACGTTATCACGGTGGAGACGCTTTACGATGCCAAAGCCCATTTCGGCCGCTGATCGCGTGGAAACACGTGTCGTCATTGTGACCCTGGACAACCATCTGTCCGGCGCGGTGGACCGTGCACGTCCGGTTTTGGAACGGGATTATCCGGGCATCTCCCTGACACTCCACGCCTCCTGCGAATGGGAAAACGATCCGGGCTCCTTGGAACGCGCCCTCGCTGACATCGCCACGGGCGACATCATCATTGTGACGATGATGTTCCTGGAAAACCAGATCCGCGCCGTCATGCCGGCCCTGGAAGCGCGCCAGCCCGATTGCGACGCCATGGTCGTGGCCATGTCCGCGGGTGAGATCATCAAACTGACCAAACTCGGCCGCTTCACCATGGGCGGGCCCCAGTCCGGGGCCATCGCCATGCTCAAGCGCCTGCGGGGCAACGCGACGAAGAAGGAAAGCTCAGGCATGCGCCAGATGGCCATGCTGCGCCGCCTGCCCCGCCTGTTGCGGTTCATTCCGGGCACCGCCCAGGACGTGCGGGCCTATTTCCTGACCCTGCAATACTGGCTCGCGGGCTCCGACGACAACGTCACCAATATGGTGCGCCTGCTGATCAGCCGTTATGCGGAAGGGCCGCGCGCAGTCCTGCGGGACCGGGTGAAGGCGGAGCCGCCGACGGATTATCCGGATGTGGGTCTCTATCATCCGGACGTGAAGGAACGCTTGACCGAGCAACTCGACCGGCTGCCCCAGAACCGCAAAGATGCAAAGGGCACGGTCGGTGTCCTTGTTATGCGCTCCTATGTGCTGGCGAAGGACACCGCCCATTATGACGGGGTGATCCGCACCCTCGAGGAGCGGGGCCTAAATGTGGTGCCGGCCTTTGCCAGCGGCCTCGACGCCCGGCCGGCGATCGAGAAATTCTTCATGAAGAATGACCAGGTCACGGTGGACGCGGTGATCTCGCTCACCGGTTTCTCCCTGGTCGGCGGGCCGGCCTATAACGACGCCAAGGCGGCGGAAGACATTCTCGCCCGTCTTGACGTTCCGTATGTCGCGGCCCACGCCCTGGAATTTCAGTCCATGGAGGAATGGGGGCGCTCGACCCGGGGCCTGATGCCCGTTGAAGCCACCATGATGGTCGCGATCCCCGAACTCGATGGGGCGACGACGCCGATCATCTTTGGCGGGCGCGCCGGCGACGGCGACGGAACGGGTGAGCGGCTCGCCTGCTGTTCGCGCCAGTGTCCGGTGGATATGGGCTGCACCAATGGCAGCCGGGAGATGCGCACCTGTCCGGAACGCACGGAAATCCTGGTGGACCGGGTCGAGAAGATGATTGCCCTGCGCAAGACCCCGGCGGCGGATCGCAAGATCGCCGTGGTGCTGTTCAACTTCCCGCCCAATGCGGGCGCCACGGGCAGCGCCATGCATCTTTCCGTGTTCGCTTCGCTCCACAACACACTGAAGGCCCTGAAGGCGGAAGGCTATGAGGTGGAGGTCCCGGACAGCGTCGATGCGTTGCGCAACCGGATCATTGACGGCAACGCCGCCACTTTCGGCACGGATGCCAATGTCCATGCCCAGATTTCGGCGGATGACCATGTACGCGGCGAGCGCTGGCTCACCGACATCGAAGGCCAATGGGGCCCGGCGCCTGGCCGTCAGCAGAGTGACGGCCGCTCGATCTTCGTGTTGGGCGCCCAGTTCGGCAATGTGTTCGTGGGCGTCCAGCCGGCTTTCGGCTACGAAGGCGATCCCATGCGCCTGCTCTTTGAACAGAGTTTCGCGCCGACTCACGCCTTCACGGCCTTTTACAGCTATATCCGCCATGGCTTCGGGGCCCATGCGGTACTCCATTTCGGCACCCATGGCGCGCTTGAATTCATGCCCGGCAAGCAGGTGGGCATGAGCGAGAGCTGCTGGCCCGACCGTCTGATCGGCGACCTGCCCAATTTCTATCTCTATGCGGCCAACAACCCGTCCGAAGGCACGGTGGCCAAGCGCCGGGGCGCAGCGACGCTCATCTCCCATATGACGCCGTCCATCACGGAAGCCGGTCTTTATCGGGGCCTGCTCGAACTCAAGGCCTCCCTTGAGCGCTGGCGCTCCCTCCCCCCGGACAGCCTTGAGGATCAGGCGGATCTGACGGCGACCATTCAGTCCCAGGCCGCCGAGCTTGATCTTGCCGTGGCGGAGCCCTTGTGGAACGGACACGCCTCGGAGCACATTACGCGGCTTACGGAAGATGTGGTCGAGCTCGAGCACACGCTGATCCCCCATGGCCTCCACGTGATCGGCGAGGCGCCGTCCCGGGAAGAACGCATCGATCTGCTCGAAGCGGTGGCCGATGCGTCGCGGGGCTTGAAGCCCGGACGCCAAGCCATCGAATCGCTCGTGGACGGCATGGCCCCGGCGGAGGCGCTGGCCTCGACCAGCCTCGCCAATGACGACGAAGGGTCTGCCCTGTTCGATGAACTGGCCACGGTCAATCGTCTGCTGTGTGAGGATCACGAGACGCCGGCCATCATCCAGGCGCTCGACGGGCGCTTCATCCGGCCGGCCCCCGGCGGCGATGTCCTGCGCACACCGGCGGTCCTGCCCACGGGGCGCAATCTCCATGGTTTTGATCCGTTCCGCATCCCCAGCAGCTTTGCGGTCGCCGACGGCACCCGTCAGGCCCAACGCCTCCTGGATCGCCATATCCAGGAAGGCAATGCCCTGCCGGAATCCGTGGCCCTCGTCCTGTGGGGGACGGACAATCTGAAAAACGAGGGCGGCCCGCTCGCCCAGGCCCTGGCCCTGATCGGCGCCAAGCCGCGCTTTGACAGCTATGGCCGCCTGGCGGGCGCGGATCTGATCCCGCTTGAGGAATTGGGGCGTCCCCGGATCGACGTGATTATGACTTTGTCAGGCATCTTCCGGGATCTTCTGCCCCTCCAGACCCGTCTCTTGGCGGAAGCGGCCTATCTCGCGGCCGCCGCGGAGGAGCCAGAGGACCAGAATTTCGTGCGCAAACACGCCCTCGCCTATCAGAAGGCCCATGACTGTGACCTGGAAACGGCGGCCTTGCGGGTGTTCAGCAACGCGGAAGGCGCCTATGGCTCCAATGTCAACCTGTTGGTCGACAGCGGCTGCTGGGATGACGAGGACGAACTCGCCACCGCCTACACCAATCGCAAATGCTTTGCCTATGGCCGGGCCGGCCAGCCCGCGGCGCAATCGGCGCTCCTCAACAGTGTCTTGAGCGATGTGGATCTGGCCTATCAGAACCTGGAATCCGTCGAACTCGGCGTCACCACGATCGACCACTATTTCGACACGCTGGGCGGCATCGGCCGCGCGGTCCAGAAGGCCAAGGGCGAAGCCGCTCCCGTCTATATCGGGGACCAGACCCGCGGCGAAGGCAAGGTCCGCACCCTGAACGAACAGGTGGCGCTCGAAACCCGGACCCGGATGCTCAATCCGCGCTGGTACGAAGGGATGCTGTCCCATGGCTATGAGGGCGTGCGTCAGATTGAGGCCCATGTGACCAACACCATGGGTTGGTCGGCCACCACGGGCCAGGTCTCGCCCTGGGTCTACCAGAAGCTTACCCAGACATTCGTGCTCGACGAGGAAATGCGCGAGCGCCTGGCGGCGTTGAACCCCAAGGCCTCGGCCAAGCTCGCCAACCGGCTCATCGAGGCCTATGAGCGGGACTATTGGGACCCGGATGAAGAAACACTCGAAGCCCTGAGGGAAGCGGGTGACCAACTCGAAGACCGTCTGGAAGGTGTCGGTCAGGCCGTAGCGACGGCCTGAACATAAGGGAGAAACACACATGACCGTTTTGGATTTGCCCCAGACTCTGCCGCGACGCGAGGACGGTGACGGCAGTGTCCAGGTCAAGATGGACCCTCGTCTGACCATCGATTCGGCGAAAGTTTTCGCCGTCTATGGCAAGGGCGGGATCGGCAAGAGCACGACGTCTTCCAATCTCTCGGTGGCGTTTTCCAAGCTCGGCAAACGGGTCCTGCAGATCGGCTGTGACCCGAAACATGATTCCACCTTCACCCTGACCAAGAGCCTTGTCCCGACGGTGATCGACGTTCTCGAGACGGTCGATTTCCATTCGGAGGAATTGCAGCCCGAAGACTATGTCTATGAGGGCTACAACGGCGTCATGTGCGTGGAGGCCGGCGGCCCGCCCGCGGGTACGGGCTGTGGCGGCTATGTCGTCGGCCAGACCGTCAAGCTTCTGAAGGAGCATCACCTCCTGGAAGACACGGATGTGGTGATCTTCGACGTGCTGGGCGACGTGGTCTGCGGCGGCTTTGCCGCGCCTTTGCAGCATGCGGAACGTGCCCTGATCGTCACGGCCAATGACTTCGATTCCATCTTCGCCATGAACCGGATCGTGTCGGCGATTCAGGCCAAGGCCAAGAACTATGATGTCCGCATGGCGGGCGTGATCGCCAATCGCAGCGCGGGCACGGATGAAATCGACCGCTTCAACGCCGAGACGGGCCTCAAGCGGCTTGCCCATTTCCCCGATCTCGATGTCATCCGGCGCAGCCGGCTGAAGAAATCGACCCTGTTTGAAATGGAATCGTCCCCGGAACTCGAGGCGGTGCAGGAGGAATATCTGCGCCTCGCCGCGACCCTTTGGGCCGGGACGGAACCCTTGAAACCGACCCCGATGAAGGATCGGGACATCTTCGACTTTTTGGGATTCGATTGATGCCAACAGCGTCCTACCAGCAACGTCGCGGACAGCTTGAGACCTATTTTGATCAGACGGCGGTCGATGCCTGGTCGCGTCTGACGTCCGATGCTCCCGTGAGCGGCATTCGCGCCACCGTGCGGGCCGGGAGGGATCGCATGCGCGCGATCCTCCTCGACTGGCTGCCCCGGGATCTCACGGGCCGCCGGATCCTGGATGCGGGCTGCGGCACCGGCGCCTTCTCCGTTGAAGCCGCGCGCCGGGGCGCCGACGTTGTTGCCGTGGACCTCTCCCCTACTCTGGTCGATCTCGCGCGCGAACGCAGCCCCAAGGATCTGGGGCAAGGATCGATCGATTTCCGCGTCGGCGATATGCTCAGCGCCGGGAGCGAGAGCTTCGACCATGTGGTCGCCATGGACTCCCTTATCCATTACCGGATGGAGGATGTTCTGCGTACGGTCAGTGCTTTTGCGGCGAACACGCGCCACTCCATCGTTTTCACTTTCGCCCCGCGCACACCCGCGCTGACGGTCATGCATGCGGTTGGCCGTCTCTTCCCGCACAGCGACCGGGCGCCGGCCATCGAACCGGTCAGCCCCGGCACTCTCAAAAAAGCGATCGGCCGGGACGACCGACTCGCGGGCTGGCAGTTCATGAACACCGAGCGGGTCAATAGCGGTTTCTATACGAGCCAGGGAGCAGAATTGCGGAAGGAATGAGCACGCGCGCCACCATAGGAGCCATCAACTGGGGCCGGCTGGGCATGAATCTTCTGCCCTTTGCCGATGCGGCGACCAAGGAATTGCCGCTGGGCCGCCTGTTGCGCCTGGGCCTCTTCCAGGTGGCGGTCGGCATGGCGCTCGCGCTCCTGAACGGCGTGCTCAACCGGGTGATGATTGTCGAATTGGGCGTGCCCACGTGGCTTGTCGCCCTGATGATCTCCCTTCCCTTGGTCTTCGCGCCCTTCCGCGCGCTGATTGGCCATCGCTCCGACATCCATCGCTCCGTTCTCGGATGGCGTCGGGTGCCCTATATCTGGCTGGGTTCGATCCTGCAATTCGGGGGGCTCGCCATGATGCCCTTCGCCCTTCTGATCCTGTCGGGCGATACCCATGGGCCCCTGATCATCGGCCATTTGAGCGCCGGGCTCGCCTTCCTTCTGGTCGGCGCGGGCCTCCATACGACGCAAACGGCGGGACTCGCGCTTGCCAGTGATCTGGCGCCGGAGGATGCCCGTCCCCGCGTCGTCGCCCTTCTCTATGTCATGCTGCTTCTGGGCATGGGGGTGAGCGCGCTCGTCTTCGGGCTCCTGCTCGAGAACTTCAATCAGATCAAGCTGATCCAGGTCATTCAGGGCGCGGCCGCGGTGACGATGGTGCTCAACATCATCGCGACCTTCAAACAGGAAGCGCGCAACCCGTCATTGACCGCACCGGACCGTCCGCGCCCGACCTTTCTTGAGGCCTGGAACGACTTTGTGCAGGGTGGGCGGCCCGGACGCCTCCTCCTGGCCGTGGGTCTCGGCACGGCAGCGTTCAGCATGCAGGACGTTCTTCTCGAGCCCTATGGCGGCGAAATCCTCAATCTGTCGGTCAGCGCCACGACGATGCTGACGGCGCTGTTCGCGCTGGGCACCCTGGCCGGCTTCGCGGTAGCCGCCTATCGGCTGACCCGGGGCGGCGATCCCTACCGGCTCGCGGCCATGGGCGCGCTCATCGGCATCGCCGGTTTCTCGGCCGTCATTTTCGCCGATCCGTTCCAGTCCGCTGCCCTGTTCCGGGCCGGCACCACGCTAATCGGGTTCAGCGGCGGCCTCTTTATCGTTGGCACGCTGACGGCAGCGATGGCTTTGGCTGAGAGCGACAGCAGCGGTCTGGCGTTGGGCGCCTGGGGCGCCGTGCAAGCGACTGCAACGGGCGTCGCGATCGCATTGGGCGGGGCGTTGCGCGACATCATCTCCGGCTTTGCCGAACAGGGGTCTCTCGGCGTGGCGCTCGCTATGCCGTCGACAGGTTACAGCTTCGTCTACCATCTCGAGATTCTGTTGTTGTTTGCGACGTTGGCGGTGATCGGTCCGCTGGCACGATTTGGAAACGGCGTCGAACCGCGGTCGACGTCGAAATTCGGCTTGGCGGAGTTTCCAGGCTGAGCACGACCCGAAAGGAGAACGGTGATGGAAACCGGTTATGTCTTTGGTAATGTCGATGCTGCGGAATTAGCAGTATACGCATTTTTTATCTTTTTCGCTGGCCTTGTCTTCTATCTCCAGCGGGAGAGCCGTCGGGAAGGCTATCCGCTCATGGAGCGTACGGGCGAAACCAAACCCATGAGCTGGATCTATCTGCCTGAGCCCAAAGTGTTCAAACTCGAAGGCGGCAAGGAAGCCCGAAGTCATCTTCCCGATACACGGCCCGTGAAGGCGGAATTCGCCGAAGCCGGTCCGGGCGCGCCGCTTATCCCGACGGGCAACCCCATGATCGATGCGGTCGGCCCCTCGTCCTATGCCGATCGTGCCGATGAGCCGGACATGCTGCCCCATGGCGGCCCGAAGATCGCGCCCCTGCGGGTGGCCACGGACTATGCCGTCGTCGAAGGAGACCCGGATCTGATGGGCTGCGACGTCGTCGGCGCGGACAACGAAGTCGCCGGCAAAGTGGTCGACATCTGGGTGGACCAGGGCGAGGCCATGATCCGCTATCTCGAGCTGGAATTGCCGGGCGGCGAAATGCCGAGGCGCAAGCTCCTTCCCATGACCTTTGTGCGTCTCGGGCGCGAGCGGGAACTCTTCGAAGTCCTCGTCGGTCCGTTCAGCCGCGACCGGGGGGCCTATCGCGTCCTCGTTGGGTCGATCCTCTCCACCCAATTTGACGACGTCCCGGATCTGGCGCACCCGGATCAAGTGACCCGTCTCGAAGAGGAAAAGATCGCCGCCTATTACGGCGGTGGTCATCTCTATGCTGAACCTTCCCGGCAGGAACCGCTGATATGAGAAGCGAATTCGACTATGAACCTGTTCCGGGTCTCCCGGAACGCCTGCCAGAGGGGGAAACCATCCTCTGGCAGGGGGCACCTGATTGGAGGGAGCTGGCGCGCCGCGCCCTCCACACCCGCAAGGTCCTGATCTATTTCGGGATCCTGATGGCTTGGCGGCTGATCGCTGGCCTCTCGGACGGTCTTCCCGTCGGCGAGGTCGTGATTTCCGTCCTCTGGCTGGCGCCGGCGGCGCTGGCGGCCGTGGGCATCTTGATGTTCCTGGCCTGGGCCTCCGCGCGGACCACGATCTACACGATCACCAATCGACGGATCGTCATGCGTTTCGGCGTGGCCATCGAAAAGGCGATCAACTTTCCGTTCACCGTGGTGGAAAGCGCGGCCCTGAAAAGCTACCCGAACGGCCATGGCGACATTCCGCTTAAGCTGACCGGGCCCGACGGCATGGCCTATCTGCACCTGTGGCCCCATGTCCGTCCGTGGCGCTATGCCAAGGCCGAGCCCATGCTCAGGGCCATTCCCGACGCGGCCAATGTGGCCCACATTCTGAGCGAAGCCCTGCGCGTTGCGGCGGAACAGCGGGAAGCGGCGGGCGTTCGCGTCGGCATCGGGGCCGACAAGCCGAAACCCGATTTCGGTTCCGTGCAGACCCCTCAACCCATAGCCGCAGCCGAGTGACGGGACCAAGCCGATGAGCGATCCATTTGCCGGTCATACATTTCCGAAAGGCGCGCTTTACGGCGCTGCCGCGCTCATCGGCTTGACCCTCGTCCTCGCGATTCATGGTCGCGCGACGAAGGTGGCCCAGGAAGAAGCCTTGGCCGCCCTCGAAAATGAGATCACCGAAATTCATAAATACAAGTTTCTAGATCAAAGCGACGGTAGCATTAAGGTCTATGATGCTCAGACTGGCGCTGTGGTCCAAACGGTTGCGCCCGGCGAGGATGGTTTCATCCGGGGCGTGTTGCGCGGTCTCAGTCGCCAGCGCAAACGACGCGACATCGGAAGGGAAGCCCCCTTCCACCTCATCCGTATGGGCGACGGACGGCTCACCTTGAGCGATCCGTCGACCGGCGAAACCATTGATTTGGGCTCGTTTGGCCCAACCAACGAGGCGGCCTTTGCCCGCCTGCTGACACCAGGGAGCGATACCCCATGATCGAGACGACGATCGGACATCGCAGGGCGGTAAGTGTGCCGTGCACCGTGGAGGTGGAACACACCTTCGCCAGCCTCCATGCCCATGTGGAGCTTGATGACGGGGTCGCCATCGGCCCCGGCGACGAGGTGCTCGTCCATGGCGCGCCCGAGACGGTCCCGTTCGGCGAAAAGCTGAAGGTGCGCTGCCATGCCACGGTCGTTCGTGCGTCCTGGCTTGAGCGCCTGTGGACGAAAATCACGGCCCAACTTGAACTCACCGAACTCTACGAAGTCAGCTTCACCCCGAGGAGGACGCTATGACAATGGCAGCACAACAAACGGCGCCCAACGATACGACGCGTCACGCCCAGGAAGACACGATCCTCAGCCCCCGGTTCTACACCACCGATTTCGACGCCATGGACAAGCTCGACGTCAGCCCCGTGCGCGCCGAATGGGATGAGCTGATCGCGGAAATGCAAGACGATCCCAACAAGGATCACTTCAAGCGCACCGATGAGTTCGACAATATGCTGTCGTCCCTTCCCGACGGCCTGCGCAAGGAGTTCGTCGATTTCCTCGTCAGCTCTCTGACCGCCGAGTTTTCAGGCTGCGTCCTTTACAGCGAGATCCAGAAGCGGATCGAGAACCCGGACATCAAGGAACTGTTCCGCCTGATGACCCGGGACGAATCCCGCCACGCCGGCTTCATCAACAGCGTGCTCAAGGATTTCGAGATCGGCGTGGATCTGAGCTTCCTGACCAAGACGAAGAAATACACCTTCTTCACGCCGAAATTCATCTTCTACGCCGTCTATCTCTCCGAGAAGATCGGCTATGCCCGCTACATCACGATCTTCCGTCAATTGGAGCGCCACCCGGATCGTCGCTTCCATCCCATCTTCAAGTGGTTTGAAGATTGGTGTAATGACGAATTCCGCCATGGCGAGGCATTTGCGCTGCTGATGCGCGCCAACCCGGCCCTTTTGAAAGGCCTGAACAAGTACTGGATCCGCTTCTTCCTCCTGGCCGTGTTCGGCACAATGTATGTGCGCGATCACGCCCGGCCGGAATTCCACGCGGCTCTGGGTCTCGATCCCACGGAGTATGACTACACCGTGTTCCGCATCACGACGGAAATCTCCCGTCAGGTGTTCCCCCTGGAACTCGACATCGACAATCCGAAATTCCGGCAATGCATGGAACGCCTGCGCATGGCGGCCGATGCCATGGAAGCGGGCAAAGCCGAAGGCGGCCTCGGCGGGCGGCTGAAATACAGCTGGAACGCCTGCAAGGCCGGTGTGGCCTTCGCGCGGATGTTCTTCCTGCCCACCAAGCCCAATGCCCTGCCGGCCCAACCGCGGCTGTCCCCAGCCTGGTAAGGAGAAAGCACCGTGGCCTGGACCCAACACGCCCTGCCCGCCCTCTCAGCCATCTTCATTTGGTGGCTGAGCACCGGCCTTGTTCTCTATCTGAACGGGCTGCCGAGGCGGACCTATGCGTGGAGCATGTTGGGGGCCACGGGCCTTTTGGGCGTTGCGCTTTTCGGCCTGTTCGCGACCCGGACCGACACCAGCATGGCCGGCGCCTATCTCGCTTTCTTAAGCGGACTGACCATCTGGGCCTGGCATGAGATGAGCTTCCTCATGGGCTTTCTCACGGGCTCCCGCAAGACGGAATGCCCCCTCGACTGCGGCGGCTGGCGCCGGCTCGTCTATGCCACGCAGACCTTGCTGCACCACGAGATCGCCATCGCGATCACGGCGCTCGGTCTCGGGATCATGGCGTGGAACATGCCCAATCAGATCGCCCTTTGGACCTTTATGATCCTCTGGGGCATGCGACTGAGTGCCAAGTTTAATGTTTTCCTGGGCGTGCCCAATTTGACCGAGGAGTTTCTCCCGGAGCACCTGACCTTTTTGCGCAGCTATTTCCGCAACCGCCCCATGAACATCCTGTTTCCCCTGTCGGTGACGATTCCCACGGTCATTGTGGTCCATCTGGCCAATCAGGCCTTCGCCGCCGAGGCCACGGTTTTTCAAGCTGTTGGCGCCACTTTGTTGGGGACGCTTTTGATCCTGGCCATTCTGGAGCATTGGCTGCTTGTGCTACCGTTGCGTGATGCGGCCCTGTGGTCCTGGGCGCAGTCGCCGCAACGGGACGACCGGTCGGGCTCGGAGCCGGAGGAGCGGTCGGTGCGGGAAAATGCGGGGCCGGGTTTGGAACGCCTGACCGATGCGATGCCCGTAAACCTTGCTTTGAACTCTTTTCGTCAGACCGGGTCTGCAATGCCGCATGGGGCGGCGGTGCAAGGCCCGCGTTATAAGGCCGATACGATGGTTCTCGTGCGCAGCACGGGGCCCGGATCGGCTCGCCAATAGGGAGGCTCCCATGGATTTCGAAAACTTCTTTCGTGAAGAACTCGAAGGACTTCGGGAGGAAGGGCGATACCGGGTCTTCGCCGATCTGGAACGCAAGGCGGGGTCCTTCCCCCGCGCGACCCACCATTGCGAAGCCGGCAAGTCGGAAGTGACCGTCTGGTGCTCCAATGACTATCTGGGCATGGGTCAGCACCCGACCGTCCTGAAGGCCATGCACGACGCCATCGACAAATGCGGCGCGGGTGCGGGCGGTACCCGGAACATTTCCGGCACGAACCACTACCATGTCCTGCTTGAGCAGGAGCTGGCCGACCTGCACGGCAAGGAGGCCGCTTTGCTGTTCACCTCGGGCTATGTCTCGAACTGGGCGGGGCTGAGCACGCTTGCGGGCAAGATCCCCGGCTGCATTGTCCTTTCGGACGCCTCGAACCATGCCTCCATGATTGAGGGGATCCGCCACAGCCGCGCGGAGAAACACATCTTCGCCCATAATGATCCGGCCGATCTGGAGCGCCGCCTGAGCGCCATGGATCCGGCCCGGCCCAAACTCGTGACGTTTGAATCCGTCTACTCCATGGACGGCGACATCGCGCCCATCAAGGAACTGTGCGATGTGGCCGACGCCTATGGCGCGATGACCTATATCGACGAGGTCCATGCGGTCGGTCTTTACGGCCCGCGTGGCGGCGGCATCACGGAGCGCGACAATCTGGCGGACCGGCTGACCGTGATCGAGGGCACTCTCGGCAAGGCCTTCGGCGTCATGGGCGGCTATATCGCCGGCTCCGCGGCCTTGTGCGATTTCATCCGCAGCTTCGCCTCGGGCTTCATCTTCACGACGGCCCTGCCGCCGGCCATCGCGGCCGGTGCGCTCGCCAGCATCCGTCACCTGAAAGCCAGCCAGCTGGAGCGTGCCCGTCACCAGGACCGGGTCGCCAAGGTGCGCGCCGGGCTCGACCGGGTGGGCATTCCCTATATGCCCAATCCGAGCCATATCGTGCCGGTGATGGTGAAGGATCCGGTGAAGTGCAAATGGATCAGCGACTGGCTTCTGGAAAATCACGGCATCTATGTGCAGCCCATCAACTATCCCACGGTGCCGCGGGGCTCGGAGCGCCTGCGCATCACGCCGTCGCCGCTCCACACGGACGGAGATGTTGACCGGCTGATCGGTGCCTTGAGTGAAATCTGGTCCCAGTGCGCCCTCGCCCGGGCCGTCGCGTAAGCAAATCGAAGGCCCGACGCACGGGCAGAAAGGTGACGGGGACCCATGGCGGGAACAACACCCATTTTGCGTCTTGGAACGCGGGCGAGCCCGCTGGCGCTGGCCCAGGCCGAAATCGTGCGCCTGGCCCTGGCGCGGGCCCATGGCTGGCCGGAGGCACCGGAAGAGTGCCCGGTGGAGATCGTCTCGATGACCACGACGGGCGATCAGATTCAGTCCCGCGCGCTGCTCGACATCGGCGGCAAAGGTCTCTTCACGAAGGAACTCGAAGAGGCCCTCAATGCCCAGGCGGTGGACATCGCCGTTCACTCGATGAAAGACGTCCCCACCGTCCTGCCCGACGGGCTTGAGATTGCCGTGATCCTGGAACGCGAGGATCCTCGCGATGTCTTTATCGGACGGACCGTGGATCACCCGGACGATCTGCCACCCGGTGTCCGCGTGGGCACCTCTTCCCTGCGCCGCCAGGCCCAGCTCCTGGTGCGCCGTCCGGATCTGGAAATCGTTCCCCTACGGGGCAATGTACAGACCCGCCTGCGCAAGGTCGCCGAGGGCGAAGTCGAAGGCACCTTCCTGGCCCAGGCCGGGCTCAACCGCTTGGGCCTGCACCCGGAATGCTCCCAGGCGCTCGCTTCCCAATGCATGTTGCCGGCACCGGCCCAAGGCGCAGTGGGGATCGAGATTCGCGCGGGCGACGCCAAGACCTATGACCTGATCGCCCCGCTCAACCACCGGCCCACCGCGGCCCGGGTGGCGGCCGAACGGGCCTTCATGAAGGTTCTCGACGGCTCCTGCCGCACGCCCATTGCAGGGCATGCTCAGATCCTCCATGACGGCGCGCTTCAGATGGAAGGCCGCTTCCTGACCCCCGACGGCATGCAATATTGGGAAGCCAAACGGACGGGACCGGCCGCAGAAGCGGTCGCGATCGGCCGGGCCGTGGGCGAGGACATCCGTGCCCAACAGGCGGCCGGGACGCGGGCGCCCAAACCGGACGTGGTGGCCCGGATCTAACCGATCTGCGCCCCTGTCACTCCGGGCACGGACCAGCCTTCCACCCGTTAGAAACGGCAAAAACAGCTTAGAAACGGCAAAAACAGCCGATGGATTAAGGCATCCATGAAGCCGCCCGGTTCGGCTTTACTGCGGATATGTCTGCCCATAGTGCAGCCCTGCTGAACCGGTTGAACCAGGCCGTATCGAAGGCTCAAGCCCGGGTCGGCAGCGTCACCGATATCCCGATTTAACATCAAACGGTCGATGCGCTTTCCTCGCCCTGGCGGCCCATTGTTTCGCGAATGCACGGGGCCTTAACGGAAATAACCCATGCCCTGAAGCAGGGCGGTCATCTGGGGTTGGTCCGAACCGTCCACGATGAGTCAGTGGGCTGTCTTCATGATCTCGGCAGGCTCGTGAAACCCTACGAACAGAGCACGCCCTGATTTCACTAAGGGCAGCGGCGCGCGGTGTTTCCCGCCAAGAGCTTTGGCCCACTGGAAGAGGCCTCATTCGCACCCTGTCATCAGGGACTGCCTGAACGGATCGTTGCCGATCGTGTGGACGATCCGTGCACCTTTCATGTCTATGAGCGCGATCGTTCGCGGCATCAGCAAGACCCGCTCTCCAAGCCTTCCCCCAATGAAAAACCGGCGCGCCCGTCAGGACACGCCGGTTCTCTTCAACTTATCGACCCGCTGGCGTGGTCTTATTCTCCCGCCAGCGCTCCGGTCTGGGCCAGGTCCTCTTGCAGCACTTGCGCGCTGTTGTAGGAGGATGGTCCGATCAGGCTCGGATAGTCCTTGACCATGTTGACCCCATAGAGCGGCTTGTTGACGCCCTGGTGGCAGGTCGTGCAGTTGACCTTGGGCGCATCGCCGAGGGGGCCGAGACGGTAATCCGGATAAACCGGTGTCAGCGGCTCCAGATACTCGACGTTCAGACTACGGGCCATCCGAATGCCGTGCCAGGAGGTAATGCGCTGGGGCGTACTCTGGCTCCAGTCATTGAAGGCCCGGCTGTTATGGCAATAGGTGCAGTTGACGCCGAGGGACGTCGACATGTGGATCATCAGGGCGTAGGTCTTTTCCGCGTCCTTGGTGTTCTTGTCGGTGCTGCCCGTCGGCAGGCTCGTTTCCGAGTGAACACGGATGTTCTCGTCACCCAGCAGATAGAGCGACAGGGCATCATAGGGCAAGGAGGTGGACCCGATATTCCGGGCGACCACATTCTGACCCTGACGTCCCATCACGGCGCCGGCCGGTGCCCGAGGGCCCCCTTCCTTGAACCAGATATATTCCGGAACTGGCTTGCCACGGTGACAGGTCCAGCAGGTCACACCCACATTCTGCACATGGGACTGCCAATCCGTGTTGATGTGGCGGGTCATCTGCATCATGCGCCGGGAAACCTGGTGCTGATATTTGGAATCGTCCGCCATGTTCTCAAGATTGTGGCAGTACCCACAACCTTCCTCCTCGGGGGCGACCCACTCCGTGATCGCCACCATGAGGCGGTTGAACTGGTCCGTGCTGATATCTCCGAGCACCTGCACATTCTCGTAGAACTCGGAGGCCCGCTCCCCCTCAAGACTTTCCAGGGGATAGGGCGGTTCAGGCACCTGATTGGCGATCTTGACCGCTTCTTCCCGGCGCGGGTTCTTGAACTGGTTCATGGCCACGCCACGAAAGCCTTGTTGGCTGGCTTCGATGGGTGGACGGTCCCACCCGGCTGTGCCGAACATGATCGCCGTTAGGAGCACAAGCACCGCGACGACTGCAACCATCCAGAATTTCATTGTGTGCCTCCCGATGCGTTGGCCGGATCAACCATGCCCGGATAGCCTTCCGGATAGGCCGGTGCGACGCCGTTTTCCACTGCCCAGAGATACCAGTTATCAACCACGGTACCGGTGAGCAGGATGCCGATCCCACCCGTCAGTGTGGTGAGAACCGCAAACCACCAAGCCCAGCGGTGGATCGATTCCATGGACGCGTTGAAGCCCATGGTCCAGCGCCAGAAGAGAGCGCCCCGTTCGGCCGCCGTCCCCCGATCCACGATCTGTTCGATCTCGCGATCGGCACCGTAGCGGCTCGTGGCCAGAATGGTCGCACCGTGCATGGCGAAGAGCAGGACGGAACCATAAAGGAACACGATGGAAAGGCAGTGGAACGGATTGTAGTAGAAGTTCCCGTAGCGGATCGAAAAGGCCGTGGTCCAATCCAGATGCGGGAAGATCCCGAAGGGTACCGCCTCGCTGAAATCACCCATCAGCAGGGGACGGATGAAGCCCAGGCTCAGATAGAGGAAGATGGCAGAGGCGAACGCCCAGGCCACATGTGTCCCCATCCCGAGTTCGATGGCCCGCGAATAGGTCCGGTACCACCACAACAGGATCGAAGCGGTGAGGAAAAAGCCGGCCATCAGCCACCAGCCGCCCTCATTGAGGGGCGGTACGCTCAGGCCGGATTCGGCCTTCGGCGGCTCCAGCGCAAGCCAGGGCAGTTGACGGATAAATTCCACCGGATCCCATCCAACGGATGCCCACATATTGAGACCGATGATCTCGATGGCAATGAAACCACAGATCAGGGAAAGCAACCCGCTGAGGCCCAGATAGAAGGGACCGATCTGGGCGTTTCCGATACGTCCCAGAAGGTCGTTGAAGTAGGTCTTGTCTCCCCGGTCATAGAGTTCCGGCGAGACGGCAATCCCGAGTTCCCCGGGACCGCGGACCTGAACGAGCGTAAAGATGTTCTGATATTCGGCCATAGCTAGCGCTCCCGTTACCAAATGGGCAGATCAAGCCACCAGTTCCACCATTCCGGCCAACCGCGGGTCCAGAAGGGGCCACTGATAATGATACAAACGGCACTCCAGAAACCGGCGGAGAGCGCAAGGAAGAGGCCAACACGGTGGATCCCGAGGGTGCCTACGGAATAACCGATCGAATCCCGGAAGAAGGTGTCTTCATGTTCCGGCGTGCGAACGGTTTCCCCTTCCTGCGGATTGGTCGCCGACAGGACGAGTGATCCGTGAAGAGAAAGCGCAAGCGTCGTCGTGAAGAAGAAGGTCACGGCGATCATATGCGCGGGATTATAGTGGAAATGCAGGTACTGATAGCCGGTGTTCGACACCCAATCCAGGTGGCTGAAGATACCGTAGGGGAAACCGTGACCCCAGGCGCCCAGCAACAAGGGACGGAACACAACCAGCGTCACATAGGCAAAAATCGCCACACTGAAGGCGAAAGGCACGTGGTAGCCGATGCCAAGCTTGCGGCAGATTTCGACCTCACGCAGTGCCCATGAAGAAAAGGCGCCGATCGCGCAGATCGTGATGAGCTGCCAGAGCCCGCCCTCCTTCAAGGGGGCGAAACCGAGGCCATAGCTGATATCCGGCGGCGCAATATTGATCTGCCAGATGTTCCAAACACCGCCCAGGGCGGCGCCATAAAGAATAAGTGCTGTACCGACGAACGAGAAGAAAGCCGCTGTGATACCGAAGAAGCCGACATAGAACGGTCCGATCCAAAAATCGAACAAATCTCCTCCGATCAACGTTCCTCCGCGAACGCGATATTTTCTCTCGAAACTGAGCATCGCCATCGCTGGCTCCTCCGATAGTGCAATACGCCGTAAAGAGCATGAGAGCCCGGTCGGGATTTAAGGGTTGCGCGGGGCCAGGCCTACAGGAATGGCCCCGTGCAGAAGTGTTGAGAGGGCACGGCACGAGCCCTGCCCTCCGGCATTAGCGCACTTGTTCTTGCGCTTCAGCGGGGACCTGAAGCCAGTTGTACCGCTCAGTGCTGAGCAGCACGAAATGGATCAGGATCGCCAGCGAAAAGAGAAACGCAGCAAGTCCGACCATCGCCTTTTCAGGGGCGAACGTCATCCAAACCTTATGCCATCCAAACATACAATATCCTCCGTCAGGAAACGAGTTGCGTCAGACTGGCAACAGCCAGGTTGACACCCTCATCAATGGACGCATAGGGCAACCAGCCCCAGGGGCGCCATTGCCAGGTCAGGAAGTGAACAATACCGGCAAGAGCGGAGAACAAGATGAAACCCATGACAAACATGCCATGGAATTCCTTGGCTTCCTCTTCCGTCAGGCCAGAGAGAGAACGGTCACTCATATCTTCTTCCCTCGGTTACAAGCCTCTCGGCGGGGTTACCGCGCACAGCCCGCGCGGCGGGGCTTGGGGCAACGCACCGCGCTGCGACCAAGATGTTGTCCGACACGGTCGAACGAACATTCCAAATATTCTGTATCCACAAGCCATCACGCGGCCTGCCCTTCTTTCAGCCCCGTACTGACGAGCATCACACGCTCTACCGTGATCCGCTCCTCGCCCGCCCTGGCCGCCGCCCTCTCCGCGGCATCCCGCAGCCGCTTGGCCGCGGAAATCCGGGTCAGGACAGGCTGCGTCTCCAGGAGCGCATCCAGGGCCGCAACAGCATCGTCATTCCAGGGAATCTCTCGATGCAGGCGCGCCGGCGTGGCCTCCGCCTTGTCGAGATCGGTCCCCAGGGGGAGGATATGGAACAGGGCATCGAACAAGGCGTTGCAGATCTCCTGAACCAGATACGTCGCTCCCGCATAGCCCATGAACGGCGTTCCCGTGTGGCGCCGGATCACCGCGCCGGGGAACGAGGCCGGAATATAAATGCTCCGTGCCCCAATTTCTGACAGATACATCCGTTCGTTGTAGCTGCCGAACATCACGAGCGGCGTCTTTTCCTGAATGGACTGGCGCACCGCCTCATTGTCCGGTTTCGCACCCGCCCGCCGGGCAAAAGCGAAGGTGCATGGCAGCCCCATTTCCTCTTCCAGGAAATGCCGAACGCCCCGTGCATAGGTTTCGTTCGCCACGATCCCGAAATTGGCGGTTCCGAAAAAGTCCTGGGTCACGGACCGCCAGAGATCCCACAACGGCTTCACCGTTGTATGTTTCTCGTGCTCGATGAACGGCTCCGGATCGAGATCAAGAAGCTCACCCAGCGCCCGGAGGAATTTGGTGGTGCTGTGCAGACCGATCGGCGCCTGGAGATAGGGCCGGTCCAGGGCTTCGCACAGAAGGCGCCCAAACTCCCGATAAAGACAGACATTCACATCGCCATCGACGAGGCGCGGGACGTCAGCCAGATGACTGCCGAGCGGGAAGACCATGTTGACCTCCGCTCCAAGGCCTTCAATCAGTCGGCGGATTTCCGCCAGATCGGAAGGCCCGTTGAACATGCCGTAACTGGGTCCGATAATGTTGACCCGGGGCTTGTCCCCTTCCTTCCGGGGTGTCCGCTTGGGCATCTTGCCCCGCTTGGCCCCATACTCATTCCACAGCCAAAGTAAGGCTCGATCAGCACTCTGCCATTGATCCTCATCAATTGTGCGTGGTAAGAAGCGCTGAATATTCGTGCCTTCAGGAGTCACGCCGCCCCCGATCATCTCCGCGATCGATCCGGTGACGACCACGGACGGCAGGGCGGGATCCAACGCACCATGGGCACGCTTCATCGCCCCTTCCGTGCCGTCACGACCCAGTTCCTGTTCGGACAGACCGGTCACGACAATCGGCAGTTCATGGGGCGGCAGGGCATCCGTATAGTGAAGAACCGAGGTCACGGGCAGGTTCTCGCAGCCCACGGGCCCGTCGATGATGACCTGCAGACCCTTGATTGCCGTAAAGACGTAAACGGATCCCCAATAGCCGCCGGCGCGATCGTGATCGAGAATCAGCATCCGATCGCCTCCTTCAGTTCGGGCGCCTTGGCCCGTTTGTCGACCGCGCGTTTGCGGAAGTCCGGACGATCCTGGGGCACCTCTTCCCACACGCCCGCCGCATGGCCCGTGCCGACCCCTTCGAAGAAGTCCTTCATTTCATCAAAGCGGGCCTTGTTGGCGAGCGCCGCATTGATGACCTGGGCAAGGGACCCGGCACCGGCCGGCCCCATCAGGGGACGGGCGGAAATCAGATTGGTGAAGTAGAGGGACGGGGTCGCCGTCTCCTTGGCCTTCTGGACGACCGGCGTCGTGCCGATCACCAGATCGGGGGCAAACTCCTGGAAGGCTGCCAGGTCCTGCTCGAGAGAAGCCCGGAAGGCGATCTGCACACCCCGCTCCTCAAGCCAGATGCGGTCCGGATCGGACCATTTCGTCCGTGGACAGGCCGTGCCGACATAACGGACATCGGCACCGCTTTCGACCAGGAGCCGGGCGACCAGCAGTTCCGATCCTTCGTAGCCGGACATGGTGATCCGCCCCTTGATCGGCATCTGGGCAAGCGCCGCGTCAATGGCCGGCAGGATCGCGTTCTTGGCCGTATCAACCTTGTCCTGGGCCACGCCGCACATGCCGCCAATGGCATCGAGCCAGGCGGCCGTGCCGTCCCGCCCGACGGGGGCGGAACCGACAATGCCCCGTCCAGCCGCCTCGAACTCTCTGAAGGCGGACGTATAGAAGGGGTGAATGGCGGCGACGGCGGCGCAGTCAAGCGCGGCATAAAGTTCACGCCATTCGCGCATCGGCACGACCGGTCCGGCGGCAAGCCCCAAAGGTTCGAGCAGTCGACCGATGGTGACCGGATCGGCCGGAAACATCTCGCCGACCAGGGTCACGGTGGGTTTGTCCGCCGGCCCTTCCCGCGGCGCCAGCACCGGGCCGGCCTCGGCCTCTTCCCGGGCGTAACGCAGCATCGCCCCGGCCAGAACGTCCTTGGCTTCCGCGTGGGTCGGCACGCCGAAGCCCGGCACGTCGATCCCGATAATCCGAACCCCGTTGATCTCGTTGGGCAGGAGCTGAAGCGGGACGCCGGAGGCCGTCGGCACACAGAGATTGGTGACCACGACCGCGTCATACTGTTCCGGATCGGCCAGTTTGTAGACTGCGTCGCGGATGTCCTCGAACAGTTTGCCGGTCACCAGGGTCTCGGAATTGAACGGCACATAGCCGACCGTCCGACGGGCACCATAGAAGTGGGACGTGAAGGTCAGGCCATAGACGCAACAGGCCGAGCCCGACAACACCGTCGCGACCCGACGCATGCGCAAGCCCACGCGCAAGGACCCGAAGGCAGGGCACATGCTTTGGGGCTGGTCATGGGGACCGGTCGGATAGTCCGCGGCGTAACGTTCGAGTGTCTCGCTCTTGCCGGCCGCCTCAGCGGCCTTGCGCATCTCCTCGGCGCCGGCGTGACACCCCATGCCATCCCCTTGCGTTGCCGCAAGGTTGACATTCTCCGGTGCCGGAGCGTCGGGTGACTGCGCCTCGCCCGTCGACACCGGTGTGGTGGCGGCGGCATCATAGATGACTTCCCCGGCTTCACGGGCGTCATCAGTTATTCTGATATTATCGTCCGTCATGATCGGGCTCTCTCACACCGTGTCGTAAACAACTTCAAGCGACGGCTTCTCAACGAAAGCCGCGCCGCACATGTCTTCGGTGGTGGCCGGCTGCAACACCACATTGCGGCCCACTTCCTCACCATTGAACAGGTCGAGAAGTCCGTCCTGGCTCAGAGGTTCAGGCTGCTGAGGCGGGGCCTCGGCCACATTGGTCGCGAGCGTCTCGAACATGGGCGCCCAGGGCGTACCCGGCCTGCCGATGATTTCGTAGTTGGCGCTCTTGCGGCGGATATCGTCATCGGCCGGAATGGCCGATAGGACGGGGATCCCCACTTTTTCCGCGAACGCATGGGCCTCGCCCGTGCCGTCATCTTTGTTGATGACCATGCCCGCGACCCCGACATTGCCGCCAAGCTTGCGGAAATATTGGACGGCGGAACAAACATTGTTGGCGACATAAAGGGACTGCAGATCATTCGATCCGACCACGATCACTTTCTGGCACATGTCGCGCGCGATCGGCAGGCCGAACCCGCCGCACACCACATCGCCAAGAAAGTCCAGCAGGACATAGTCGAAGTCCCAGTCATGGAAGCCGAGCTTCTCCAGGGTCTCGAAGCCGTGGATGATACCGCGTCCACCGCAGCCCCGGCCCACTTCCGGGCCGCCCAGCTCCATGGCGAACACGCCATCGCGCTTGAAACAGACGTCGCCGATGGCGACTTCTTCGCCTGCGAGCTTTTTCTTGGTGGAGGTCTCGATGATGGTCGGACAGCTCCGCCCACCGAACAACAGGGACGTCGTGTCGCTCTTGGGATCGCAACCGATCAGAAGAACCTTCTTGCCCTGCTGCGCCATCATGTAGGACAGGTTCGACAGGGTGAAGCTCTTGCCGATACCCCCCTTGCCGTAGATGGCAATGATCTGGGTCTCCTTGGTGGCCGGCGTGATGGGCACAGGATCGGGCTCAATCGCCGCTTCCTGCCTCACGTGGTCGGCCATGCCGGCAAGCCCTTCTCGCGGGGTCGTCTCGTCATAGGAAACCGTCATGCACAATTCCTCCAATCCAAGATCATCTTTAGGCAACTGGGGTCTTCGAAAGCAGTCCGATAGGCCGCGTCCGCATCGGCGGCCGCGTGTCTATGGGTAATCAGTCCGTCAAGAGACAGATCATTTGATTTAATCAGTCTATTGACGACAGCGAGGTCAGGCTCTTTCCATTCCGCCGCAATCTTGATGCGCGCCTCGCGCATGAAGGCGGGCGGGAAGGTGAAGGAGAGAGGATCGCTGTAGAACCCGGCCAGGATGATCTCGCCGCCCGGCGCGAGCCGCGCGATCAGCGTGTCGAGGATGCCCGCATCGCCGCTTGCGTCGCAGATCACGCGGTAATCCCGACGGGGATCATCTTCTGGATCAAGTACAGTGTAACCGGCGGCGCCCGAGCGTCGGTCGGGATTGCTTTCCCACACCGTCGGGGCATCGCCGCCCTGGGCCACGACCAGCCGGGCCAACAACCGGCCCACGACGCCATGGCCAATAATCAAATCCGGGAGGGCGTCGCCGACGGCGAGCGCGTGCTGGGCCGTCGCGGCCAGGGCAAGCAGAATGCCCTTCTCCTCAAGATCCTGTTCGATGGGCTGGACCCGGTCTCCCGGAACGATCAGCTTCGAGGCCGCGCCGCCGAACAGGCCACGCACCTCGCCGAAACACCGGGCGCCGGGAACAAAGACGCGCTCGCCGACCTGCCGGCCGCTTTCGGCGCCACAGGCACTGATCCGGCCGACCGACTCATAGCCGGGGACCAGCGGATAGCCCATGCCGGGAAAGGGCGGCATACGGCCGGACCACAACAGGCGTTCCGTGCCGGTGCTGATACCGCTCCATTCAACGTCGACAACAATGTCCTTTTCGCCCGGGGGCGACAGGGGCAGCCGGCGAACCGAAAGGTTCTTTGGCTCCTCAAGGACTATGGCGATCGTTTCCATCCCGGCCTCTCTTAAACACTCGTGAGGTGAGTGTGCCGTTATTCTGAGAGTGTCAGCTTAACTTGACGCTTTTTACTGTCAAGCACGCGAGCCGATTATGCCTTGACTCGTGACTCAATTGTTACAACCGGGAAGGGCGTCGGCTATAATCAGACGGGCCAGAAGCGGCATGGCGGTCGGGATTTGGCGGATACGGCCGAACCCGGCCTGGCCCAGAAGGGCGGTCAATTCCGCAGGCGTGCGGGGCCGGCCCGACCCCATGGCGAGCAGATAGAACTCGAAAAAAGCCCCACCGATGGGTTCGGCCCCCTTGGTTTGGGCCATGGGCTCGCCCAGCAGGACGCGGCCTCCCTCGGGCAGCGCCTTGTGAACGGCCTTCAACAGGGCCAGGGCCGCGTCGTCATCGTGATCGTGGATGACGCGGATGAGGGAGACCACATCGGCCCCGCTGGGCAGGGAACCGCTGAAAAAGTCGCCGCCATGGACCGTGACCCGGTCTTCCAGACCGGCACGGGCAAACCGGGCCCGGGCCTGCGCGCCCACGGCGGGCAGATCGAACAGCATCAAATCGAGGCGCGGCGCCCGGGCGGCCACGGCGCTTAAAAAGGTGCCGTCGCCTCCGCCCACATCCATCAGACAGCGATGCCGCTTCACCGGATAGGCGTCCAAGACGCCTTGGGCCACCAGGCTCTGGGAGGCGGACATCAAGGCGCTATAGGGGACAACCTGTTCTTCCGACGCGGCCTCGGGCGCGCTGGAGCGGGCATAGGCCCAGAAGCGGCGCAGCTTGGTATCGGGATCCGGGTCTCGCAGCAGGGCGACCGGATCCTGGAGGTCCTCATAGAGGAGCGCATGGTGTTCGACCATGGCGGCGACGCCCGGATCGCCAAGCAGTGCCACGCCCAGAGGTCCGAGGCCATAGCGGTCGCCGCCCCGGGGCTCGACCAGTTTCAGCGAGTGGGCGGCATGGAGGAGGCGCCCGGCCGCCTCCGGCGACAAGTCAAGATCGCCGGCGAGTTGGGACAGGGATTTGGGCCCTTCGGCCAAGTGCTCGAACAGGCGCAGACGCACGCAGGCATGGAGCACCTGGGAATACACAAAGCCCACGGTCAGGTCGAAAAGCGCGCGGGCGCGGGAGCGGGCGATCGGCCGGGTCAGGGGAAAAGAGGAGGCCCAGCGCAGAAATTCCGGGCGTTTGAGCACGCTGTCGCGCAGGCGCCGCCAGCGATTGAGGAGCGATTCGCCTCCGCCGTCTTGATTGAGGCGGGCGCCTGAGTCCGTGCCCGAGGAAGCCATGGGTTACGCGGCGCTCTGGGCCAGATTTTTGGGAACCAGCCGTTTGGCCTGGAGCAGCACCAGATCGCGCAGGACATCGGCCCCGTCACAGTCGGGGATGGATTCGATGGCTTCGGCGATCAGGCTGCGCAGCCGGGCCATGGCCCCATCGAGGCCGATTTCCAGAACCGCATTTGGCCGGCCATTGGCCACGTCCTGACCCGCCGGCTTGCCCAGTTCCTCGGCCTCGACGGCTAAATCGCGAATGTCGTCGGCCACTTGATAGGCCTCGCCCAGACCATCGCCCAGCGCCCGCCAGGGGGTCGGATCGCACCCGGCGGCGAGGGCCCCCAGGCTGGTTGCCGCCACAAAAAGCGCGCCGGTCTTGGCGCGCTGATAGTCCTGGAGGCAGATGCGGGGTTCGCTCTCCCAGGCCTGGCCGGCCACGATCCCTGAAGGCATTCCCACGGCTTGGCTGAGCATGCGCATCAAGGGCGCGATGCGGGTCGGAACCACGGCTCCGGCCTGGGCCAGCCGCTCAAAGGCCAACACGATGAGCCCATCGCCGGCCAACACCGCCAGAGGCTGCCCATAGGCGCGATGAACTGCCTCGCGACCGCGCCGGGTTTCGGCATTGTCGAAACAGGGCAGATCGTCATGGACGAGAGAAGCGCAATGCATGAGTTCGATGCCGCAGGCGGCGGCATCGGTCAGGGCCGGATGATCCTCACCACAGGCCCGGGCAACGGCAAGACACAGAAGCGGTCGGACCCGCGCACCACCTGGAAAAACCGCGTGGTGCATGGCTGCGGCCAACAGGGGCGGCGCGCCATCTGCGTTCGTGTGGGCCAAGGCTGCTTCCAGCGCACGTTCAATCCGCTTGCTTGCTTCCATGGTCGTTTCGCCGCATCCCTAGTGTCAATTTGTCTTGTCACATGTCAGTGTCATCTAGCATGGACACTGGTTATGCTTCTGTCAATTTCTCTCCTGGGGAGCGTCGGAATTGCAACGAGAACGTGTTGTCATTGTCGGAGCGGGGGTGGGTGGCCTGACGGCGGCCGCCATCCTTGCCGCCAAGGGCGCCGAGGTCACGGTGGTCGAAAAAGCGCTGAAACCCGGCGGTAAGATCAGGCAGATCGATGTGGGCGGCGCGCCGGTGGATTCGGGGCCGACCGTGTTCACCATGCGCTGGATGTTTGAGGATATTTTCGCGGCAGCCGGCGATGATCTGGACCGGCGGTTGACCCTGAAGCCCGCGGAAATCCTGGCCCGCCATGCCTGGGCGCCGGGAGCGGAACTCGATCTTTTCGCGGACAAGAACCGCTCGGCGGATGCGATCGCGGCCTTTGCCGGGCCGGAAGAAGGCAAACGCTATTTGGAGTTCTGCGCCCGTGGCCAATGGCTCTATGAGACGCTGGAAGGTCCGTTTCTCCGCTCGCCCCGCCCCAATCTGCTCGTGCCGTTGCGGGAGCGTGGCTGGCGCGGCCTCATCGATCTTATGAACCTTCAGCCCTACGGCACCATGTGGCAGTCGCTGGGCCATTACTTCCATGATCCCCGTTTGCGCCAGCTGTTCGGCCGCTACGCCACCTATTGCGGCTCCTCGCCCTTCGCCGCCTCGGCCACCTTGATGCTGATCGCCCATGTGGAGCAGGAAGGCGTCTGGCTTGTGGACGGGGGCATGCAGAGCGTTGCTGAGGTGCTGGCGGCCCTCGCCACCCGCCACGGCGCCACGTTCCGGTATGGCACGGAAGCCGCGCGGATCACGATCGCGAACGGGAAGACGAAAGGCGTGGTCCTGGCCGACGGCGAGGAACTCGAGGCGGAGGCCGTGCTTTTCAACGGCGATGTGGCCGCCCTTGCCAACGGCTTTTTGGGCGATGGCCCGCGCAACGCCGTTTCGGCGCCGCCGGCATCGGCCCGCTCCCTGTCCGCGATTACGTGGAGCATGTTGGCGCAAACGGACGGTTTTCCCTTGATCCGCCACACGGTTTTCTTCTCCGATGACTACCCGGCGGAGTTTGACGATTTGATCCGCGACAAACGTCTGCCCCGGGACCCCACGGTCTATGTTTGCGCCCATGATCGCGATGATTTGGGCGCGCTGCCGGTTGACGGGCCCGAACGCCTGCTATGCTTGGTCAATGCCCCGCCCACCGGTGATGGGCAGGCCCCCAGCCCCGAGGAGATTGCCCAATGCGAGGAGCGAACCTTCCAAAGTCTGGAGCGCCGAGGCCTGCGCATCCACAGACAGCCCGAAACGACCGTGCGCACGACGCCGGTGGAGTTCAACCGGCTGTTCCCGGCGACCGGCGGCGCCCTGTACGGACGCAGTTCCCACGGCTGGCGCGCGTCGTTTCAGCGGCCGACGGCCCGCTCCCGCCTGCCGGGTCTTTATCTGGCGGGGGGCAGCACCCATCCGGGGGCGGGGGTGCCCATGGCAGCCTTCTCGGGATACCTGGCAGCACACAGGCTGATGGCGGACCTCGCTTCGACGGGATGGTCCCGCCCGGTGGCTATGTCTGGTGGTACGTCGACGGAATAAGCGATGACGGCGAGTACGGCCTGACGATCATCGCCTTTGTCGGCAGCGTCTTTTCGCCCTATTACGCCTGGGCCGGACGGCGCAATCCGAATGATCACTGTGCGATCAATGTGGCGCTCTATGGCCGGCGCGGCAATCGCTGGACCATGACGGAACGGCGCGCCAAATCCCTCTCCCGGGACGCCACGCATCTCACCATCGGCCCGAGCAGCGTCTCCTGGGAAGACGATACACTCGTAGTTCGGATCGACGAGACGACGGTGCCGATCCCCTCTCCCGTGCGCGGCACCGTGCGTTTGCGTCCCACCGCCGTGACCGGCCACCGCTTTTATCTTGATGCGCCACAACGCCATCAATGGTGGCCCATTGCCCCCCATGCCCAAGTGGAAGTCGATCTGAAACAGCCCGGCCTGTCCTGGACGGGTTCCGGCTATCTCGACACCAATCAGGGCTCGGAGCCACTCGAAGACGGTTTCGAGAAATGGACCTGGTCCCGGGGCGACACCCAATCGGGCGCCGCCATTCTCTATGACATGGCACGCCGGGACGGCACGGCCCATTCCCTCGCCTTGCGCTTTGACCGCGCAGGCGAGGTCAGCACATTCGAGGCCCCGCCCCGGGTGCCCCTGCCGACGACCTCCACGTGGGGCATCGAGCGCGACACCCGCAGCGACGGCGGGGACGGCGCCAGCGTCGTGGAGACCCTGGAAGACACGCCCTTCTACGCGCGATCGCTGATTAAGGCCCAGCTGATGGGCGAATCGGTCACAGCCATGCATGAGAGTTTGTCCCTTGACCGATTTGCCACGAATTGGGTCCGTTTACTCCTGCCATTCCGCATGCCCCGCCTGTTTTGGTGAGTGTCCGGGCGGGCTGCCTTGACGCAACCAAAGAGGACACCGGCCCATGATGCAGAAGTTCATTGACGGCACGATCTACACCTATTTTGAACGGTTCATCGCTTTTGTCCTAAGCCTCGGCGTGATCGGCGTGATCATCATCGCGGCCGGGCATCTCATGATCAGCCTGATTGATGTCTATAATCGAGGCCTGTCGGATTTCGACTATGTACAGTTTCAGGCCATCTTCGAGCAGATCCTCACGGTTCTGATCGCGCTGGAGTTCAATCACTCCCTCACCCAGGTGGTCACGGGCGCCCACAGCTTCATCCAGGTCCGCACCATCGTCCTGATTGCGATCCTGGCGGCGGTCCGCAAATTCATCGTCATCGATATCGAAAGCACGACGGGCATTTTCCTGGCGGGCCTCGGTGCCTCGGTGTTCGCTCTGGGATCGGTCTATGTGATGCTCATGTGGATTGATCTGAAGGACGACGAGGCGACCAAAAACGTCTCCGCGCCCGGACATAAAGCCGACAACGACAAAGAGGACGAGAAAACGGCCCCGGCCGCCCCGGCGCCATAGGGGTTGGGCCGAGACATTTGCAAATGAAGGCGCGGCCAAGGGGATGCAAGTGTCTCGGTCACAAGAACCACTGCCAAGTTCAGGAACGCTCGGAAAAGACGGCGCCTTTGTCCTCGGGCCGGGTCGGTGCGGCTCGACCATGCTGTCGGACATTCTGAGCACCCATCCAGACATCCTGAGTCTGTCAGGTTTTTTTTCGATGCAGGGGCTGCGCGGCGTTTTGGAGCCAAGCGACGATACAGAGCCTACCGGAATTTGCCGCGCTTTCGCCGGAGCGACAGACGTTCTTGAGCTTTGAAGCTCTGACGGCGGATCCACGGTCAGAGCTGACGAGGCTGATGGATTTTCTGGGCGTCGGTGTCGAGAGCGAATGGCTGGATGGGGCTTCAGCCATCCCGCGACACGATGCCATGACGCCGCGCGAAGGCCAGCACATGGGGCGCGATGGTCTCCGGATCCTCTTCATGGGCCAAGTGCCCGAGGCCAGGCAGGACCACGGTCTGCGCGCCCGGTACCTGGGCCGCGACATCCTGGGCGACGCTTGGCGCCACGGCGGCGTCCTTGTCCCCGGCTATGAGCAGCAGGGGCGTGGCGAGCCGTCCAAGGCGGCGGGCGAATCCGTGCAGATCCCAATTGGCCATCATGCCGAGCGCCCCCGCCACGTGGCTCGGATTGCGGAACAGCCGTGTGTAAAGCGCGAGGCCTTGTGGATCGATGACCGACCCTGTCTCCCGGATGACCCGCGCCACCCGGCCCTCATCCCCGGCGGTCCAGGAAAAGACGCGCGGCGTGAAGGGATTGAGGAACAGAAGCTTGGCCATTTGGGGAAAAACGAAGCCCGCCATGCCGGGAAACGGGGACAGGGCACCGTTCACGCTGACGATGCCCCGGGGCGCGATCGACCCATCAAGAACCATCTGTATCAGGATGGCCGATCCGGCCGAATGGCCGAGCACCAGGGTCGGCCGGACATCCAGCGCCTTGAGCAGCGCGCTGACGGAGTGGGCCATGCCCGGCAGGGTCAAGCGGCGGATCGACGGCATGTCGGTGAAGCCATGGCCCGGCAGATCGGGCGCGATGACGGTAAAATGCCTCGCCAGGACCGGCATCAAATCCCGCCAGGAATGGGTCGCCGCAGCGGTGCCGTGAATCAACAAAAGCGGGGGGCCCTCCCCCATCTCCTGGACATGCCAGCGCAAATCGGCCGCCTCGACAAAGCGACTCGTCTCCCGGTTGGGCCAGTCCCGCCCGTCCCGTTCCCAATTCGGTTTTGCCGGCAGGCCAATCATGGGGAGGCTTTCCGTCGCGTGAGCGTCTTAACCGTCCGCTCAGTGTGACGCTGTCGCGAGGTCGCGCGCAACCCCTGACAGGGTCGCGGCGTCGGCCCGGGGCAGGGCCAGATAATGGGCCCCCAACTCCCGGGCGAGCTGCTCCGTATCGGGACGAGCGCGGGGTGCCGTGTCCACGAAGATCGACGCGATGCCTGACGCCCGGATGACACGGGCCGAGGCCGTCGCATCCTCCATGGCCTGGCGACGATCGGCCGTGCCGTCCCGGGCGATATTGGCCCGCCCGTCGGTCATGAAGATCAAGACCGGCGTCTGACCCCGTCGTTTGATGGCATCGCTCAGGGCAAAGGCCGCGTCGAAAGCGGCCGCGAGCGGCGTGCCTCCGCCGCCGGGCAGCCCCGCCAGGGACCGCTTGGCGCGCAAAAGAGAGCGGGTCGGCGGCAGCAGGATCTCCGCCTCCTGACCGCGAAAGGCGATCAGCGCCACCTGATCACGGCGCACATAACAATCCGCCAGCAGAAGTTCGACGGCACCCTTGGCCTCACCGAGGCGGTTGAGGGCCGAAGAGCCGGAGGCATCCACAACAAAGATCGTCGTGGTCTCGGTCGCGTGTTTGAAACGGGTGATGCGGAAGTCCTCCGCCTGAACCGAGACCCGGGCGGCCCGGTCCGTGTTGCCCGCCGTGCGCCGACGCAAGGGCTGCCACGGGGCCGCGGCCCGCAGGGTCTCGACCACATTGAGCCGCGCGCCCGATTTCAGCTCACCGCGCCGGATGCCCGCCGGGCGTCCCCGACGCAGGGCCTTGGCCATGGCGCCCGCCTTGCCCGTGGCGGCGGAGCGGGACTTCATGGCCTGGCCCAAACGGAGGCGCGCCAGGAGATCGTCCGGGATGGCCGCCAGGGCGGCCTCCACGATCAAATCATCCAGGGCCTTTTCCGGCTCGGGTTCCGGGGGCGGTTGCACTTTTTAGGTGGGGCGGGAGTCCGGGGGCGATGGGTCCAGCGCGTCCAAGGCCTCGTCCGGCGGCGCGGGCAGGACCGTCGCGCGCGGGGCGAGCACAAGCCCGGCGGCAAGGGCGGCATCGTCCTGATCCATGACCGGTCGGCCATCAAGGGCAGCCGCCGCGCGGGCCGCTTCAAGGGCAAATTTGGGCGCGCGCAGGGAGGCGATGCCCAAGGCAACGGCGGCCTCGCACAGCCCGTTCAAGACTGCCTCATCCGTTGGGATCTGACGATAAAGGTCGCGGGCGTCCTGGATTGCCTCGGAGGTCACCTCGAACGGACTCAGATCGCGCAGGCTCAGGCCCGTCAAATCCAGATGAAAGGCCAAGCGCTCCAGCAAGGCCGGCGGCGCGGCTTCATCGTCCTCGATGCCCTCGTCCAAGGCGACGGCACCGAAACGCGCCGGCAGGCGATCGGTCAGCCCGTCCCGCTCCAGAAGCACCGCACCCCGATCCAAGGCGCCCGCCACATGGGCCGCCGTGACGGCGGGCAGGCGTTCGGCCATGGCGAGGAGGAGGATCCCGCCGTCGGCTTCGGCCAACAGGCCCCGTTGGGCCAGGGGTTTACCGGATTTGAGCGTGGCCGCGAGATCGAGCCCTCCCAGAAGCCGGTCATCGGTGATACCGGTGGGCAGTTTGTGCAGGGATGAAAGGGGCCGGACCAGATCCGTCAGGCCCGAAAGCCAGCGTTCCCGCACAGGTCCCGAACGCGCCCGGAGCGAGACGCCGCCCAGAGGGAACGGCGCCACCGCGAACAACGCCATGGCAAGGCAGGCGCGCTGCCAGAGGTTCTCGGCTTGGGGGTCGGGCGCTTGGGGATCGGAAGCCTGACGCTCGGCGTCGCTCATGGGCCGAGGAGCTCGGCGACGACCCGCTCGACCCGCACGGCGGAGCCGGCCTCGTCCAAGGGATCACGGCGCAGGCGATGGCGCAGGGCCATGGTCGCCACGCCCCTGAGATCGCCCTCGTCGACGACGGTCTTGCCGTCCAGGGCGGCGGCGGCCCGCGCGGCGCGCATCAGGGTCAACTCGCCGCGCAAACCATCTGCCCCCAAACCGATGCACAGCCGGGCGGCCTGTTCCAGGATCTGATCGGGCACATCAACCGAGGAAAGCTGTTCGCGCGCCGTGACGATCTGTTTGCGGATCTGGCTTTCCTTGCGTTTCCACTTGCCGATGAAGTCTTCCGCGTTGCGCTCGAACGTATCCCGGCGGCGGATCACCTCGACCCGATCGGCCAGCACCTCGGGCGTCTTCACATCGACCGACAGGCCGAAGCGATCAAGAAGTTGGGGCCGCAGTTCCCCCTCTTCCGGGTTGCCGCTACCGATGAGCACGAAGCGCGCCGGGTGGCGGATGCTGAGGCCTTCCCGCTCGACCACATTCTCCCCCGACGCCGCCACATCCAGGAGAAGATCGACAATATGATCCTCGAGCAGATTGACTTCATCGATATAGAGAAAACCGCGATGGGCGCGGGCAAGCAGCCCCGGCTCGAACGCCTTCTCCCCGTGGCTCAAGGCGCGCTCGATGTCGAGGGCACCCACGACGCGGTCTTCCGTGACGCCGAGGGGCAGATCGACGACGGGCACCGCGTCCTCGCGGGATTTGATGACGCCCTCCGGCTGGCAGGCGGCGCACAGGCCGGGCAGCGCGCCATTGGCCGCCGGATCGCAATGATAGGGACAGCCGTCCACCACATTCATCTGGGGCAGCAAGGCAGCCAGGGCCCGCACGGCCGTGGATTTTCCCGTGCCCCGGTCGCCGAAGACCAACACACCGCCCACGGACGCGTCCGTCGCCGCGATCAGCAGCGCGCGCTTCATTTCGTCTTGTCCGACAATGGCGGAGAATGGGAAAGCTGAAGACATGACCGTATACCTACGACATTCGGGCGGGGCGGTGGAATACCACTCTTGAAAGGATTCGCGCCGTTCCGCCGGCGAAACAGCCTATGCGAGCCCGGACCCGGCCGAATCCGGTCCATTGGGGCGCGCATACGACTTAAGATTGGGCGAGTGGCAGTCCCGGCCCCGTCAGGGCTGGGCCGCAGCAAATGTGTCGCAGCCCGGCACCTGGCCCCTCCGGTAGCCTTCGCTGAACCAGCGCATGCGCTGTTCCGAGGTGCCGTGGGTGAAGGTCTCGGGACGGACCCGGCCACCGGCATTTCTCTGGAGTGTGTCATCGCCGATGGCGCTCGCCGCCTGGAGCCCTTCTTCAATGTCGCCAGCCTCCAGGATGCCCGCCGTCCCGTCCGCCTCATGGGCCCAGAGCCCGGCATAACAGTCGGCCTGGAGTTCCATGCGCACCTGAAGAGCATTGCGCTCCCGTTCGCTCGCCCTGGCTTGGGCGGAGCGGATCTTGTTCGTGATCCCGGTAATGGTCTGGATGTGGTGGCCAACCTCATGGGCGATCACATAAGCCCCGGCGAAATCGCCGGGCGCGCCGAAACGACGATCAAGCTCTTCGAAGAAATCCGTATCAAGATAGATCGTCTTGTCGGCCGGGCAGTAGAACGGCCCCGTCGCGGCGGAGGCGAAACCGCACCCCGATTGGGTCTGGCCGGAAAACAGGACAAGACGGGGGCGTTCGTAGCGGACACCGCTTTCGGCAAAACGACGGGTCCAGACATCCTCGGTTTCGGCCAGCATGACTTCGACGAAGGCCCCGGCCTCCGCATCGGCCTTTGAGAGCGGCGCGTTCTGAACGGACCCTTGGGGCGTGGCCAGGAGCATCACCGGATCGACGCCAATCGATCTCAGGGCAAAGAAGCCGACAACGAGCACCACGATGCCGCCAATGCCAAAGCGGCCGATCACGAAACGCAAGAGCGGCACCGCGAGGCCGGCCAACCCCGCGCCGGACGCCCCCGAGGCGCCACGCCGGTCTTCGACATTGTCACTGCGCCGCCGCCCCCGCCATTTCACCATGACGCCGTTCTCCCTTCGCTCCCTCTACCACTCCGCACCTTTCCCGGGCCGCAACCCTAAAGCTTCAGCATCCGGAAAGCGATTACCGAGAAGCATTCTCACGTTTGATGCATGTCAAGTCTAGTCCGCACGTTTTAGGGCAGTGTGCTTTTCAAGAAAAGGAAGTGAGGCTCCCCATGCATATCGTCCTGGTTCATCCTAATTATCATTCCGGCGGTGCGGAGATCGCGGGCAGCTGGCCCCCCGCCTGGGTCGCCTATATCGGCGGAGCCCTCAAGGCTGCAGGTTTCACGCACATCACCTTCATCGACGCCATGACCAACGACCTGGACGATGAAACGCTCCGCGAACGGTTTGAAAAGGCGAAACCCGATGTCGTGGGGACCACGGCGATCACCCCGTCGATCTACAAGGCCGAGCGTGTCTTGGAAATCGCCAAGGAAGTGAACCCGGACATCATCACCATTCTCGGCGGCATTCACGCCACCTTCATGTACAAGCAGGTCCTGTCGGAAGCGCCTTGGATCGATGCCATCGTGCGCGGCGAGGGCGAAGAGATCATCGTCGACCTGATCCAGGCGATCGATGACGGCCGTTGGCCGGCGGATCAGGATAACATCAAGGGTCTTGCTTTCCGCAAGGAGGATCAGATCGTCGCGACGGTGGCCGCGCCCACGGTCAAGGATCTGGAAGCCATCACGCCCGATTGGGGTATCCTCGAGTGGGAGAAATACACCTATGTGCCCTTAGGCGTCCGGGTCGCCATTCCGAACATGGCGCGGGGCTGTCCTTTCACCTGCTCCTTCTGTTCCCAGTGGAAATTCTGGCGCGACTATCGCATCCGCGATCCCAAGAAAGTGGTCGACGAGATCGAGAACTTGGTGCGCAACCATCAGATCGGCTTTTTCATCCTGGCCGACGAGGAACCCACCATCAACCGCAAGAAGTTCATCGCCTTTTGCGAGGAACTGATCGCCCGCGGACTGCCGGACAAGGTGAAATGGGGCATCAACACGCGGGTGACGGATATTCTGCGCGATGAGGAACTGCTCTCCTTCTACCGCAAGGCCGGTCTGGTCCATGTCTCCCTGGGAACGGAGGCGGCGGCGCAGCTCAAGCTCGACCGTTTCAACAAGGAGACCAAGGTCGACCAGAATGCCAAGGCCATTCGCCTGCTGAAGGAAGCGGACATTTTCGTCGAGGCCCAGTTTATCGTGGGCCTCGAAAACGAAACGCCTGAAACCATCGAAGAGAGCTACCAATTCGCCAAGGACTGGGATCCGGATCTGGCCAACTGGGCCATGTACACGCCCTGGCCCTTCACGCCCCTGTTCCAGGAGCTGGGCGACAAGGTCGAGGTCTTCGACTTCGAGAAGTACAACTTCGTCAC
>CAZFWG010000016.1:64807-66784 GCA_964522525.1 uncultured Alphaproteobacteria bacterium | reverse complement strand
ACACCAGGACTCGTAAATCCGTTTTTGGGCGTATCATCGGTCTTGTCGCCCTTGTGGGTATCGGGGCGCCGGCGCTCTACTGGGCGTATTTCCAGTTCTTTCCCGACCCCGAACTGCCTCTTCATGCGGAGTGTCACCTCGGTGGCTACCGTCTGCCGGACCAATCCGTGTTTGGATTAACCCCCCGATCATCACGCGAGCTGCGCATCGCCTTTATGTCCGGAGAGACGGCCGTCTTGACGGAGCAGGCGCCCGGGATCTGGCAGACGGCGGAGGGGCGCCCCGCTTACAAAGTCGCGTTGGGAGACTGTGGCGGCCAGGACCCTCAGGTGACCCTGCCCGATGGAACCACGACAGCGGCAAAGAAAATCGCCTATGGCACTACGGATGTCCGCTTTGACGGGGTCGACGGGTTGCGGGCCGGACGCCTGTTCTTGCCGGAAAACGGCGTGGTCAAGGCCCTCCTGATTGGTGGTCATGGATCGGAGCGTTCGTCCGGTATCGTGGGTGGCCGGATGCAAGCCTTGATGCCCGCCCATGGCATTGCCGTCTTTGCCTATGACAAACGCGGAACCGGGGCCTCCGAAGGATCCTATACGCAGGATTTCTATATGCTCTCGGATGATATGGTTCTTGCCCTGAAAGAAGCCAGACGGCTTCTGGCACAGGCCTCCGTGCCGAGCGTGCCGGCGGGCTTCTACGGCCCCAGTCAGGGCGGCTGGATCGCCCCCTTGGCGATGTCAAAGTCGGATGCGGATTTCGTGATCGCCGCCTATGGCCTGGCGGAAGGTGCGTTGGCGGAGGACCGTGACGAGGTCATGTATGCGCTGCGTCAGGCGGGCTATGGTGACGATGTCCTGGCCAAAGCCCGGGAAGTGACCGACGCCACCGGCAAGATCATGGCGACCCGTTTCAAGGAAGGCTTCGAGGAGCTCGCCGCCCTGAAAGAGAAATATGGGGAAGAAGAGTGGTTCGACAGGATCGAGGGGGAGTTCTCGGGCAGCTTTGTCAGTACACCCGCATGGATTTTGAAGATCATTGGTCCGTGGTTCGATGTGGGAACCTCCTGGGACTATGATCCCATCCCGACCCTGAGGAGCATCGACGGGCCCATGCTCTGGGTTCTCGGCGGCAAGGACCGTGTGGCGCCGAATGCCAGAACCATTGAGATCCTGAAGGACCTTCAACAGACACAGCCCGACCTTGATATGGTGATCTTTCCCCATGCGGGCCACGGCATCCGCCAGGTCAGCGATGCCGCAGACGGCACACGGACTTACGGCGATTGGGAGCCGGACTATTTTCCCCTGTTGCGTGATTGGATCCTCACGGGTGAGATCCCGGAGGAGCGCCGTAACCCGACGGCGGAGTGATCCGCCGCCGGGCATGCCTTTCTGTCTTACCCGATCTGAAAGTCGGCGTCGCTGAGATCGGCCTCGCTCACATCGATCAGGGTCAGGACGTTACTGCCATCCAGATTGAACTGGATCGCGCCGCCGATATCGGTGCCGCGGGCCATCAGATCCTCAAAATTCTGGATGTTCTGGAACGCTCGTAGATCAATCTGGTCCTCGCCGGCCGTGAAATCTCCGACTACGTCGTGAATTGTCCCTTCCACAATGACGAAGACGTCGCTGCCGCTCTGGCCATAGACCACGTCCTGACCGACACCGCCGGTCAAGATATCGTCGCCCTCGCCGCCGACCAGGAGATCGTCACCCAGCCCGCCATTGAGAACGTCATCGCCCTCCTGCGCCCAGAGCTGGTCATCGTCCTCATTGCCGTTCAGAGTGTCGTTGCCGGAGCCGCCCGCCAGCATATCCTCACCCGTGCCCCCGTTGAGAACGTCATCGCCGTCCTCCGCCCACAGCGCATCATCCCCGTCATTGCCGTTCAGCGTGTCGTTGCCGACCCAGCCCGCGAGAAGATCCTGTCCCGCGCCGCCATTGAGAACATCATCGCCCTCCCCGGCCCACA
>CAZFWG010000016.1:63163-64707 GCA_964522525.1 uncultured Alphaproteobacteria bacterium | reverse complement strand
TCGTTGCCGGAGCCGCCGGCCAGCATATCCTCACCCGTCCCCCCATCGAGAAGGTCATTCCCACCTTCCGCCCACAGCTCATCGTCTCCCTCATCGCCACGGAGCGTGTCATCCCCGGCCCCAGCGGCAAGATAGTCATCCCCCGCCAGACCCTCCAACATTTCCGCCTCATCGCCACTGTAGAGGCTATCATTGCCATCCGTACCGACGATGTCCGCCGTGGGCACCAGCGGGTTCATCGAATCCGTCGGAGGGCTGATGCTCGGCGCGGTGCCATGGCCCTGATTGTAGTTCTCGATGATCAACCGCTCCCCTCGCAAGGCCGGGTTATCAATGGCGGCCCACTCCGCTTCGCTCCGCGCGCCTGGGATCCACTCCTCAAAAGCAGTCACGACCGTGATGGTGCCTGGATTGAAATCAACCGGGTCTATGCGATCCAGGCGCACGGTCGAGCCGTTCTCGAAGACAAGCTCCGTCGAGATGATGTCCGGATCTCTTTGACGGGATCCAGGTTCTACGATCCGGTTGACGGCCGCGAGGGCAGAGGTGGACTCGATACGGTCCATGCCGATGTCGAAATCCATGATCGTGGTGGTCTCGCCCGCGCCGATCTGGAAGACATCGGCACTGACCGGCGGAATGTCATTCCGGTTGTCCGGCTCGTACTCTCCATACAGAATATTGGTCCCCGACCCGCCACGAATGATATCGGCACCGGCGCCGCCTTCAATCGTGTCATGGCCACTCTCGCCGGACAGGCGATCATTGTCGGCGCCCCCCTCGATGCGGTTGTTCACCCGGTTGCCATAGACGATGTCGTCACCATCACCGGCTCTGATGGGAAGGCCACGGCCCGGCCCCCCAACGGTCAGATTGCTGAAACCAAGCAAATCCACGCCGCGGAAATCTAAGATATTCTCAGGGCTGAACGTGCCATCAAAATCATAGTCGGCCCCGACGATCCGGCTCGCGCGGATCTCTTCAATGCTGGTGGCGTCACGGGAGAAGTCATCGAAGCCCAGGGTCCCGCCGGAGCCGGCCTTCACCGCGTCATGGCCGCTGCCCCCATAGTAGCGATCCGGATTTTCCCGGGCATCGATATTGTTCTCATCCGACCCATTGTTGCGCAGACCGGAACGTATCAGATCATCGCCAGCGCCACCGATGGCGATATCCGACCCCAGTTTCAAATCCAGAAAATCGTCGCCGCCGCCGCCTTCGAGCACATCGTCATGGTTCGTCCCAAAATTGCGGTTGTTGCCGTCGTCGCCGACGACATATCCCCCGCCCAACTTGCCATTCGCAGACACGCCGGGGGACACGCGGGAGCCCCCTGTCCTTTGACCCACACCCAGATCGTAGCGTTCGAGACCGGAGACATCGATGCCAAAATCCGCGGCGGTGTCGAGCTGGGGACCCTCCTCACCCAGACGACGGGGGTCAATACCGGCCGCATAATCATCCGGATCGACCCAGTCCGGGATCGCCGCCACGGCGACCGGATGGGTGAAATCCATGACCGGCGTGAAGTGTTCCTCCACAAA
>CAZFWG010000016.1:57193-63063 GCA_964522525.1 uncultured Alphaproteobacteria bacterium | reverse complement strand
CCGCCTTTGAGCAAATCATCACCGGCGCCGCCATAGAAATAGACGTCGTCTACGGACTTGTCATGGGCTTCCAGGACATCCTGTCCATCCGTGCCGTTGACCCGATCTTCCTCTCGCGGACCGATGCCAATGGCGTCGGAGAATTCCTGCTCCAGGCCTGTGGAGGTCGTGTTGGTGAACGTCACATGATGGGTGTCGCCGGTGATGCCGAAGGCGACACCGGTCACGTCATTCAGATCGGTGGGATCCTCATTGAAGGCGATGTCGCCATCCCCGGCACCGATGACCATGGCGTTCTCGACCGCGATCTGGCTGCTATGGGCGAGCAACACGCCATTCTTGTTGACATTCCACAGGGTGAGATCGTGCAGCGTCGTGGCGGCATCATGTTCTATCGGCCCGTTGTAGTCGCCCGTCGTATAGATCGGATTGAGGTTTTCGTCCCCATTCGGATTGCGCATCACGAGCCAGGTGACGACCCCGTTGTCCACATTGGCGGCCTCAAAACCATCAATCCCCTTGGGTGGCGCGGCGCCTACGGCGATGCGGTCTTCATTGGTGTAGCCGGCGGCAATCAGCGCCCTGTAGGCATCGGTCTCGGTAATCGTTCCGTCTTCTTCCCGGATGCGTAGATTTCCGACGGCCACGGTCTTGGCGTCCTTGTTGGCGAGTTCCCAACTGTCCGCAAAGAACGTAATGGCCGTTGGCGCGCTGGCGGCCGTATTGTTCTCGATCTTGACCAGACCGGCCCCTTGCACCCAATAGGCCTCCGCACGGCCGAAATCGAAAGCCGTCGTCGCGGAGGCTTCATTGAAAGTGTTGTTCCCAAGCGGATTGGCCACCGTCCAGAAATCGACATTGCTTGCGTTCGTATCGCCGGCGGCGGGCTGGGTGCCCGTTACCTTCAGGACGAAATTGTCCCGCCAGATGCCGATCTCGTCGCCGGCCTCGGCCACAATACCGGAGCCCGTCGTTTCGTACACGACACTGTCCAGGACATTGAGATGCGCCTGGTGATGGACGATACCCCAGCCCGGGGACCCATCAATGACCACACCGTCCAGAATCGCCGGCTGCCCCTCGATATCCTCCGAGCCCGTACGGTGGAAATGGAGGGCATAGCGCCCCTTGGCATTGTTGTCCTCCGATGGCAGTTTTTCCTTGTCCGAGCGGCCCATATCCGTAAACGACGCATCCTGCACCATGACATCATCATTGTGCATGAACATGACATGGCCACGGGTGTGCACATCGCCACCATTGACCGACAGGCTCTCCTCTCCGGCCGCCGAACTGACCTGTACCGACCGGGTCATATTGGCGGCATAGATGTTCAAGCCCTCCGCGCCGTCGGGACGGGTATGGTCGAAGCGCAACGCATTGCCGCCCGTATGCAGATTGGTGAACGCGACAATGGTCTGGCCGTTCTCCACGCGAACAGACGTGATCTCGAGTTCCTCATCATGGAACCGAGTATCATCCGCATGGGAGCCGTCAGGATCGGTATGGGTCCCCTGAAGGACGATGGTGTCCCCCACATCCCAGCCCTCGGCCTCGCCCTCGAACACCAGTTCCGTGGCTCCGGCCTCCACATCCTCGACAAGGGCAAGCTTTGAGGTCGTGTCCTCCCCGGCAATGCGCACGGCGCCCATGGTCACGATGCCCTTGGTGAACTGGCCTGGATCCCAGGGCCGGGCATCCGACGGCTGAGTGTCTTCCCGAATGACAATCTGGGCCGTGTTGCCACCGCCGATCTCATTGCCCCCATCACCGATGGTCAGGCGGGAACCCATATCGGTCAGCAGGCTGTCCACTTCCATCCGTGTGTCCTGGTCCGTGGCGAAATCAAGCGCCCCCTGAACAAACACGGAATAGAGCGGCACATCATGGGCCGATCCCGGCACCACGTCATAGGTCACCTCGATCGGCGTGACGGCGCCGTCCGGCGCCACGTCATTGGGAATGATCACCAGGGCATTGGGGCCGGGCACCTCCCCGTCAAGCCAGGTCTCGGGATCACTCCAGGCACCGGATTGCTTGGCGACATAGACTTTGGCCCCTTCTCCCGCCACCTGCTCCCTTTGCAGATCACCCAGACCATAGAGCGTCGAGATGGCGTCGAAGAAGGCCTCATGCTCCCCCGCCTTCCTCGCCGCCAGGGTACCGTCCGTATCGGGAAAGGGCGTGTGGTTATGCTCGATCGTCAGGCCGCCGTCGTCATTTTTCTCATCGCAGTGGCAAACCGCTGCCCCCGTAACAGGACAACCCTCAATGATCTCACCATCCGGTCCGAAAGCCATCGATCCTTACTCCCTGACTAGCCGTCAACTCAGCCACTGACACGTTTCACCATCACTCGTCTCGGGCTGACCGGCTTTGCCATCGCCCTTAAGGCGCGTCGCAAAACCGCTCCTCCCCTTAGCGCCATCGCCGCCGCGCCCAGGGCTTCATGCGCTTTTCAGGTCATGCCGAAAGCCGTATCGCTCCGGAATGACCCGCCTAAGATGAGCATTTTATGCCCATGCATTCACAAGATCGAATGCGCGTTTCGGAAATGAGCATTTTTTGCTCAAGAAAACAACGTCAACAAATGCGGGGAAGAATTACTTTTTTGTCATTGCCGCAGTGGGAGTGACATGGTAAGGTTCAAAGAATGTGTCTCGGTTGAACGCCTTGAAAGATCCCTATGCGTCGCACTCTCACAAATGGTGATGCGGGAGAGCGGCGGGCGATCCGAGACAGCCATATTCAATCTTGGTCATGATCGATATTTGTCGGGGAGTGGATTGGATGGGTGCCAATCATGCATATGAGATCAGCCAGGATGACCATAAAGAGTTGAGAAGGTATCTGGGCACCTGGCTGAAGAAAAAACGCGACGAGGCAGGCCTCACGCAAACGGAGCTTGCCAAGAAGCTTGGCCTGAAACTCCATACATCGGTTTCTCAAGTGGAAAATGGCATCGGCCGCATTCCACAATCCCTCTATCATCGCTGGGCCTTTGAACTCGGGATCGACGCTGAAGTCTTCGCCATCACCGTCATTGAACATATGGAGCCGGGACTTTATGCAATGATGGGCAACCGGTCGAAATGCTGTAAACCCTTGAGCGAAAGGGATGACCTTGACGACCTGGCATAAGGGATGAAGCGCCCATGCCTCGCTTCAAGATTGTTGGACCAGCGGATGAATTCATCCCCGATTGGACGACCACCGAACGCGCCCAGATCTTCCAGGTTCGCCATATTCTGAGCAGCCTTCATGGCGATCTGGATGTGGCCTGGGGCCTGTCCGATCGTCAGGTGCCGTGGGCAAGCATCGTCACGCGGGAAAGTCAGGACATCATTGCCCATTTTGCCCGCTTCGAGACGGGCATGTTTCTGGAGTTTCCCCAGGAAGACCTCACCTATTCCGGATACACCCTTTCGGAAATCCTTGCCAAAATCATTGCAGGCGGTGCCGCCGGTCCGGAGACGCGGCAATCCCAGCAGATGTTGGTCCAGCATTTCAGGCGCTTTGATCGGTCGATCCTGGGCGGTCTGATCGCGGCTCTTCTGGCTCCCTGGGACGTGCCGGGAAAGGAACGCCGGGCGGCCGCCTCCGAGAGAAACTCAAACGCGGACCTCAGCACGCCAAAACCATCCGGGGTTCCCTCAGTTTCCCATGAAATGTCCCTGCTGGACAGTCTGCTCTTCATGCTGAAGACGGGGGTCGCCCTGCTGATCTCCCAGGGCATGGCCCGCGCAGGGGGGCCGGTGTTGATCTCAAGCCCATCCGATACAACGCCGCCTTCCGATGATGCGGCATCGCACCTTGCGGAAGCCCGAGGGGCAAGAATGGATTCCGAGGGACAGGAAGGGAGTCATAACGGGCCATTCCTTACGATACCGTCCCTGATCGAGCCCGCAGCGATACACATGAGTGCCTATTTTGCAGGTCCGGCCTCGCAAACCCGAACCCCTTCCCCAGGCACCGATTTCCTTATTCACGCGCCCTTGTCCGAGGCTGGAGCCGATGCCGCTTCAGACACCCGGCAAAGCAGCACCGAGCGCCCGGACACCCACCAACAAGCCGATCAGTATTCGAAGGAAGGTGACACTGGGTTGGTCAGCGATGGCCCGGATATGGACGTGCCGACAAGTGACTACATCTTCAGTGTGCCCTTCCCCCCCCTTCCGGAGAGCGATCCGTTCATCCTCATTCCAGACTTTGATCTTGGCGAAGCTCTCGAAGGCCCGTTCGATGATGAACAGACCGGTACGGACGAGCCGGATATGTTGGCGGGGGATGAAGGGCGCGACCTGCTGTTGGGCGGGGCCGGTGACGATACCCTCATGGGCGGTGGCGGCGACGACCTCCTTCTGGGTGAAGAAGATGATGACCTGCTCCTCGGCGGTGAGGGTCAGGACACGCTTCTCGGCGGTCAAGGACATGACAGTCTGTATGGTGAAGAGGGCAATGATTTCCTATTGGGCGGCAGCGGTGACGACATCCTGAGCGGGGGTGATGGCGCCGATATTCTACTGGGTCAAGACGACAATGACATTCTTCTTGGTGGCGATGGCCAGGACATCTTGCTGGGCGGAGAGGGCGACGACCACCTTGATGGCGAAATGGGCGACGATTTTCTTTTAGGCCAAGGGGGCAATGACAGTCTGCGCGCCGGCCGCGGGAAGGCGCGGGACACATTGATTGGTGGCGATGGCGATGACCGGCTCAGGGGATCCCTGGGCGCCAATCTTCTGGAAGGCGGCGACGGCGATGATCACTTGAACGGACGAAATGGCCGTGACTCCCTTTACGGAGGAAATGGCGACGACGTGCTGAGGTCCTACAAGAATGATCGCCTGTTCGATGGCGGCGACTCGTCCTCCGTCGACGATTTCGGTCGAGAAGCGTTTTCAAGCGGTGATTTGCTGATCACCTCCTGGTATTTCCTGGAACGCGTCTTGGACCAGGCGCCCGTCATCGACCTCAATGTCGGTCTCATGAACAAGGATGGCGTTCTGATCGGTGCGGAAATCCGGAACATCGAGCATATCTGGACCAGCTGGCAGGATGATCACATACGCGGCACCGCCGGCAATAATGATATTGCTACGGAGAAAGGCCGTGACATTGTCGATCTCACGCTGGGCGGGAACGACATCATCACGGATTTTCGAGTGCAGACCGAGGGCCGGCAATCCTATGACACCGTGGAGTTCACGTTCCAAGGTGAGCAACGATCCCTCAGTACACAGTCAGCGTTCGTTGAGTTTGTTGATAAACTTGCCACGGACGATAATGCGGATACATCCGCTGTTGTCAGAGGATCCACACTGACCTTGATCCTGGCACGGGACGCTTTGGGCAGGCCCGTCGATTCCATCCGTTTTGAAGAGATCGTGGAGGAAGGTCAACTGGACGCGACCACCCTTCTCTTTCACGGTGCCGAGTTTGTACGGAAAGGGATTCTTCCGGGCTCCGGGCGGGAGTTTCGCGGCACGGGCGGCCATGATCATGTCGTCGGCGACGATATGGACAACACGATCAGAGGCAATCGGGGCAGCGACGTTCTTGAAGGTCTGGGGGGGGATGACCGGCTGATCGATACGGAAGGAGACCGGGATATCTTCATCACCGGCGAGGGCCATGACCGGATCCAAGGATTTCAGCTACAGGACGGCGTCGGGATTGCCTATGATACCTTGATCATCAGCTGGGACGAGACTTCTCATACTCTTGTGTCCCGGGAGGATTTTGTCTCCTTCGCCCAGGCCCTCAATCAGGATGCGCGGGCCGAGACCGAAGCGCGGGCGTACAATGACGATCTGATCTTCATGCTGTCTCCGCATGATTCCGTCATGATCGATGATATCGGCGACGAG
>CAZFWG010000016.1:55639-57093 GCA_964522525.1 uncultured Alphaproteobacteria bacterium | reverse complement strand
CCCGGTCACGGTCAGGACACCCCCACATTAACTCACACGGATGCCGTGAGTGCATCGATCTCCGCCAGAAGACGGTCATAGTCCGGTGCCCCTTTGGCGGCATAGTTGAAGTTCTTCCAAAGCCCGGTCATTTTGGTGAAATAGTCCCGCACGGCCGTCTTGTCGGGGAAGTCATATCCACGTGTGACGACCTGATAGAGCTTGTCAAAGACGAATTTCTGTCGCTCGAGGGGTGCTGAAGCGTCCACCTCATCAAATGCATCTTGTTGCAGATAGACCATGTCGACGAGCAGCGATTTTTGATAGGTGACGAAATCATCGATGGTGACCCCTTCCTCGCCGGTCACCTGCATCATCTGTTGAACGCCATCGCCCTTGCGCAGGAGTTCCGTCATCTCGGTGACGCGATCGACCCAGCCCGCCCCGAATTTTTCATCATACCATGGACGCAGTTGATTGAGATAACGCGACCACGACAGCAACGGGTCGACCGCCGGGTAGAAGCGCTTATAGGCCCGCGCCGAGGACAATCCCAAGAAGCATTTCACCGTCGACAGGGTTGCCTGGGTCACCGGCTCGTCGAAATTGCCGCCCGCCGGCGAAACCGTCCCGATGATCGTCAGGCTCCCAACGGAGCCGTCATTGGCTTGAATGAGGCCTGCACGCTCATAGACGCTCTTGATGCTGGATTCGAGATAGGCCGGGAAACCCTCCTCCCCCGGAATCTCTTCCAAGCGGCCCGAGGTTTCCCGCATCGCCTGGGCCCAGCGGGATGTGGAATCGGCGATCAGAAGCACGTCGAGACCCATCTGCCGATAATATTCGCCCACGGTCACGCCGGTATAGATGGAGGCTTCGCGCGCCGCCACAGGCATGGATGACGTGTTACAGACAATCACGGTCCGGTCCATCAGACTGCCACCGGAAGTGGGATCCGTCTGTTTCGGAAAATCATTGATGGTCTCGACGACTTCCCCCGCCCGCTCGCCACAGGCCACAACGATCACAACGTCAACGGAAGAAAAGCGGGAAATGAGGTTCTGCAAGACGGTCTTGCCCGCCCCGAAGGGCCCTGGAATACAGGCCGAGCCGCCCCGCGCAATGGGAAAGAACGTGTCGATCAACCGCTGCGTGGTCGCCATGGGTTCTTCGGGAAAGCGGCGTTTCGACTGGCCCGTCTTGAGCAACATGGCGTTCAGGGCACGACGTACCGGCCATGTCTGAAAGAGCGTCACATCGCGTTCGGCGCCTTTGGCATCGGTGACCCGCGCGACGGTCTCGGAGCCGCGAACCGTGTCCTCACGGATCCATGACACCGTATATTCCCCGGGCCAATCAAAGGGCAGCATGATCTTGTGGGAGAACCGGCCTTCCGGGACCGCACCCACGGCATCCCCCGCCTTGACCGTGTCGCCGATCCGCACGCAAGGCGTAAACGCCCATTTCTCGGCGCG
>CAZFWG010000016.1:8712-55539 GCA_964522525.1 uncultured Alphaproteobacteria bacterium | reverse complement strand
CGGATTGGTGACACCCGCTTCGCTCATGGTCTGGCTCCCATCCTTTGCGGCGCGACACCGGCGACCTGCGCCGCGGCATCAAGGCCCGCATTCAGCAATTCTTCAAAACGGCGCGACGCGGCTTCAGCGTTGTAGCGGCTCCAGCGATCGATCACGCTCCATTTCAGCACATAGATGACCACCGCTTCGATATCGAACTGGTGGAGGCCGCCATAGCGGGAAAGGTCCCGATACACGACTTCAAGACATAGCCGTTCAAGCCCATAGGCATCCCCGTCCGAAAGGAGGCGGTTCGCTTCCTTCAGCCAGGGGACGATATGATCAATCCCGAAACCGGGCGCGCTCCAATTCCGGCGCATGCGTGCACGCCATCGGCCATAGCCCCAGACCTCACCCGCCCGCGGCGCTTCCTCGCCAGCGGCACGGCGTCGCAAGGCGGCAAGGCACGTTCTGATCTCCATGCGGCGTTGGATCACGGTGCGCAGCGTCTCGCTTGCGGTGGCGGCCAGGGCTTCATCCACCCGCTCCAGCACACTTTCATCCGTGGCGTCATCATTGATCCGCCGCCACTCCAGGGCACGTTCCACCGCCGCGAGCGTGACCGCGTCCTCAGGATCCAACTGACTCAAACGCCGCTCCAGCCGGATCCGGGAGATGGGTGTCTGCTTTTCGGCAAAGAGCGGCCCCGGCCGCGGCAGGCTCGCCATCAGCATGATGTATTTATCGTGGTTGATCACCCGATCCCTGGCCTCTTGGACTATTTCACGACGCCTTCGAGGATGGCGCGAAATCGCGGTTGCAGGTGGCGCGCCAGCATGTCGGCGACGGCCGTGTCTGAGAGGTCCACCGTAATGTCCTCATTCTCCAGATAGATGCGGGCACCCGCCGAAAGATCCTCCGACATGGACAGACTGATCCCCCGGCGCGCCAGGTCGCCGGCAATACTGCGGACAAAGTCCGTCAGGGGACTGTTCTCCAGTTCATCCGCCTTTTGGCGCAATTCCTCGATATCGATCGCCCTCACCGGCAGGATGACTTCCATGGGACCATCCGTATCGATATGGTCGCGGGCATGGCCGACCAGCTCCAGAATCATCCGGCCCAGAAAAACCGTATCCGTCATTTCATGGGAGACGAGCCGGCGCATGTCGGCGCGGAACCTTTCCGTCATTTGAATTTTGAGTTCAAGGATCGCATCGCGGATTGCCGCTTCAAGGGCATCCTTGCCCGCCTGCCGGTAGGCTTCCGCCTCCTGGCGTGCCTTGTCGCGCATGGCCTGGGCCTCGGCCTGGGCCGCTTCGCGCAAGGCCGCCGCCTCGGCCCGGGCCTTGTCCAGAATGCTTGCCGCTTCCGTTCGGCCGGCCTCCACGCCATCCTCGCGCAGGCGTGCGATCAGCTCGTTGACACCCTTGGAGATGCTGTTGTCCGTAGACTCCCTTTTTGCCATCACAGCCCCCCATCAACTGGCAGGAATGCCGCCGGCGGCGACAAGGGCGAAGACGAACGCGAAGACGGCAAAACCTTCGATGATCGCCGCCGGAGCCAGAGAAATCCCGAAGATCTCCGGCTTGTCCTTGCTGGCGGCAATCGCCGACGCGCAGGCCTTGCCCTGCCAGATGCCCACATAGAGAAAGGCAATCCCGGCCAGCAGACCGATGCCAAAAAGGGCGCCTGCGTTTTCAGCGGTCACCGGACGGTTCAGCGTGAACATGACGACAATGCCATAGATGACGAGGGTCGACGGCAAGACGGACATGCCGACATATCGTCCGTATCCGCTTTCCGTCTCCAGCATGGCCCCGATGCTCGCGGACCCGGCAATGGCACAGCCGACGGCACTGCCAATGGCGCCCAAGGCGACCGGCGCATAGATGCCGACCCACCCCAACAGAAAGAGAAACTCGGTCACGGTTCCACCTCTTTTCTTGCAAAAGGCTTGAAGGCGTATCCTTCGTCCTCAAACCCCCATTTGAAAAACTCGATATAGTTGAGCCGTAATCCGTGTACGACCCCACTGATGATGGCGAGAGCGAAATTCAGGCCGTGTCCCACCACCAGAATGATCACGGCCGCGAGGAGGCCGAGCCCCGGCATTTCCGCCCTCGCCTGGGTCGCCAATTGGTTGAAGGTCACCGCCAGGGAGGCGCTGGCCAGACCGAGTGCGAACAAACGCAAATAACTCAGAATGTCCCCGAAAGCCGTCATGACACCTGCCAACGCCTGGGTCCCGTCGAAGAGCCGGCGCAGATGGTCACCGACTGTTTTCGCCGGTACCGTGCTGGAAAAGAAGAAAATCAGAAGGGCCCCACCGCCCATCATCAGCACGGCCATCGTTTGGATGCCGCTCACGGCTCCGCCAAGCCATAGGGCAAAACCTCCAAGACTGACGGCGATCCATCCGAATTTTGACAAGATGTCCGGCGCGCCCCACCGGGCCCGCGCCGCCAACAGATTGGCCAGCACCACATGGACAACGCCGATGCCGATGGACAGGCGCATCATGGTGTCAAAATCATCAACATAGAGAAGGTTGAATTGGGACAGGAGTGTCCCATCCGCAGGCGGCACGCCGAAATAGCTGCCAACGAGGACACCATAGAGCATGGTCGCCCCCGTCAGGGCCACGCCAAGCCGCCGATAGGATCGCCCCTGAACGCTGCGGCCGAGCCGGCGCCAGAACACCGCCATGATAGAGGCCAGCAAGAGGCCATAGCCCGCATCCGACATGATCATGGCAAAGAAGATCGTGAAGGAAACAAGGATGACGACGGAGGGATCCCAGGACCGGTAGCCCGGCACCTGATAGAACATGGAAAGGTCCGCACCGGCGATGCGGGTCTCGGGCTGGCGCAGCAATGTGGGAGGCGTGTCCCCCGATTGCGGCGCCTCGGCGAGGAAGGCAAACCCCTTCTCTCGGGCAAAAGTTTCTATGCCATCCAGATGATCGATCGGCGCCCAGCCTTGAAGGGCGACAAGCGCGGCGTCCTGGAAGGTGCCGCTTTCCGCATTGCGCAGGGCCGCCGTGTTTTCCGCTTCATAGAGATTAGATGTAAGCAGATAGATGTACCGGGTCAGCGCGACGCGCTCCGACATGAGGTCGTCGATCTCGATTTCCGTTTCCAGAAGATCGTCCCGCAGCACGCTGAGCGGCTTTGCGCCGAGTTTGATCCGGGAAACCGGCAGAAGACCCGGCGGTGGTTCCTTTGCCGCGATTACCACGACATAGGCCGTGCGGTGGTCCGTGCCAATGATGCGCCAGGGCAGATGGATCCCGTCAAGGGCTGCCCGCTTGCCGAGGGGCAGTTCGTAGAACCACAAATGCTGGCCGCCGGGGGCGCCCGCGGGCGAGAAGTCGATCTCCCCCCAACGCTCCACATCGGCGATCCGGGTCAGGAGGAAATCACGCCGGTCATGGGCCACCCGCAGGCGCGTCTTCAAATCAAGAATTGTGGGCACCGCCTCGCCGATCCGGAAACCGGCCGGGTTACGGACCTGCCGCCGCTGATAGGGGGCATCCGTCAGGAATTTGAGGGCCTTGACGGCATTGGCGATCTCGGTTCCGCCTTCTAGCGTGACATCACCGTCGGCATCCGCGTTGGCGCCTTGCCCGGCCCGTTTCATGGGCACGAGGTGAAGGCAGCCAAGGGACTGGAGCCCCTCGAGCAGCGCTGCCTTGTCGACCCCACGTCCGATGACAGTGACACGGTTGAGCGACGCAATGGTCATGGCAGCGTCCTCACGGTGGGGAAGCCGAAGCCGCCGCTTCGGCGTGCTTGCGCTTGGCGAGTTTGGAGCGCACCACGGCGCTCACCTGCTCATCGGACAGATAAATCTTGATCCGCTTGATGTTCTCCTTGGTTCGTGGGATGAGCACTTTCTCGAACAGGTTGACCCGTTGCGCCACCGTTTTGACCGCATCTTCGAGCAGTGCCACGCGACGTTCTTCCACATCCTTGCGCAAATTGACGATCAGCGCGTCGCGGAGCCTTGCTGCGACCAGATCGACCCAATGGGGTTTGGCAAGGCGGCTATAGGGTCGGATATGGGTCTCAACGGCCGCCAAGGTCGGCAGCGACACGCCCACCACATTTTCTTCGCCATAGTCCACACGCTCCACCGAGACGAGATCCTCAAGCGTGACGTCGGTATTGGCGAGCATGGGGGCCCCGGCCCCCAGATCACGGACGATCTCTTGAATCGCGGTTTTCGTGACCGCCAGTTCCCGCGCCGCCTTGGCCCGCTCGGCCATCAATTGCCGGCGCTTCAGGTCAAGGGAAGGCAGAAAACGCTCATAGGCGCGTAGATTTGTCGTTTCGCGCGCGAGCGATGATTTATTGAGCTGCAGCCTAGCCATGGGCGACACCGGCGCCGTCCGACGGCGCCGCCTCAAGATCCGGGAGATCTTCCGCTACGGGATTTTCGGGCGTGATCCGGGGAAAATATTTCTCAATCAGATCCTCTTTCATAAGCAACTGATCCGCCTTGAAACATTCCGCAAGGGTGCGCCAACACAGATCCAGCGCTTCCTCAAGCGGCATGGCGACATTGATGTCCATGAAACGCTCACGGAAAAGCCCCGCGAATTTCAGGAGCTGCCGGTCATAATCGGAGAGGTCGAACGCCATCGCCTGTTTTTGTTCCGCATCGCGCCCGCCGGAATAGAAGCGGATCATCGCGTTCATGATCTGGCCGTGATCCTCCCGCGTCACCTTTCCGATCACATTCTGCTTGAGCCGGGACAGGGAGCCGAAGGGATCGATCACGCCGTCATGGAGATAGAACTGCCCTTCCGTGATATAGCCCGTATTGTCCGGCACCGGATGGGTGACATCGTCGCCGGGCATGGTCGTCACGGAGAGGATCGTGACGGAGCCGCCTTTGGCATAGTCGCAGGCCTTCTCATAGCGGCGCGCAAGCTGGGAATAGAGGTCCCCCATGTAACCGCGATTGGAGGGCACCCGCTCCATGGAAATGCCGACCTCTTTCAGGGCATCCGCATAGGCGGTCATGTCCGTCAACAGGACGAGAACCCGCTTGCCTTCCTCGACGGCGAAGCGCTCCGCCACCGCAAGCGCCATGTCGGGCACAAGCAGCCGTTCGACAATCGGGTCCGAGGCCTGATTGACAAACATGACCGTGCGGGAAAACAGGCCTGAATCCTCGAAGGTCGTGCGAAAGGTGTGATAGTCGTCAAAGATCAGGCCCATGCCGCCAAAGACGACGATGTCCGCATCGGCCTGAATCCCGATACGGGCAAGAAACGGATTGAAGGGCTCTCCCGATACGGAGAATATGGGGATCTTCTGGCTCTCGACGAGAGAATTGAAGACATCGATCATCGGAACATCTGTCCGGATCATTTTCTTCGGGACGATGCGTTCGACGGGATTGACCGACGGCCCGCCGATCGCCACCTGGCGTTCCATGGACAGGTCGGGACCGCCATCGATCGTTTCGCCAGCACCGCTGAACACTCGGCCCAGGACATTTCCCGAATAGGCCACCTGCATGGGACGGCCAAGAAAGGTCGCGCTCGCCGTCGTGGAAATGCCCTTCGTCCCTGAAAAGACCTGGAGGGAGACAGTGTCACGGTTGACACTGATGACCTGGGCCATTGACCGCGTCGACCCGTCCTCGATCACCGCGAGATCGCCAAGCCTCACGGCCGGTTCCTCGTCCGGTGATGCAGCCGGAACATACACTTTCAATATGTCGCCGACGATTTCGGTTATGCGCGAATAGCGCATCAGGGTCTCAATCATGGTCCATTCTCTTCCACCGTCCGCTCAACGGTTTCTTCGCTTGGTACGGCCCGTCATGGCAGGCGCATCTCCGGTGGCTCCCCATGGATGATCAGTTCCGCCTCCGTCGCGGCGCGGATCATGTCCACTGTCACATTCGGTCCCCGTTCACGCAGAACGAGACCCTGATCGGTCGGCTCGATGACGCCCATTTCCGTGACGACAAGATCAACACGGCGCAGGGCGGTTAGCGGCAAGGTGCACTCGGTCTTGATCTTGGGCACACCCTTCGCGGTGTGGGTCATCGCCACAATCACGTGGCGGGCACCGGCAACGAGGTCCATGGCACCGCCCATGCCCGGCACCATTTTTCCGGGCACGGTCCAATTGGCAAGATAGCCGCGCGAATCCACTTCAAGCCCGCCAAGGACCGTCATATCGAGATGGCCGCCCCGAATGAGACCGAAACTCATGGCACTGTCGATCGAGGCCGCCCCGGGCACGGCCGAAACGAAACCGCCGCCGGCATCCGTGAGAAACGGATCCTCCATGCCCTCCGGCGGACGGGCCCCCAATCCGATCACGCCGTTTTCGGCCTGGAAGAACACATCCGAATTGGGCGGCAGAAAATTCGCAACGCGACTCGGCAGGCCGATGCCGAGATTGACCAGCATGCCAGGTTCGATTTCCTGTGCGACCCGCGCAGCAATCACGTCCTTGGGGTCCCATTGCTGAACGTCCATCCGTCGGCACTCCGTTTCAAATCCCAGCCTTCACATGGCCCGTTCAAGGAGGTGATCGACAAGAACCCCCGGCGTCTTGACCCCATCGGGCGGAATGACGCCCACGGGCACAATCACTTGGGCCTCCGCAATCACCTTGTCCGCCGCCAGGGCCATGATCGGATTGAAATTATGCGCCGTCAGCGAATAATCGAGATTGCCCACATAGTCCGCTTCTTGAGCAGCAATGAAGGCAAAATGCGCACGCAGGGGCCGTTCCAGCAGGTAGCGCGCGCCGTCGATTTCGATGACCGGCTTGCCCTCTTCCACCGGCGTGCCAAGCCCGGTCGCGGTCAGGACACCGCCAAGCCCCATGCCGCCGGCGCGGATGCGTTCCACCAGCGTTCCTTGCGGCACGAGGTCAACGGCGATCTCGCCCGCGATCATCTTTTCCTGGGTCTCCGGGTTGAGACCGATATGGGACGTGATCAGCGTCGTGATGGCGCCGATGGAAACCAACTTGCCGATCCCGAAACCCGGCCGTGCGGTATCGTTGGCAATCACCGTCAGATCCTTCGGCGCCCGCGCGACCAGGGCATCAATCATGCGGTGGGGCGAGCCGACGCCCATGAACCCCCCGATCATCAGGGTTGCCCCGTCCCCGACCAGCGCGGCGGCCTCTTCCGGCTTCAAGGCGTTTTTCATGATCCAGGCGCCCCTTCATACACTGCGATGACGGATCTTCTTCACTCGACCGACTTGGCATCCAAGTAGCCGACCGTGGCGGCGGCAATCACCCGCTCTTCATCCGTCGGCACGACAAGGACCGGCACGGGCCCGGCGCTGATCACCGGCCCATTGCGTTCGTTCGTCGCCGGATCGAGCACGAGACCCAGATAGTTCATGCCGTCAAGGGCGCGGGCCCGAATGGGGGCGGCGTGTTCGCCGATGCCACCACAAAAGACGAGGGCATCAAGACCGCCGAGAACAGCGGTCATGGCACCCATTTCGCGCCGGATACGGAAGACATAATAGTCGATCGCCTGGGCGGCCTCGGGCGCGGAGCTCTCCAGGAGATCGCGCATGTCATGGCTGAGCCCGGAAAGACCTTTCAACCCGCTTTCCTTGTAGAGAAGCGCCGTGATCTCCGCCGAACTCATGCCCTGATCCATGAAATAGAGCAGGACACCGGGGTCGAGCTGACCGCAGCGGGTGCCCATCGGCAATCCGTCGAGGGCGGAAAACCCCATGGTGGATCCGACGCTGACACCGTTTCTCATGGCACACATGGAAGCGCCATTGCCCAGATGGGCGACGATGACCCGTCCCTCGGCCAGGTCCGGATAATCCCGCGCCAGACTTTCCGCGATATATTGATAGGACAGTCCGTGGAAACCGTATCGGCGCACGCCTTCCGCGTAGAAGCGCCGGGGCAAGGCAAAAGTATCATTGACCCACGGATGAGACCGGTGGAACGCGGTGTCGAAACAGCCGATCTGCGCCGCATTCGGGAACGCCCGCCGCGCCGCCACCACGCCCGCCAGATTGTAGGGTTGGTGCAAGGGCGCGAGAGGTGCAAGCGACGACAATCGCATCATCACGGCGTCGGTCAAAAGAGCGGGCTCGGCGAAATCAGTCCCGCCATGGACGATCCGGTGGCCGACACCCTCAACATCACGCCCATCCAGGACCGGCGCAATCGCCTCGAGAATGGCATGGAGGGCGGATTCATGATCCGCCGCGCCAATGGCATAGTCATCCCGCTGGCCCCGTCGATCCACGACCAGTCGGGCGTCCGCCCCAAGATTTTCGACCTGGCCGCTGGCCTGCTCCTCCAGGATCGCATTTTGAGCGTAGACGGAGAATTTCACCGACGAGCTGCCGGCATTGAGGGTCAGGACCGCGCTCATTGGGCGATCCCGCGTGCATAAAGCGCCGCGAGTGCACAGGACGCAAGACGGGCCTTGGCGCTGTCCGCGCGGCTCGTCAGGATGATCGGGCATTTGCAGCCCAGCACGAGGCCGCCCGCTTCCGCATGGGCAAGGAAAGTGAGCTGCTTAGCGATCATGTTGCCGGCATCGAGATTGGGCGCCACCAGGATCTGGGCCTGACCGGCGACCGTCGAATGGATCCCCTTGGTCCGTGCCGCGCCCAGATCCACCGCGTTGTCCATGGCGAGCGGGCCGTCCACGATCCCGCCGGTGATCTGCCCACGGTCGGCCATTTTCGACAGGATCGCGGCATCGAGCGTGGACGGGATCGCGGGATTCACGGTTTCGACGGCCGAAAGAATGCCGACGCGGGGATTTTCGACCCCGAGCGCAATGGCGAGATCGATGGCATTCTGAATAATATTGGCCTTGGTCTCCAGGTCCGGATTGATGTTGATGGCCGCGTCCGTGATCATCAAAGGATGATCAAGGCCGGGAACGTCAAAGACGAATGCATGGCTGATGCGCCGACCGGTGCGCAGGCCACCATCGCTCTTGATAACTTCACCCAACAGAACATCGGTATGCAGATGGCCTTTCATGAGGGCCTGGACCGCCCCCTCATGGACGAGGGCAACGGCGCGCGCGGCGGCATCGTGGTGGTCCGGTTCATGGATGATCTCGAAACGGGAGATATCAAAGCCATGTTCCCGGGCTTCGGCCACGATCTTGTCCCGGTCGCCGACAAGCACCGGCTCGATCAAGGTATGCTCGGCAGCCAAGAGAGGTCCTGCGAGCGAATCGCGTTCTTCCGGCGCGACCACCGCGGTGCGGATCGGCGGCAAGGGCTCGGCCGCCGCCAGCATGCGGTCGAAATGCAGATGGCGCTGCACGGTTAATCCGGGCACGTCTTCAAGACTGTATTCGCGCGCTTCGGCCGGCGCGGTGACTTCGGCCTCGCCCTCCACAATGCGGTTGCCGCTGTGGTCTTCCACCCAGGTCTCGAAGCGCACGCCCTGCCCTTCAAACTTCTCGATCAGCCGGACGCGGGCCGTGAGATTTTCACCGGCCATCGCGCGGCCCAGAAACCGCAAAGTCTGGGAACGGTAAAGCGTGCCAGGGCCCGGCAGCTTGTTGCCCAGCACCGCCGAAATCAGCGAGGCGATCCACATGCCGGGCGCCATGGCCTCGGGCACGCCGTCGCCGTCACCATCCTGGTCCGGCATGTGCAGCGGATTGTGGTTGCCGGAGGAATTGGCGAAGATATAGAGATCGTCCAGGCGACAGAGGCGTGTCTCACTCGCCTCCATCCCCACCTCAAGGGCATCATAGGGAACGTTCCGTAAACGCATTGTCATTCCACCGCATCCCTCAGATCTTGAAGACCAAGCCGCGCCTTCACCTCAAGCCAGGCGGCATGAATCTCGGGGTCAGCCTCACCTTCGGGGACATCAAGAATAAAACGCAACACCTTTTCCGCCTGCGCGCGCTCGGCCTGTGTCGTAACCAGCTCGGTTGCCGCATCAAGACCCTTGACCGCACGGCTTGCATCGTCGAGCCGGTTCATGTCCATGCCTTGCCCCCTTAACCTTCTCCCAACGGGCTCGCCGGCCTAACCCATGATCCCGTAGCCGCCGTCGATGGGATGCACACAGCCCGTGACATTGCGCGCTGCGCTGCTTGCAAGAAACGCAGCATAGGCTCCAACATCTTCGATGGTCGCCAAGACACCGGTGGGGGCCTTGTCGGCGGCATCCGCCAGCATTTCATCGAAATGGGCGATGCCGCTCGCCGCGCGGGTCTTCAAGGGCCCCGGCGATAGAGCGTGTACGGATATCCCTTTGGAACCCAGCTCCGCCGCCGCATAGCGCGTGACCGACTCAAGGGCCGCCTTCACGGGCCCCATGATGTTGTAGTCCTCCACCACGCGTTCAGCCCCATAGAAGGTGACGGTCATCGCCGTGGCCCCCGACGGCATCAAAGGCTCGGAGAGATGCAACAGGCGCAGGAAGGAATGGACCGAAATGTCCATGGCCATCGCAAACCCCCGTGCGGAGCAATCCACCACCCGACCATGGAGATCCTCTTTGGGGCAATAGGCAATGGAATGGAGCAGGATATCGATCCGCCCCCAGCGGTCACGGATCTTGCCGATGACCGCTGCATCTTCGCCCGGCTTCTCCACATCCAACGGTTCAATGAGCTCAGCGTCGAGACTTTCGGCCAGGGGCCGAACATATTTCTCGGCCTTTTCATTGAGATAGGTGATCGCCAAATCGGCGCCCATCACGCGGAACGCCTTTGCGCACCCCCAGGCGATGGACTGGTCATTCGCCACGCCAACGACGAGCGCTTTTTTTCCGGTAAGGTCGAAGATTGCCATGTCGTCACTTCCACCGTTCCATAGGACCAATATGGCGGAAGTTAAAACATGCATGGGGAGCCAGGGAAAGGACGGATCTTGCCGGTATCGTTGCAATGCGTGCCGATACCGATCCACTAGCGAATTTGATGGGGAACCGACACGTGGCCTGATACGAGCAAACCTTGACAAGCGCCTCTTCCCTACGCCCCCGTCGCAACGCGTCAAGTGTGCACGGATCATTGCGTTTTTACGACACCGGCCGGCATGATGGCGCCATCCTCTACCGGGATCCCCACAGCAGGTTATGCCCTGTCATCCGCCGCCTCATCTGGATGTGAGGATTAACGCTTTTGTTCAGCCCACGGTTGCCATGTCGTTTCGCGGGCATCGATCTCCCCACCACAGGTTGTGCATACGAGCCGTGCGCCGAGAGTCCCCCCACAGGGTTGGTGGATGAGGCGCAGCGGCGGTCCGGAGCCGTCATCCAGCCAACGGTCACCCCACTGCATCATCAGGACAATGAGCGGATAGAGGTCCCGGCCCTTCTCCGTCAGCCGGTATTCGAAGCGGCTCTTGCCGCCCCCATAAAGCTCCTTCCGGAAGATCCCATCATCCACGAGGCGTTTGAGCCGTCCGGCCAGGATGTTGCGGGCGCCGCCGGTATTGGCAACGAACTCATCGAAGCGGCGCACACCGAAAAAGGCCTCCCGCAACAGCAGAAAGATCCATCGGTCACCGACGACTTGGAGCGTCCGCTCCACGCTGTCCGTCAGGGGCCTTAGGCCGCGATCGCCCGCCTTGGTGGATTTTTTTAGTTGCAATTTGAAACTCTCTTACGTCAAGCTGGGAAAGTTGCTTTTTGAAACTTATCAGACCCGGGCCAACAAGTCCCGCGCGGGTCCAGCGTCATCGAATTCTGGGAGGATTGCCGATGAACCAGCTTCACACCGCCGACCTGAACGAACCGCCCCGGCCGGACTTCACGGACCTGATTTTCGAGGATCATGGTCCGGTGGCGTCGATCCTGTTGAACCGCCCGGAGGTGACGAATGCCCTGTCCATCCGCCTCTCCGATGATCTCCATCGGGCCTTCGACTATGTCCGGGATGTCGAACGCTTCAAGATCCTCGTCATTGCGGGCGCCGGCGGCAATTTCTGTGCGGGTGACGATCTGACGGAGATGGGCTCGGGCGCCTGGGGCAATGCCAACCAGGCGATGCGCCGGGTCCGAATGTATCAGGACATGGCCAACACCCTGGAGGAACTCGACAAGATCACAATCTGCGCCGTAGACGGATATTGCGTGGGCGGCGGCCTGGAGGTGACCATGGCCTCCGACTTCGTGATCGTCACGGAACGGGCGCGCTGGGGTATGCCGGAAGTGGATTGGGGGATCACCCCCGGCTGGGGCGGCACGACCCGCATGGCGCGGCTGATCGGCCGTCGGATGACCAAGGAAATCAATCTGCTCGGTGCGCTCCATACCGCCCGGCGCGGCCAGGAGCTCGGCCTTTTCAACCGGGTCGTTCCCAATGATCAGCTTGCCACGGAAACGCAGAAGCTGATCGATCTGCTCCTGATGAAAAACCAGCAGGGTCTGCGCCAGCTCAAATTCATGATCAACAAGAATGTCGAAGCCGATCTGTATACGGCACAGGGCTTCGAGCTCCTGGGGGCGGGTCTTACGGTTGCCGCCCTCGGTGGATGGGAGATTCCGGATGCGGATGGCCGCCACGGCTGGGACACCTACAAGGCCAAGGATCCTAACAGTGCCACCCGCCGGCGACGGGAAGCGGCCATCGATTTCTGGGTCGACGATCCCGCCTGATCGATATTCTTCCCGATGCGCAGCCCCGGGCCGTTTCCGTTCAAACGGAAGCGGCCCCCTTTAAGGCGCTCGTCATGGCGCTCGCGGGCCAAAGACCGTCTGTTTTTTTTGACGCTAGTGCCGGGCGGCCGGATGTTTGGCGTGGAAATAGCTACGATCCCCGGTGATGGCCTCGGCGAAGTCGTCGATGGCATCCCTGAGGGCTTTAGCTGGCGCATGTTCGGGCGCATTCGGCAGATAGCCGCAACAGGCCCGGCGCAGATTTTTCAGGTCCAGAAGCAAGTGATTGGTGTTGGTCTGTTGGTAGTTCCCGTGTCGGCCCATATCCGTCCTCCATGATTGGGGACGGGAACGTACCGGGAACGGATTGTTACAATCAACAGACCACCGGTGGCAAATCGAAAATCCGCTCACCGGTCTGGACAGGGGCACGCCGCCGTCATGGGCGGGACGCCCTGCTCGAAAAACAAGGGGTGCGCGCTTTGGCCAACGCCCCATCCCGCGGCTCCGTCCCGCGCGTCAATGGACGCGGGGGTAGAAATTGATCAGCTTGCCCGTATTGGCATTGCGGAACACGAGGGAACCGTCGGGCTCGAAACTGTAGGCGACGCGCAGGCTGCGCCCGTCATCCCACTGGATCGACAGGATCCGGCCATCCGTACGCCAACGGCCTTGATCGATTTTTCCGGCACTGTTGCCATGGGCCGTCCATTCGATCTCCTGGTTGTAGTCCCGCTTGGTCGCCGTGAAGAAGCTCTGGGCGCCGAAATAGACGATGCCGTCCCGACGGAAGACCCACCAAAGCTGGGTATTGACGTAGGCGGCATGCTTCCCGCCCCCCGCAATGGCTTCTCCCTTGAAGACCCCGACCAGCCGGGGATCATTGTTGCGGGTATCGATGGCGCCGGGCGCGGGGCCCCGGGGCGTTTGCTGAGGACCACCGACCGGTCCCTGGGACGGACCCGCTGCCATCCCACCGGGGGCGATCGCAAGCTGGGAGGAGAGCTGACCACTGCCATTGATCTGGATCTGTTGGCCTTGCTGGAAGGAAGCGCCGCTGATCTCCACACTCGCCGTTCCGTTCATCTGCAACGGCAGCCCCGTCTCGAGATCCACGAGCATGGTCGCGGACAGCGGGCCGTTCATGCTCATGCCGTCCGCCGTGTTGGTCATCGTGCCCTGGGCTTGAAGCTGCATGGCCCGCCGGTCGCCCAGCTGCTGGAAACCGACGACCCGGATCGTCATATTGGTCTGACCCATGCCGCTCGGATCGTTGATCTGGGCCGGCCATTCATCGCCCACGCCGACAGGACGGCCCGGCCGGAGCGCATCCTCGAACGCGACCACGGGAGAGATGACCGACACGGTGGCGGGATCCATGGGGAGCGCCCCGCCCCCGACCGCCTCGATCTGGACAACACTCTCATTTTGCACGGTAACGACCACCTCACGGCCCGCAAGCGGGAAAGGCTGCGGCGCCTGCTGGCCGTTCATGGTGATCTGGGTGCCGCTGCCGGGCCCGAAACTGAGCCGAACCTGGCTCGGTTTTCCGTTCTGCACACTGAGAACCTGGGCATTACCTTCGACCCTGGTCTGGACCTGCTGCTGCACGCCCATGGTCTGGCCGCCCCCGGAAAGATTGAGGGAGCTGTCCAGGAGGAAGAGCTGTTGGAAACCATATTGGAAACCTTGGGGCACCCGATATTCGATGGATGCTCTCTGCTGTCCGAAACCCTGTTCGGCGGCCGCGGGCAGACCGGCGAGACAACCCACAACTCCCACGATCATCGAAAGCGCAGCAGCTTTCATCAATCAATCCCCCGTTGTGCCGCCCGCTGAAAATATCTATACGCGTGAAAGATTTATGACAGCGAAACGATTCAATTTCGACGATATTTCATAGATCCTATAATTCGGCCAAAGGTCAAATGAGCGTCTTCTCATCTTTGCTTTTGTTGCCTTTGCCTGCACGGCCCCTGTCCCGTTAAATCTGTCGTTCCGGACGCGGCCCGGACCTCACCGTCATTGTCTTCAAAGCAAGCGGGCTTCCTGTCCGCCCCGGACCCACGGACATTGGGGGGCGGCCCTTGCGGTGATAGACCATCCGCCCCGGCCCCATCCCTTATCTGTCCCATACGGATGAAAAGATCCGTACAGGCCTCAGTGAGACGTGAGACTGCGGTCTGTGAATTACGGGGATTCATTTTAGGTGATGACGAACAACCCTGTGCGGCCATAAGTTGGTGTTGCGGCAAGGCAACACGCTTAACGAAAAAGAAAGGCTTTAATTCTGTTCCATGATCAGATTGGGGAGAGGCGTGAAAACGATGGCGCAATCCCTGGCAAACCGATGCCTCACGCCCCGTGATCTCGGGCGCACGGGGCTTTGGTCCTCCGCGCACCCCTGCATCTGGCGCTTATGCCCCCTTGCAGGTCAGACGCGGGTCGGCGACGATCATGCCGACGATCGAGGAGGGATGATGATGGAAGAGCGGATTTCACTGCGGATCGACAACGGCGTGGCGGATGTGCGCCTTTCCAGGGCCGACAAGATGAATGCCCTGGACGATGCCATGTTTGCGGCCTTGATCGAGACGGGAACCCGCTTGAAGGAAGATCCATCGGTGCGCGCAGTGGTCCTGTCCGGAGAGGGCCGCGCCTTTTGCGCAGGCCTCGACATGGGCAATTTCGGACGCATGGCGGAGGGCGGGAGCGGCACCGGCAAGGAAAGCGGTGGACGCTCCATGCTGACCCCCCGCACCCACGGCATTGCCAATCGGGCCCAATACGCCGCCTGGGTATGGCGGGAAGTGCCGGTTCCGGTCATCGCCGCCGTCCATGGCGTGGCCTTTGGCGGCGGCTTCCAGGTCGCCCTTGGCGCCGACATGCGCTATGCCGCGCCCGACACCCGCTTTTCCATCCTTGAGATCAAATGGGGTCTCGTGCCCGATATGGGAGGTACCCAGATCATGCGTCATCTCGCCCGGGATGATGTCATCCGGGAGCTGACTTATACGGGACGCATCTTCACGGCGGAAGAGGCCTTGATTTTCGGCTTTGCGACCCGCCTGTGCGATGATCCCCGCGCGACGGCCCTTGAGACCGCCCATGAAATCGCCGCCAAGAGCCCCGATGCGATCCGGGCGGCAAAGCGTCTGCTGAGCAAGGCGCCCATTTCGGAACCCGATACCGGCCTGTTGACGGAATCCATCGAACAGGAAAACCTGATCGGAAGCCCCAATCAGGTTGAGGCCGTGATGGCGGCGCTGGAAAAACGGTCCGCCAATTTCCGGGACTGATCCGGCGGCCCTGATCCGGCGAGCGCGGGGCCTCGTGACAGCGGACAAACGGAAGGCGGCGCCATGGCACACCATCCCAAACAGAATCTCACCGGTTACAGCCCGCATCTCCAGCGCTGGTTCGACTGGATCCTGGCGGGCCAGGACCCGGAAGGCATCGACGCCCAGCTCCATGAGGAAGCCGTGTTCTGGAGCCCGGTCGTCCACACCCCTCAGATCGGCAAACCGATCGTCAAGGCCTATCTCACGGCCGCGGGCGAGGCCTTGAACGAAGAGATGTTCCGCTATGTCCGGATTTTCGACTGCCAGCAAATGGCCGTTCTGGAGTTCGAAACCGAGGTCGACAAGATCTATGTCAACGGCGTGGACATGATCCAGTGGGACACGGATGGCCTGATCCGCGACTTCAAGGTCATGGTCCGCCCCCTCAAGGCCATTCAGAAAGTCCATGCCGCCATGGGCGAAATGTTGAGCAAGGCTTGAAGCTCCGGTCTGAAGATCAGGCCGGGGCGGCGTCTACGATATGGAGCTGGACGCCGTTCCGGCCTTTGTAATTATCCGCCCGCAAATGACCGGTAATGTGAACCGCTGAGCCGGAAGCCTCCATCAAGAGCCGGCCAAGATCGGTGTCGACGGCCCGGAACGCCATGGCGGTGAGCTTCGCGCCTTCCGGGCTTGCCAGCGTAACGCGCAGATGCGCCTCCCCCACGACCTGCACCCAGTCAATTTGGGCATCGCGCAAGGCCACCAGGGGTTCCGGGCTGCCGGCCCCGAAGGGGCCCGTGGCTTCCAGGGTCTCGTAGAGACTGCGGGTGGCACCGGAAAGGGCAATCGTCGCGTCGACCCACAGGCTCGTGTCGGCCCGGGCCTCGGCCACGGCGTTGCCCAAGCGATCCGTCAGGAAACGATCAAGCACATCCAGGCAGTCGACGGCGACCGTCAGCCCCGCCGCCATGGCATGGCCGCCTCCTTTGAGAAGAAGCCCCTGGTCCCGCGCCTCGAGAATGGCCGCCCCCAGATCAACCCCGGTGACCGAACGGCCGGAGCCTGTCGCCGTGTCCCCATCAAGGGCCAAGGCCAGAGTGGGACGCTTGAACCGCTCCTTGAGCCGGCCCGCCACGATGCCGATCACACCCGGATGCCAGCCTTCCCCATGGACCATGAGTACGGGCCGGCCAGGCCAAGTTTCGAGTGCGGCTTCCGCCTGGCCGATGGCGTCGTCGAGCACGGCGGCCTCGATGTCCCGCCGCTGTCCGTTGAAGGCATCAAGTTCCCGCGCCAGGGTCAGCGCTTCCTCGGCGTCCGTCGTGGACAGCAAACGGGCGCCCAGATCCGCGCGGCCCACGCGCCCGCCGGCATTGATGCGCGGACCCAGAATGAAACCCAGGTGATAGGTGCCCGGCGGTTCGGTAAGGCTGGTAACCTGGGCCAAAGCGGCGAGACCCGGAAAGGGCGGTTGGGCACCAGGCGCGATCTGACCCGCCATGATCTTCAGCCCCTGGACGACAAAGGCCCGGTTCAACCCGGTCAGCGGAACGACGTCGCAGACCGTGCCCAGGGCCACGAGGTCGAGCCAATGGCGCAGGTCCGGCATCGCGACGCCCGCCTTGTCAAACCAGCCCTCAAGGCGCAGGGCCCTCAGTACACCCACGGAAACGACGAAGGTCACGCCGACGGCCGCCAGGGTGCCAAGACCCGAGATATCATCGGGGCGGTTGGGATTGACAATGCCCACAGCCCTCGGCAACTCCCCCTCGACCAGGTGATGGTCGATCACCACCACATCAAGCCCGGCCCGGGCGCCCTCCTCCAGGGCCTCGACGGCGGTCGCGCCGCAATCGAGCGTGATGACGAGGCTCACCCCGGTCTTGGCGATCTCCCGCAAGGCCGGCCCGTTGGGGCCGTAGCCTTCCTTCACCCGGTCCGGCACATAGAGATCCGGTTCCAGCCCCAGCGCCCTCAGCAGTCGGAGCATCAACGCGGCGGATGTTCCGCCGTCCACGTCATAATCGGCAAACACACAGACCTTCTCACGGCTCTGGACCGCCTTGACGATGCGGGCCACAGCCACCTGCATGTCTTGCAACGTATCCGGGTCGGGCAGAAGATCCTTCAGGGTGGGATGGAGATACAATGCCGCCTGGTCGGCGGTAACGCCCCGCAGGACCAGAAGCCGCGCCACCAGTTCGGGCAGGGCATGGGCCGCCGCGAGCGCCTGAACCTCTGAAAGCGGACAGTCTCTCAAACGCCAGACATGGCCCGTGGCCGACTCAGAGACACCCCAGAGCGCCTGGTCTTCCAGGTCAACAACCCCGGTGTCATCGGAAGCCGCCAAGGACCCGGCCGCCGCCAATCGGCGGCGGGCGGCGGACGGATCGGGAAGAATGGGATGGGGCACGGGAGAAGACGCCAAGCGAACACTCCTCATTGTGCGCTGGTGACAGGATCTTGTCGGCTCAGGTCACGCCCGCACCAGGCATGGCACGGTGTGAGCGCCTTTCAGAAGCGGGGTGACGGAAGGACCGTCAGCCTCCCCGATGCTGGGCGCGGATCCACCGCACACTGCCGGTCCGGGAGGTCATGACCATGGTGTGACTGCTCACCCCCTGGGCGGATCGGGCAATGCCGTTCAACAGGGTGCCATTGGTCACGCCCGTGGCGGCAAAGACCACATCCCCCGACGCCAAGTCGTTAAGCGCATATTTACGATTAAAATCGGTTATCCCGATTCGGCTGGCCCGGCCACGCTCATTGTCATTGCGGAAGACAAGGCGGGTCTGGATCTGACCGCCGATGCAGCGCAATGCCGCCGCCGCAAGGACACCTTCCGGGGCGCCGCCCTGCCCCATATAAATGTCGATGCCCGTGGTCGGATCGGTGGTGTGTATCACGCCGGCGATGTCACCATCCGTAATCAAATGAACGGCCGCGCCGGTGCTGCGGATCTTTTCGATGAGATCGAGATGACGGTCCCGCTCCAGGACGCAGGCCGTGATCGCCTCCGGCGCCACGCCCTTGGCCTGGGCGAGGGAACGGATATTGTCGGCCGGATCCGCGTCGAGATCGACCACGCCTTCCGGCAATCCGCCGCCCACGGCAATCTTGTCCATATAGGTATCGGGCGCATGGAGCAGCGTGCCCCCATCGGCGATCGCCAGCACAGCCAAGGAATTCGGCATGGCCTTGGCGCACAGGCCCGTGCCCTCCAGGGGATCAAGGGCAATGTCGACCTTGGGTCCTTGGCCCGTGCCCACCTTCTCGCCAATATAGAGCATGGGCGCTTCGTCCCGCTCTCCCTCACCGATCACCACGGTGCCGTCGATATCAAGGGTGTTGAGGGCGGTGCGCATGGCGTCGACGGCGGCCTGATCGGCGCCCACCTTGTCGCCGCGCCCGATGAACGGCGCGCAGGCGATGGCCGCGGCTTCCGCCACATGGGCAATCTCGAAATTCAGGGTCCGGTCAAGCGGCCGGGCATTGGCATGGTCAGAAGTCATGGCCTGTTCCTTGTACGTTTCAGTCTGGATGAGCGGCGAAACCCCCTTCGCCGCTCGCGTGCTACTCATACATTCTCGATGCGGATGAGACAGGGATCGTCGGTCACGGCCTCAAGGGCGGCGAACTGGGCAATGGCCTGGGCCATGACCGCGTCTTTCGCCTCATGGGTCACCATGACGACGGGCACGACCCCATTGGGCCGGCGTCCCCGTTGAAGAATGCTTTCGATGGAGATTTCGGATTCCGACAGGATCTGGGTGATGCGCGCCATGACACCCGGCTGATCGATCACTTTCAGACGGACATAGAAGGCCCCGACATGGTCCTCGATCGGCACGCTGGTGCGCTCCAGCCGCTCCGCCCCCGCCGGCATATAGACAGGCAGCCGCAGCCCCCGGGCCAGATCGATGAGATCGGCCACGACGGCGGAGGCCGTCGGTCCCTCGCCCGCGCCCGGGCCCTCGAACAGCACCCGCTGGACCGGTTCCGCTTCCACGAGCGCGGCATTCATCACCCCGCCCACTTCCGCCAGGGGACTGCGCTGGCGCACAAGCGCCGGGTGAACCCGCGTGCCGATCCGTCCGTGTCCGAGCCATTCGGCCGTCGCCAGGAGTTTGATGCGGTAGCCCAGTTCGGCGGCGAACCGGATATCGTCCGCCTCGATCGCTTCGATCCCTTCCACATGGACCTTATCGAAGGGCACCGGCGCCCCGAACGCCAGCGCCGCCAGGATGGCGATCTTGTGGGCCGCGTCCACACCGCCGATGTCAACGCCGGGATCGGCCTCGGCATAACCCTTGGCCTGGGCGTCCTGGAGCACATCCCCGAAATCCGCCCCCGTATCTTCCATCTGGGTCAGGATATAGTTGCAGGTGCCGTTCAGAATGCCGGTGATCCGGGTCACCGCATTGCCCGACAGGCCCTCGCGCAGCCCCTTGATCAGGGGGATCCCGCCGGCCACGGCAGCCTCATAGCGCAAGGCCACATCGGCGCTGTCGGCCGCGAGCGCCAGGGTCTCGCCATGGACGGCGAGCAGGGCCTTGTTGGCCGTGACCACATCCTTGCCGGCCCCGATGGCCGAGGTGACCACATCCTTGGCGATGCCCTCCGCGCCGCCGATCAGCTCGACAACCACATCGACGTCATTGGCCAGGGCCAGCTCCCGCGCGTCCTCGACCCAGCGCAGGCCGGACAGGTCGATGCCCCGGTCAGCCTCCCGGTCCCGGGCCGAAACGGCAACGATTTCAATGGGCCGGGGGCTGCGCTGGGCAATGAGATCGTTATGGCGGGTCAGGGTCTTGACGACACCACGGCCGACCGTGCCCAGACCGGCAATGGCAATACGCAGGGGAGCGTCCATTCACGAATCCGTTGAAGAGGAGAAGCACCGCCGGATGCGGCGGCGCTACCCGGGAAAGTCAGACTGTGTGATAGCCGATTTACCGGGCCCGGTTAAGGGGGCGTTCCCAGAAGGTCGCCGTCAGGGCTGCGCCTGCCCTGGACGCTTGCCCGGCACGCCCCCCGCCGGCAAGACCGGCGGCATCGCCGAGGGCGGCGGTGCCAGGGTCCGATCCTCGCGCACGCCCCGGGCCGCATTGATCAGCGACATGGGCACCAGGGGATCGCGCTCGCTGCTCGGGGGGCGTGGCAGATCCTGGAGCACCGTGGGGTCGAGCACATCCCGGTCGAACGCGGCCAGAAGACGGCGCATCTCGAGGTCTTGGATCACCGCTGCCCGATCGACCGTGTTCTGCTCCTCGGTGATGGGCGGGACATCGGATAGATCCGGGAATGTGGTCTTGGGCGGACGGGAAGCCTCATCCCCTCCGCCGCCGCCGAAGAGGGCACAGCCCGTCAAGGCGAGCATCAACGCGAGGGCGCCCGCCACCCGCGCCGACGCTGGGGCCCCCCTATCTGAAATTGCCGCTCTCAGAGCACGATCTCCTTCGCCAAATCATCGACCACAAGCAACACCCGGTAGCCTTGCTCAAAAATGGGGCGGCCGGCATCGTTCAGACGGATCGTGCCGTCACTTTTGGTCAGCCCTGCGGCACGATCGAAGGGCATGTCCGGAACCTTGCCCGCATAACCCTCGCGAATCCGCATGAACAGCGCCTCCGCATGGGCCAGCGACAGACGGATGCAACCGCCCGATGCCCGGCGGCCGAGATAGCGTTGCGTGGTGCGGCCCGCCGCATGGATCGCATAGCCGGATTTGCGCGTCGCGTAGTCCCAGTCAAAGAACATGGCGAAGGGCATCGCGGCTCCGTTCCATTGGACGGAGCGCACGAATTTGTAGAAGCGATTCCGGTCGAGCCGGAACAGGCCCAGGGGCGTTTCGGTGAAATAGCGTTCCCGGCGTTCCCGGCCCGTGGAGACAAGCCAGCGATCCGTCAGTGTCAGCACTAAAGCGTCCGGCTTGCCGGCGTCGGGTCCGGCCGGCACGGAGCGGGGGCCATCAAGGGCCTGGCGCGGCGCCCCCTCGTCTTCGGGACGCGCGATCTCGAGCGGCACCGAGACCGGATCCGCGGCCCGGTCACGGACCCCATTCTCATTTTCGAAGACGAACATCTGTTGGGCCCACAGGCCCCGTTCAGCCTTGTTGACGTAGAGATAAAGGTCAAAATGCTCATAGAGATGGGGCGGCACGAGGGACCGCACCCGATCGGCGGGCGAGATCGCCAGACCTGCCGGATCCAGGGGAAGCTCGAACGGCGGCCCGCTGAGATTGCCTTTGGGGGCAAAGGCCTTGGGGTCGGGCTCGACCACCAGATTGAGAAAAATCTCATCGGCCGTCATCAGGGCCTCGAGGGGTGGGGCACTCTCGTCCTCAACAAGGGGCCTGCGCGCCAGTTCCTCCTTCGCCCCCGCCGGTCCGGGATCTTTCGTATTTTCAGACGGTTGCGCGGCGGCCTCCGATGGACCGGGCCGTTGCGGCGCGGGGGCGGAATCGGGTTCCCTTAGGTTGGGCTGTTGGGCCTCAACGTCACCTGCGCCACCGCCAAGCCCCAAGGCGCTGACGAGCAGGCCGATCAAGCCCCATCGGCGCGCCGATCCTCCGCTCCCCGGACGCTTCCCCCTGTCTTCCCATAAACGCGTGTCCGGGATTGTCATGGTTCGGCCTTCTCCCATCCCTGTCCCCGCGCAGATGCCGGGGAATTCCTGACTGGACACCCGATCCCCATGGCTGGAATATATGAAACGCTGCTTGCGCCCAAAAAGGGTGCGAAAAGAAAAAAGAAACGCAAAAGACGAGTTCCTGAGCAAATAACACTCGGTCTGGTGAGTGCGCCCATGTCAGATACGCCGACCTCTAAAACACCGGAAACTCACAATCCCGACGGACATGATCACCCTCGGCCCGGACCTGTGGCTGAGACGCCGTCGGACGATGTGACGGATCTGCCCCTGTCGCCCCTCATCGCACCGGGCCTGATGGAGCCCATGACGCCCACGGAAATCAACCCCCTTGGCCATGGAGAGGCGGGGCCCGTGCCGGGCAGCGGTCAGTGGCCGTCGGAAATTGCCCCCCCGCCAGGACCGTTTGGTTGGAACTGGGACGATGTGCCGCCCGAGGCCGCCGCTGCCGAGGACGGCACCAGCAATCCGCCGCCCCCCAAGGCGCCCCTGTCTGCGCCGCCGCCGCCCCGGCCCCAACAGGCGTCGTCCGAGGAAACCCCCTCGCAGGACCGGCCCAAACAGGCCGACCCCAAACCGTCCGAGCCGCCGAAAGCCAAGGCCGAACAGACATCATCGGGCCCGGACACCGCCAAATCTGGGACGTCGAAAGAGGAGACCACTGGGGAAAGCGGAGCGCCCGATCCGGTCCTGCTCGCACAGAATCTGGCCCAGGCAGCCGCGCAATGTCAGGCCCTGCTCTCCGACTTCTTGAGCAAACAAGGCGTGGACGCGGATGGGACCCAGAACGATCCCCTGAACCTGGCCGAACCGTTTAGCCAACTCCTGCAACGGATGATGAGCGATCCCTGGCTTATCATGCGTTCCCAGATGGAACTTTGGCAGGCGCAAACCGCCCTGTGGCAGACCGCCTGGCGGCGCTTCATGGGCGAAGAAGTCGATCCCGTGGTTCAGCCCTCCAAGGGCGACAAGCGCTGGAAACACCAGGAATGGGCCGACAATCAGGTCTTTGACTTCATCAAGCAAAGCTATCTCCTGATGAGCCATTGGCTCCAGGAGACGGTCCAAGATGTCGAGGGCATGGATCCGCAGACGAAGCGTCGGGTGGAATTCTTCACCAAACAGATGGCCGATGCCCTGTCGCCGTCGAATTTCGTCCTGACCAATCCGGAAGTCATCGAAGAGACCATCAAATCCAATGGCGAGAACCTCGTACGGGGACTGAACAATCTGCTGCGGGATCTGGAACGGGGCAAGGGCGATCTGTGGATCCAGCAGACCGATCTGGAGCATTTTGAAGTCGGCGTCAATGTCGCCACCGCCCCCGGATCGGTCGTGTTCCAGAACGAGCTGTTGCAGCTCATTCAGTATGCGCCCAGCACGGAAACGACCTATGAACGCCCGCTGCTGATCTTCCCGCCCTGGATCAACAAGTTCTACATTCTCGATCTGCGGCCGGAGAATTCCTTCATCCGCTGGGCCGTGGACCGGGGCTATACGGTCTTCCTCGTGTCCTGGGTCAACCCGGACAACAGTCTGAGCGACCTCAATTTCGAGGACTATCTCCAGAAAGGGGTGATCGCCGCGCTCAAGGCCGTCCGTGAGGCGACCGGCGTCAACGAGGTCAATGCCATCGGCTATTGCATCGGCGGCACGCTTCTCTCCGCCGCGCTGGCCTATTTTGCCGCCCGTGGCGAACAGCCGATCAGCTCGGCCACCTTTTTCGCGGCTCAAGCGGATTTTTCCGATGCCGGCGATCTCCAGATCTTCATCGATGACAAGCAGATCGAGAACATCGAAGCCCAGGTGCGGGCCGGCGGGGGTTACCTTGACGGCGTGAAACTGGCCAACACCTTCAATATTCTGCGGGCCAACGATCTGATCTGGTCCTTCGTCATCAACAACTATCTGATGGGCAAGGACCCGAAACGGTTCGACCTGCTCTATTGGAATTCCGATCAGACCCGCCTGCCCCGCGAGATGCTGATGTTCTATCTGCGTCAGTTCTACAAGGAGAACCGTCTCTCCAAGGGCACGATGACCATGCTGGGACAACCGCTCGACCTGTCCAAGGTAACTATCCCGATGTATCTTCAGTCATCGAAGGAAGATCACATTGCCCCGGCGACGTCCGTGTTCAAAGCAACCCGCCTGTTCAGCGGAGACATCCGTTTCGTGCTCTCAGGCAGCGGCCATATCGCCGGCGTGATCAACCATCCGGACGCGAAAAAATACCAATATTGGACCAATGAAGACCTGAGTGGTGAATTCGACACTTGGTTCTCGAATGCATCGGAAACACCGGGGTCCTGGTGGCCGGATTGGGACGCTTGGCTTTCCGGACGTTCAGGCGAACGCATCGCCGCCCGGGTCCCGGGCGACGGCGCCCTGGACATCATTGAACCGGCGCCGGGCTCCTATGTGAAGGTCAAATCGACCTGAGGCAGGGTCCACGAGCGAACCGGACAGGTGCCGTCATGGAAATAATGGTGCCTGTTCAAGCGCCGTGGTTTCGTTCAGACCCATCATCAGATTGAAATTCTGGATCGCCTGACCGCTTGAGCCTTTGACCAGATTGTCGATGGCCGCGATGACAATCAGGCGGCCGGGCAGCCGGTCGGCGAACACATTCACCACGCAATGGTTGGAACCGCGCACATGGCGGGTCGCGGGTGCTTCTCCTTCGGGCAGGACGTGTACGAAGGGTTCCGCTTCATAGGCGCCGACCAACGCATCCCGGGCCTGCGACACGGCACGACCGGGCGCCAGCCGGACATAGCAGGTCACCAGTTCCCCGCGATTCATCGGCATGAGATGGGGCGTGAAATTGACTTGCACGGATGCTCCGTGCGCCACGGCCAACTCCTGTTCAATTTCCGGGGCATGACGATGGCGGGCAATACCGTAAGGGTGAATGCCCTCGCCCACTTCGCAGAACAGATTGGCTTCTTTCAGGCCGCGCCCGGCGCCGGACACGCCGGACTTGGCGTCAATGATCAGATCGTCCGTCTCAATCACGCCAGCCTTGACGAGGGGCAAAAGCGCCAAAAGCGTAGCGGTCGGATAACAGCCGGGACAGGCCACGATCCGCGCTGCCCGCACCGTGTCCCGCGCATGTTCGGTCAAACCGTAGACCGCCTGGCCTTGCAGATGGAAAGCGCCGTGGGGCTTGCCGTAAGTATCGGCGTAGAGATCAGCATCCCGCAGACGAAAATCAGCAGAAAGATCGACGATCCTCAAATGATCCGGCAGGCGCGCAACAATTTCCTGAGTCGTGCCGTGGGGCAATGCGCAGAAAACAGCGTCGACGGATGACCAATCCGCCTCGTCGACGGTGATCAGATCAGGAACGTCGAGCATCCGCAGATGCGGGAAGACCGCGCTCAGGGGCTTGCCCGCATGGGCATTGGCGGTAAGCACCGCCATATCCGCATGGGGGTGACCGGCCAGGAGGCGCAAGAGATCCGCCCCCGTATAGCCGCTCGCCCCCAGAATGGCGACAGCAATGGGTTTCGTCGCCATGACGCGCCTTAGCGCTTGGAGAACTGGAAGCTGCGCCGGGCCTTGGCGCGGCCGTATTTCTTCCGCTCCACCGTACGCGGATCGCGGGTCAGGAAACCGTGTTTCTTCAGGATCGGACGCAGATCCGGCTCGTAATAGGTGAGCGCCCTGGAAATGCCGTGGCGCACGGCGCCAGCCTGACCCGAAAGGCCACCACCGGCCACCGTGCAGACGATGTCATATTGGGTGTCGCGCTCCGCAACGACCAGGGGCTGACGCAGCACCATTCGCAAAACGGGACGGGCGAAATAGCGCTCGACATCCCGGCCATTGACCGTGACTTGACCTGTGCCCCGCTTCACCCACACCCGGGCAACGGCGTCCTTCCGCTTGCCCGTGGCATAGGCCCGACCGAACTCATCGATCTTGGGTTCGCGCGGAACGGCCGCGTCCACGGCATTGGCCGCGGCGGCTTCGGACTCGGACAGGTCACTGAGATCTCTTAGTGTACGCGGTTCATCCGACATGGTCAGCCTCTCAAGCTGTTTTTCGGGTTGCGGCTCTTGATGTCGAGGGCTTGAGGCTTTTGCGCCTCATGGGGATGTTCCGGCCCCGCATAGACCCGAAGATTGGAGAATTGACGACGCGCCAGCGGTCCGTCCGGCAGCATGCGCTTGACGGCCTTTTCCAGGACCCGTTCCGGAAACCGTCCGTCCAGGATCTTATCTGCCGTCCGGCTCTTGATGCCGCCCGGATAGCCCGTATGCCAATAATAGGTCTGCTGTTCCCGCTTGCGGCCCGTGAACACCACCTTGTCCGCATTGACGACAACGACATTGTCGCCGCAATCCACATGGGGTGTGTAGTCCGGCCGGTGCTTGCCGCGCAGCCGCGTCGCGATGATCGTGGCCAGCCGCCCGACCACAAGGCCCTCGGCATCGATCACGACCCAGCGTTTCTCGATTTCCGAGGCTTTGGCAAAATGTGTTTTCATAACCGTCTCCATCCCACGTCGCGACATCACGCCGGGGATCTTGAGAATGGGGATCGTCAAGGGTGGGGATCGGCTGAACCTGTGACCGGGATCACTCCCTTAGCAGGGGAGTATCGGTGACAATGGGCAGTCCGGCACGAAATCCTTGAAGCCAGTTTGGTAAAGAACAGTCATGACCATGTCAACTGGCGGAGATCATGAATAACATAATGAAAACAATAGGCTAATAATTAGGTATTATAATACCTCATTTTCGAGGGTACAAATCAGGGAGCGCACCGTGAGCTTTTCTCCGTCATCCGATCTGTTGCTGGGGTCCCTTGAGGGCCCGGTTCTGACCCTCACCCTCAATCGGCCCCAGGCCCGCAACAGCCTGTCTCGCCCCCTGATGAAAGCCCTGCTCGACCGGTTTCACACCATCGCGCAGGACCGGGCCATCAAGGTCGTCATTCTGGCGGCGGCGGGCCCTGTCTATTGTGCGGGCCATGACCTGAAGGAAATGACGGCGGCGCGGGCCGAAGCGGATGGCGGCGCCCGCTTCTTCCGCGAAACATTCAATGAATGCAGCGCGTTGATGCAGAGCATTCTGGCGCTTCCCCAACCGGTGATCGCCCAGGTTCACGGCCTGGCCACGGCGGCCGGATGTCAGCTCGCGGCCACCTGCGATCTCGTGGTGGCAGCCCGGACGGCCCGCTTTGCCACGCCGGGGGTCAATATCGGCCTTTTCTGTTCGACCCCCATGGTGGCGCTGTCCCGTGCCGTCGGTCGCAAGGCGGCGATGGAAATGCTGCTGACCGGCGACGCGGTTTCGGCCGACGACGCCAAGGCCCTCGGGCTCGTCAACCGGGTGGTGGATGTCGCCGACCTCGAAGCCGAAACCCAGGCGCTGGCCCGCCGCATTGCCGGGAAATCCCGCAGCGTTGTCGCCATCGGCAAAAGAGCCTTCTATGACCAGGTGGAACGCCCCGTGGCGGATGCCTATGACCGGATGGCCGAAGTCATGACCATCAACATGATCGGACCGGATGCGGCCGAAGGCATCGGTGCCTTTATCGAGAAGCGGCAGCCGGACTGGCCCGAGGCCTGATCTTCCGCAAGGGCGGAGCCCAGGTTAGGGTGACAGTCCACGCGCCGGCAAACGGGAGGTCCCATGTCCGTGCTGCACTATGACGATGCCATGCTGCGCGAGTTGTTGACCGCGACCCGCACCATCGCGGTGGTGGGAGCCAGCGCCAAACCCTATCGGGACAGCCATGAAGTCACCGCCTATCTGATCGAAGCCGGTTACGAGGTCTATCCCGTCAACCCGGCCCTCGAAGGCGAACTTCTCCTGGGCCGTCCGAGCCATCCCAATCTCACCGCCGTGCCCGTCGCCCTTGATCTCGTCGATATTTTTCGCCGTTCCGAGGATGTCGGACCGATCGTTGAGGAGGCCATCATGGTCGGCGCCAAGGCGATCTGGATGCAGCTCGGCGTGCGCCACGACCAGGCCGCCATGCGGGCCGAGGCCGCCGGCCTGACCGTGGTCATGGACCGATGCCCGAAGATCGAAAGACGGCGACTGGGCCTCTGACAGATCCCACAGCTTCCCACTCACAAATGCAAATGAAGGAAATAGCCATGAGTACAGACGATCCGTCCAATGCCGAGCGGCCCATGGGCTTCTACACCAAGGCGGTCCATGCCGGGGCCCAGCCCGATCCCACCACCAAAGCCCGGGTCACGCCCATTTATCAGACGACGTCCTTTGTCTTTGATGACACGGACCACGCCGCGCGGCTCTTCAATCTCGAGGAACTGGGCTTCATCTATTCGCGCATCGGCAACCCGACCTGCAGTGTCCTCGAGGATCGGGTCGCCGCCCTTGAAGGCGGGGCCGCCGCGCTCGCGGTGGGTTCCGGTCATGCGGCCCAGGTCGTGGCCTTCCACGCCCTGATGGAGCCGGGCGACGAATTCCTGGCCGCGCGCCATCTCTATGGCGGCTCCATCAATCAGTTCGGACTGGCCTTCAAGAAATTCGGCTGGAACGTGGTCTGGGTCGATGACAATGATCCGGAGAATTTCCGCCGGGCGCTGACCCCGCGCACGAAGGCCATCTTTATCGAGAGCATCGCCAATCCCGGCGGCGTGATCACCGACATCGCCGCAATTGCGGCCATCGCCAATGAGGCTGGCATCCCGCTGATCGTCGACAACACGCTGGCGACCCCGGCCTTGTGCCGGCCGCTCGAACATGGCGCTTCCATCGTCCTTCATTCGGCGACGAAATTTCTCGGCGGACACGGCAATGCCATTGCCGGCCTCATCGTGGACGGCGGCACATTTGACTGGGCGGCCTCGGGCAAGTTCCCGACCATGAGCGAGCCCAATCCGTCCTATCACGGCACGCGCCTGACGGAGGCCTTCGGACCCGTGGCCTATGCCGTCGCCTGCCGGGCCATTGGCTTGCGTGATCTGGGCCCTGCCCTTTCGCCGATGAATGCGTTCTTGATCCTGACCGGGATTGAAACACTCCCGTTACGGATGAAACAGCACTGCTCCAACGCCCTGAACCTTGCCCATCATCTGGTCGGACACGACAAGGTGAGTTGGGTGTCCTATCCGGGCCTTGCGAGCGACCCCTATTATGTCCTGGCGCAGAAATACTGCCCCCAAGGCGCCGGCGCGGTGTTCACTTTCGGCGTCAAGGGCGGCTATGAGGCCGGGAAGAAACTCGTCAACAGTGTCAAACTGTTCAGCAACCTCGCCAATGTGGGCGATACCCGCAGCCTGATCATTCACCCGGCCTCGACGACTCACCGTCAGCTGACCGATGAGCAGCGCACGGCCGCGGGCGCCGGTGACGACGTGGTACGCGTCTCGGTCGGGATCGAGGATGCCGCCGACATCCAGGCCGATATCAACCAGGCGCTCGATCAAATCTGAAGCGCTTTCAGCATAACGGACCCGCGGCGCGTCAATCCTCGTGGCGCGGGTCCGACCGTCGTTCGCCATAGTCCCCAAAAGGACGATCCCGCTCCCGGACCGCCTCACGCCAGCCGACCTCCCGGGCCCGCGCGACGAAGTCATGACCTTCCTGGGTGTGCCGGGCCACCCCGTCAAAAAGACAGCCCAGCATGCGGGAGGTCTGGGGATCGAACATGCGGTGAGCGCAATCGTTCAACACCCATTTCATCATCTGTAGCTGGTTGAGGGGCATCTGCGCCATGCGCTGGGCGAGTGCCGATGCCCGGTCCAGAAGGTCCGCATTCGGCACTTTCTCCCAGACAAGGCCCAGGCGTTCCGCCTCCTCGGCCAGGATTTCGTCACCGGTGAACAGGAAACGTTTGGCCCCCTGGAGCCCCAGGCGGGCAACCCACAGCCAAGGCTGTTCCGGCACACCCCAGACCCGCGCCGGAGGATAGCCGAAGCGCGCATCCTCACTACACAGAAGAAGATCACAATTGAAAGCCAGATCCGTTCCGCCCGCCACGCAGTAGCCTTGCACGGCCGCCAGGGTCGGCTTCGAACACTCCCGCAAGGTGGAGAAGGCCGCCGCATAGCGGCCGATCATGCCGAGATCATCCACGGAATCCCACGCCCGGCCCACCTTCTCGCCTTCGTTTTCCGCTTGGGAAAATGTCGACCAGTCCAGGCCGAATCCTGCGCAAAAGGCACGGCCCTCGGCACGCAGAAGGATCACCTTGACGCCGCGATCCCGATCCGCCGCTTCTACCGCGTCCGCCAAATCATCGCGCAAGCGGGCCGTGATGGTGTTGAAGGCTTCCGGACGGCACAAAATGAGATGCCGCACGGCACCGTCATCCTCGATGCGCAAGGCAGGATTGTTGTCCATGGTTTTGCCCTTACGCCGATTCATTCATGAAACGGATGATCGCCTCGGAAAAGGACTGGGACTGATCTTCCTGGAGAAAATGGCCGGCGCCTTTGATCGTCACATGGCTGACGCTGCGCGCCCCGGGGATGCGCTCCTGGAAGGGCTTCTCACCGCCCCGGGTAACGGGATCCCCGTCGCTGAACGCGGTCAGCACCGGGCGGGTGAACTGCTCGAGCACCGCCCAGGCCCGGTCATTGGCTTCCCGTTCCGCCTTCTGATGGGGCAGCAGCGGCACAAGGGTCGGGAACGCCCGCGCACCGGCAGCGAAGCTGTTATCGGGAAACGGCGCCTCATAGCCGTCGAGAACGGCCTCATCTTCGATATTGCTCAAGATACGGAAGACATCGCGAACCAGGAAGGAGGGGGCCTCGCTCGCATATTTGACCCAGTAGAGGAACGCTTCCGGTGCCCCCTCGGCGAATTTCTGGATCACCATGGGCGCATCCGGCACGGGCACGCTCGGGAAAAAGCCACCCAGCATCTCCGAAACCTCATCGGGCACCAGTTCTGTATCGGGCAGACCCGTATTGGCAATCACCAAGCGGGCAAAGCGGTCGGGATGGTCCGCCACCACCCGCAAGCCGATCAGCCCACCCCAGTCCTGGCACACCAGTGTGGCATCGCGCAGATCGACACCCGTCAGCCATTGCTCCATCCAGTCCACATGGGCCGCATAGGTATAATCTGCCATTTGAGCAGGCTTGTCGGAACGGCCGAAGCCGACCAGATCGGGGACGACCACGCGAAAACCCGCGCCCGTCAGGAAGGGAATCATCTTGCGATAAAGATAGGACCAGGACGGTTGGCCATGCATGCACAGGATCAGCGGACCATCCCGCGGCCCCTCATCCACAAAGTGGAGGCGCAGCGGTGTTCCATCGGCGGCGCTGACCTCATGATAATGGGGCGCAAACGGATAAGCCGACAGGCTGTTAAACCGCGCATCCGGCGTTCGCAACACATCCATGGTGACCTCCCAATTAGTCTTGGGAGGACGCTAGCAGGGCCCCGCGCCGGCCGTCAAATCACGGTCCCAGCCCTTCTTCCAGCCTTGTCAAGCGCCGCTTACCACTGGATCTGTTCGATTTCACGAAAGTCGATCTCGGTGCCGTCATCGAATGTAATCGTGCCGGACAGATCCGTACCCGTAAGCACGTTGGCGCCACTAGAAGTCACCGTCGCACCCGGATCCAAGTCAATCGTCCAGTTCAGAGCAGAGCCGTCCGCGAGGGGTTGAATCTCGATCGTGTCAGTCCAACTACCACCGCCCCCTTCGATAACATCGTTACCTTCACCTTGGGTCACAAGGAACAGGTCATGCCCGTCTTCGCCGTAGAGGGTATCGACGCCATCCCCACCCGACAGGGTGTCATTGCCGCCCCCGCCCTCTAGGACATCGTTGCCGGCATCGCCGCTCAACAAATCGGCGCCTGAGTCGCCGACCAAGGTGTCATCTCCGTCGCCACCGGACAGAACATCGTCGGCAGCCCCGCCTTCGATATTGTCAGCACCGGAAGAACCAATGATCGTGTCGTTCTCTGCGCCGCCTCTAATGAGATCGACATCGATAAGCGTAACGCCGCTAAAATCAAAATTGACCACGCCGACTGAAATCAAATTCTCGCCAACGAGGCCTGAGCCGTCAATGATCTCGATCCCCGATGAGGCAGAGAAATCGCTTTGCAGTTCGTGGGTGTTCGCACTTCCGGTCAGGATAATGCGGTCCGTGCCCGTCGAACCACTGTCGGTCACCGTATTGATTTGGCCGTTCGTGTGATTGTGGAGATAGATCGTATCCGATCCTTCTCCACCGTCGATGACATCCCCGCCACGGCCCGAGAAGATGGTATCGTCCCCAGCCCCTCCGAAAAGACTGTCCGCCCCTTCCCGACCATCAATGACATCGTCGCCTGACGATCCGATGATCGTGTCTTTGTCGGAACCACCGGCAATAAGGTCCACGCCGATCAGGGTGATGGAGGAGAGGTCAAAATTCAGAGCACCGCGGGACGTCAATGTCTCACCCGACAGAGCCGAGCCATCGACGATCTCAATCCCGGACGCAGCGGAGAAGTCGTTTTGAATTTCGTAACCCTTGGGGTCGCCCGTCAAGATGAGTCGATCGATACCGGAAGTTCCACTATCCGTAATGTGATTGTTTCCGTCCACACTGAGGTTATGGAGGTAGATCGTGTCCGATCCCGCGCCGCCATCGACCGTGTCCGCCCCCTCGCCCGCGAAAATCGTGTCATCCCCGTCACCGCCAAGAAGACTGTCCGCCCCTTCCCGACCATCAATGACATCATCGCCCGACGATCCGATGATCGTGTCTTTGTCGGAACCACCGGCAATAAGGTCCACGCCGATCAGGGTGATGGAGGAGAGGTCAAAATTCAGAGCACCGCGGGACGTCAATGTCTCACCCGACAGAGCCGAGCCATCGACGATCTCAATCCCGGACGCAGCGGAGAAGTCGTTTTGAATTTCGTAACCCTTGGGGTCGCCCGTCAAGATGAGTCGATCGATACCGGAAGTTCCACTATCCGTAATGTGATTGTTTCCGTCCACACTGAGGTTATGGAGGTAGATCGTGTCCGATCCCGCGCCGCCATCGACCGTGTCCGCCCCCTCGCCCGCGAAAATCGTGTCATCCCCGTCACCGCCAAGAAGACTGTCCGCCCCTTCCCGACCATCAATGACATCATCGCCCGACGATCCGATGATCGTATCGCTCTCCTCGCTGCCTGCAACGAGATCAACGCCGATCAACGTCACGCCTGAGAAATCGAAAGTCACCGCACCGACGGAATGGAGCGTCTCGCCTGAGAGCAAGGAACCATCAATGATCTCGATACCGGACGCCACCGAGAAATCATTTTGAAGCTCATGGCTGACCGCACTCCCCGTCAAGACAATACGGTCCGTACCCATCAATCCACTATCTGTCACCACATTGACCTGTCCGTTCGTGACATTATCGAGGTAGATGGTGTCCGAACCCTCCCCGCCATCAATCGTGTCCCCGCCTCGGCCCGAGAAAATCGTGTCATCCCCGGCACCGCCAGAAAGAAGGTCATTGCCGGCACCGCCGTCTATGCTGTCATTGCCGGTCGATCCGGTAATGGTATCATCGCCATTGCCGCCAATGACCGCAGCTTCGGCAATCCCACCATCGATAAAAACGTCCCCGCCATCGGAAAGCGCGATCGTTTCCGCCACGTCAAGCACACTGATGGAGACGGTCGCCAGATGGGTCAAGCCTCCGGCATCCCCGACCTCGATTGTCACGTCATAGACCGGATCCGTCTCAAAATCGAGAAGCGCACCCATCCGCAAGCGCAATTCGTTGCCGATAATCTCAAACGGGGTGTCCTCAGGTGACAAAAGTCCGGATGCGCTGGAACTGGAGATCAGTGTAAAGGCATGTGTATCGAATGCATCCGGATCGTTGGCCGCGAGTGTTGCCACCACCAATTCGCCGGAACTGTTTTCGGCGATGGTCGTGTTTGTCAGAAGAAGGCCCGTGGGCGCATCATTGACATTGCCGACATTGACAAGAACTTCCAGGGAAGCATCCGCCCCCCTCGGATCGACCGCGATCACGGTCACAGTATGCGTTCCGACATCGTCATTGTCCGGCGTCCCTGTGAGCATGCCGGTTGCCGCATCGATTGACAGCCACGCCGGCGCATTCTCCGTCATGGCGAAACGCAAGGTATCTCCGTCAACGTCCTGGAACGAGTCCGACAGGTCAATACTGAACGGCATATCCTCTGTCGCCGTCTGGAGACCGATCACCTTTGCCAACGGGGGGTTGTTGATGGGCAGCGCAGGGACAGGGTCAATCGGTGTCTCAACCATGTCCAGTGGTATCGCTCCCATGTCTGGTTCGTCGGGCATGTCAGACATCCCGTCCCCGCTTGCACCATTTTGTGCGGCTGGAGGCAAAACAGCGGGAGACGGATCATCATCGCTGCCGGGAGAGGGAGTAGAAGAGGACAGGCTGAAATTGGTCGCAGCGAGAGCGGTAAGGATGGAATCAGGAATACCAAATGCGTTCACATTTGTGGGCTGATCATAGGAGGCAGCTCCCTCCGCCCCGGAAATGCCGTTGCTCTCCGATGGCGCGGACTCACCATTGGTGGGTGACGCGTCGGTTTCCGCCGCATCTTCTTCAACATTCGACGGATCATTCGTGGGGTCGTCCGTGAGATATCCAACGCCATCCAGGTTCGTGAGTACTTCCACTCCCAATGGCTGAACCTGATCACCCTCGCCAGGGATCAGAATATCCGGATTGATTGGTGCCGGAATGGACGATCCTTCAGACATCTCCGTGACGGGAGCACATGCGGTCTCTTCCGACTTCCTGTGGGACGGACCGGACTGAGGTAGCCCATTTCCCAGACAATCGAGAGACAAGTGATCTTGATCAAGAGCAAATGGAGATTTGGAAACAGAGGTCTCTGACTGATGATCCTCCACCGCCTCGGTATCAAGCGTGTCAAGAGGATTGGCCATCACCATCATCTTGGCAAATGTGACGGGATCCACCTTTTCAAGAAGATCAAGGGATCCATTGTGGGCAACAGTCACATCCTGCAGCTTCCCTTGGTCACTACCGTTTTCTTGCTGCGCAGCCGGCCGATTGGCCGGCGCGGGAGACACTTCAAGACGCGCCGCGGGTTTCGGGCCCTCTTCCGTATATGTCTCGACCATGATTGCTTCCCCCGATACTGCGAAATAGCAGGGTAGCGTAAAATTATTTACTCTTTGATAGGATTTTTCGTAAACGGAATCTTACCCTCCTGCCTTCAAGCTTTCTCAACCCATCCTTGGTAAATGCGAGAGAGTTGGAGAGGGTGGTCCTTAACAATGCCGACAATTCCCACATTGGCAATGCCGACATGCCGGCCCTCCGTCATTGTTGCGACATTCGCCATCAATATTCTGGGCCTGGCGCTGCCGCTTTCGCTGCTGCAGATCTATGACAGGATCATTCCCCATGCCTCCTTCAGCAGCCTTGGCTATCTCGGTGGCATTATTGCCGCCGCGCTGATCTGTGAGGCCCTGTTCCGCATTCTGCGTGCACGCTTGCTGGCGGAACTCGCCGCGCGTTTCGAACATCATCTGTCGGGTGTTCTGTTCCGGGACGTTCTACGGCAAGCGTCGGACAAGACCGAAGAACGCACTGTCGGGCAGGACATCACCCTTTTGAAAGATGTCGCGCGGGTTCGGGATTTCCGCTTCGGGGCCATCGGTACCGCACTGCTCGATCTCCCTTTCGCCCTGGCGGCCGCCATCCTGATTTTTTTCATTGCCGGTCCCCTCGCCCTGTTGCCCGTCAGCCTCGCTGTCAGCGTTCTCGTGCTCATCATGCTTCTCGCCGAACGTATTCTCCAGGCGTCCGAACGGCAAATCGATGGGGACACCCGCCGCTTCAACTTTCTCCTGGAAACACTGCTCGGTTATCAGACGATCAAGGCCCTGTCAGCGGAGCAGGCGATCCAGAGACGCCACGAGCGGCTTCAGAATGCCTCGGCACGCGCCGTGGAGAGATTTTCCCTCTGTATGGGGACGAACCAGGCAATAACGGCGACCATGTCGACCTCGATGACCGGCATCGTTGTCACATTCGGCGCAGCGATCGCGCTCGTCGGCGACATAACAATCGGTGCCCTTGCCGCCACCTCCGTGCTGGCCGGACGCATGATGCAGCCGGTGGCAAGAGCCGCCATCGCCCTGTCCCGCTTCGGCCCCACGTTCGCGGCCGCGCGCCGACTCACCGCCCGTCTCGATCGCGCCGGAAACGGCCCAGAGCGTGATGTGACGGTATCGGATGATGAAGTGGCAGGCCACGTCTTTGTCGATCGTGTCACGATCCATCCGCCGGAAATGGATTTGCCCCTTCTGGATGAAGTCACGCTGCTGGCGCCCGCCGGCGCGGTGGTCGGTATTGTCGGCCCTCCCGGCTCCGGCAAGACCGCGCTTATGAAACTGATCAATGGGGAAATCATGGCCCAAAGCGGGCGGGTAATCATCGGCGGCACACCCTTGACAAGGGAGCGGAGCCATCCTGTACGGACGACCTATATCGGTGCCGATGGCGTCTTGTTTGCAGGGACGATCCTGCAAAATGTCACCATGTTCCGGAGCGACTACGGCGATGGTGATTATCCGACGCGCTACACCGAACAGGCCCGCGCTGCGCTCAACCTTGTGGGACTTGAGGATTTCCTCATGTCCCTTCCCCGGGGTCTTGATACCCCCCTTTCTAATACGGCTGCGGAAAGCTTGCCGCCGGGCCTTGTTCAAAAGCTGCTGATCGCCCGGGGGCTTGTCTGCAATCCCAGGATCATTTTGTTTGACGAAGGCAATGTCGGCCTCGATATAAGAAGTGACGGTATCGTCAAGAAGATTGTCGCGAAAAACTCCGAACGCCGTACAATTTTCCTGGTTTCCGATCGCCCGTCCTATCTGGCATTGTGCGACGTCATCTACACGATCGAGAATCGGCGTTTGATCTGCCAGACCGGACCGGGCAAACAGGCTTCGCGGGACCGGGCGGCCCTTGATGAAGCGAGGGCCTCATGACCGTCATGACACCAACGGGCCTGCACTGGTCACCCCAGGAGGCCCGGCATCTTCTAAGAGTTATCCTGGAACGGCTCTGCTGGACGGGATCCGAAGCCGCCATTCATGAGGCATTGCCCCATTTTGTTGACCATGTAACGCCTGCGGATCTGCGCAACGCCCTCCTGGCGCTTGGCTTCACGACACGCCGCGTGGACAAGCCTCTGGACCAGGCCCATCCGCAATTCGGTCTTGTTCTTGCGCAATCGGCAACGGGACGCACCATCGTTCCGGTGGATGTCTCGGAAAACAATCCGTTCCGTATCGTGACACAATACGGCTCAAGGCCGATCGGCGACGCTGAGCGGAAACACTATACCGCCTTCTACACGATCGGGCGGCTCTCCGCCGATGGGAACGTGGACAGCCCACAGAACAAAGGGAAGAGCGGCGGATGGTTCCAAGATATGGTCCGCCGCTTTGGCGACCATTGGCGGGTCCTGTTGATCGTTTCTTTCGTGATCAATTGCCTGGCGATCGCCGGACCGGTGATGATCATGGTGATCTATGACCGGGTGATCGGCCAACAGTCCGGTGTCGCCCTGCCGATGTTGGCGCTGGCCTTGGTGGCTCTTGTTGCGGTGGAACTGGTCGTCCGTCTGATCAAGGCGAAGACGCTGGCTTGGTTGGCGGCCCGGATGGACCACTTGATCGGAACGGCGGCCTTCACCAAGCTTTTCAAACTCCCCCTTGTCAGAATGGACAACGCGCCCGTCAGCGCCCAGCTTCAACGCCTTAAAGAATTTGAGGGCTTGCGCGATTTCTTCAGTGGGCCCCTCGCCTCCGCCACGGTAGAGTTGCCATTCGTCATCATCTCTTTTCTCGCGCTTTGGATCATTGCCGGCCCCTTGGCCCTGATCCCGACGGTCGGCGCTTTGCTCCTTGTCTTGACAAGTTGGCTCATTGGGCGGTGGCGCCACCAGCTGGATCGGGGCCAGGCCAAAAGCGAAAATGCCCGCCAGGCCTTCTTCCTCGAAAGCGCGAACAATGCCCAAGTGGTCGTCCAGGCCGGCGTGTCGGATCTTTGGCAACAGCGCTTCCGGGAGCTCTCGGCCCGGGCGACGACCGAAGGCGCGAAACAGAGACGCGCGGCTGGCACTCTCGAAGCCATGACCAGCCTTGTCATGAATATCTGTGTCACCACAACCATTGTGCTCGGGACCTTGATGGTCATTGCGGGTGACTTGACCACCGGCGGCTTGATTGCCGCCATGGCCCTTGTGTGGCGCCTCCTGAGTCCCTTTCAGACCTTGGTGACCGCGGCAGGCAAGCTCGTACAGACCGTCGAAACCCTCAATCATGTGGACCGCTTTTTTGGTCTGCACAATGATGTGAAATTGTCCGGTCGGCTGCCCGCGGCCCTGAACACACCCATGGCCATCCGTTTCGAACGGGTTGTCTTCAAATATCAGGCAGCTCCGGAACCGATCCTCAGGGGCCTTTCCTTCGATATCCGCCCCGGTGAGATCTTCGGTATCACCGGACCCAGCAGCAGCGGCAAGACGAGCGTCATCAGGCTGATTCTGCGCCTCTATGAAGCACAAAGCGGCCATGTGAGGGTCGACGAACATGATGTCCGCCAGATCGACGCCTATGAATTGCGCAAACTGATCGGCTATGCCCCACAACAGTCTGATCTGTTCTACGGAACCATTCGCCAGAACATTCTCCTGGGGGCCCCGCCCATCGATGAGGAGCAGTTCCGCAATGTGGTCGACGCTGTCGGTCTGAGCCACACCGTTTCGCAGCTCCCGCACGGATTTGAAACCCGGATCGGGGATACCCATTCCAAAACCATTACGCGGGGACTGCGGCGCGGCATCATCCTGGCCCGCGCCCTTGTCCGAAACCCTCGGCTTCTGATCCTGGATGAACCGGAACAAGGTTTGGACAGCACGTCTACCGCTTATCTGTCGAGGTTCATTGCCGAAGAGCGCGGCAAACGGACGGTTCTGATCATTTCTCACAGGCCCAGTCTGCTGCGCCTGGCGGATCGGGTCCTCCACATGGACCATGGCCGGGCCGTGGCGCTGGCGCCGCCGGAAACCATCCTTGGGAACTTATTGACCAGCGGGGAGGCCGCCTGATGCAATTCAAGGGAATCAAGCTGCCCATATTCGATTTTCGTAAGATCCCGCATTTCTTCAGCATGGCGCTCAATGGGATAAAATCGCGTTTGTTCAGACTTCGCGAGATGGGGCACCTCCCCAACATGGAATTCAATGGACTCAAGCTGCCCGTGCTCAGATTTCGCAAGATCAAGCGTTTTCCCAACACGGACGACTTGATGCTCAGTCTGGAACTCGAAGAGGGTCCGCCGCCCATCCGTCTTTCACGAATGGTCTACGGGCTGGCTTCCCTGATCGTCTTGGCGATTGTCTGGGCATCGGTGACGTCACTTGAAGAAGTGGCCCGCGCACCGGGACACATCGTGCCGGCCGGCGATGTGGTCGCGATCCAGCATTTCGAAGGAGGACTGGTCGAAAAGATCTTTGTCCACAACAATGACTTCGTGAAGGCGGGGACCCCGCTCGTCCGCTTGGCCCAGGCAAGCGTTTACTCGGAACTAGCGCAGCTCGTCGCGCGACGGGATGCCTTGCGTCTGTCGATCAATCGGGAACGGGCCATTCAAGATACGGATATACCGGAGTTTGATCAGACTACCGATCCTGATCAGCAGGCAGAGCAAAAGGCCTATTTCGTGGCCAAGAGCGCCCATAATGATGCCCGCCGCGCGACGCTTCAGTACCGGATCGAGGAAATAAGGGCGCGGATCGAGGCCCTATCGGATCAGCTCGACGCCGCACGAATGGCGGAAAAGGCCTATACCGAGGACGAAACAACCGTCCGAGACCTCTTCAGTCGAAAACTCACCACCCGGGAACGCCTTGTCCTGGCGCGGCGCGCCCGGCTCGACGCGGCTCGCGAGGTCGTGCGCCTTTCGACACAGCTCGATGTGACACGACGGGAACTCGCGTCGGCGCAGGGAGAAGCGGCGGAATTCGATGCTGAGATACGATCCTCCGCCCTCGAAACAACATCGACTTTGACCACCCAACTGGCCGAAGTCGATGCCCTGATCGCCGGTGTTCGGGACCGGCTCGACCGCCTCACCATCACGGCGCCGGTCGATGGCGTCGTCACGGAAATGACCCTGCGGGCGGTGAACGCCGTCGTGGCCCCGGGCGATCCCATCATGCGGCTGGTTCCCACGGGCAGAAAACTCCTGGTCGCCGCCCGCGTCCGGCCCAGCGATATCGGGCGGGTGATCCGGGGTCAGCCAGCCTCCATCCGCGTCGGCGCCTATGATCATGCCAAATACGGCTTCGTGCCGGGCCGGGTGGAGGAGATTTCGCCCACCACGGCCGCGAGCGAAGACGGTCAGCCCTACTACAAGGCGCTCATTTCTCTTGAAAAGGAATATTTTGGTCCGGAGGAAATCGGGGCGCGCCTGCTTCCCGGCATGACGGTGGAGGCCGACATCAAGAACGGCACCCGTACCCTCTTGTCCTATCTCCTGAGGCCCATTTCAAGGGGATGGTCCATGGCCTTCCGGGAGCAATAGTCCACTATCGCAGGCTCAATCAAGGGCCCTAACAAGTGGCATTCGTGCCCCCTTTGATCGCGCTTCAAGCGACAGGGTCAATCCGCTTTGGGGGTGTCGGGACGCGCCACCTTCAAGGTGTGAGTCTCGATCTTTTCGATCAGGATCTTCGCGTCGATCGGCTTGGCGATATAGTCGGTCATTCCCCCACGGAGATATTTCTCTTTGTCGCCCTTCATGGCATGGGCCGTGATCGCGATGATCGGAATGCGGCTTTTCGCGCCGGCAAGGGCCCGGATCCGGCGTGTCGCCTCAAGGCCATCCATGCCGGGCATGCGCACATCCATCAGCACCAGGTCATATTCCTCATCGATCACGGCACCGACGGCCTCGATGCCGGTTGATACGGCCGTGATGTCCACCCGCCCCTTGCCATAGATGGCATAGAGCACCGCCCGGACCACCGCCAGATTGTCGGGCGCGTCTTCGGCCACAAGAATGCGCAAGTTCCGGTTCTGGCGGGAGGTGTCCGGCAGGTTGTCCGCGTGGATGACTGGATCGTCCTCCTCCTCGGCCAGGGGAAGCGGTAAGGTGAACCAGAATGTGGATCCCCGGCCCACTTCGCTATCCAGACCAATATCCCCTTCGAGGGCTTCGACGATGCCCTTGGCAATGGCGAGACCGAGGCCGCTGCCGCCAAAACTGCGGGTGTGGGACATGTCCACCTGCTCGAACTTCCTGAACAGGCGTTCCTGATCCTCCGGCGCCACGCCGATGCCCGTATCGGTGACGGAGAAGGTGCAATCGATGCGCCCATCGGCGCCGTCATCCTGGCTGACCGCGACCGTGATCGAACCGCGGAGCGTGAATTTTATCGCGTTACTGACGATATTCATCAGAACCTGGCGGATCCGTTCCTCGTCCCCCGTCACCAGGGGCTGAGTGATGCCCGCCAAATCGAGGGTCAGAGCCAGCCCCTTGGCAGCAGCGATCGGGCGCCACAAGGCCGAAGCCCGGTTCATCATGTCGATCAGATCAAGGGGCTGGTGTTCGAGCTTCAACCCGCCCGTCTCGATCAGGGAAATATCCAGGATGTCGTTAACCAGCGTGAGCAGGGTGCGGCCTGAATCTTTGATGACGTTCAGATAGTCTTTCTGGACGGGCCCCAGCGTTTCATCCGTGAGCAAAACCTGAGCCATGCCGAGAACACCGTTCAAGGGGGTGCGCAACTCGTGACTCATATTGGCCAGGAGATCAGACTTGGCCCTGTTCGCGGCCTGGGCTTCTTTTGCCGTGCGCGCCATTTCCTCCTTGATCTCAACCAGAGGCGTCACATCCATATGGGTGCCGACAAAGCGCCGCGGCATGTCCCTCTGGGTCCGCTCCGTGACCCGGCCTTGCGCCAGTATCCAGCGATAGCTCCCGTCGCGCGCGCGCAAGCGGAACTCACAGCGATATTCCGGGATCACACGCATCAGATAGTCCCGCATGGCCGCGTCCGCAGAGGCCTTGTCATCGGGATGGATCAGGACTTCATGGGGCCGAAAATCTTCCGGCAACTGTGCCGGGTCATAGCCGAGCTGACGCAGCAATGTGTCCGTATCGCTGACGCGATCGGACGCAATATCCCAATCCCAGATTCCAATGCCCGATGCTTCGGTGGCGAGCCGCAGGCGTTCCTCGCTTTCCTGAAGGCGTCGGCGGGTTTGGGCCTCGGATTCCTGAACGGCGGCCAATTGGGCGCTCGTCTCTTTCAGGGAAAGATCACTTTGCCAACGCTCAATCTCACCGACCACGACCTGCGCGAACTGGGCCAGTTGTTGCTGCTGATCTGTGTTGAAAGAGGTTGCCTCGTCGAACCAGAGACAGAGGGCGCCCAGCGTGTGCCCATCGGGCGTCACCAGGGGCGCGCCGACATAGGTGCGCACATGGGGGGGGCCGACGACCAGGGGATTCGCCGCGAAGCGGGAATCATTTGTCGTGTCCGCAATCATGAAGATGTCGCGCTGGAGAATGGTATGGGCACAGAACGCCCAGGTCCTCGGCGTTTCGCGCAGCTCAAAACCGTGGCGCGATTTGAACCACTGGCGCTCCGCGTCTAGGAGACTGACCAACGCGATCGGTGCGCTGAAAAGACTTGCCGCAAGCGCGGTGAGCCGGTCGAAACTCTCCGTTTCCGGTGTATCCAGGATCCCGAGCCTCTGGAGCGCCTGGAGCCGCATTGTTTCATCATGCGGTTCTTGTATTGCCTGCCCCATCCGTGACTCCAACCGATGGTGTTGCCGCGTCTATCGCAAGCGCTCTAGTCCGCTGTAACGATTATCTATAACGCGTCCCAAAAGAGGCAACACCACAAACTGGCGTATCGACCTCTTACATACACTCATTGGTGAAAGTCTGGCGCGATGATTAAATCTAAAAGTGTATACCTTCGCTTTTAAGTAGAAAAGCGAAGCCCGGTGACGAAAAACCAGAACACCGGGCACACACCCCAAAAGCCCGGGAGACGGCCGTCTCCTCGAGCTACATCCACGACGACAATCACCGCCTCTCCGCCCCGTGACATACGACGCGACGGAAAGACAATGAGATGATGCATGGGTCTAGCGCCAGGGACCACACACATAATCATGGGTACCCGACAGGGTGCAGCGGCGCAGACGACCACCATCCGCGTGCCAAACCGATAGGAATTCGGGATCCGAAGGGATCAGTGCAACCGTTTGGAGACCCTGGCCCGTCGCATTGGCATGGGGGTGATCAAAGAGGACCGACGCGGCGAAAAGCCCGACAATGACGAAAACGCCAAGCACGACATTGCGAAGCATAGCGGAAACCTCCTTAAGCTGCCGAATGGATCGTCGAGGCATCATTGCAAGCGGGCCCGACGTCGGCTCATGGTGAGGATGAGACGGTCCATGGATCGCCGGGCGACCCATGGACCCACCAGACTTTTAGTTCGATGACAGATTATTGATGGACAGGCTGTTCCCGAGGGCTGCCGCCGTGGCCGTGACGGATTCCGTATTGTAGAGGTTCAGCTCGGCCTGGGCGGAAACATTGGCCCGGTTGGACTGAAAGGACTTGACCCGCGTTTCAAGACCGGAGGGCAGCGTCGTCACGCTCAGGGAGTTGGCGATGGCGGCCGCGGTCGTGTCGACCCGGTCCAGATCCGACCCGTGGAAGGTCAGCTCAGCGAAGGGATCCGTCGCTTCACCCCGCTTCTGGCTGCTGACCACATTGGCGAAATCAGCTTTTTCGACCCGCACCGACGCGGAGTTGGCGATCGCCGCAACCGTCAGGTCCACATCGTCGCTGATGTCATCGGCATCGACATAAAGAACGCCGACCACTTCGCTGATCGCGCGTTGTTCGATATCGATCCGGCTGTCGCCGCCCAGCTCGGCGGAAAAGGAGTTGGCGATCGCGGCGGAGGTGGCTTCGAGGTCCCCGTCCACCTCTTCGACCTCGATATCAAGGTCGGAGAAGATGGTACCATCATTATACTGAATGGTATCAATGTCATTCAGGTCACCGGCGAAGCCTTGAACCGGAACCAGGCTGACCGTGAGGGCGGCGAGAGCGGAAGAGAGTGTCAGGCGCATCATAAACTCCATTGAACCAGGCGTGGTGTCGACAATCGGATCACCCTCGAGGGGTGTGAACGGGAAGGAGCAACGCCTGTGCCAGAGATCCGTGTCTTGATGAATGAGGGGCGAGCGAACGGGCTCGGGCAGTCTCCGTCCGCGATCATCGCCGCCCGGAAGGACCAGGCCGCGCCGGGATTCGGCTATTTCGGCAAAGAGCCTCCGCGGCACGCTACGACGGCCGGTTCGATTCCCCTGAAGGACGGGTGCCAAACAAAGGTTAAGGTTAATGTGCTCCTTACCGAGACAGTTCCGTCAGGGTAAATGTTCCCTTAATGACCAAAGGCATATCCGTTCCGGTTCATTTTGACGACGGGCGGGTTGGCCTCGCCCTTGCTCCCCTGATCGCCAAGACAGGAGGAGTATCCCATGGTTTCCAGTGACCAAAACGCGTTCCCCAACCGGGCGGGCCTGATGCGCATGGCACTGTGCGCTGCTCTCGGCGTCGTGCTTGTCCTCGATACGCCTCCCGCGACGGCGTTCCAGGGCGTGGGTGGGGATCCCCACCATTCATCGGCCGCCCATCGCTATAATGTCGGCTTTGGCCGGCGCTCCATGGATGAGTCCCGCCCCTTCCGCCCGCGCTCCTTCCGGGATGAGGAGAACAATGCCGTCATCATCGGCGGCCGCCCGGCCGCCCTGTCCGGCGGTGTCGGATCCGCCCGTCCCGGCGACACCTCTCTTTCCTCGGATATCGGCTTTGGCGGGACGACAGGCGACCAGTTTACGGCAACAGCGATTGGCAACCTTCTTAACATTACTGTGGAAGGATCAGGCAATACCGTGATCGTGGACGCCGAGCAGGTCAATAACGGAGATGTGTCGGCCAAGATTTCCGCCGACCGCTGATGATCACGAAACCGGGAGATCTGGTGATGTCCATTAAATCCATTGCTCCACTGATGTTCATGGCCCTTACGGCATGCGGCACGGTGAATTCCTATGTCGGCGCCGACTCGAAGACAGGGCTCTATGCCAAACCGATCGGATCATCGACGGTCAGCAGCCGCGACACGCCCTATTCACAAGGCTTGTCCTGTGTCGGACAGTATCTGCGGGGCGGCACGGTGAACCGTGCGCGGATCGCGGTCGGCCGGATCTCGGATTTCACGGGCAAGCAGGAGTTTCAAGGCGGCTTCAAGGTGACGCAAGGCGCCTCCCTCATGGCGATGTCCGCGCTGTCCAAGGCCGGGATCATCCTTGTGGAGCGCTTCGACACGAGTGTTTCCGAGCTTGAGCTTCGTTTCACCAACAACAAACTGATCGGTGACCGGGATGATACATTCCGGAAGCTCCGGGCCGGGACCGTCGAGGGCAGTGACTTCTTCCTGGTCGGCGGCATCACGGAACTGAACTACAATATCCGCTCCAGCGGCGTTGATGGTTTCGGGGCGGGCACCTCGACCACGAGCCCCCGCGGTTTTCTCAATGCCAATGCCTATGTGATGGATATCAGCCTCGATCTGCGTCTGGTTGACACCAAATCCCTGCTCGTGGTCGACACGGTCGCCTATCAGAAACAGATTGTGGGCCGGGAAGTCAGCGCCGGCGTGTTCGATTTCTTCGGCAGCGCCGTCTTTGACGTCTCCGCCGGGACAAGCGCCCTTGAGCCCATCCAATATGCGGTACGCTCCGTGATCGAACGGGCGGTCCTGGACATGATTTCCCGTCTCTACAGCGTGGGTCCCGCCCTTTGTTTCGAGCGTCCGGATGCGGATGGCATGACCCTGGCCGAACTTGCGGACGCCAAGGCGCTGGAGCGAGCCGATCCCAATCGCTGGCACGAAGACCGCGACCTGGAGCGCCGCGCTCGGGGCCTGGCGGGACCCTACACCTCTGAAGAAGCCCTGCGGGACCGTCCCGATCCCTTCGAGGCCCCGGTGGAGGATCTCGAGGCCCGGTGACCGGAACAAGGTGATCCCGGACGCAAGGTGATCCGTGCGGAATCGGTCATCGTATCCCTGAGAGATCAGGCAGGCCTTTGCCGCACACCCTTTGCGTGTTGGGAAGACACCAAATGACAAAGCAATCCGGCGCGCCCTCGGGCGCGTCGCCTTCTCTTTTGTGGTTTCGCCACGACCTTCGCCTCGCCGACAACCCGGCCCTTCG
>CAZFWG010000016.1:1966-8612 GCA_964522525.1 uncultured Alphaproteobacteria bacterium | reverse complement strand
GCCTATTGGCGCGCGGTCCTGGCCAAGGGACCGATGGCACCGCCCGTGGCCCGCCCCCGATCCCTGCCCCCGTATCCTTCCGCCCTCCCCAGTGACCCCCTCGACGACTGGGATCTGCTGCCCTCAAAGCCCGATTGGGCCGGCGGCTTGAGGGAAAGCTGGACCCCTGGTGAACAGGGCGCGGCCAAACGACTCAAGGCCTTCCTGGACAGTCCGATCGAGACCTATGCCGATGACCGGGACCGGCCCGACCTTGTCGGCACCTCCCGCCTGTCCCCCCACCTCGCCCATGGTGAAATCAGCCCTCGAACCATCTGGCATGAGGTCGACAAGGCGGTGCGTGCGGGACACGTCCCCGCCAAACAGGCCGACAAGTTTCGCGCCGAACTGGGCTGGCGGGAGTTTTCCTACAATCTCCTCTTCCACAACCCCGATCTGCCCACGGACACACTGCGCCCGGAATTCAACGCCTTTCCCTGGAAGACCGATGACGCGGCCCTGAAAGCCTGGCAGCGGGGCCAGACGGGCTTCCCCATTGTCGATGCGGGCATGCGCGAGCTTTGGGAAACCGGCTGGATGCACAATCGCGTGCGCATGATCGTGGGATCCCTCCTGGTCAAGCATCTGCTGATCCCCTGGCAGGAGGGGGAGCGATGGTTCTGGGACACCCTGGTCGATGCCGATCCCGCCAACAACGCCGCGAGTTGGCAGTGGATCGCGGGCTGCGGTGCCGACGCGGCGCCTTATTTCCGGATCTTCAACCCCATGCTCCAGGGCGAACGCTACGACCCGGAGGGCGCCTATGTGCGACGCTTTGTTCCGGAACTGGCCAGGCTTTCGAGCAAGTATATTCATCAACCATGGACGGCACCTGAAAGCGTGCTGGACGAAGCCGGCATTCGCCTGGGACGCGACTACCCCCTGCCCGTCGTGGATCACAAGACCGGACGGCAGCGCGCCCTGGATGCCTATCAATCCCTAAAGGCCCTCTCGGCCTGAGCGTTGGAAAGTCTCCATGAAAGTTGCCATTGTCGGAACCGGGATCGCCGGACTGGGCGCGGCCCACCACCTGCATGGCCACCATGATCTGACCCTCTATGAACGCGATGGCCGCATCGGCGGCCACGCCAACACGCTCACCGTGGATTATGACGGCACGCCCGTGACCGTGGACACGGGTTTCATCGTCTTCAACCGGCGCAACTATCCGCTCCTCGTTCAACTGTTCAATGATCTGAACGTGCCCGTCGAAGACACGGACATGAGCTTCGGCGTGAGTCTCCGCAACGGTGCGCTTGAATGGTGCGGCGATTCTCTGCGTACGGTCTTTGCCCAGAAGCGCAACGCGGTCAGCCCCCGGTTCTGGCGCATGCTGCTCGACATCCAGAAATTCTTCCGCCAGGCGCCCGCGGATCTTTCTTCCGGAGCGCTCAAGGGCCGGTCCATGGGCGACTATCTGGCGGCCCTGAAAGTGGGCGAGACGTTCCGGACCTGTTATCTGGAACCCATGGGGGCGGCGATCTGGTCCATGCCCAAGGCCGACATCATGGGGTTCCCGGCCGAGAGCTTCATCCGCTTTTTCGACAATCACCGCCTGCTGGGCCATGAACGGCCGATCTGGAACACGGTCACCGGCGGATCCCGCGTTTATGTGGATCGGCTCATTGCGCCCTTCCGCGACCGCATCCATGTGGAACGCGGCGTGCGGAGCATCACGCGTCAGGCGGACGGCGTGGAGATCGTCGACGAGAGCGGACAAAGCGAAACCTTCGATCAGGTCGTCCTCGCCTGTCACAGCGACGAGGCCCTGGCGCTTCTGGGCGATGCGAGTGCGGACGAAACCCGTCTCTTGGGTGCCATCCGCTATGCCCCCAACCGGGCCTATCTGCACAAGGATCCGCGCCTCATGCCCAAACGCCGGGCGGCCTGGGCCGCGTGGAGCGTTCTTGAATCCGATCCACGGGCGCCGGTGAGTGTTTCCTACTGGATGAATGCCCTTCAGAACCTGGATGCGCGCCGGCCGATCTTCGTCACCCTCAATCCGGCACAACCGCCGCGGCGGGAACACTGTTTTGCCGAATTGAGCTATGACCATCCCCAATTCGACCAGGGCGCGATCGAGGCCCAGGAGCAGCTCCATCGCATCCAGGGTGTGCGCAACACCTGGTTCGCCGGCGCCTGGTGCGGATATGGTTTCCATGAAGACGGCTTGCGGGCTGGCGTGACCGCAGCGCAAGGGATCAACGCCTTGGACCAGGAACAACAAAAAGCGGTGTCGTAGTGACCTCCGGTGCCCTGCATGAGCCTGCGCCTGCGGATCTCTACTGGGGACAGGTCATGCACGCCCGGCTGAGCCCGGTGCGCCATGTCTTCCGCTACAAGGTCTTCTGCATGATCGTGGATGTCGACCGGGTCGGCGACGTCGCGGCACGGTCCCGGTTCTTCGGCCACAATCGCGGCTGGCTCGCGAGCTTCCACGACCGGGACCACGGCCCCCGGGATGGCACGCCTTTGCGCCCCTGGGTCGAAGACCGGCTGGCGGAGCACGGGATCGCGGCCCCCGGCGGACCCATTCGGCTTTTGTGTTTTCCCCGGCTCTTCGGCTATGTCTTCAATCCGCTTGCGATCTATTTCTGCTATGATGGCATGGGCGTGCTTGCGGCGGTTGTCCATCAGGTCTCCAACACTTTTGGGCAGTCCCACGCCTATGTGGCATCGATTGCCGGGCGGCCGTCTCCGGAGACCGGTGAGGAAGTCCGTCACTGGGCGGACAAGACCTTCCATGTCTCCCCCTTTATCGGGATGGACTCACGCTACGGTTTCACGCTCCATCCGCCTGGGGAGCGTCTGGCCGTCTCCATTCGTCAAACGGAACACGGACAGCCCCTGCTCATGGCCCGGCTCAAGGGCGTGCGGCACGCGTTCAGCGATCGCACCTTGGTGAAAGCGCTGTGGGCCCATCCGCTGATGACCTTCAAGATCATCGGAGCGATCCATTGGGAGGCGTTTCATCTGTGGCGCAAGGGCGTGCCCCTTCAACCCGAGCCCCCGCTGCCGTCGGAGCCGGCCACCCCCGCCCGGCCCGGTCGCATGCCGGAGGAGGCAGGCACATCGTGAAGGGTACAGGCTGAAACCGTGCTCCGGGTTTTCCATAATCGACCATTATTTACGACTTCAGCGGGTGCACACCGCCATTTTGCCGCAGACTTGAAACTGGCTGAAGGTGACAGGTTGCGAACCCTTGAAATTCGTCCCCACCCCACAAAGAATTGCGGCTGAATGAGCGCACGGATTGCAGTGTCCGCCGCCCGGACTGTTTTTCGGCGAGTCGACGCGGACACTGGAAGAGAAAGGACTGTCATGGCCGGGTCCCATCCTTCAGACTCTGTCACCCTACCCCGTTCCGCCCCCTTGGGCATGGATCCTCTGCCCACGGCCAGCCTGTTCGACATGGCCGTTCTGACCCCGGATCTTCTTCCCTATGCGGATGCAAGCCGGCTCGAAAACGCAAAGAGAATACCGTTCGCCATGCGGATGGCCTTGCGGATCATGCAACGCCTGGAATGGGGAACCCTGATCGTATCCCTGCCGACGGGGGAGACACTGCGCTTTGCCGGACGCCAGCAGCCCGATGCGGTGGCGGGCATCCGCATCCATGACATGGCCATGGCCTCCCGCCTGATGACGGCGGGCAATGTCGGCGTCGCCGAAGCCTATCTTGACGGGCAATGGGACAGCCCGGATCTGACCGCACTTCTTGATCTCGTCAGCCGCAATGGCATCCATTTCCGGACCTTCATCGATGCCCGCCCCCTTACGCGCCTGGCCCAACGCTTTGCCCACAGTCTGAACCGCAACACCAAGCGCCAATCCCGCAAAAACATTGAAGCCCATTACGATCTGGGCAATGCGTTCTACGAAACCTGGCTCGACCGGACCATGACCTATTCCAGCGCGCGGTTCGATCATCCGGCCCAGGACCTGGCCCTCGCACAAGAAACAAAATACACCCGCCTTGCCGAGCTGCTCGACATCCGGAGCGACCATCATTTGTTGGAGATCGGCTGTGGCTGGGGTGGCTTCGCGCTTCATGTCGCCAAGACCACGGGCGCACGGGTGACCGGCATCACGCTGTCGCAAGCCCAATATGACTATGCACGCCAACGGATCTTCAACGAGGGTCTCGGCGAGCGGATCTCGATCGAGCTTCGGGACTATCGCGACGTGGACGGACATTATGACCGTATTGCGTCGATCGAAATGTTCGAGGCCGTGGGCGAGCGCTACTGGCCGTATTTCTTCTCCAAGTTAAAGGCTTTGCTCAAACCGAACGGGCGTGCCGGGCTCCAGATCATCACCATCCGCGATGATCTTTATCAGGATTACCGCACCAGCCAGGACTTCATTCAGCGCTATGTCTTTCCCGGGGGCATGCTGCCGTCTCCGGAAAAGCTGCGCACACAAATCGCGTTGGCCAAGCTCATGCTGACGCGGGAACACACTTTCGGTGCCGATTATGCGCGCACCCTCGCCCAATGGCGCCGCCGTTTCCTCGATGCCTGGCCTCGCATCGCCGCGCAAGGGTTCGATGAACGGTTCAAGCGGATCTGGCTCTATTATCTGTGCTATTGCGAAGCAGGCTTTCGCAGCGGCGCGACGGATGTGGGCCACTATCTGATGGCGTCCGAACCCTGATGCACCCCAAGGCAGGCTTGAGGCCGTCCTCTGACGTTCCGGATCGGGTCGTCAAGGGTATGTCGGCCCAAGGCCCCCCTTAAGCCTCTGTTGCGGCGTCCGACAGGCCTTCACGTTCCGCGGCCCGGGCCTCGAGCACGTCGAGGAACTGGGCCGCCCGTCGTGCCAGCCGCTCGAACCACAGCGCCTCCTCCTCGCGCGCCACATAATCCGCTTCCAATGCCGCCACTTCGTCGCCCTCGGCGGGCTGGCGGCCCTTTTGGGCCCGCACTAGGGTGGAGCGCGCTTCCCAGGCGGCCTGCGCCGCCTCGGACGCTTGCCCCTCAAGCCGGGACAAGCGACGGCGCGCCCGCTCGAGCCGGTCGGCTTCGGCGGCTTCCTCCGCGACGGCGCCTTCCTCCGGCGCGGCCCACGGGTCCACATCCTGGGCGGCAAGCGTCAGCACCGTGACCGGCAGACGCGGAAGGATCTCCCGCGCGGTGCCGCCAAATGGCAGCACGATGCGGCCGTAAGGGACCTTGAACGGCACAAACACCACATCCGCATGCTGGGACACGGCGGCCAGCGCCTCGGTGCCGTGCTCCGCTGCAATGACCGGCTCCGCATCGAACCGCGCTTCGCCAAGACGCTCCTTGAGCGCCGCGGCCTGGGCCTCCGGCGATTGGCCGGGGTCAGGTTCCGCAATCAGGCGCATCCGCGCGCCTTCCCAGGCCTCGGACCGGGTCATGAGATAGGCCAGAACAAGCATCAGACGGCCGGTATGGTCGTCACGCCACCAGATATCGATGACCCGCTCCGCCGCCGGCCTTTCCTCGAGAACACGCCATTCGTCCGCATTTGCATCAAGTACCAGGATATTGCAGCCCAGCCGAAACGCCATGCGCAGATTGGCGTTGAAGCGGCTGCGCGCGATCCCAAGTTCCACCGCGTCCGTGTCGTCGATCCAATTGGCGATGGCGGTGTTGACCCGGATCGGGCCGATGCCCGCCGCCTGCACCACGGTGGCGATCCCGGCATCGAGATCCGGCACCGCGACCACAAGGGGAAAGGCGGCGCAGCCATGGGCTTTGATTTCCTTACGGAGAGAGTCATAAATCTCAGCTCTCTTCGACAGGACAGCCGGGCCCTCCCCCTCGACCAAGTGGGCCACGGTGGTCAGTCCCGACCCGCCATCGACCCAGCAGGAGAAGGTGAGGAGCCGGTCCCGACGCGCCTTGTCGGCCGAGAAAACGAGGCAAAAGGGCCGCCAGTCCCGGGGGTGTTCCGGACCCGTCCCAGCACTCAGGAGATTGCTGCGCACTTCCGCCAAATGATAGGAACGCCGACTGTCCGCCCACCGCGCGGGCACGGCGCGCATCGTGATGTACTGATAAACGCCGAACAGAAGGGCGAGCGCCACGATGCCGCTGGCCACATCGATGGCCAACATGGTCACGAGACATGCCACGGCCCCCGCGAGGCTCAGCCATTTGCTGTAGAAGCGAAATGTCGGCCGGAAGGACGGGCTTGCCGCATGGGCCTCATAGAAGGTGGCGTAGTTCAGAAGGCCGTAGGAAATCAGAAAGAACATGGACACGATCGAGGCGACGGCGTTCAGATCACCGAGCGCAATGACGCCAAGCGCAATGGCCCCCGACAAGAGAACACCGCGTCGGGGATTGCCGCTCGCTCCGGCCCCCACCGCAAAGGGATGCAACAGGAGAAAGATCCGATCCTTGGCCACGGCCTGGAGGATGCGGGGCGCGCCCATGAAGGACGCAAGCGCGGAAGACAGTGTCGCAGCGATGACGCCCGCGTCGATCAGCGGCGTGAACAGGGCAACCTGTTTCATGGCCGAGCCCTCGCCCCGCAGCACCTCGCCCGGTATCGTTCCCGCAAGGAGCACCGCCGCGCCAAGATAGACAAAGATCGAGACGAAGACGGCGGCAAAGGTTCCGGCGGGCAGGCTCTG
>CAZFWG010000016.1:0-1866 GCA_964522525.1 uncultured Alphaproteobacteria bacterium | reverse complement strand
GCTTCGGCAAAACCGAGGGCATAGAAACCGATCGAGACGGATTGGGCGAGGAACAGCAACAGCCCGAGCGCGCCCCCGAAACTCAAACCCAGGGTCCGCGAAATGAGATAGTAGTCGCCGCCCGCCTTGACCTTGAGATTGGTCGCGATCGCCGCGACGGACAGGCTCGTCAGAACGGAGATCACATTGGCGATAGCGATCATGAGCAGCGCCTGGCCAAGGCCGGCACTGCCCACCACATATCCCAGGCGCAGAAAGAGTATGATACCCAGAATGGTCAAGATACTGGGCGTAAAGACCCCGGCAAAGGTTCCAAGCTTACCGTTCTGGGCACTCATCAGGCCGCGTCGGCGGCGAATTCGAGAATGACGTCGTCAACCGCCAGACTGTCGCCCGGTTTGGCCGCGACCTTCTCGACCGTGCCGTCCCGTTCCGCCCGCAGAACATTCTCCATCTTCATGGCTTCGACGACCGCCAAGGCTTCACCGGCTTTGACTTCCTGGCCCTCGCTGACTTCGATCGACACGACGAGGCCCGGCATGGGGCACAGTAGGAATTTGGAGGTATCCGGCGGCAGTTTTTCCGGCATCAGCTGGGCCAATTCATGGGCCCGCGGACTTTCGACCACGCTTGTCACCGTGGCGCCGCCATGGGCGAGGTCCCAGCCGCTGAGGCGGGGACGTACCTGCACGGCTACGGCCCCCGGCTCGCCGCCGACCCGTGTCAGGCGGCCCCGCAGGATCGGTTGACCCGGCTGCCAATCGCTGTGGAGGAGGAGTTCGGTCCCCTCCGGCAGTTCGGAACCGGGGCCGACGAGCACGCGCACGCTTCCGTCGGACTTGGAGACATGGGCCGCGACGGTCAGATTACCGACCGTGATCACCCAATCGCCTTCGCGGTTCTCGGGCTGGCAACGCATCTGGCCGGAGATATGCCGTTCCCGGTCGACAGAGCGGTTGTTGATCAGGGCCGAGGCCGCCACGAACACGTCAAGCGCGGCCTCGCTCATGGCGCCGCCCGTGAAGCCGTCCGGATATTCCTCGGCAATGAAGCCCGTCGTCAGCCGGCCCTCACGGAAGCGGGGATGCTGCATGACGGCGGACAGGAAGGGCACGTTATGGCCGATGCCGTCGATATAGAACTCGTCGAGCGCCATGGCCATGTGATCGATCGCCGACAAACGGTCGGGCCCATGGGTGCACAGCTTGGCGATCATGGGATCATAGAACATGGAGATCTCGTCGCCTTCCTCGACCCCGGTATCGTTGCGGATCGTCAGGCCCCGTGTCGTTCCTTCCTGGGGCACGTCAAAGCGCACCAGACGCCCAATCGACGGCAGGAAGTTCCGATACGGATCTTCGGCATAGATCCGGCTTTCCATGGCCCAGCCGTTGATCCCCACATCGCCCTGGGCGATGGTCAGGCGCTCGCCCGCGGCAACACGGATCATCTGTTCCACGAGATCGATGCCCGTGATGAGTTCCGTCACCGGATGTTCCACCTGAAGGCGGGTGTTCATCTCCAGGAAATAGAAGTTCCGTTCCCCGTCCACGATGAACTCGACGGTGCCGGCGGAATCATAGTCGACGCCCTGGGCCAGGGCGACGGCCTGGGCGCCCATCTGGGCCCGCGTGGCCTCGTCCAGAAACGGGCTCGGCGCCTCCTCGATGACCTTCTGGTTCCGGCGCTGAATGGAACATTCGCGCTCATTGAGGTGGATCACATTGCCATGGCGGTCGCCCAGGACCTGGATCTCGATATGGCGGGGCTGGGTGACGAATTTCTCGATGAAGACGCGATCGTCGCCGAAGGAGGCCCGAGCCTCATTAATGGAGGAGGTGAACCCCTCCGCCACTTCACGCGCAC
>CAZFWG010000015.1:0-67350 GCA_964522525.1 uncultured Alphaproteobacteria bacterium | reverse complement strand
CCTGCGCGCCCGCTGGCAGCCCCAATCACATCGGACGGGAAAGCAGGTGCATCCGCCAACGCGCCCGACCGGGCGTCGGCCGGACAGGCCGCCCCCGCGGAGCCCGTGAGCGCAAGCGAACCGGGCGGGAGCGAAAACTAAGACGGTTTCGGACGGGAAAGCAGGTGCATCCGTCAACGCGCCCGACCAGGCGCCGGCCGGACAGGCCGCCTTCGCGGAGCCCGTGACCGCAAACGAACCGGGCGGGAGCGAGAAGATGGTGCCGCCTGCGTGACTTGAACACGCGACCCTCGCATTACGAATGCGATGCTCTACCAGCTGAGCTAAGGCGGCCCGTTAGGAGGCAAGGCCCAGGAAATCAAACCACATCCCGAACGGAGTCGGACGATAAGCCCTCAGGGGCCAAAAGACAAGATACTCCCATTAATCCCGCGTGCGCCCTTCCCGCCCGCGCGCCCGAGACGTCACGACCAGACGTCCCGCGCCGGCGATGGAGCATCCGGCCCCGGATCATCGGGCGGGCGCGGGGGAACATAGTCCGGTTCGTTCTTGGAACCCGGTGCGGGGGGCGTGAGCCGGGGCGGATCATGGCGCGGCTTCGGTTCATCGCTGGCCTCCGACGGGTCCGGGAGGGACGGCTCGGCCGGCAGGGTTTCCATGGCGGCGAAGGGGGACGGCACGAGCAGGGCCGGTTGTGCGGCATTCCAGGCCACGGTCAGCAGACGGTTGCCGCAGGGGCAGACCAGGGACCACTCGTTCGACACCGCCGCACAGGAACCGCAGGCCCAATAGCCGTCGCGGGGCGCCTGGGCCGCGACCATCAGCCAGTGTTCGACCGCCGCGGGGTCCTGGCCGTCGGCCCGCTCCACCATGGCCATGGCCATGGCGATCCGGGCTGTTATCTGGCCCCCGGTCAATCCTTGGAGAAGGCTCCGCGCCTCCTGAAACAGGCCGGCCCTGACCGCCTGGCGCGCGAGCAGCAGGCGGCTTTCCACATGATCCTTGTTCGGACTGACGAGGGCCTGGAGGCGGTGCCAGCGCTCCGCAGGGGTCTCTTTGGGCTCAAGGGCGCCATAGATCTCACCGAGCCGGGGATGGGGATCGAGGGCCCACGCGGTTTCGATGATCGCCGCCGCCCGCTTGCGCTTGCCTGCCCGCTGAAGAAGATCGGCGGCCAGCAAGGCGGCGGGCGTGAAACCGGGCTCGATGCCCAAGGCGCGCTGGGCAAAGGTGAGCGCGGCGGCGCTGTCTCCACGCTCCTGGTGGTCCCAGGCTTCGGCGCTCAAGAGACCGGCCGTCAACGCCCTGGCCCTGAGCTCCGGCAGAGCCTTTTGTTTCAGGGCGTGCTCGACCGCGCTGCGGGCCTCGGCCCAAGCCTTGTCCTCCAAGAGAAACATGATGTGGGTGCGAAAGGCCCGGGCATTGCCGCCCGAGAGCCGAAAGGCCCGGCGGGCAAAGTCCCGCGCCCGGTCCCCATCGCCCTCGGCTTTCGCGAGATCGCTGAGACCCAGAAGGGCCAGAAGCTCCGTCTCGGGATCTTCCAGCATGGCCTCGAAAGCGGCCCGCGCTTCGCCACGCACGCCGAGGAGATCGGCGGATTGGGCCTGGAGAAAACGGGTCAGCGCGCGGTCTTCCCGGCGATCGCCGATCATCCGCATGACCCGCCGCGCGCCCTCCGCGTCGCCCGCCGCCAGGGCCAGGAGACCGTTGGCGAGGGCATTGCGGGACCGGCTTTCCTGACGGGCCGCCCGATAGCGGGCGATGCCCCGCGCGCTTTTCGCCGCGATGCTGGCGAGGTGATTGAGGAAAAGCGCAATCCCGACAATGAGGGCCATGAAGGCGAGGCCCAGCGCCAGGGACGCCTCGATTTCCGTGCCCAGCCACTCGACGCGGATACTGCCGGGATGATCCGCAAGCCACACCCCGCCGAGCGCCAGCAGAAAGACGATCACGAACAGGGTCAGAATGCGGATCATCAGGCCGTCCTTGGCTTAGGGCTCGAACGGGAACAAGCCGCCCGTCGGCAGCTCATCCAGGACCGGGAACAGGATCGGAGCCGTGGTTTCGGAAACCGGCGCCTGTGTCTGCGCCCTTTGCCCGACCGGTGCCGTCTGCGCCGCGATCCCGACAATGACCTGGGTATTCAGCTCCCGGATCAGCCCATCGAGATTGAGGCGGGCCTGCGCCTGGGCAAGCCAGGGGGCCACCGCCGCGGCGGGCTCACCGGTCAGGACCGTCAGCTCTTCCATGGCGGCCGCCAGATTGTCTTCCGCAAGGCGCATCTCCGCGCGGGCCACGACGGCGGGCGGCGTATCACCCTCCACATCGCCCACGGGTCGCACCGTGACCGTGGCCAGGAGATTGGCCCAGAGGCGACCCAATACACCCTCATGGCCCGCCATGTGCCAGGCCCGGACCACATCGCGGGCCACATCACCGAATTGCGCCTGAAGGGTTTCAAGGGACAGGATGCCGTTCTCGGCATAGGCCTTCAGGCTCGGCATCGATGGATCATCCGCCACCAGACTTTCAACGGCCTCGAGCTCTGTCGCGAAGGACTGGCCCGTGTAAGCGGCCCGGGTCAGATTGGCCAGGGCGACGGCCAGCGCGGAGCGCCGGGCATTCTGGCCGGCATCGTTGCGCTCCAGGGCTCCGACCCGCGTTTCCAAATCACCGACAAGGCGGCTGTCCGCTTTGGCGGCCAAGTCGCGGGCCAGATTGGGAGGCACCGCACCTTCAAGACTGCTGACCCGGTCCTGCAGCCGCGCCTGGCCCCGCGTAACCTCGCCGGAGAGCTGTGCGAGGCGGGTCTCGATCTGTCCCAGGGATGCATTGAGGTCCGTGATCGCGCTTTCGACGGCACCCAGTTCCGGCCCCGGCGCGCCGGCCCGGACCAGCTGATCGAGATCCCGACGCAGTCCCTCAAGGGCGTTCATCCGGTCACGGATTTCGGCAAGTTCGGTGCGGATGGTCGAAGCCAATTGGGGATCGCCATTTGCAAGACCGGCGGCCTCGAGACGGGCTTCCACATCCCGCAAGCGGGTGTCGACCGGAGCCGGCACGCCGTCAAACTGAAGGCTGTCCATCAGGAGCACGCCCAGAAACGCGCCGACAATCGCCGAAACGGCAAGCTGGAAACTGGTGCCCACCGCCCTGGCCAGGCCACTCGCCACCCCACGCGGGGCGCTCTGCGGTGCGGTGTTTTCAGCAATAGCAGCGTCGTCCGCCGTGACCGCACCCCGATCTTCTTGCGGCATGTCCCCTTGCGGCGGGGTCCCATCGCCCACGCCGGCGGCGGCATCCACCTGGACCCCATCGTCGGGCGCGCCGATCGACGGCGCGGCATCGTCGCGGTTTTCGGGTGATTTCGTCCTGTCGATCTTCACCTTTGTGGGCCCCTCGGGTTCCGGCACACCCGCGCCGGATGTTTTCGGCTTGGCCACCATTATGGCCGGTACAGCACCGTTTGGTCCATGGGCCCCGTTGGCCAGGGGCGGGTTTGTTTTGTTCTTCGCGGATTTGGCGGATCTGGATTTGGATACGGTCATGGCGGCATCTTTCACGGGCTGATCCGCACAGATCCGCCCATGGCGCATGGGCAAAGGACCCGAACGGCTTGGCAAAGCGATGGACACGGAGGCGGGCTCCGCGCCGGGACAGGTCATGAATGCCTAAGATTTCTTTCCAGACTCCTGCCGGGGGAAGCGAAAGGGATCAGTCATCGGCATTGAGGCAGGCGAGCAACGCTTCCGTCGTCGGTTCTTCGGCAACACGAAGCGCGGCCCAGGGCAGCGCGGCGGACGCGTCCGCGACGGCCGGACTGAGGCACAGAGCCGTCATCCGATGTGCCGCGTCCGTCAGACCGGCATCGGCCATCAGGGCGGCGGCAAGCCGGGCCGTCCGGGGGGAAAACAGAGTGACAAAACCCGGGTCCGGCCCCCGCAGAACGCGGGCAAAGGGTTCAGGCAGATGCGTCGCGGCCCGCGCCGTGTAGAGCACGTCGCGCCGGGCCTCAAGGCCAGCCTCTTTCAGGAGCGCCACCAGATCCCCGGCCAGGGTCTCGCCGGCCCCATGATAAATCGCACCTTGATCGGCCCTGCAGTGTTCACGGATAAGATCGGCCAAGCTCTCGACCGACCCGGCGGCCGGATGGACCACCGCGAAGCCGGCGTCCCGGCAGGCGGCAGCGGAGGCCGGACCCACAGTGAAGGCCGGCTTTTCCGTGGCGCCGCCCCGCGCCTGGAACGCACGCACGCCATTCGCGCTGGTGAAAGCGACCGCTTGAAAGCCGCTCAGGTCAGGGGCCGGCCCTTCGCTTAGGTCGATGGTCATGAGCGGCGCGACAACGGGATCGAAACCGGTATGCCGAAGGGCCGAGGCCAAGGACGCCGCATCCGGGTCCGGCCGGGTGACAATGACCTGTCGGGCTCCGTTTTGTCGTGTCATGCGCCTTGGCCTATCCGGTTTGGGGCCCACGGTATACGGAACGGCCTGACCCCGCCCGCCGTCCTGCGTGTCCGCGGACTAAACCCCATGGTGTATCCTTACCTCGTGCTTATCATGACATAAGTGTAGCGTTGCGCCGGGACACAGGCCCCGAAGCCCCAGCGGACAGAGACCGTCCGAAGGCGCGCGGCGACATTATTCCAGTTCAGTAGAGTTTGAAGCCCTTGGCTCATGCCCAAACCCCCAATCCGTCAGGCCCGGTGACCATTCTGGGCATTGAATCGAGCTGCGATGAGACGGCCGCCGCCGTGGTCCGCGGACAGCCGGGCGGCGTTCCGGCGATCCTGTCGAATGTGGTCTTGAGCCAGCTCGATGCCCATGCGCCCTATGGTGGTGTCGTGCCGGAAATCGCCGCGCGCGCCCATGTGGAAGCCATTGACGCCATCATTGGTAAAGCGATGGCCGCCGCCGAGATCGGCTTTGACGACCTCGATGCCGTCGCCGCCACGGCAGGACCGGGACTGATCGGCGGGGTTCTTGTCGGGCTCACCACTGCGAAGGGCATCGCGCTCGCCCGCGATCTTCCCCTTGTGGCGGTCAATCATCTGGAAGGCCATGCCCTCTCGCCGCGTCTCGTGGAGCCCGTGCCCTTTCCCTATCTGCTGCTCTTGATCTCAGGCGGGCACTGCCAGCTCCTTTCGGTCCTGGGGCCGGGGCGCTATCGGCGGCTCGGCACCACGATCGACGACGCGGTGGGCGAGGCCTTCGACAAGGTCGCAAAGCTGCTCGGGCTTGGCTATCCAGGCGGCCCCGCCGTGGAGCGGGCCGCGCGCCAGGGAAAACCCGGTGCCGTCGATCTGCCCCGCCCCATGCGGGGGCGTCCGGGAGCGGACATGTCCTTCTCGGGGCTGAAGACCGCCGTTCGCCACGCCGTCTTGCGGCTTGGCACACCCACCGAGCAGGACATCGCCGATCTTTGCGCCTCCTTCCAGGCGGTCGTCGCCGAGACCCTCAGCGAACGGACCGCCAATGCCATCGCCCTGTTCGAGGCACAGACGCCCGATATCGGGGAACGGACACTCGTGGTTGCTGGCGGTGTCGCCGCCAACCAGGCCATCCGGACCGAACTGGACGCCCGCGCGGCGTGCCACGGCTATCGCCTCGTGGCCCCGCCGCCGCGACTGTGCACGGATAACGGCGCCATGATCGCCTGGGCGGGCATCGAACGCTTCTGTCAGGGACACACGGATGATCTCACCGTCGCGGCACGTCCCCGCTGGCCCCTGGATGACGCGGCGCCCGCCCGCGAGCCCCGGTCCGGCGCGAAAGGGGCGCGGGCATGAGCGAGCCCGTGGCCGTTCTCGGGGCCGGCGCCTGGGGTACAGCGCTTGCCAGCGTGCTGGCACGCCGGGGCCACGCCCCGACCCTCTGGGCGCGGGATCCGGCCGTGGTGGCCGCCATCAACCAGACCCATGCCAATCCCAAGGCCCTGCCGGAGGTCGCCCTCGATCCGACAATCAGCGCCACGACCCGGCTCGCGGACCTGGCTCCAGCGCGTTTCGTGCTCTATGCCCTGCCCGCCCAGATCATCCGGGCTACCTTGAGCGTGCTCGCGCCCCATCTCGCGCCTGACACGCCCTTGGTCCTGTGCGCCAAGGGACTTGAGCGGGACACGGGCGCCCTGCTCAGCGAAATCGTGTCGGAAACCTTGCCCACTGCCCGACCGGCCGTCCTCTCCGGGCCGAGCTTCGCGGCCGATGTGGCGCGCGGCCTGCCGACCGCCATCACCCTTGCCGCCGAGGACGAAGACCTGGCCAACCGGATGGTGGACCGGATCGGCATTCCCACCTTTCGCCCCTATTCCTCCCAGGACTTGATCGGGGCCCAGATCGGCGGCGCCGTGAAAAACGTTCTGGCCATCGCCTGCGGGATCGTTGAAGGTTGTGGCCTGGGTATGAGCGCGAGGGCGGCCTTGATCTCCCGAGGATTTGCGGAGATGAATCGGCTGGGTGTCGCGCTTGGGGCGCGGTCGGAGACCCTGGCAGGGCTCTCTGGTCTGGGGGATCTTGTGTTGACCTGTACGTCGATCATGTCGCGCAACATGACCTTGGGCGTGGCCTTGGGCGAGGGCGTGAGCCTGTCCGACGCCCTGGCCCGCAGCCGTGGCATCGCCGAAGGCGTGCACAGCGCGCGGGCCGTCCGGGTCTTGAGCGAACGCCATGGCGTCGACATGCCGATCTCGAGGGCCGTGTCCGAGATCATCGAGGGCACCCTGTCCGTGCCCAGCGCCATCGAGACATTGCTCAATCGTCCCTTCCGTTCAGAAACCCGATGAATGAGGAGAAGCATCCCATGCTCTTTGTGGTTCTGTGTTTCGATCGGCCGGGATCCGAAGGCATCCGCCAGGCGACCCGCGAGGCCCATCTGGAATTCGTCGCGGCGAGCGGCGAGCGCGTGAAGGCGGCCGGCCCTTTTACCTCCGATGACGGATCGAAAATGATCGGCAGTATGCTGGTGATCGAGGCGGAGTCCCGGGCCGACGCGGAAGCCTGGGCGGCCCTTGACCCCTATGCCCGCGCCGGTCTTTTCGAGGATGTGGAGGTCCGCGCCTGGCGCTGGCTGATCAATCCGCCGGAAGACAACGGGTAACGGGAAACGCCGGGTCTCGCCATGCAAAAGCTCAAGGCTGCATTCTCATTCGCCCTCGGACCGAAATCCGCAAATGATCGCCAGGCGGAGCCGGAACCACCGGTCCTGAAGCCGGCACCGGTCGAGGTCCCCGCCCCCCAGGGCTACTGGCTGTTCAAATCCGCCCCCCATTCATGGTCCTGGGACAATCAGGTGTCCTCGGGCATGAAGGGTGACGCCTGGAAGGGCATCCGGAACCATCAGGCAACGAACAACATGAAGCGCATGAAGCCTGGGGAACTGGGCTTCTTCTATCACTCCGTCAGCGACAAGAAGATCGTGGGCGTGTTGCAGATCGTCCGGGAATTCGAACCCGACCCCGAGGACGAAAAAGGCAAGTTCGGGCTTGTCACGGTGCGGGCCTATCTGCCCATGCCCAACCCGGTCTCTCTGGCCCAGATCAAGAGGGAACCCGCCCTTTCAGGCTTGGCCCTGGTGCGCCAGCCGCGCCTGTCGATCATGCCGATCGACCGTCAGGCCTGGGCCATGATTTGCGATATGGGCGGGCTTCATCCGGCACCCTGATCCGCGGGCGACCCCACGAACCCCACGTCAGACCACCATGTTCCACAGGCCATAGATGGTGATGCCGGTCAGACTTGTCAGATAGGTGATGTACAGGAACAGCATCATGAAGATGAATTTGACCGTGGTCTTGAAATAACCCTGCTCGTAAATGCGCTTCATGCCCACATAGAGATAGAGCGACGTGGCCAGGAAGAAGAACGCCGCCGTGGCCGTGCCGTCGATTACCTCGCCGATATAACGCCCCTTGAGCACCAGAGCGATCATCAGCGCAAATATGAAGGCGTGGAAATGCAGTGAGAAAACGAGGTGGTCGATGAAATAGACCCGGCGTTTCAAACCTCGTTTGCGCCCATACAGAATGCTCATGACGAATGCAAAAAGCGGCACCAGAAACACCATCGTGCGGGGCAACCATTCGTTCAGCAGGTCATTGAAGATCCGGGGGTCGGCAAGGATGGCATTGACGAGACGCAAGGCGCGTTCGCCATAGACCGCACCCTCCCCGTCCGCGTCCTCCAGAAGCCTGGCAATCGTCGAGTCTGACAACTGATCATTAGGCTCATCATCTTCCGAAAGCGGCGTGAACATCTTGACGCGGAAGTTGATGTCGTCCGAATTGAACTTCGGCTGGTTGATGGCGGCTTCAGGGCCCGGATTGGGTCCCAGAATCACGCCCTCAAGCACCGTCGCCTTGAAGGGACGTTTGATCTGGGGTTTCGGTTCCGGCTCCTCCTCTGCGTCCAGGCGCTCCGCGACGCGATCCGCCACGCGCTCCCGGGCCGCACGAATTTCCCCCTGCGCTTCGGGCGGAACCACGCCCTCCAGCGCATCCAGGGCTTCCACGACGTCTTCCGCATCATCCTCGTCAAGATCGACATCATCGCCATCGAACGAGACGGTACCGTTGTCGACGGCCTGGTCGATGGCGCTGGTTAATCCGTGGACCTCAAATTTGAGGATCGCCACATTGGCCAAGGCCAGGGTGAGGAAGAACAGCAGGCTGACGACGAAATAAAGCCGCAAGGGCGAAACGAACACGCCCCGGCGCCCCTGCATGAAGGCGCGGGTCAAGGTGCCGGGCATCGCGAGAAACGGACCGACGGAGCGGAGAATGCGGCTGTCCCACTGGAAGACGTCGCTCAACAACTCATTGCTCAACGCCACGAAAGGCCGGCGATAGTCGTCATCCCGCTGACCGCAGACATGGCAGAACGGGCCCAACAGCTTGGTCTGACAGTTCATGCAGCGGTCATGGTCATGAGCCCGCGCGCCGGGTTTCTGAGCGATCGGATCGGGCGGGATGGTGCGCCCGTCATCGAGGGCAGGATGCGCACCGGTGCCCCACAGCGCCGCGAAACCGCGGCGCAGGCCTCGCCATCGATCCAATAACCAGCTTCCGATGTCACCCATTGGCAGGCGCCCCACTTGCGTAAGTCCGCGTGACCGCAAGATCCACGCCGAAGTCTATCAGGAGTTCAGGAACGCCCGGTAGTCCGCAATCAGGGCCTCGGCCGAGGCCTCCACCAGACGTTTGCCCCCGGCCACATCCGCCTGGGACGGATCGGACCCGATCCGCCCGTCAGGGAAGCGGCGGCGATAGTCCAGGGCATCCCGGATCGGCCCATGGGGGGCGATCTTGGGGATCATGGCCACCGATTTCTGAGCCTCCGGATGGGCGTAGTAGGTCACCGCCACCTCGGCCGGCGTCGCATGGGACCCCAGCCCCGCCGGATACATTTTTTGCGAAAGCGCCATGATGCCCGGCAGATCCCACCAGTTCTGCCGTCGCAGGGCCAAAGCAGGGGCGCCGTCCCCGTCGCCAAAACTGGTCTCGGCATAGATCTCCGAGAACGCCGCCTCGATGGTCGCAACATTCCCACCATGTCCGTTGAGGAAATAAAGCCGCTCGAAACCGTGGCGGTGGAGCGAGGTGATCCAGTCCTTGAGGGCCGCGATCATGGTTGTGGGCCGGAGGGAAATGGTCCCTGGAAAGGCCAGATGGTGTTGGGCCATGCCCACCGAGAATGTCGGCCCCACCAGGAAGCCCGCCTGACGGGCCGCCTCCACCGCGATGACCTCCGGACAGATGGCATCGGTGCCCAATAACCCATTGGGACCGTGTTGCTCCGTCGACCCGATCGGAATGACGATGCCTTTCGACTGCTGCAGATGAGCTTCCACTTCCATCCAGGTCATCAGGGACAGACGCATCGATACGACCTCGCTTCTCATGTCATGAAACAGCCACAGCGGATCAGCCTGCCCTTCTCCACGCCCATTCTCAAGCCACGGCCCGGTACCCGCTCATTCTCGGGCTGCATGATCGCCAGACTGCGCCCAAACGACGCGCGTGATCGGACCGCCATAAGCCGTAAGGACCCGCCTTGATTTGTATCAAGGCCGCTTTGGCATCCCACGGTTTCAATCAAAGGATCTATACCTGCTCTATTCAGTAGGAAGCAGGTCACATGCAGCGCCGGGACTAGAACCTGAGGCTGTGTTGAGGGGGCAATGGAAGATCCAGAGGGGCGGGTCGAGAACAAAAAACGACAGCACAATTTGATCCGGAAACAGGATGCGGGCCGAGGGCTTCGGACCGATCACAGGCGAAATTTGCATAGGGAGGCAACCCATGGCGGACGACGTCCAGAAGTCATCCGATGACGAACATCATTCCAAATATTGGCACGAGAATCTCCGGCTTTTGACAGTTCTCCTGGCGATATGGGGGATTGTCGGGTTCGGCCTTTCCATCCTCGCCGTCGACCTGCTCGACCAGATTCCGTTTTTCGGGTTCAAGCTCGGCTTCTGGTTCGCCCAGCAGGGTTCGATCTATGTCTTCGTGGTCCTGATCTTCGTTTATGCCGCGGTGATGCACCGGATTGACCGCAAATACGGCGTCTCCGACGACTGATAAAAAGGGGGAAACAGGGTCATGGACACACAAACACTCACTTATATATTCGTGGGCGCATCATTTGCCCTTTATATCGGCATTGCCTGGTGGTCGAGGGTGGCCTCGACGAGCGAATTCTACGTCGCGGGCGGTCATGTGCATCCCGTCCTCAACGGCATGGCGACGGCCGCCGACTGGATGAGTGCTGCCTCCTTCCTCTCCATGGCCGGCATCATCGCCTTTATCGGCCGGGACGGCGCGGTCTATCTCTTGGGCTGGACGGGCGGCTATGTGCTCCTCGCCCTCTTGCTGGCGCCCTATTTGCGCAAGTTCGGGCAGTTCACGGTGCCGGACTTCATCGGCTCCCGGTACTATTCCCAGGCCGCCCGCGCGGTCGCGGTGCTCTGCCTGATCTTCGTTTCCTTCACCTATGTGGCCGGACAGATGCGGGGTGTGGGGATCGTTTTCTCCAACTTCCTCCAGGTCGACATCAATGTCGGCGTGATCATCGGCATGTTCATTGTGTTCTTTTACGCCGTGCTGGGCGGCATGCGCGGCATCACCTACACCCAGGTGGCCCAATATTGCGTGCTGATTTTCGCCTATACGGTGCCGGCGATCTTCATCTCCCTGCTCATCACCGGCGTCCCCCTGCCCCAACTCGGCCTTGGCGCCGATGTTCTGGGCGGGGAGGGCGTGTCCGTCCTGGCCAAGCTCGATCGGACGCTTGTGGAACTGGGCTTTCCCGCCTATACCCAAGGCCAGAAAGCGACCATCGATGTCTTCGCCATCGCCCTGGCCTTGATGGTGGGCACAGCGGGCCTGCCCCATGTGATCGTCCGGTTCTTCACGGTGCCCAAGGCGTCTGATGCGCGGATCTCGGCCGGCTGGGCGCTCGTCTTCATCGCCATTCTTTACACCACCGCCCCCGCCGTCGCGGCTTTCGCGCGGCTCAATTTCATCGATACGGTCCACGAAAAGGCCTATGCGGAGGAAGTGCCGGGCTGGTTCAAGACATGGGAAAACTCAGGTCTGCTTGCCTGGACCGACAAGAACGATGACGGCCGCATTCAATACGGACCGGGCAATGCCATGACTCCGGTGAAGCCGGTCTTCTCCGCGCCCTCAGACTCCTCCCTCGCACGGGGCCAATATGGCCAGCGCCTCGTGGAAAACGAACCCACGGCCAACGACAACGAAGTCTATATCGACCGGGACATCATCGTGCTGGCCAATCCGGAAATTGCGGGTCTGCCGGGCTGGGTCATCGCGCTCGTGGCGGCGGGCGGCATCGCGGCCGCGCTGTCGACAGCGGCGGGGCTTCTGCTGGTGATTTCCTCGGCCGTGTCCCACGACATCATGAAGAAGATGTTCCGTCCCGATATGAGTGACGGGGAGGAATTGGCCTGGGCCCGCTTTGCCGCCGTGGTGGCGATCATCGTCGCAGGCCTCGCCGGGATCTATCCCCCGGATTTCGTGGCGGCCGTCGTGGCCTTCGCGTTCGGTCTGGCGGCCTCGTCCCTGTTCCCGGCCATCTTCCTCGGGATCTTTTCCCGGCGCATGAACCGAGAAGGGGTGATCGCCGGGATGCTTGTCGGCCTTGCCTTCACGGCAACCTACATCTCGGCCTTCAAGATCTTCGAGTGGGTCCCGAACACGCCTGACAATTGGCTGTTCGGGATCTCGCCGGAAGGGATCGGCTCCGTCGGCATGGTGATCAATTTCATCGTCGCCTTCGTGGTATCAGCCGTCACTGCGCCGCCCCCGGCCGAAGTCCAGGAACTGGTCGACAATATCCGGGTGCCCGGTGGTACCATGGAGGCCGACGGCTCCGGACCCGCCATGGGTCATTAAGCGATCCGATACCGGGCCAGTCCAATCAGGGGTTGGCCCGGGTTGCCCGTATCCGCCCGATCGCAAACGGGGTCAGCAACACTGGGGTTGGGAATTCGCCTGGAGGAAACACCATGTCGCCGAGCCAAGACCAAGACGCCGCTCTTCATCCCGTTCCTGCCGCGTGGCAAAGCCGCGCCCATGTCGACGCCGCCCGCTATAAGGAGATGTACGACCGCAGCATCCAGGACCCGGAGGGTTTCTGGGGCGAGATCGGCAAACGGATCGACTGGATCAAGCCTTATTCGACCGTGCGCAACGTCTCCTATGACCCGCATAATGTCTCGATCAAATGGTACGAGGACGGCACCCTGAACGTCTCCGCCAATTGCGTCGACCGCCACTTGGCCGCGCGGGGCGATCAGGTCGCCATCATCTGGGAAGGCGACGACCCGGAGCATCAACAACACATCACTTATCACCAGCTTTATGACCGGGTCTGCCGCCTCGCCAATGTGCTCAAGTCGCGGGGCGTAAAGAAGGGCGATCGGGTGACGATCTATCTGCCCATGATCCCGGAAGCGGCCTATGCCATGCTGGCCTGTGCCCGGATCGGCGCCATCCATTCCGTCGTGTTCGGCGGATTTTCCCCCGACAGCCTCGCGAACCGGATCCAGGATTGCGACAGCACCTGTGTGATCACCGCCGATGAAGGCGTACGCGGCGGGCGCACCGTGCCCTTGAAGCGCAATACCGACGAGGCCCTCAAGGACTGCCCCAATGTCGACAGCGTCATCGTGGTGTGGCGCACGGGCGGCGAGGTGAACATGGAGCCGGACCGGGACGTCTGGTACCACGAGGCGATGGAGACCATGCCGGCCGGCTGTCCGCCGGAAGAGATGAGCGCGGAAGACCCGCTTTTTATTCTCTATACGTCAGGGTCCACCGGCAAGCCCAAGGGCGTCCTCCACACCTCGGGCGGCTATCTCACCTACGCCGCCTTCACCCATGAGACGATTTTCGACTACCATCCGGGTGATGTCTATTGGTGTACGGCGGATGTGGGCTGGGTCACAGGCCACAGCTATATTGTCTATGGCCCGCTCGCCAACGGCGCCACCACCTTGATGTTCGAGGGCGTGCCCAACTATCCGACCTCCTCACGCTTCTGGGAAGTGGTCGACAAACACAAGGTCAACATCTTCTACACGGCACCCACGGCGATCCGTGCCCTGATGCGCGAAGGCGACGGGCCCGTGACGGCCACGTCGCGCGAAAGCCTTCGCCTCCTGGGCAGCGTCGGTGAGCCGATCAATCCGGAAGCCTGGAACTGGTATCACCGGGTCGTGGGCGATGGGCGATGCCCCATTGTCGATACCTGGTGGCAGACGGAGCCCGGCGGCATCCTGATCACGCCCCTGCCCGGCGCCACGGACCTCAAGCCCGGGTCGGCCACCAAGCCCTTTTTCGGCATCGTACCGGAGATCGTCGATGCGACCGGTCAGGTCCTGGACGGCCCCACGGAAGGCAATCTGGTCCTGGCGGAAAGCTGGCCGGGGCAGATGCGCACCGTCTATGGGGACCACGAACGGTTCGTGCAGACCTATTTCTCGGCCTATCCGGGCAAATATTTCACCGGCGACGGCTGCCGCCGGGACGCGGACGGCTATTACTGGATCACGGGCCGCGTCGATGACGTAATCAATGTCTCCGGCCACCGCATGGGAACGGCCGAAGTCGAAAGCGCTCTTGTGGCCCATCCCAAGGTCGCCGAGGCGGCGGTCGTCGGTTATCCCCACGACATCAAGGGACAGGGCATCTATGCCTATGTCACGCTGGCGGTCGGTGAACAGCCCACGGAGGAGTTGCGCAAGGAACTCGTCAAATGGGTGCGCACGGAGATCGGCCCCATCGCCTCACCGGACCTGATCCAGTTCTCGCCAGGCCTGCCCAAGACCCGGTCGGGCAAGATCATGCGGCGGATTTTGCGCAAAATTGCCGAGGACAGTTTCGACAATCTCGGCGACACCTCGACCCTGGCCGATCCATCCGTGGTGGACGATCTGATCGAGAACCGCCAGAATCGGAACTAGGGACTGATTCGGCGGCTGTGATCTGCCGTTTCAGGCGTGGTTCTTGGCAGATCAAGCGGGATACGGACGGTAAGGCCGGCTCGAATATGGGTCCGGCCTTTGCCCGTCCTGTACCCCAGGGGTTGTTGGCGGATGACGAAAAATGGGGGGATCCCGTACCCAAGTGGCTTGGAGCGACTTGGTGTGTTCGGACGAGACGGGGCGAAGCGCGATCGCGCAAATGCGCAAGACGGACAGAACCGGAACACTGTGGCGCCGGTCCTGATGCATCCGGCCAATGCCGCGCTCCTGCAATATTGGCATCTGGTCCGTGGCACGGCGGGGATCGCTGCCTGGTCGGATTTCGACCTCCTCGAAATCACCGGCTATCTGCCCAATGTCATGCTCCTGGAATGGACGCCCGGGGATCAGTTGATCTGCCGCTTTGCGGGCCTGCAGATCGTTTCCTGGTTGGGGCAGGACCCAACCAATGTGAATCTCAAATCCCTTGGTGGCATCGCTCAATGCAAGGCGATGGTCCCCACCCTGTCCTCCCGCGCGATCGCCCTTCTCAAGGTGGCCTATGAAACGAGAGCCGGCGGCCGCGCCTATATGGAGGATCTGTGCCTGCCCTTGAACGAGCCGGGTCGCCCTGTAAGCCATGTTCTGATCGGCAGTCAACTTCTGGAGGGCGGGCCGGTGGCCGAGGGCGAACAGGACACGATCCGGCCTGACAGTTTTCGTCTGCTAGGGCGCGTGCGCCTGCCGCTCGACCGGGTCGATCGCGGCGGGCCGCTGATTTACGCCCTGGCGGCGGGCCGACCGGAATCATCCAAAATGCAGTGACAAATGGGCGCTGCCTGTCGCCCCTCCTCCTGTGGGTGCCCAACCCGGTCTAAGGTGGCGTCCTCTGTGTTGTGAGCAGGAGGGGCGGACATGGCGCTATCGACGACACCGGTCGCGCAAACCGGTCCGGATCCGGCGTTTTTTGCGGGCCTTCGCCTAGGCCTGCGCCTCGTCCATGGCTTCATGGGCGAAGGACTGCTCAGCCCCGGCTCCCACGTCGAACTGACCGTGGGTGATCCGCCGGAATCGCGCCTCCTTCACAATGCGGACGACCTGTTCAATGCGCTCTATACGATGGATCCGGGGCGGGTCCATGGAGCGATCCTGCATATGGACGCAACGCCGTGGCCCCTTTGGCAACCTCTGACCTGGCTTGAGGGGCTGGCCCGCAAACTGTCGGACAAAGCCGCGCCAGGGCAGGAACCGGCATGGGATTGGGAGTCCTTTCTGGTGGAAGTCGGTGATTCCCACAGGAATGAAACCCTTGCCGCCGAAGCGCGCCACGCCCTCCACCGGGACCTTCGCGCCACCCATGCCGATAGGGACAATCTGTTCACACCGCTGTTTGCCTCGCCCGAGGCCTTCGATGCCTTCGGCCAAAGTGCGGCGGGCATCGACGGCTTTCTGTTGCGCCTGGCCAGTTTCAGTGGACACAGGACCCATCCGACCGCAAAGACAAGATTGCGATGCCCCACGCAGGCCAGCGCGCGCCGTCCCTTGTCCGTTGCGGAAATTGAGGGCAGCGCGCCTGAGTTCGGCCCCCTGGTTCCTTTGGTGGTCCTGGCCGTCAAAGCGGATCGGGTGACCACGAAACTCAGCATACAGAGCTGGAGCGGAAACACGGCGCCAAGGGACTTTCGGGATTTCTTTGAGACCGCTTTTCCGGACGCCCACCAGCACTGGAAGGACCACATTGAACAGGCAAGAGAACCCGGCGCGGCAGCCGCCTATCTCCCCTTGCCCGTGCACCCCCTTCAGGTCCCGGAAATCGAGAGCCGTTTCGCGCCCGAACTTCGTGCCGGCGACATTGTGATGGCGCCCGATGTGACCATCCCCCAGATTCCGACCCTGTCCTATCGGACGCTTGTGCCGCCGCGATCCGTCACCCAACCTTCGATCAAGACCACCTTGAACATTCAGATGACAAGCGTGGTGCGCACCCTGGCGCCCGCCCGCGCGTTCAACGCGCCGGTCTATTCCGATCTGCTGACCGATATTCTGTCAAAGGAGAAAGGTCTGGCGGCATATCTGAGAGTCGTGCCGGAACCGGCAGCGATCTATTGGGGCCAGGACCAAGAAGGCGCTGACTATGACGCGGGCTATCAGCTTGCCGCCGTTTTCAAGGCCAATCCGGCCCGCATGGTGGGTCAAGATGAAAGACGCCTTCCCCTGAACGCGCTTTTCGCGGTTTCGCCCCTTTCGACCGAACGACTGTTCATCGACGTCATGCGCGCCGCAAGCGTCCATGATGAGCGAACGGCAGCAACCTATTATGCCGCCTATGTCCGCCTCGTCCTTCAGTGCGATATCGGCATGTTGCTGCGCTATGGGGTCAGCCTCGAATCCCACCAGCAGAATATCGACATGGTTTTCGGAGCCGACGGCCACCCGCGGGCCATGGTCTACCGGGACATCAATGGCGGTCTCGAGATCTTTGAACCGCTGCTGCGTGCGCGCGGTTATGACGTCAGCAGACAGATCCATCCCATACGTCGCGGTCTCCATGGGGATCTGGACATGCCGGTCCGGCAGCTCGCCCACACCACTTTCATGAGCCACCTCATCCCCCTCGCCCATGTCATCAATGCCGGGTTCGGCACTGAACTGCCGCGTCTCTTCGAGGTTCTTGTCGCCGCCACCGAGGCGTTGATCGATGAAACCCTTCATGATGCGGATAAGGCGCACCAGACAGAAGCCGCCGCATCGGGCCTGATGGCGCAGGCGGCCGGGAGCATTCGCCAAATCGTCCGAGGGCCTCATATGGAGGTCAAGTGCCTGCTGACCATGCGATTACGACAGAGCCAGAACGCTGTTTTTCGGCAGGTCCCCAATCCCCTGGCGGCCAGGCGGAAGCCTTGAGAACGGGGCAACAAAAGCGAGGCGCAGGCGTCCCCAATGGCTTATCAGTGCAGCGCCTTGCGGCTATACTCACGCACCGATTGACCGCTCGGGGGTAAGGAAATGTTCCAGAGAACTACGCGTCGACCGATGGAAACCATCCGCGCCAGTCTGACAATTGTGGCGCTCAAGGCATTGATCCTTGCGCTGTTGGCCGCGCCCCTTGGGGTGATCGCGCGGCCCGACACCGCCCAGGCCCAAGGCGCAAGGCCCCTGCCCCAAAGTTTTGCGCCCTTGGCGGCGCGGCTGCGCCCGGCCGTCGTTCAGATTTTCGCCTTGAACAATCGGGGAGTCTCCAGGGGCTCCGGGTTCATCGTGGATCCGTCGGGCTGGGTCGTCACCAATGAACATGTCATCCGAGGGGCGCGACAGATCGCCGTGCGACTGACCGACGGGCGCGTCTATGAGGTCCGGGTCCGGGGGCGCGACCGGCTGACGGATCTGGCGGTGCTCAAGATCGACGAGGTAAGCGGTCTGCCGGCGGTGCCCTGGGGCGATTCCGATGCCCTCGAACCCGGTGACTGGGTGCTGGCCATCGGCAACCCGGCGGGCCTCGGCGGCACGGTGACGGTGGGTATCATTTCCGCCACCGACCGGGCCACGCGGGCCGGCGGCCCCTTTGACGAATATCTCCAGACGGACGCGGCCATCAACGCGGGCAACTCCGGCGGACCGCTCTTCAATCTGAAGGGCGAAGTCATCGGCGTGAACACCGCCGCCCTGGAGCGGGTCCAGGACCGCATCTTCCAGGGGATCAACTTCTCCCGTCCTTCGGCCATCGCCGAACCCGTGACCGATCAGATCCGCCAATTTGGTCAGTCGCGACGGGGCTGGATCGGGGTCATTCCCCAATCCATGACACCGGAACTGGCCGAGGCGGTCGGTCTGCCAACGGTGCGCGGCGTCCTGGTCAATGACCTCACGCCCGGGGGACCGGCGGCCGTGGCCGGCATCCGGCGCGGCGACGTGATCCTATCCTTCAACGGGCAGGCGGTCGTGGATGTGCGCCAGTTCCAAAGGCTCGTGGCGGAGACGCAGTCCGGGGCGCAGGTTTCCGCCGAAATCTGGCGGCGCGGCGTCGGCGCCCGCAATGTCGTGATCACCATGGGCCGCCTCAATCAAACCATGGCGGTCCTGGAAACCGCACGAGGCGCGGGCAACGAAGCCGACCTCCACAGGACAGGCATGCCATCCCGCACCGGCGGCAAAAGCGGTACGCCGGGCATCCTCGTCACCCGGGTCGAACCGGAAAGCCCGCTGTTCGGGCGGCTCCTGCCCGGCGATGTCCTGTTGGAGGTCGACGGCACGCCGGTCACGGATGCCCGTCGGCTTGGCCAGTTGCTGAAGCAGGTCGGAAACCGGAGCCATGTTCTTGCCCGGGTGCGGCGTGCAACCGGCCTGGAACGACCGGAACTGGTTGCCATACCCATTGACTAAGGCGCCTGTTTCACGGAGCTTTGAAGGACCGAAGGGTTAGCCCTTTCGCTCCACCGAACGGGTAGAGCGATCGGAACCCTTGCCACATTGGCGGCGGGCCGCAAAGGCAGTGAGAACGCCGGTGGGGCAAGGGTGGTAATCCGTGGTGTGGTTTGGAAACGCCGAACGGCTGGCCAGGGGGACCCTCGCCTGGCTCGGACGGATCGGCGTTTTCGGTGGGTGGGACAGGCAGCAATGGCTTGCTTCCCGCGACAGATCTGAAAGCGCCGGGATCACAGATATAGGCGCTTCCAGGCCAATACGGGAATCACGGACGGGGGCACCAAGGGGTAAGCAATGACTCGATCGTCTACGATACTCGCCGGAACCGCTTTGGCACTCTGCGCTTCTGTTTCCTTGGCTTGGGCCCAAAGCGGGGATCCGCTTTTCGGCGACCAGCCCGCCCAACCTCAGCCCCAACAACCACAACAGCAAGCCTCGATCATTCAGGCCCTGACGCCTGCCCAAATGGTACAGGTCGTGAGCCAGGCCGGATTGCAGGCTCAGGTTCTGCGTTTCGAGAACGGACGCGAAGCCGTGCAGGTCCGCAACGACAAAAATGTCGAAATGCTGATGATCCCCATCTGCAACGATACGCAGGCCCCGTGTTTCGGCTACAAAATCCTGTCCCAGGTGGCGAACGGCCCGGTGGGCGGCGACATCTATCTGCGTTTCCACAATCGCAGCTTCAGCGCCTTCTTCGACCGCACCCCCGATGGCAAGCTGACCATTCTCTCCGACGGCATGTCGTTCCAGGGCGGTATCGGACCCGGCAATCTGGCCGAGAAACTGCGGATCTTCGGCATCGACTACGACATGGCCCGCCAGACCATTCAGAGCGGCTTCTCCCAGAATACGACCCGTCAGGACAGTCTGAAGCTGACTTCCCTCGTGACGGAAAGCGGCGATGCAGGCGTGGCCTTGCATCCCTCCATGCTCGGCTATCTCGAGGAACGCGGCTTCTGGATCGAGTAGGCCACGCCGCTCTTTTCTTCCTTTAACGCGCTTCCCGTGTTCATGAAAAAAGCCCCTGGCAAATGCCAGGGGCTTTGGTTTTTGAACCCAGCCATCTTCTTGTCGACGATCTGAGAAAGATGCTTTGCTCCGTCCTGCAGCCATGAGCCCGCCGGCGACAAAGCCCGCTATACCTGCGACGACCTTGTCTTCGGGAGCCGGCGGTGCCAGTTGTGGCGGCGCCGCAACCCATACCGTTCCGCGTGGCCCTTTCAAGAGACGTCTCCATGGTCCGTTTGACCACGGAGCATGATCAAAAGTCACAGGCCGTTCCCTTGATTTCCCAGTCCCCGTAACGCGTCGGCTCAAGACCGTCACGCCCATCCACCTCTTTGGGTTTCTTCTTTTTTTCATCTTTCTTCTTTTCTTCCTCCGCCTTGCGGCGCGCCGCCGCCTCCTCGAGCGCACGGATGGCGGCCGGCGACAGCACCTTGTCGGGCGCCGCCCCCGATGGGGTCGATTTTTCGTCGCTCATGGTCTGGCCTTTCTTGTCGATACCTGAGACACGCGCCGATCCGCTTGATCGCAGCGGCCCCACTTCTTATGTGGACATTGTAGAAGCGAGGATTCTGCAGGGTTTTACGCTTCAACCGCTCCAAAGGATTGGCGACTATGAACTATCTGCGCACCGGCATGCTGATGGCGGCGATGACCGCCTTGTTTCTCGGGATCGGGTTTCTGATCGGCGGTGAGATGGGCATGGTTCTGGCTTTCCTGTTTGCGGCCGGCACCAATCTTTTCGCCTATTGGAATTCCGACAAGATGGTCCTGGGCATGTATGGCGCCCAGGAGGTGAATGAATCGACGGCGCCGCAACTCGTCCGCATGGTGCACCAATTGGCCCGCAATGCCGATCTGCCCCTGCCCAAGGTCTACATCATCCAAAACGATCAGCCCAATGCCTTCGCCACGGGACGGGACCCGAACCATGCGGCGGTCGCCGCGACGACAGGCCTCCTGCGCATGTTGAGCGAGGAAGAAGTCGCGGGCGTCATGGCCCATGAACTGGCGCATATCAAGAACCGGGACACGCTGATCATGACGATCACGGCGACCTTGGCCGGCGCGATTTCCATGCTGGCCAATTTCGCCCTGTTCTTCGGCAACAACCGCAACAGTCCGCTGGGGATTGTCGGCCTCTTGGCGCTGATGATCCTGGCGCCCATCGCGGCCGCGCTCGTGCAGATGGCGATCAGCCGGTCCCGGGAATATGAAGCGGATCGTGGCGGCGCCGAGATCTGCGGACGGCCCCTTTGGCTGGCCTCGGCCCTGGCGAAAATCGAACAGGCCGCGAAGGGCATCACCAATGTCTCGGCGGAGCGGAATCCCGCCACCGCCCATATGTTCATCATCAATCCACTCCATGAACAGGCCATGGACAAGCTTTTCTCGACCCATCCGAACACCGCCAATCGCATTGCGGCGCTGGAGCGCATGGCCCAGGGCGGTGATCGCGGCACCAGTCCGTGGTCATGACCGAGGCATGACCACAAAGAGCCCCCAAGGCGACGCCCGAAGCGCCGCTCTTTTCTGTCTAGGACAGGTCTTGCGCAAACACCGCCCCCTTGACGATGTCTGGGCGGATGCCTTGCACAACCGTGGTCTCGGAACGCTGGCCCCCCGTGACCGGGGCTTTGCGCGCGCCTTGATTGCCACAAGTCTGAGACGGCTTGGCCAGATCGACGCCATTCTGGAAACATTTCTGGACCGTCCGCTTCCGGCCAATGCGGCAAAGGTCAATGACCTGTTGCGCATCGGCGCGGCCCAGCTCGTGTTCCTGGACGTGGCGCCCCATGCTGGCGTGGGTGAAACCGTGGCGCTCGTGCCCGATCAGCGCTATCGGGGCCTCGTCAATGCGGTTTTGCGCAAGGTGGCGGAACGGGGCCAGGAGATCGCCCAAGGTCAGGATGCCCCACGCTTGAACACGCCCGACTGGCTTTGGGACAGCTGGGCGGCCGCCTATGGCGAGGACACCGCGCGGGCGATCGCCGCGCATCATCTTGAGGAACCGTCCCTGGATCTGTGGGTCCGGGCAAACCCGGAGGACTGGTCCGGGAGGCTGGAGGCGAGGGTCCTGCCCACAGGCACCTTAAGGCGGGGGCTTGCGGATGTACGAACCCTTGAGGGGTTCGATGAGGGGGCCTGGTGGGTTCAGGACGCCGCCGCCGCCCTGCCGATCCGGCTGTTCCGGAAAATTTCAGGGCAGACGATCTATGATCTCTGCGCGGCCCCTGGCGGCAAGACCGCGCAGCTCGCCAGTCTCGGCGCCCATGTCTTTGCCATGGACCGCTCCAGGAACCGGCTGGCGCGGGTCCACGAGAACCTTGACCGTCTCCATCTGCAGGCGGAGCTTATCGAGATGGATGCCACGCAATGGGCGCCGGAACAGCCGGCCGAGGCCATTCTCCTCGATGCCCCGTGCAGTGCGACGGGCACCATCCGGCGCCATCCGGACATTGCCCATCTCAAGCATCCCCAGGATGTGACGGCCCTGGCGGCGGCGCAGGACCGCCTGCTCGACACCGCGTTCCGCCACCTCAAGACAGGCGGCACACTGATCTATTGCACATGTTCCCTCCAACCGGAAGAGGGCCCGGAGCGGGTGGAGCACCTCCTGGCGGACCAACCGGCCGCCCGTCGGATGCCCGTGGATCCGAGTGAAATCAACGATTTTGCGGAAGCGGTCACCCCGGAAGGGGACCTGCGCACGCTGCCCTGTTTGTGGTCGGATCTGGGCGGCCTCGACGGCTTCTATGCCGCGCGAATCACCAGGCTCTAGAAGGGTGCGGGCCTCCCCAAAGAAGAACCGAATCGACAGCTCTGGGTTGATTACCCCACCGGAAGCTTCTTGAACGGACCGATTTCGATCCGAATTCTTCGACAATACCGCCCGGAACGCCCACAACATGATGTGGGTGGCTCAAAATCGGACAGTATATCTTGCTCTATTATGGGACAGAGTGGTAAGCCTCAGCCATGTCTAGTGATGTACAAATTGCCCCTTCGATTCTCTCTGCGGACTTCGCAAGGCTCGGAGAAGAAGTTACGGCCGTAGCGCAGGCGGGCGCGGACTATATTCATATCGATGTGATGGACGGTCATTTCGTGCCCAACCTCACCATCGGACCGGGTGTGGTGAAGGCGTTGCGTCCGCACACAGATGTCCCCTTCGACGTCCATCTGATGATCGCGCCGGTCGATCCCTATATCGACGCCTTCATCGAAGCCGGCGCCAACATCATCACCGTCCATCCGGAAGCGGGCGCCCATCTCCATCGCACCATTCAACGTATCAAGGCGGCCGGTGCGAAAGCGGGCGTCGCCCTCAATCCGGCAACGCCGATCGAGGCCATCGACTATGTGCTGCCCGATCTCGATCTGATCCTGGTCATGAGCGTCAATCCCGGTTTCGGCGGCCAAGCCTTCATCGACGGCCAACTCGACAAGATCCGCTCCTTGCGGGAACGGATTGACCAGACCGGTCGGCCGATCGCCCTGGAAGTCGATGGCGGCATCAATTTCGAGACGGCCCCGCGCGCCATCGAGGCGGGCGCCCGCGTTCTGGTCGCTGGCACGGCCACCTTCAAGGGCGGCGCCGGCGCTTACGCGGACAACATCAAACGGCTTCGCGGGACGGCGTGATCCCGCGGCGTCGGAGGAGCCGATGACGATTGCAGCCTGGGCGCAGGGTTGGGCGACCATTGCAGGAACAAGAGCAACAAGGGCCGGTGCGCATTTGGGGGCACGGACCCTTCTGGCCACGAGCGATGTGACCGGGTGGACCGGTCCAATACCCGACCGAGTGCTCTACGCACCGTCCGACCCCCGCCCCATCGACACCCGCACCGCCGAAGATCTCCATGGCGGCACCTATGCCCTCGACAGCGGCGGCCTTGTTCGGGTGCCACCCGGAGTGGCGCCCTGGCATGCCGCCCCGGGCAATGCCCGCTGGCGCGAATGCCTGAACGGTTTCACCTGGATGCGCCATCTCTCCACCCTGGGCCCGGACCTGGCCGGTGAACATGCCCGCTGGCTGATCAGTTCCTGGATTTATGAATGCAATGACTGGGATCCGGTCGCCTGGGCGCCCCAGGTTATTGCCCGGCGTCTGTCGTCCTGGCTGTGCCATCACCGCATGGTTCTTAAAGGATCTGACCTGATCTGGCGTTCGGCGTTTTTTCGGTCGATCGCCCGCCAGTCCCACCATCTCCACCAGGCGGTATCCCTTGCAGCGGACGGTGAACCGAAACTCGTCGGGGCCATGGGTCTGGCTTTGACCGGTTTGTGCCTGCCCCATGGCCGACGGCGCCTGGAAAGTGGTCTCGCCCTCACGCTTGATGCCCTGGACCAACAGATCCTGCCCGATGGTGGCCATATCAGCCGCAATCCGGCCGTGCTCGCGCGCCTTTTCCTGGACCTCATGACCCTGACCCGCGCGCTTGATCATTTCCACACGGACCGGCCGGAAGCCCTGCAGCGCGCGCTCGACCGCATGGGGCCGATGGTGCGCTTCTTCCGCCATGGCGACGGATGCCCGGCGGCCTTCAATGGCGGCCACCGGCTCGTTCGCCGCGAAATGGACGCGGCCCTGGCCATGAACGAAGGCGAAGGCCAGCCCTTGTGGCGGGCGGTCCAATCCGGCTATCAGCGCATCAAGCGCGGCGATGTGGTCGTGATCATGGACACCGGCACGCCCAATATCGGCAACCCCGCCGTCGAGGCCCATGCCGGATGTCTGTCCTTTGAAATGAGCGCCGGCCCCGAACGGATCATCGTCAATTGCGGCGCCACGGACCGCCATGGGCCAGGATGGCGCCATGTGTTGCGGGCGACGGCGGCCCATTCGACGGTGACGGTCGGCGATACGTCGAGCTGCTCCTTCCTGGCGCTCGACGCGAGCGGAAAATGGGGCGACGGCCGCGTGATCATCGGGCCGAGCGACGTCCCGACGGAGCGCAGCGATCGGGAGCCGGGCACCCTGCTGGAAGCCTCCCATGACGGTTATGGGCGGCGTTTCGGTCTGATCCACCGGCGACGGATCTATGTTTCCGAAGGGGGCACCGATCTCCGGGGCGAAGACATGCTCGCGCGCATTCAGGACATGCCCCGACGCTTTCGCCGAAAGGGCCTGTCCTTTGCGGTGCGCTTTCATCTCCATCCCGACGTGGACCCCCATCTGTCGGCGGACGGCAAGTCGATCCATTTGGCCCTGCCCAGCGGTCGCGGCTGGCGCTTCAGGGCAGCGGGTGGCGCCCTGGCGCTCGAGGAAAGCCCCTATTTCGATGAACAGGACCGGCTGCGCGTTTCCCGCCAGATGGTCGTTCATGCCCGGGTCGAGGGACACACCACGGTCATTCGATGGGTGGTCCAAGGTGACGACCCGCTGGTCCATCCGATAACGGAGGACTTGGAGGATGAGATGCCGCCGATCCACGACCCGACCCCGGTCTGGGCGCGGCCCGATCCGGACGTGATCCATCCCCATGACGCGCTGGCGCCCTCCTTTCTCGCCAAGCAGATACAACGCCCGGCAGTCGACCCCCCACACCGCCCCCAAAGGACCGAGCCGCCCCTTTCGGCGGTCCGGTCCTCCAAAAAACGGCACCGCGCCCTCACGGCGAGGCGGCCGGAACGGGTCCATTGACAAGGGCTTCTTGAGCGCAGCCTATGAACCGCCGCCAAGGCCAGTCGGTGCCATCACGCGAGACGAGGAGAGACAGCAATGTCCACCATACGGATCAAACGGGCTCTTTTGTCCGTGTCGGACAAGACGGGCCTGGTCGAGCTTTGCCAGAGACTGAGCGCCGCCGGCGTCGAGTTGGTCTCGACCGGCGGGTCGGCACGGACCCTGGCCTAGGCCGGGCTCGCGGTGCGCGTGGGGTCGGACGTGACGGGTTTTCCGTAAATTATGGACGGCCGGGTCAAGACCCTGCACCCGATGATCCACGGGGGCCTGCTGGCGGTGCGCGACAAGCCCGACCACCAAACGGCCATGGAAACCCATGGGATCGGCGGCATCGATCTTCTGGTCGTGAACCTCTATCCGTTCGAGGAAACGGTGGCGGGTGGCGGTGATTTCGACACCGTGATCGAGAATATCGACATCGGCGGCCCGGCCATGATCCGCTCGGCGGCCAAGAACCATGCCCATGTCGGGGTCGTGGTGGATCCGGATGATTATGACCGTGTCCTTGACGCCCTTGAAAAGGACGGGGGGCTGACGGCGGATCTGCGCCGCGCCCTGGCGGCCAAGGCGTTCGCCCGCACGGCCAGCTATGACAGTGCCATTGGCACCTGGTTCGCCGGGCAGATCGGCGAAGCCGCCCCCGCCCATCGCTCCCTGGCCGGACGCCTGGCCCAGACCCTGCGCTATGGCGAAAATCCCCATCAAACGGCCGCGTTCTACACGACGGGGGAGCATCGTCCGGGCATCGCCACGGCACGCCAGATCCAAGGCAAGGCGCTGAGCTACAACAATCTCAACGACACGGATGCGGCCTTTGAACTCGTGGCGGAGTTCGATCCCTCCGAGGGGCCGGCCGTGGCCATCATCAAGCACGCGAATCCTTGCGGCGTCGCCACGGCATCCTCCGCGCGCGTCGCTTATGAACGGGCCCTGGCGTGTGATCCGGTGAGCGCCTTCGGCGGCATCATTGCGCTCAACACGCGCCTTGACCGGGAGACGGCGGAGGCGATCTCCAGCATCTTCACGGAAGTGATCATTGCACCGGAAGCGGATGAAGAAGCCCTCGCCGTTCTGGGCGCCAAAAAGAACCTGCGCGTTCTTCTGACGGGCGGACTTCCCGACCCCGTTGCGGCCGGACATCAGATCAAGACCCTGGCGGGCGGCTTTCTGGTCCAGTCCCGCGATACGGGCCGGGTCACGGCCCAGGACTGGAACGTGGTCACAGAACGCACGCCCAGCGCCCAGGAGGCGATCGACATGGTGTTCGCCTTCCGGGTCGCCAAACACGTCAAGTCCAACGCCATCGTCTATGCCAAGGCGGGCGCGACCGTCGGCATCGGCGCCGGCCAGATGAGCCGGCTCGATTCCTCGCGGATCGCGGCGCGCAAGGCCCAGGACGCGGCCGAGGCCGCCGGTCTTCCGGCACCGCTCACCAAGGGCTCCGTCGTGGCATCCGATGCGTTTTTTCCCTTTCCCGATGGTATGCTAGCCGCGGTCGAGGCGGGTGCGACGGCGGTCATTCAGCCGGGCGGCTCCATGCGGGACGATGAGGTCATCGCGGCGGCAAACGAGGCGGGCGTGGCCATGGTCTTCACGGGCCTGCGCCATTTCCGCCACTGACCGCGCGGCACGGGAGGGAAAACGGGGATGCGCATCCTTCGCTGGTTCATGATTGCGGGCCTGGCGGTCATCGCCCTCATGGTGACGGGCACCGCCCTTGTCCTCCATGGCCATGCCACAGGATGGATCGTCACCAAGCGTTCGGTCACGACGTGGGTCGAGGCGCTCGAACCCCATGTCAGCGTCATGCGGCCGGAAGGCACTGGCCCTTTTCCTGTCGTGGCGATCTTTTCGGGCTGTGGCGGGGTCCGGGAACACCACACATCGTGGGCCCAAGTCGCGGCGGAGGAAGGCTTCATCGGCGCCGTCGTTGACGGTTTTGCCGCCCGCAACATCAGCCGCCAGCGCGCCTTGCGGGAGATTTGTTCCGGCAGCCGACTATGGGGCCGGGAACGCGCCGGCGATGTAGTGGCCGCGCTCAATCTCATCGAGAACATTCCCGATGCGGATCCATCGCGCGTCGTATTATTTGGGCAATCGCACGGCGCCTGGGCCATCATGGATTTGATGGCCATGGATCTGGAGCGGAAAGGACCGACGGGTCTGCGTCCTCCCGCGTCCTCAACGGTCCGCGACGGCGTCATCGGCACGATCCTGTTTTATCCCTATTGCGGGGCGTTTAGCCTGACCGGGGCGGAAGGCTGGACCCACCAGCCGGCAACCCTCATGTTCATTCCCCAGAAAGATCGGGTCGTTTCGGCCCTGGCCTGCCAACAGGCGGCGGAATGGCTGGAAGCCAGCGGCATGATCATCAAGGCCGAGCTCTTTCCCGACGGCGATCACGCCTTCGACCAAACCAAGTTCGAGCCCGGCTTTGAGTTCGACTACCGGCCGGATCTCACGGCCCAGGCGATCGACGAAACGCGGCTCTTTCTTCGTGCACTGAAGACCGGCCTGCCCTGGCCCTTGGACGAGCTGGAAGCACCAGCCTAAATGGTTTGAAGGCCAGTCTCGCCCAGGCCCCGCCGGTTGCCTGAAAAGGCCGCCATCAAATCACGGATCTGACTGCCCGCGAGGGATAGCTTGGCCCCGGTCAGCGGACCCGCCGCAACCATGTCGTTGATCAGGGCGTTGATCCGTCCGATCTCACGCTCGTTGCGCTGCAGCCAGATATCGACCGCCGCTTGACCATCGGCGTCCCGCAGACCTGTCTCCAGGGCCTCGCCGATCGCAGCTTCCGTCAGGAAGCGCTGCTGGCGGAACAGGTCCTCGACGGCGCGCTTGGTGGCCAAACGCTCCCAATGCTCATCCGATGACAGATTTTTTGCAGCAAACCGCAACCGGTCGAGATCAAGCGCGGCGCCGATGGCGAAATAGGCCACGGCCGTTGATTCCGGAGTCCAATTCCAATAGCGGGCGACATCGATGATGTCCGTCGCGGAGGAAAGCGGCTCGAGAAGCGCCAGGGAGCGTCCGAGCGTATCTTCCACACCGTCACGCCGATCCGCATCAAGACGATATTCCAGTTGCTCGATCTCGAAGGGTGACAACATGGCCTCCAGGCTGTTCGACAGCCGGAGGATCGGACCGCGATAGGCCTCCACGGCCTCGCCGATCCGTAGCTCCATGGGCCGATAACGCAGGAACCAGGGAACCTGGCGCCGGAGAAAATTCATCACCAGACGGTGGCTGCGCAACTGCACTTGAGCCGGCACCTGCAGATCCAGACTGTTGATCCGGTCCTGGAGGGACGCGAGACCGAAGACCTCCCGGCTGATGACATAGGCCTTGGCAATCACGGGCGTGGCGAGCCCCATACTCTCCTCGACCCGGTTGATCAGTGTAAGGCCGCCCTTATTGACGATATCGTTGGCCAGCACGGTCGCGATGATTTCCCGGCGCAGCCGATGGCCGCACAGGGCCGGCGCGAAGCGTTCGCCCAGAACCTTGGGGAAATACCCGATCAGATCACGTTCCAGGAACGGATCATCCGGTGTATCACTGGCCAGCAGCGTGTCGAACAGATTGGTCTTGGTGTAGGCCATGAGAACGGCAAGCTCCGGACGGGTCAGCCCCTTGCCCTGTTCCTTCATCTCATCCACGGCCTCTTCCTGCGGAAGAAATTCAACCTCCCGGTCCAGACCGGCCTCTTGTTCGAGAACCCGCATCAAGCGTCCATGGGAATCGAAATCCTCCAGATTGCAGCCCTCGGCCACGGTCAGCGCCAGGGTCTGGTCATAGTTGTTGCGCAAGACGAGACGCGCCACATCATCGGTCATGTCCTCGAGAAGCTGGTTCCGCTTTTCCTGGTCAAGATTTCCCGCCTCCACCACAGCGTTCAGGGCAACCTTGATATTCACTTCGTGGTCAGAACAATCAACACCGGCCGCATTATCCACCGAATCCATGTTGATCCGCCCGCCCTTACGGCAGTATTCGATGCGGCCCCTCTGAGTGAAACCGAGATTGGCGCCTTCGCCCACGACCCGGGCGCGCACTGTGGCGGCATCGACCCGCAAGCCGTCATTGGTCCGGTCGCTGACTTCGAAATTTGCTTCGCCTTCCGCCTTTACATAGGTGCCGATCCCGCCGAACCAGAGCAGGTCGACCGAAGCCTGTAAGATCGCCCGGATAAGATCCGTGGGCGTCAAGGCCCGCTCCGTGATGCCCAGCGCCGCCTGGATTTCCGGTGAAATGGGCACGGATTTCCGCTGCCGGCTGAAGACACCCCCACCCTTTGAAATGAGGGTCTTGTCGTAGTCGTCCCAACTCGAACGCGGCAGATCGAAAAGCCGCTTGCGTTCCCCATAGGATGTTTCCGGATCCGGATCGGGGTCGATGAAGATGTCCCGGTGATCGAACGCCGCGACGAGCCGGATCTGACGCGACAGCAACATGCCATTGCCGAAGACATCGCCGGACATGTCGCCGATACCGACAACAGTAAAGGGCGTTGACTGAATATCCGTTCCCAGTTCACGGAAATGGCGCTTGACGGCTTCCCAGGCCCCCTTGGCGGTGATGCCCATCTTCTTGTGGTCGTAGCCGGTCCGTCCCCCGGAAGCGAAGGCATCGCCGAGCCAGAAGCCCAGCCCTTCCGCCATGTCATTGGCAATGTCGGAGAATGTCGCCGTGCCCTTGTCGGCAGCCACCACCAGATAAGGATCGTGGCCGTCATAGGCGATGACCCTCTGGGCCGGGATCACCCCCGCATCGCCCAGATTGTCCGTGAGATCGAGGAGACCTGAAATGAACAGACGATAGCACGCGATCGCCTCTTCCATGATCGCATCGCGGGAAGCGCCTGCGGCTGGCAGGTTCTTGGGCACGAACCCGCCCTTCGCCCCCACCGGGACGATGACCGCATTCTTGACCTGCTGGGCCTTGACCAGTCCCAGAATTTCCGCCCGGAAATCTTCCGGCCGGTCCGACCAGCGGATACCGCCCCGCGCCACGGGCCCGCCACGCAGATGGACGCCTTCAAGGCGCGGAGAATAGACAAAAATCTCGAAACGGGGCCGCGGCTCCGGGAGATCCGTGATCTCGCGGCTGGAAAACTTGATCGAGAGATAGGTCTTGGCACGGTCATTCTCCGTTTGGAAGAAATTCGTGCGCAGCGCCGATTTGATCAGATTCAGGAAATATCGGATGATCCGGTCGACATCGAGGGAGGATACGCTGTCCAGCGCCTCTTCGATGGCCGCTTCGATCTCGAGCTGTCTTCCTTCCCGCGCCTCCTGCGTTCCGGCAAAATCCGGGTCGAAGCGGCACAAAAAGAGATCGACAAGAAGGCGCGCAATCGCGCCCTGGGAACTCAGGGCCGTGACGATATAGCTTTCGCTGAACGCGACACCCGTCTGTTTGCGGAACCGGGCCAGGGCGCGCAGGACAACGACGCTGCGCCAGGGCATGGCCTGCTCGACAACAAGACGATTGAAGCCGTCATTCTCCGCATGGCCGAACCAGACCGCGCGGAAGGCTTCCTCAAAGACTTCCCGCGTGGCCTCAAGATCGATGGGCACCTCGGACGCGTGGGTCGTGATGAAGTCGTGGAGCCAGACCGTGCGCCCGCCCGCGTCCTCCCCGGCCTCGGTCAGGCCCGTGTCCTGGGCCGCTTCGACCGCATACGGCACTTCTTCGATGACCCGCAAACCCATATTCTCGAAAATGGGCATGCAATCGCTCAACGGAATGGGCGTATCCCAATGATAGATTTTCAGATGCAGACCGGCATCGGAGTCGAGTTTGGTGCGATAGGTCCGCAGGCCGATTTCCGGATAGGCGCCCAGCCGCTCGATAACGTCGATGTCATTCGTCGCGTCCGCGCAGCCGAAATGATCCCGGTACCCGGCGGAAAAACCATTGGAATAGCGTGCACCCAGCTCGCGGCCACGCACGGGCCCGTTCACCTTGGTCAAGGCAACGCGCAGATCCTCAGCCCAGTCCCGCGTGAAGGCATCGATCCGAGCCTCGATTTCCTTCAAATCCACATCCGGCATTTCCCCAACATTCCGGGAAATGATGAAATAGACCCGGGCCATGGGGCCGTCACCGAAGGAGGGATAGAAAGACTGAACCTGACCCTCGAAGCGGCGGGCCAGGAGTTCGCCGATCCGCACACGCAGGTTCGTGTCATATTTGTCGCGGAGCACATAGACGAGGGCGGCCACGAAGCGGTCGAACCGGTCATGGCGCACGAAAATCTTCGTGTGGGGCCTTTTTTGAAGGCGCAGGACGCCGATTGCCGAGTCGAGAATTTCCTCGACCGAGGCCTGGAACAGCTCGTCCCGGGGGAAGGTCTCAAGGATATTGATCAGGGCCCGCTCGTCATGGGCGTTCATGGGCAACCGGGCCTTTTCAAGGACCAGGGCCACTTTGCGCGACAGGAGCGGAATCTCACGCGTCGAGCGGTTATAGGCCACGGCGGTGAACAGACCGACGAGGCGCCGTTCGCCGATCACCTGACCGCCCGGCCCATAGCGTTTGATGCCGATATAGTCCATGTAGACGCGCCGGTGGACGCGGGAGCGCACATTGGCCTTGGAGACGATGATCGGCACGGGCTGGCGCAGGAAGTCCCGCACTTCCGGTGTCATGACCACGAGTTGGCCGCGCCGACGCAGCACCCGGGCATTGGGATCGCGCAACAGGCCGAGGCCCGTGTCCTGGCGGGGCACCAGTTCCCCTTCTTCCAGATCGCCGACGATTTCGTAATCGCGCATGCCGAGAAAGGCGAAATTCTCGTCGAGCAGCCATTTGAGAAAGCCGAGGGTTTCCTCGAACTCCCCCTTTTCCAATTGGCCGGACTGGAACGGCGCATGGGTCCGCAGATCGTGGATCGCCTGTTCCAGACCGTCGAGCATCTGGCGCCAATCGTGAACGACGACGGAGACCTCACCCAAAACCGCGTTGATCTCCCGCTCGATCTGCCGGTGCATCAGCGGATCGGCCTGGCGGTCGAACTCCACATGGAGGACGGATTCCCGCGTGAAGCCCTGATCCCGGGCGAGCCTCTCGGCGGGGCTGCCCGGCTGCACCATGGCGGCGCCTTCGACATGGAGACGCTGGCCGTCGGTCGTGCGTCTCGTTTCCAAGATGGGATGGAGGATCCGCCGGATCGGCAGATCGAGGGCGCTCAATTCGCCGAGCACGGAATCGATGATGAAGGGCATATCATCCGTGATGACCTGCATCACGGTGCACACCCCGTTGAAATGATCGCGCGCCCGATCGGGATTGAACACGCGAACGATGCGCTCCGTCGGGCGGCGACGCTCCATCAGATCGAAGATCGAGCGGGCGATGCCCAGCAAGGTGTCCGTGTCATAGGCCGCGAGGTCATCGCCATCGGCGCGCTCATAGAGGATCCGGACGAATTTCGCGAAATCATGGGAAGTCTGCTGGCTGGCAAGCTGTGCCGAGAGCATTTCCGTCCGGGACGCAAGATCATTGCCCGGCGGTTGGTCGGCACTTGCCTGTGTGACGCCCGACCGGATTTCGCTGAAACCGCTGTCCTCTGTCGCCATATCGGCCACCCCTTCCACGCCTTGCGGGGCCATGATCTTGGCATGGTCGGCCCGCCAGCAACCCTCCCTTCGGGTTTTGCACAGCTTATCGTTAACACACAGCGCTGTCCGATTTGTGAACGGGAAAACGGCCGCCCGCCCCGAGGCGCCGGGGCCCTGGATCCCAGGCAGAGCACGTTGTCTAGGCCGGGCGGTTCCGCTTGAGGCTTTCCCGCGCCGCCGTCTCGCAAAGGAGCGTCGCGCCCAAGGCCAAGGTCAAAGGGGCGAGCCCCAAAACCAGGATCAGGAAGACCGGCGCGAGGCCCTCCTTGCCGAAGAGTTGAACGAGGCTCGCGGCGACGAGCGTGGGCGCCGAAAGCGCCGCGATCTGTGCCCGGTCGCCGACCGCGAACAAGGTCATGGCGCCTGCCGTGATCGTCAAGACAAGGAGAAAGACCGTGGCGTCTCCCGGCGCCAAAGCCGGCGCCACCAGCACGGCCCCGGCCCCCCAGCCAAGGCCCAACAGGAGCGTGAGCCAACGATGGCGCGCCCGCCATGTCCACAGGATGGCGAGGATCGACCCGCCGTCCTCGGTGGAGCGGCGCCCCAGAACCATCATGGCCATGAAGATCAGGGCAATGATCCCAGCCCAACCAAGACTCCAGGCGGGTCCAATGGTGACGCCCAACCACACGGCGGCCGCCCAACCACAGAGCCCGACAATCAGGATGCCGGAGGAAAAACGCGCACTCATGATCAACGGCGCATAGGCCATGGCCGGCACCGGCCCACGCCACGCGGGACCGACGCCCGTCTCGGTGCCTGCGTCACCCGTTGACGGGTTACCGTGCTCCACGCTTGCCATGAGACCCCTGTGCGAACATTGAGCTTTGCCTCCCGGCACCGAGTCAGGCGGGATCCTGTCCGGTGCACGGGAAAGCCACGCCCATGCTCGACAGGACGCCCGCCAAGGGTTAACAGAACCTTAAACCGACCGGCCCGGACCCTTCACATGTCACTCAGCCAAGAAGCCATCATTTTCGATCTGGAGTTCACCGCCTGGGAGGGCTCCCAGGCCCGTCGCTGGAGCGCGCCCGGTGAACACCGCGAGATCATTCAGATCGGCGCGCTCAGGATCGACGCCGCAACCGCCACCGAACTCGACAGCTTCAGTCGCCTGGTCTGCCCCCGGATCAACCCCATTCTGTCGGACTTCATCATCGGGCTGACGGGCATCAGCCAACAGGAGCTGGAGCGTGACGGCCTCCCTTTCGAGGAGGCCCATGGGGACTTCCTCGCCTTTGCCGGTGATCGCCCTCTGTTCTGCTATGGCTGGGACGAAGTGGTGATCGCGGAGAATGTTGGCCTTTATGATCTGAACGACCGGTTCGACCGGCTGATGACCACCAATCTCCACCATTTCTTCGCCGATGCCGGTGTGCCCGTGCAGAACGTCAATTGCGGTCTCTTGATTGATCATCTGGGCCTCGCCCCGCCCGTTGCCGGCCGGGCCCATGACGCCCTTTACGACTGCCGCTCCATCCGGACCGCTGCCCGGCATTTCATGGATCGGGGGTTGGCCTCGCCTTTTTTGACCCCGAAGCCGAAATTCGGAAGGGATTGGCCGGCCGAGGGCTGACCGCGCCTTTGCCCTTTGGCAAGACTTTGTTGAGACAATTCAGATAGCCGGCAGGGATTGGGGAGTGGGCTGATGCGCACTCTCCCGCCCCTGACCCCTGGTTGCTCTCGAGGTCGCCGCCTGTGTCCCCCGCTTACATATTCAGCGCTCCGACGTCCCGCGCGCCTGGGCCTTGTCGCCCCCGTGACGCCATGAGGCCCCTGCCGTGGCTTGTCCTGTCGTGTCTGTTTCTCGGCGCCTGTTCGACGATCCCCTGGCGCCTGGGGACGTCCGCGCCGCCAGAAATCATCGCGCCGCCCGAGCTGGCGGCGCCCGCTCCCGAAACGGAAACAATCGTTCCGGATGAGGGCGGGCAATCCGAGACCGGGCCGGCGCTGGAGACGCGGCTTGATCAGTTGGAAGAGGACGTGGCGGGCCTCCGCATCGCCCTCTCCCGGATCGAACCGGCGCTTCAGGGGCTCCTGGCAACAGCGACGAAGACAGACACAGCCAGCGCAGCCAAACCCGCGCAAACGGCCCGGCCCGCCGTCGAGACCACGGCATCCCCGCAGCAACCCAACGTGAAAGCCCCGGAGCCAGCCGGCACGGCCGAAAAATTGCTGCCCGGCCGCGTGTTCGCCGTGCACCTGGCCTCCTATCGGGATCGAAACCTGGCGAAAATTAGCTGGCGCGACCTTGTCCAGAAGCAGCCGCGGCTGTTGGGGGAACTGACGCCGGTGCTGGCGCGGGTCGAGTTGCCCGGCAAGGGAACCTTCTACCGCCTTAAGGCAGGCCCCTTCGCCACACGGCGGGCCGCCGATGCCGTCTGCGTGACACTTATTGCGGAAAATTGGGCCTGTTCGGTTCTTGACTTCACAGGCGAGCGCTTTGGCGGCGAATCAGCCACAACTGCGGCAGGGGGATGAGCGTCAAGTCATTAACCATGCGATCACCCTCCTCAAAAGGGTTTCTTTAGACAGAATTACTATTAAAACGGGTGCTCGTCGAGCATGACCCGGACCGTCTCGGTCCCGGCTCCCGGTGTGAAGGGCAACCCGCCATGAAGTCTTCGGACGGCGTCGCGAATTCGGATTTGGCCACATTGGCGATGGCCCTGTTGCGCATTGACCGCGATGGTCGGGTGCTGTGGATGAACGGCGCGGCACGGGCCCTGACCGGCATCGGCCTTGACGGCGATGAAACCGGGGTCGTCTTCGACCATCTTCAGGCCGAAGACGCGGCCGGCCTGCGCCGGGCCCTTCAGGAAACACCGCGTCCGGACCACAGCATCAAGCTGACCGTGAGTTGGCGCCTCGGAGGCAGCACGCAGGACGAGTGGCGCTGGCTCGCCCTTGAACTCTCGGCCCTTTCCGAGACCCCCGGAACATTTCTGGGCCACCTGCGCGACGCCACATTGGAAGTCGCATCCCTCGACGCCATTGCAACGACCGGCGACATCTTGAATCGGCTGGAAGAGATCGGCCGGACGGGTCTGTGGTGGTGGTATCCCGAGAGCGATGCGCTGCAATGGTCCGACGGCAGCTATCGCATCCATGATCTGACGCCCGGCCCCGGCATGCCGCCCCGGGACCATATCGACCGTCTCTACGAACCGGCCGACGCGGCCCGCCTCGAGGCCTTCAGAACGCGGGCCATGGAAACCGGTGAGCCGTTCGACTGTGACGTCCGCCTCAAACGGGCCAATGGCGACACGCGCTTTGTGCGGATCCGAGGCAATCCGGAGCGGGACGAACGGGGCAATGTGATTTGTGTGTGCGGCATCATCCGCGACATCCACGAAGAAGTCGAAGCCCTTTACGCTCTCCGGTCGAGCGAGGAACGGTATGGCCGGACGGTCCAAGGCTCAGGCATCGGCCTGTGGGATTGGAACATCCGCTCCCAGAAAATCGAGGCCTCGGCCAGCTTCATGGCCCTTCTCGGTCACGAGGCGCGAGACGGCCAGATCGATTTCGAACACTTCACGGCCCATATTCATGAGCAGGATCGCCACGGCGTCTTGCGGGCCTTTGAAGCCAGTCTCGAGACCGGCGAGGCTCTGAGACAGGAGTTCCGTCTGCGGTGCGGCGGTGACGAGACAATCTGGGTCCGCGCCATGGCGGAGATGAGCCCGGACCCATCGGGTCGCCCGCGTCAGATGTCCGGATCCCTTCTCGACATCACCCCGGCGAAGATCGGACAGATCGCCTTTGAAACGACCCATGCCAAGCTGATGCATAGTGTCGATTCCTGCGCAGCCATTCTCTACACCACACCGGCGCCACAGGGCGACGAAGAACCGACCTTGTTGCTGTCCTATGTATCCGGCAGCATACAGCACATTCTCGGCTACGCGCCGGATGAAGGTGAGCAGGAGGCCCTTTGCCTCAACGATCTTCTCCATCCCGATGACCGGGCGCCCTATCGGCGGGCCCTGCAGTCCCTGATGGTGAAAGAGCGCGAGGCCATTCAATATCGGTTGGCCCACCGGGACGGCGGTCACCGATGGTTCCGGGACGATATGCGCCTCGCCATCAATCCGGCGACCGGTGCGAAGGAAATCATCGGATGCGCGGTGGATCACACTCAGGCCAAACAGGCCGAGCAGGAACTGATCGAAACCAAGAACGCGGCCCAGGCGGCGAACAAGGCCAAGTCCGATTTTCTGGCCATGATGAGCCACGAGATCCGCACACCCATGAATGCGGTGCTGGGCATGCTCGACCTGTTGCGCCGCAGCTCCCTCGACGATCAGCAGCGTGGCCAGGTGGGCCTTGCCCGGGAGTCCGCGAACGCCCTTCTGACCATTCTCAATGACATCCTTGATTTCTCCAAGCTTGACGCCGGGCGCATGGAAATCGACACGAGCGATTTCGATCTGCGCCAGGTCATCGGCGGCGTCGTGGCCGTCCTGCGGACCAAGGCGGAAGAGAAGAACCTGACGATCAGGAGCATGATCGATCCGGGCATCCCCGAAATGGTGCGGGGCGATCAAGGCCGCTTCCGTCAGGTGCTCCTGAACCTTTTGTCGAATGCCATCAAGTTCACCGACCGGGGCAGCGTCGAGATCACCGCCATGGTGCGCACCAAGAGTGACGGCATTGTCCGGATCTTGACGGAAGTGACCGATACGGGCATCGGCCTTGATGAGGCCACATGCGATCGCCTCTTTTCCCAGTTCGTGCAAGCCGACAATTCGATCCGCCGGCGCTTCGGCGGGACGGGCCTGGGGCTCGCCATTTCCAAACAGCTCTGTGAGCTGATGGGTGGCGAGATCGGCGTCGACAGCACGCCCGGCGAGGGCAGCACGTTCTGGTTCGAACTGCCCCTGGAAAGGTCGTCCCGCACGGCCGAGAGCCTAGCCGGGACGAGAGAGGCCGACGTCACGGCGCCGGGCCCCAGCCTCAATATTCTGGTGGCGGAGGACAACACCACCAATCAGGAGGTGATCGGCACCATTCTCGAATCGCTGGGTCACAGCTGGGACATCGCGCCGAACGGCAAGGAGGCCGTCGAAAGACTGCGCAAGGGATGCTATCACCTAGTCTTGATGGACGTCCAAATGCCGGTCATGGACGGCGTCACGGCGACAAAGGTGATCCGGGTCCTGCCCCATCCCCTGTGCCTGACCCCCGTGATCGCGCTCACCGCCAATGCCATGCAGGGGGACCGGGAAACCTACATGGCTTCAGGCTTCACGGCCTATCTTCCCAAACCGATCGACATCGATTCCCTGCACACGGCCATCGTGTCTGTCTTTGAACAGACAAACTGGGCCCCGTCGACGGACGACGAGACACTGCCCCGGATCGGGGCGCAGGCCTCAAACGGCCCCGCCCAGCCCAAACCGCCGGCAAGTCTCACGGAAACATCCTCGCCCCATGATGAGGCCCTGACGGATTTGATCGCGTCACTGGGTTGAGCCTGGGGGCACAAGCCCCCAGACCCGGATCCCGACAAGCTTACTCCTCGATCTGGTCGAGCAGCTTTTCCATCTCGTCCATGATCGCATTCATGCGCGCTTCCAACGCCTCATAGGGAGCCTCGGTCGCAAGATCGACGCCGGTCGCCTTCATGAGGGTATAAGGAAAGTCGGAGCCCCCGGCTTTCAGCATGGTGATGAAAGCGTCCCGGCTCTCCGCGCTGCCGGCACCGATCTGGGTGGCCAGATCCGCGGCCGCCGCGATCGACGTCGCATATTGGTAGACATAGAAGTCATAGTAGAAATGGGGGATATAGGCCCATTCGATGGCATAGGCGTCATCAATGGTCATCACGCCTTGATCATGGCCGTGATATTTCTTGAGGAGGCCGAGATAGAGGGTCGTGAGTTTCGATCCGGTCAGGACCTCGCCCCGTTCCACCATCTCGTTGATGGCCAGTTCGAACTCCGCGAACATGGTCTGCCGGAAGAACGTCCCGCGCAGACTCTCCAGGCCATTGCCCAGATAATAGAGCTTCTCCTTCGGATCTTCCGCATTGGCGACCATGTAATCCTGGAGCAGCATTTCGTTCATGATCGCCGCGGTTTCGGCGACAAAGGTCGAATAATTCGCCGTCTCGAAGGGCTGGACCTTATTGGCAAGCACCGAATGCACCGCATGCCCATATTCATGGGCGAAGGTCGACATGCTCTCATAATCATCATTGTGATTGAGCAGCACATAGGGATGGACGTCATAGGCGCTGCCGAACATGTAAGCGCCGGCGCGCTTGCCTTCCTGGGGATAGACATGCATCCACCCCCCTTCGATGGCCCCATTGTAGTCCGCGAGATATTCCTCACCCAGAGGACGGAGAGCCTCCCGGGTCAGGGCGATGGAATCCTCGATGGTGAAGGTCTTGTCGAGCTGAACGAGCGGCGGATAGATGTCGTAGTAGCGCAGGCCATCCTCGATCTTCAGCATCCGTGTCCGCAGGCGGAAATAGCGATGGAGCGTCGGCAGGGCCTCGTTCACCTCGTCCACAAGGGTCCGGTAGACGCTTTCGGGCATGTTGTCGTCGAACAGGGACCGCCCCAGGGACGTTTCATGTTTGCGCGCCTTGGTCGCGAAATTCAGACTGCGGATATGGGCGTTGAGCACGGTGCCCAAAGTGTTCTCGTAGTCGGCCCAGGTGCCCCAGAAGGCGTCGAACACGGCCTTGCGATCGGCGCGATTGGCAGCCGAGCGATAGCGGGTATAGGCCGACTGGCTGAGGCGGATGGGTTCCCCACCGGGAACCGTCTCGCTGGAGAGTTTAAGCTCCGGCCACGGCATATCGGCATTGGCGAAAATATTGTAGATCCCGCTCGGCGCGTTGGTGACGACGGCCGTCGCGGCCATGACCTGCTCGGCCTCATCACCCAAGGTGTGGGGGCCGCGGCGCAACACGTCCTCCAGGGAGAAGCGGTGTTTGGCGAGCCCTTCTTCCCGATCGAGGAACCGCTTGATGCGCTTGTCGCCGACTTTGAGGATTTCCGGATTGAACCAGCTCACCGCCTCGCCCAGATCCGCGAGCAGAGCCTGGGCGAGCTGACGCCGTTCCTCATTGGTCGGAATGCGCGTGTCCTCGTCGGCCTTGAGCGTGGCATAGACCAGAAGCCGGACGGCCTCCTTATAGATCCCGCTGATGCTGTCTGAGGCTTTGAGGAGAGACGGGGCGTTCTTGCCCAGGGTTCCTTTATAGGCGGCGAGCCCATCCATCTCGCCTTTGATGCGGTCATATTCGGCCTGCCACGCATCCGGCGTCTCGTACAGATCCGTCAGGTTCCAGACATAACGATCATCCGGTGCCGTCTCCTGGGCCTGCGCCACAGGAGCGGCCCCGTGAACAAGCGCCAGGACGGCCCCGCCAAACAGCAGCCGGGATAGGCCAGAGACGGACGATAGTGGCGGAAGGAAACGGGCTCGTATCATGAGAACCTCCAGGGCCTTGGTGATTGGTTTGTTGTCGAAGGATGTCATCATTTCGGCATGTATGGCGCGCCCGTATGCTGCCGCATATCACCACCCCGCGTCAAAACCGACAGCGGCCTTTGAACAAAACGGCGTTTTGCTCAATACACCACCACGCTCCGGATGCTCTTGCCTTCATGCATCAGGTCGAAGGCCGTGTTGATCTCCTCAAGGGGCATGGTGTGGGTGATCAGATCATCGATCCGGATCTGCCCCTCCATATAGAGATCCACGATGCGGGGCACGTCCGTTCGGCCCCGCGCGCCCCCGAAAGCGGAGCCCCGCCAGACCCGTCCCGTGACAAGCTGGAAAGGCCTTGTGGCGATCTCCGCCCCCGCCGGCGCGACACCGATCACGATGCTCTCGCCCCACCCCTTGTGGCAGCATTCGAGCGCCTGGCGCATCACCTCCACATTGCCGATGCATTCAAAACTGTAGTCGGCGCCGCCACCGGTCAGCTCCACCAGATGGGCCACCAGGTCGCCCTCGACCGTCCGGGGATTGACGAAATCCGTCATACCGAAGTCGCGGGCGAGCGCTTCCCGGTCACCATTGATATCGACACCAATGATCTGACGCGCACCGATGAGCTTCAGCCCTTGAATGACATTGAGCCCGATGCCGCCCAGACCGAACACGACGCATCGACTGCCGGGCTCCACCTTGGCGGTGAACATCACCGCGCCGATGCCGGTGGTGACGCCGCAACCGATATAACAGATCTTGTCGAAGGGAGCGTCTTTGCGCACTTTCGCCACGGCGATCTCCGGCAGAACCGTGTGATTGGCGAAGGTGGAGGTGCCCATATAGTGGAGGATGGGCTTGCCCTTGTAGGAAAAGCGGGAGGTGCCGTCGGGCATCACGCCCTGGCCCTGGGTCACCCGGATCTTCTGGCACAGATTGGTACGCGGATGAAGGCAGTAGTCGCATTCCCGACATTCCGGCGTGTAAAGAGGGATCACGTGATCGCCGGGCGCGACCGAGGTTACGCCGGGGCCGACCTCCAACACGACGCCCGCCCCTTCATGGCCGAGAATGGCGGGAAACACGCCTTCCGGGTCCTTGCCCGACAGGGTATAGGCGTCCGTATGGCAGATGCCCGTGGCCTTGATCTCCACCAGGACCTCACCCTCGCGCGGGCCCTCCAGGTCGACCTCCGTGACTTCCAGGGGTTTGCCGGCTTCGAAGGCAATGGCGGCCCTTGTTTTCATCGTTCCTGTTCCCCTTCCATATGGCCACCCGGCCGGGTGTCGGTGCGGATGTTTCCTTCGGGATAGCTGATCCGACGATCCCGCGGTAGGGATGATGAATTTCAAAACAGAAAGGCCATTCATGGACGTGATCGCCATTCGCCATGTGCATTTCGAGGATCTGGGCCTGTTCGAGCCCCTGCTCCGAACGCACGGCGCGCGTATCCGCTATCTGGAGGCGAGCCTCGACGATTTGGCACCGGCACAAAGCGCAGACCTGACCATCCTGCTGGGCGGACCAATCAGCGCCAATGACACGGTCGACTATCCCTTCCTCGTCGAGGAGATCCGCATTGCCGAAACTCGCCTGGCCGCCGGGCGACCGACCCTCGGCCTGTGCCTTGGCGCGCAAGTCATGGCCCGCGCCCTTGGCGCCTCCGTGGCACCGGCGCCCCGACCGGAGATCGGCTGGATGCCCGTCACGCTCACCGAGGCGGGGCAGACGAGCCCGCTGCGCCATCTTGCGGATGTGCCGGTGCTCCACTGGCATGGGGAGAATGTCGCGCTGCCGGAAGAGGCTTTGTCCCTGGCACACACGCTGGATTGTCCCCACCAGGCCTTTGCCGTCGGCGATTTCGGCCTGGGCCTGCAATTCCACCTGGAGGCCGGCATCCAGGGGCTCGAACCCTGGTTCATCGGTCACACTTTGGAGATCAGCCAGACACCGGGCGTCTCCGTGCCACAGCTCCGGGAGGAGACCGCGCGGCACGGACCGGCCCTCGCGGCGCCTGCGACGGCGGCGATCAATGCCTGGCTCGCCGGCTGGGCGTGAGTCTCGCCTCGCTTCCGTTTCTCGCTCTACACTGCGCGGAAGATAGATCGCAAGAACCGTCGACTGCACCCACGATGCGCAGCAGGGGAGCCCCATGAGCGAGCGTTTCAAACTCGCGGCCATCCAGGCCGCGCCGGTCCTTTTCGACAAGACCGCCAGCCTTGAGAAAGCCTGTTCCCTGATCGCCCAGGCGGCCGCGCGGGGAGCCGACCTGGCCGGTTTCGGGGAAACCTGGCTGCCGGGCTATCCCTTTTTCGTCGACGGTCCGACAAACCAGCTCCTGTGGGAGGCGAGCGCGGAGTATCTCGCCAACGCGATCCCCATTCCCGGGCCGGAAACCGACCGCCTTTGCGCCACCGCACGGGAACACGGCATCGACGTGGCGATCGGCGTGGCCGAGCTTGATCCCTATACGGCGGGCACAGCCTATTGCACGCTGCTCTTTATCGGACGGGAAGGGAAAATTCTCGGCCGTCACCGCAAGCTGAAACCGACCCATGCGGAACGCCTCGTCTGGGGCGACGGGGACGCGGTGGGTCTCGTGGCCCATCAACGTCCCTATGGCCGGATCAGCGGCCTCAATTGCTGGGAACACCAGATGATGCTGCCGGGCTATGCCCTGGTCGCGCAAGGCACGCAGATCCATGTCGCCGCCTGGCCAGGCCGCATGGGAGACGCCCCGCCCGGTGAATATTGCTGGACCCGTCAGGTCTTCCTGTCCCGCGCCTATGCGGCCCAGGCCTCGGCCTATGTGATCTGTGCGGCCGGTATGCGGTTGTCGAAGGATATCCCGGACAAATACCGCCCCTTGGGCGAATGGGAACACAATGGCGGTGCCTGCATCATCGATCCGAGGGGAGAGATCATCGCCGGACCCATGGACGGCAGCGTGGAGGGCGAAGGCATTCTGATCGCGGAAGGTGACCTCGACACCGTCCGCCGGGCCAAGTCCGCGACGGACATCGCGGGTCACTATTCACGGCCCGACATTTTTGAACTGCGCGTCAATCGGGCGCCACTGCCACCCCTGATCACCGAGTCATCATGAGAGGGCAGCGCGCGCCAGTGGGAAGAGCCCAAGGTGTCGCAAATTGCTCTGTCCACGGGTCATTACCCCTGACAGATCTAGGACGCGCCCGCTTTGCGCGGGCTTCGTCGATAGGCTAGGTTTTGCCCACAATCCTCATTCAGAAACCAATCAGGGATGTCGAACGCCATGAGCCTGTCCATTGATCGTCGCCAGCTCCTCTTGGGAGGATCCGCCCTGTTCCTTGCCCCCATGGCGGGCATCACCCGTCTCCATGCGCGGGACGAAGATCAAAAGATGGGTATGATCGAAGGACATTTCGACGAACGGTTTTCGGCCGTGCGCGACGCCTTCGTCCAGAACTTCGCCGATGGGCTTGAAGTCGGCGCCTCCGTCTGTGTCACCCTCGAGGGGCAGGTCGTGGTGGACCTGTGGGGCGGCCATGCCGATGAGGCAAGGACCACGCCCTGGGCCGAGAACACGGTGGTCACCACCTACTCCACGACCAAGACCATGATGGCCCTCGTCGCCTTGATGTTGGCCGATCGGGGTGAACTTGATTTCTCCGCACCCGTCTCACGCTACTGGCCGGAATTCGCGCAGAACGGCAAGGAAGGCGTTCTGGTTTCCCATTGCATGAGCCACACGGCCGGTCTTCCCGGGTGGGACGAAGAACTCGAGATCGAAACACTCTATGATTGGGACCGGGTGACCGGCCTCCTTGCCGCCCAGGCCCCCTGGTGGGAACCGGGCACGGCCTCGGGCTATCACGCCGTGACCCAGGGTTTCCTGGTCGGCGAAGTGGTGCGCCGGATCACGGGCAAAACTCTTGGTACGGTCTTCCGCGAGGAAATCGCCGGACCGCTGGGCGCCGACTTCCACATCGGCACGACGCCGGACGTGGATGCCCGTGTCGGCGAGCTGATCCCGATCCCGGCGGAAGTGTTCGAGGAGGCGCCCCGGCCCGAACCCGATTCCATCCCCGCCCGCGTATATGGCAGCGTCCCTCTCCAAGGGAGCCTCTATACGCGTACCAAAGAGTGGCAGCGGGCGGAAATTCCGGCAGCGAACGGTATCGGCAATGCGCGCTCCGTGGCGCGGGTCCAGGCCGTCATGGCCAATGGGGGCTCGGCCTTCGGCACACGCATCCTCTCCGAACAGGGCACGCGCACCGCCTTGCAGGAACAGATCAGCGGGATCGATCTTGTCTTCGGCACGCCCGCCCGTTTCGGCATGGGCTACGGCCTGCCCAATGAGACAACCCCATTCCCCAATCCGAACACGATCTTCTGGGGCGGTTTCGGCGGATCATCCATCGTGGTCGATTTCGACAAGCGCATGACCTATTCCTATGTCATGAACAAGATGGCGTTTGGCGACGAGAATGTCCGCCGGCGCACGAATCCCCTGCTGTCCGCGATCTACAATTCGCTGGAAGCGCTCTAACTCAAAGGGCGGAGCGCGGGTGAACCTCTTCACCCGCGCTGAATGATCCGCGTCGAATGACGGCGCTATTTGGCCGGACCGAGGGCCGCCAGGACATCGGCCGCAAAGCGCGTGATCTTGAAACGCGGACCGCTGCTGGCATCAAAGCCCCGGCGGATTATGACCGTGTTCCGGCTGGGAATGATCACGATATACTGGCCCCGGTGTCCCACCGCCATATAAGCATCCGAGGGCAGACCATCGTCCCCGTTGGGAAGCCAGAACTGGGCGCCGTAACCCCACCCGTCGGCCGGCTGGGCCGGTGCGGGCGTCGCGACGAAGCTTGCCCAGCCTTCGGCCAGGAGGCGCTCCCCATCCCACACACCGTCCTGGAGATAGAGCTGGCCGAGCCGCGCCAGATCCCGCGCGATGGTCCAGATCTGACTCGAGGATAATAGATCAGCGTTCCAGTCCGTTTCCAGAACCGTCCGCCTGGCGCCAATCTTCCAAAGGAGGGATTGATACGGAAAGGCGTGATAGGCCGTGTCATCAGCCATGCGCTCGCGAAGAGCCCGCATCGCCAGCACCGTATCATTGTTCGAATATTTGAACCGCGTGCCCGGCGCGACTTCGAGGGACTTCGTGGCCGCAAGATCGATGACCCGTCCGCCCCCGAAATAGAGACGGTCGGTCCGGGAGCCCCGTGTCCCGGAATCAAGCCCGCTCGCCATATGAAGAAGATGGGTCAGAGTGATATTGCCCCGAGGATCACCTGGGCTCGACCATTGGGTGAGCGCGGCCGGATCCTCAGGCACGATCAGGCCCTGATGGACAGCCGCGCCGATAACGCTCGCTGAAATGCTCTTGGCGACGGACCAGGTCCTCTGGGAAGTTTCAGCCGTGATGCCATGGGCATAGCGTTCGGCGACAATGGTGCCGTTACGGACAATCACCACACCGCTGGTCTTGATGCCATCGCGAAAAGGATCGACCGCAGAAGCCTCGGACACGACGGCATCGGGTCGGGCCGGATCGGTTACATAGCGGCCCGTGACGGCCGTTCCTTTGCGGACGATCACCAGGTCACTGGTCTTGACCTCATCACTGTATTTGGCGGGCAAGAAGGCATCGGCCACCACGGCATCAAGGCGCTTCTGATCGGCGACAGCGACCGGCGCGGCACTCGGCGAGAGGGCCGTGCCGCTTTCGGGACCGGGGTCTTCCGGGATGGTGCCGCGATAGCGCGGCAAACGCGCGGCCATGCCGACCCGCGCGGCGATGGGCAATTGGGAACAACCGAAAACCGGACGCCAGGCCGCGACCCGTGGCGGCAAATCCTCGCTCCAGGCGACCGTGACGATCTTGCGCCCGCGATCCACTTCCGCATCGGGCAAACCGGCAAGACGTTCCCGATAGGTCGGGTAGATCCGGGTGAGTTCATTGGCACTCACCGTGTCGAGATCACGGCCGGCATTGAACAGGGCCGAGCAGGTAAAGGTCGCCTTGTAGCCGGCGGCAAGGGCGGTTTCCATGGCGTCCGTATCGCCGCCTTCCCGGGCGAGCGCCGGTGTTCCCGACACACTGGCCAAAACCACGCCGGCCAAAAGGGCCGTCCGCCCAAGCCCTGTCCCCCTGGCGGGTTGCCGCCGATTTGAACCGTCCATCCATTGCCCTGTCATGCCCACGCTCCCGCTTCATGATCCTTGTTCTGGTTTCCTGGAATAAACCTATCATGGCGCGATCAATCCGCTATGGTGTCGGCCCAGACCTGACAGTTCCGCAAAAAACGCCATCAAGGAACGCCATGTCCGCCGCCGGAGAGTCGCCCGCCCAGCGCGCGCCCATTCGCCCCTTGCGCGAAGTGCGCCGGCTCATCAGTCTTGCCCTGCCGCTGATCGCGGGGCTCACGGTGGCCACCATGATGGGCGTGGTCGACACGATCATGTTGGGCCGGGTGGGGGCAATCCCGTTGGCCGTCGTGTCCCTCTCCACAAGCGCCCTCTCCATTCTGTATGCGGCTCTTTACGGTTTCACCGGGCCCGTCGGAATCCTGGTCGGCAATGCCTATGGCGCGGATGACGGCAAGCGGGTGACGGATGCCCTCAATCACGGGCTTCTGGGAAGCCTGCTCGCCGGACTGTTCGGCGGTGTCGCGATGCTGGCCGTGCTTCCTCTCCTGCCTCATCTTGGGCAGCCTCCTGAAGTTCTGGCAGCCCTGCCCCCTTATTGGATCTGCATGGCGGCCGCCATGGCGCCCTTCACCTTGCAACTGACCTACAAGCAGGCCTATGACGCCATTGACCGCCCCTGGCTCTCGGTCCTCCTGGTACTGAGCGGTGTTGCGGTCAATGTGCCTTTGAACTACATCCTGATCTTCGGTCATCTGGGCTTTCCCCCTTTGGGGGTTTTCGGCGCCGGGCTCGCGAGCCTGCTGTCCAGCCTGTTCGGACTTGCCGTCATCGCCGCCCATTGGCGTTGGGCCCCCTTGCTGGCCCCGTTCCGGACGCAGGTGCCGCTCAGCGTCGAGGGGTTCCGCAGCCACCTGCGCGAAGGCCTGCCCATGGCGGCACAATATCTCATGGAAGGCAGCGCCTTTGCCCTGGCGGGCCTCATGGTGGGCTGGTTCGGCGCGACCGCTCTCGCGGCCAACCAGATCGTCAGCGCCGTGACCACGATCATCTATATGGGGCCACTCGGCATGTCCGCCGCCGTGTCGATCCGCATTGCCCAGGCCTTGGGGCGGGGTGGCCGGGAACGCGCGGCAGCCATCGGCTGGGCCGCCATGGGGGTTGTCGTGTTGTGGATGGGGTGCTTCGCCCTCTTCATCAGCAATTTCGGAGACAACATCGCGGCTTTGCTCGTGGACGATCCAGCCGTGATCGTAGCGGCGGGCGCCATCTTTTCCGTCTTCGCCGTCATGCAGGTCGTGGACGGCATCCAGTCCACAAGCCTCGGGGCGCTCCGGGGACTGATGGACAATCGCTGGCCCACGGTGGTGACCCTGATCGCCTATTGGGGAGCGGCCCTGCCCGCGAGCTACATCTTTGGTGTCCGCTTCGGGTTTGAGGCCCAGGGCGTCTGGGCGGGTTTCGGCGTCGGACTGCTTTTTGCCGCTGTCCTTCTGACCTGGCGGTTTCGTCACCTGACCAAGGGATAATCCGCGAACTCCCGCATCATCACGGGCCGGTTCTCCTCAATGGAACGGTGGGCCGCGAGCCCCATGGCCACCGACAGACAGCCGTCCTCGATATCGACCTCGGGCGCCGTCCCGCCCCGCAAGGCGGACAGGAACGCTGCATGCTGATAATAGGTGGCTCCGTAGTGAGACCCGGCGTCCAGGATATGGGGGTCGATCGCGACCACATGCTCTTCCACATGACCATCGCGCCGCCCGATGCGAACGCGGCCCTGGGGCAGGGCCACGTCGATCTTCGCCAGATCGCCTACCACACTGACGGCATTCCGGAACGCCGCTCCTTCGGCGAACATGCACAGGTCCAAAAGGCCCCGCGCGCCGCCGTCAAAATCCACAATGACGAAGCCATTGTCGAAAATGTCGGGCTGGAAACCATCCACCCGCTCGTCCCGGTGATTGGTGTTCTGCGCGCCGGAGGCGAACACGCGAACCGGCTGCTGGCGCAGGATCAGGATCATCAGATCGAAGAAGTGACAGCATTTCTCGACGAAAGTGCCGCCCGTATTGCGGTTGAACCGGTTCCAGGCGCCGACCTTTTCGAGGAACGGAAAGCGGTGTTCCCGAATGGAAATCATCTGCGGCGCCCCGGCCGCGCCCTCATGGACCTGATGGATGAAATGAGTCATCGGCGGCATATAGCGGTATTCGAGACCGACCCAGGTGAGCGCACTTCGTCTGCGCGCCAGATCCCGCACCGCAAGGCAGTCGTCCCATGTGGTGCACAAAGGCTTTTCGACCATGACCGCCACGTCATGGGCCAGCACATCCTCCAGGATGGAACGATGGGTGTAGTTCGGAGTGGCAATCACGACGGCGTCGAGACCGCCGGCCGCCAACATGGCGCGGTATTCCTCGTAATAGCCGACCTCGATCTCCGGCCGCGCTGCCCAGTGATGGCTCAGGGTTTCGCGCGCCCAGTCCAAGGATGACGGTGTCGGATCAGCGACCGCGACGACACGCGCGCCCTCGATCAATTCGATGTTCCGGATATGCTCAAGCCCCATCATACCGGTGCCGATGATGCCGTATCGAATGTCCGCCATGATCCTATTTTCCATAACATTCCGAGGGACTGGACGGATCGGTCGATCCGCAGTCAACTGGGATAAGAGTCAACGAGAACATGATCGGCACCTCCTTCGGCATCGCGACATGCCGGCCGATCAAACGTAAAAAGGAAAGCCCATAGCCGGATTGGATGCCACTTAATTCGATGTCGCTCCAGCATCCGGACGGGGCACCGTGTGAACGCATCTTCTTTTGACGGAGGGCTTATCGACGTGCACCCCCTTCCCATAACCGACGCGCCCCGCGCCCTGGGCCCGAACGGACCGTCGGTCTTCCCCCTCGCCTATGGCTGCTGGCGCTTTGCCGGAACGGATGTCACATCCGCGCGAGCCAAGCTGGACGCCGCGCTCGAGATGGGCATCACCCTGTTCGACACCGCCGACATCTATGGCTTTGACGGTGAAAAGGGCTTCGGGGATGCCGAGACATTGATGGGCGCCGTCTTCGCCGATGCCCCGTCCTTGCGGGACGCCATGGTGCTGGCCAGCAAGGGGGGGATCATTCCGGGTGTTCCTTACAATTCTTCCACGGATTATCTGATCGAGGCCTGCGAAGCGTCCCTGAAACGGTTGCGGGTGGAACGCCTCGATCTCTATCAAATTCACCGTCCCGATCTTCTGGCCCATCCGGCGGATGCCGCCGAGGCTCTGACCCGGCTGCGGGACGCGGGCAAGATCACCCATGTGGGCGTGTCGAACTACACGCCGTCCCAGTTCGAGGCCCTCCAGGCCCATCTGGATTTTCCGATCCTGAGCCACCAACCGGAGTTTTCGGCCTGGACGCTCGACCCGATGCGGGACGGGATCCTGGACCAATGCATGGCCCGGGGTCTTGGCGTTCTGGCCTGGTCGCCCCTTGCGGGCGGTGCCCTGGCCACGGGCGAGATGCCCGACACCAGCCCCGGGAGTCAGGCCCGGTTTCAGGCGCTCCTGGCGCGGATCGATGACCTGGCCAAAGCCCTGAATGTCGCTCGAACGGCCGTTGCCCTCGCCTTCGTGCTGGCCCATCCGGCCCGCATCATCCCGATCATCGGAACACAGAACATCGACAATCTGCGCGCGACCAGGGAGGCTTTCAAGGTCAGCCTGACACGGGCCGACTGGTTTGCCATGGTCGAAGCCTCGGAAGGGAAGAAACTGCCATGACTGACGCCTCAAGCCCCGTCGAAGTCTCCTGGTTTTCCGCCCTGTGTGACGACGACTATCGATATCTGGGCGTGCCGGAGCCGGGCCTGCGTTCAAGTTTCAAGCATTGCGGTGCCATTGTGCGGCGCGCGGACGACCACGGTTTCGACAATGTCCTGTTGCCTTCGGGTTATCAGCTCGGCATCGACGGCACCGCCTTCGCCGGCGGCATGGCCCCCATGCTCAACCAAATACAGCTTCTCCTGGCCGTACGGTGTGGCGAGATGTGGCCGCCCCAACTGGCCCGCCAGCTCGCCACCCTGGACGACATGCTTGAACAGAGGCTGACCATCAACATCATCTCCAGTGATCGCCCCGGGGAAACGCTGTCCTCGCCGGAACGTTATGCCCGCACCCTTGAGGTCATGGAGATTCTGCGGGTGCTGATGAGCGGTCAATCCCTCGATCATCAGGGAACCCACTATCAGCTCAAGCTCGATCCGCCCCGAATCCTCGACTCGCCCCGGGAAGCTCCCCCGTTCTATTTCGGCGGTCTCTCCGATCACGCCCGGGACGTGGCGGCGCGGGCGGCCGATGTCTTTCTCATGTGGCCGGACACCATGGAGAATGTCCGGACCATTCTCGACGACATGCGCGCCCGGGCCGAAAGCTATGGTCGGCGTCTGCGCTTCGGCTATCGGGTTCATGTCATTGTGCGCGAAACCGAAGCCAAGGCCCGGGACCACGCCCGGGACATCATGAGCCGGCTCGATGCGGAGACCGGGGATGCCATCCGCTCCCGCTCCCTCGACAGCGCCTCCCATGGCGTAAGGCGCCAAGCCGAAATGCGCGATGCGGCAGGCGATGATGGCTTCGTGGAGGACAACCTGTGGACGGGTATCGGACGGGCCCGTTCAGGCTGCGGCGCGGCGATCGTCGGCGACCCGGACCAGGTCCTGGCAAAGCTCAACGCCTATCGGGATCTGGGCATCGAAGCCTTCATCCTTTCCGGCTATCCCCATCTGAATGAATGCGATCATTTCGCCCGGCATGTGCTGCCCCGGCTCGACCATGGCCCCTTATTCACAAGGGCGTAACGGACCTGAACCTCGGTCAGGTATCTGGAGGCCGCCGCGCTCCTGTGCCAAACTCCGCCGCGTGACCATGGTCAAGAGATCAGGACAGCAGGAACAAAGGGAATCCCCATGGCTTCAGGCTCACGCTCCGTGCGAATTGCCATATTGGGCGCTGGCATGTCCGGGATCTGTATGGGCGCCAAACTCCGCAAAGCCGGCCTCGACAGTTTCGTCATTCTGGAAAAAGCCGATGACGTGGGCGGCACCTGGCGTGAGAACACCTATCCCGGTGTCGCCTGTGACGTGCCTTCCCATCTCTATTCCTTCTCCTTCGAACTCAATCCCAATTGGAGCCACTCCTATGGCGAAGGCCGGGAGATCTGGGACTATTGCCGCGCCAGCGCCGAAAAATTCGGTCTCATGCGCCATATCCGTTTTGGCACGGAGGTTACGGACGTCACCTTCGACGGGCGCCGCTGGAGCGTGAAGGCCAAGGACGGCCACCAGGTGACGGCCGACATCGTGGTGAGCGGTCTTGGCGGTCTGCATATTCCCAAACACGCGGCCATCGACGGCCTTGAGAGTTTCGAGGGCACCCGTTTCCATACGGCGGAGTGGAATCATGACCATGACCTCACCGGCAAAAAGGTCGCGATCATCGGCACCGGCGCGAGTGCCGTCCAAGTGCTTCCGAGCATCGCCCCCATCGTTGATCAAGTCACCATCTTCCAGCGATCGGCGGCCTGGGTTTTCCCCCGCCTGACCCGGGACATCCCGGAGTGGCGACGCAAACTCTTTGCCGGCGCCCCATGGCTGATGCGCCTCTACCGGACCTATCTCTGGGGACTGTTGGACGTCACCGGGATCATGGCCTTGCGGCGGGATGGTTGGCTTAAGGAGCGTTTCCGGAAGATTGCCCTGCGCTTCCTCGAGGAGGAGGTCAAGGATCCGGAAATCCGGGCCAAACTGACACCCGACTATGAACCAGGCTGCAAGCGCCGCTGTATCTCCGACGACTATCTCAGGACCTTCAATCGCGAAAACGTCCATCTGGTGACGACGCCCATCACACGCATTGAGCCGACGGGCATTCGCGACCAGGACGGCACGCTCCATGAAGTGGATACTCTGATCGAGGCAACGGGCTTCAAGCCGTTCGACGTCTCCGAATATGTCACGATTACCGGCCGGGACGGGCTCACGCTTGCCGATGTCTGGGCCCACCAGGTGGAAAGCTTCCGGACCGTCATGGTGCCGCATTTTCCCAATTTCTTCATGCTGCTTGGGCCCAATAGCGGAACGGGGCACACCTCGGCACTGATCATGATCGAAAGTCAGGCCGACTACGTCCTGAAATGCATCAAGACCATGAACCGCCATAGCATCGCGCTTCTCGACCCCAAGCCCGGCTTCACGAAGACCTATAATGATCGGCTGCAAAGGGACATGAAGGACATGGTCTTCAGCGGCGGCTGCGGCGCATGGTATACGGATGATAACGACTATAACTTCACGCTCTGGCCCTATTCGGGGACGCGCTTCATCCGGGAATTGTCGGACGTGCATCTCGATGAGTTCCGCGTGACAAAAAAGGAAGAGCTGGGCCAGGCGGGCGCCTGATGGCCCGCTCCCTTCTGGACCTTTTCTAAAACCGGAGACCCCTGACCATGGGCGTGGGAGCCTTCCTCAGACTCCTTACCATCCTTATACTGTTGGTCGCCCTCGCCGGCGGGCTGGCCAATTGTACGGCGGCCGGTCAGTTCCTGAAATTTCCGCTGACCGATGACGGGCCCAAAGGGGACTGGGCGAAAGGGAAATTCGAACGGGCCGAAATCCCGCTTGCCCAGGTGAAAGACGGCAGTCTGAGTTATGTTCGCGCCGGCGATCCGGCGGGCTTGCGGGTCATCTTCATCCATGGCTCCCCGGGCTATGCCGGAGACTGGCGCACCCAGCTCGCCACGGTGCCGCCGGGACGGGACTATATCGCCGTCGACCGGCCCGGATACGGCTTTTCCAGACCCCGCAAGGCACGTCCGAAACTGAAAGATCAGTCCGCCGCACTCGCCCCCCTTCTCGAAACGGGGGATGGGCGGCCGGTGGTGCTGGTTGGATTTTCCCTGGGCGGACCGATCGCCATTCGCACCGCCATCGACTATCCCGACCGTGTCGCGGGTCTCGTTCTTGGATCATCCAATCTGGATCCGGACTTGGAACCGCGGGAATGGTACAATGAGATTGCCTCCTGGTGGATCGTTCGACCCTTTATCCAGACCGATTGGCGCAATTCGAACCGGGAGATCCTGCCCCACAAAGCGGAACTGGAAGCGATGGTACCGTTGCTCAGCGACGTCGCCGTGCCGGTCGCCATTCTTCATTCCGCAGGCGATACCTTGGTGCCGGTGGGAAACACGGATTTCATGCGGGACCGCATGACGGAAGCGGATTTTGTCTTTGTACGCATTATCGAGGGCGCAAGCCACATGCTACCGATCCGGCAACCAGATCTGACGGCCGAGGCCCTGAACGCCGTCATCGGCGCGATCAACGCCGAGCCGGACCCTTCGCAGGCATGGCTGGAACAACCCTCACAAGACCCGTGATCGGCAGCATTTTCATCAAAAGTGTGAGCGTTTGGCGTCATCGCATTTGCGGCTCGAAAAGGTGACCCGCAGCGATTGGAGAATCTTCACGATTCGGAATAAATTGAAGCAACTCTAGTGAACTTCAGCGACTTTGCGTTCTCTGGCGCGTCGGCGGGGCACGAGGCGGGCGACTTCCGTCCTCAATTCCTTGAGATCGATGGGTTTCGAGACATACCCATTTGCGCCGAGCCCCAGATATTTTTCGCGGTCCCCCCGCATGGCATCGGCGGTCACGGCAATGACGGGAACGTCCCGCCAAGGCTGCTGCGCATCACGGATGCATTGCAGGGTCTCCGGACCATCCATGACGGGCATATGCATGTCCAAGAGAACGAGATCGAAGGATTCGCGCCCCAGGGCTTCCAGAGCCTCCTTCCCATCCGCCGCATCCACCATGATCGCGCCGCTGGGCTCCAGGAAAAGGCGGGCAATTTGCCGATTGGTGTCATTGTCATCGACGATCAGCACCTTGGGCGCGAATTTCAAGGCGCAAGGATCGGCGTCAGATGATCCGTGTACCGCACCATCTTCCAACAGGTTGGATTTGGGTTCCACCGGGACGGCCTGGAATTTGAGGGTGAACAGGGCGCCGGCGGCGTCCGTTCGATCCAGGGTCAGATCGCCCCCCATGAGCCGCGCCAAATGGCGCGAGATGGAGAGCCCAAGCCCAGTGCCCCCGAAACGACGGGCCGTCGAGTCATCAGCCTGCGTGAAGGGCTCGAACAGCTTGGCCTCGATTTCGTGGGCAATGCCGATGCCCGTATCGGCAACCTGGATTTCCACGTCCCAGTGGCCGTCCTTGGCCGCCGTCACATTGACGGCGATCCGCACTCCGCCGGAGTCCGTGAATTTGATGGCATTCGACAGCAGATTGGACAGACATTCCCGGACCCGGACCGGATCGAAATGGCAGGTCAGATCCTGGTTCTGTGGCATGTCCAGATCGATGGTCAGGCCTTTTTCCTCCGCACTCGGCTTCCAGAGAACGACGACCCCTTTCACCACTTCGCCCAGATCAGCCTCGATCGGAGAGATGACGAGCTTGCCCGATTCGATTTTCGAGAGGTCAAGAACATCGTTCAGGATTCCGAGCAGAGACTTGCCGCATTCGAGAATAACATCGACCTGTTCACGCTGATCCGGATCGAGATCACTGCTTGACAGCGCCTGCGCCATGCCGAGTACGCCATTCATCGGTGTTCTGATTTCATGGCTCATGGTGGCGAGAAAAGCGGATTTGCTCTCACTTGCCGCTTCTGCCGCCTTTCGCGCCTCCTCCAACCGTTCTCTCATATGAATATCGGCCGTCACATCGGTGATGCAGCCGATATAGCGGATCATCTTGCCCTTGTCGTCGAACCGCCCGACACCCCGCGACCGGACCCACCGGTAATCGTCGCCATTCTTCTCCTCGACGGGATTGCGGCTGCGGTAGGTGAGATCGAAGACATCCGTTTCCTTGGCGATGAAGCGTTCAGCCGCATACTGAACTTTCGGAACATCATCGGGATGGACAGGGGCGGTCGGATCCTGGAGCATTTGCAGGGCCGTGTTCTCGTCGCCGGCCACCAGCTCCTTGATGAAATCGGAGGTATAGACCCGCCGCGTCGTCACATCCCAGTCAAAGAGGCCGATCCCGGTCTGATCGAGCATCTGGGAAAGGCGGATGCTGGCATCGTCCGCTGCCCGGCGCTCGGTTTGGGCAATCTCCAGGGCATTGGTCAGCATCTGATTGAATTTCAGGCTCGATTGAGCGGTGATCAGGAAACCAAGGAGAAGACCGGTACAGGAGATGGTGAAGATTTCCCCACCCATGATGACCTGTTCCGGCTCCGTGAAACTGACCACCGCAAGCAGGACCAACGCAATGATGTGGGGCGTGGACACGAGGACCAGAAAGCGCAGCGAAACCGCATAGTTGACCGCGATATACATCAGCGCGCAGCACATATAGGTCAGGGCCACCATGGGCCCGTAGTCACCACCGTTCCAAAAGAAAACATACGGAGGGATGCTCGTGCCAATGGCCACGGCCGTCAGCAAGACATAGAGCCAAATCAGGGACGGTGCCTCCCGGCCCTCGATGGCGGCCGCCTTCTTCGCGGTCGCCGTCAGCAAAAGACCGGTCGCCAGGTTGAAGGCAAACCAGGCGATGCCGACAAGGATCGAGGACAGGAAGGCAAGGATCGAGGCGGTGAACGCCAGACTGAGGGTCAAGTGAACCGCCGTTGCCCCCATCCGCTCGGAGTATTGGGCAAGGGGGCTCATGGACGGCACATCGGATGTGGCACGCCCCTCTCCGATGGATGGTCGAGACAGTTCTTCCTGGCCGGCCATGGCTTTATCCTGTCTTGTGTATATCTGCCGCCAGTGTAGCCGATCACACGAGAAATTTAACGACTCGATATCAGGACAGCGCGCTTTGGGAGGCTCGTGATGGTCCACAGGCGCCACCCGAGCAGCACGGCGGCGCTGGCCAGACCCGCGAGCAGTCCCCACCAGACCCCGACGGCCCCCAATGGTGTTCCCAGACCGAGGCCCGCCGCGAACGGAAAGCCAATGGCCCAATAGCTGATCGCGGTCAGGACCATGGGCCGCCGCACATCCTTCAAGCCGCGCAGGCACTGGTTGGCCGCAACCTGGGTGGCATCAAAAAGGGCAAAGGCCCCCGCGATGGGCAGGAAGGCGATGATCAAGGCCGCGACGGGCCGGTTGCCCGGTTCCACCGTATTGAGATAGAGCGCGGCAATGCTTTCGGGCATGGCGACCATGGGAACCGCCACGATCATGATCCCCACCGCGCTGATGATGACCGTCAGCACGGCGATATTCCGGGCGCGCGCCCGGTCGCCGGCACCGGCGGCAAGGCCGATCCGCACGCACCCCGCCAGGGACAGGCCCAGGGGAATCATGAAGGCGATCGCCGCCACGTTGAGGACGACCTGATAGGCGGCCATTTCGGCAACGCCGATAAGCCCCATCAGAAAGACGGCCGCGCCGAACAACAGGAACTCAAACCCCGTCGTGACACCGATGGGCCAGCCCAGACGGATGACCTCGGAAAGACGCGCACGATCCACCTGGAGAAAATCCGCAAAGAGATCGAATTGACGCGCCACCTTCTCCCGGCCGATATAGAGGACAAGGGCAAAAAAGCCGATGGCGTGGGCCAGGGACGAGGCGATGCCCGCGCCGATCAGACCCAGTTCCGGCGCGCCCCAGGAACCATAGATCAAGAGATAGTTGAGGAACGCGTTGAGCGCCGTCGTCATGACAACGATCAAGAGAGGAGCCTGCGTTCTTTCGATCGCGGCCAGGAAATTACGAAGGATCAGGACGCCAAGGGCGAAGGGCAGCCCCGGCGTGAGCGCCAGAACATAAGGCGCCGCACCTTCGGCGACCACCGCCGGCTGGCGCAGGACCAGGGCGATTTCCTCCGTAAAGGACAGGATTGCCACGGCAATCGGGAAGGTCATGAAGACCACCCACAACCCCATGCGGACCGAAAGACGGACGTCTTCGCGATTGTCCGTATTGGCACCCAGGGACTGGGAGACCATCGGCGCAACGGCCATGGCCGGCCCCAGCGCGGTGAGCCACATGATATGGTAGAAGACTTGCCCCAGGGATGAAGCCGCAAGCGGTTCCGCACCCAGACGACCGATCATGACGATATCGATCGTCTGTACGGAGAACTGGATGAGCTGGGTCATGGCCATGGGCAGACCGAGCTTCAACAAGATGCTCAGTTCGGATGTCCAGGCTCTGTCTCGGTCGGTCATGGCACACTCTCGTTCGGCAAACGGATGTTTGAGGACAACAGCGCAAAACCGAAGGAGAGATGGATCAGGGACAAAAAAACCCTTCGGAGCGCTCATTGGCTCGGAAGGGCGAAGCGATGATCCCTAACGGGGCGTCATGCTGTGGTGCTGTCTCCTTCACGAGCGGCTGTCGCCGTCGGGCGACAATTTCCGGATACGAAACGGGTCATGTCCATCCTCGCTCGTCAGGGCACCAGACGCCGTCCTCATGACGGCGTGGCTGAGAGGCTTAGAAGGGAGGCAACGGGATGTCAATCCCATCGCCTCGGGAACAGGGAACGGGCGTCAGACGAAACCGAACAGGTCCGCTTCGGCAAGACGATCGCCGAGATCACCGGTGACCGACACATCGCCGCCGGCCGGATCGGCAAGGCCGAAGCCAAATCCTTCCGTGAACACAACATCTTCGATGCCCCGGATCGTCAGATCGAAGCTCACGAAGCTGTAGGTGTCGCCGGGCATGAAACCGGCTTCGGCGAAGGCGGCCTCTTCAATGGCGAGGGTGTCCGCATCAAGCGCCAGAACGAGCTGGTCGTTGCCCGCCCCGCCGTAGAAGACATCCGAATCCATGCCGTCACCGCCAACAAGCTCGGCCTGGGTGAACAGGAAGACGTCGTCCCCGGTGCCGCCGAACAGCCGATCGCTGCCGAGCCCGTCAATGAGACCGTCCGCGCCGCGCCCGGCGAAGAGCGTGTCATCGCCGGCCCCCCCGGCAAGCACGTCGGAATTGGACCCCCCGATCAGCCGGTCATCGCCGGAACCCCCGGAAACGAGGTTCGATCCGGATCCCGTGATCACCACATCGTCCCCGAGACCGGCGAGCACGACGTCATTGCCGCCATTGGACGTGATCACATCGTTGCCGCCCGCCGTGAGGATCAGGTCGTCACCGCTTCCGCCGGCGGCAAAATCATCGGCATCGCCCAGGATCGTGACGTCGGAGGTCAGGGAGGCTTCGGTGAAGGCTCCGATCACCCCATGCAGACTGGCGGTGAAATGAACGAAGTCGAAAAAGGCCACCTGCTCGACTCCGAACGGCAAGGTCTCGAAATCAAGGGCCGGATTCGGCACCACCGAGACCCCGGATCCGAGCAGCACCGGCGTGTCGATGACCTGGAAGCCGAAGGTCGACTGGTCCGCCGTGATCTCATCGGTCAGGGCATTGAGATCGACAATGCGTACGTCAATCCCGGCGGCGGCGAGCTGGGCCGCCCCCAGTTCCAGACCGGCATTGGTGGCGTCCACGGCAAGATCGCCAAGGGCCGTCTCCTCCGGCGGCGCAAGCGCGCTGCTGTTGAAGAAGGAGGACGTGGGCAGGGTATTGATGATGATCGTTTCCACGCCAGCGGCCGCGAAGGTGGCCGCCGCTTCGATATTGGCGTTGACGATCGCCGCGACGAGCGCGAACGCCTCTTCGACGGTGGTCTCGGGACTGGTCGGCGCGAAGGCACCGAAATCGTTCAAACCGATCAGGAGGCTCGCGGCCGATCCGGGCGGGGGCGGCGCGACGGCGACCGTTTCCAGGAACCGGCCCACCTGACCGCCCAGATCGATGTCGAAGTTCAGAATGGCCGGGTCGAGGACGGCCGAGGGATCAAAGGGCAGATCGGGCAGACCGCCCAAAACCAACGGTCCGAACAGGGTCTCGCCCAGGGCCTGGGCCCCGCCAATCGCGAAATTGAAGACCGCGTCGTCCGACACCCCCAAAAGCGCCGGCGCGACCTCAGAATAGACAGGGCCGTTCGAGAACTGCTCGGCATAAGGGGGGCTTGGCGGGATCGGCGCGAGCCCGTCAATGGGCGCCCCGACCACGGCCTCAAGATTGGCGATGAAGGCGCTCGAAACCTCGAAGAACCCGCCGCCATCGGTCAGGCTGTCCCCGAAATAATAAAGCGTGCTGAAACTCATGGCCGTCCCCTCCTCGTCCCTTGGCCCGAAGGCAGTGCCGTCCGGGCTCTTTGGTTTCCGGCTTCAAAGGACCCCTCATGTCAGGTGTCCGTCGTCCGGTTAACATTAAGGCACAAGGAGTAGGGCCAATCCAACCACTCGACAAGCAAACCCCGGCGACAGGGCGATCACAATTCCGCCCCCCGAGATGTTCGCGGCGGCGCCCGCGATGCCCCTTCGGCCGCGTGTTCCGGGCGCCGCAACAACTCTTCCGTCACGGGAAGATCGGCCTTCGGCCTCGGGGAGGCAATGATCCGCACCAGACACACGCTCCGGGTATCCCTCAGGATCCAGAGAGACGCGACCACGGCCGCAGCCGGAATCGGATGAATTAAGAATGAAAAGTCTGCGCGGTCGGAAAAACGGGGAATTGCCTGCTCAGTGCCCGGAATAGGACGCACACCAAGCAATGCCTGAAAGGAGCCCACCTCTGAAGGTGGGCCCCCTGACGTCTTTTCCCGGATCGACCGGACACAACAATCCGTCGAGCCACATCGATCCGGGCCCGTTCTTATTCATCCCCATGAAGTGAACGGTTCCGCCCCCACCTGATGACATGACGTCACCAACTCCATCGGGGCCGTAAGAAGGAGTAAAATCTGAAAATTAAAATTGCGCAACATTGACCAGAGCCGAAATTGCGTCTTGGACGGAAAAGATCGACAAGCGTTGCAAAGGAGAAACACCCCTCGAAAGGGATGCAACTCTGGATAAGAAACCCGCCGCATGCGTACATCCTAAACAGGTTTAATCCGTCCACAAGCGGGGATGAATCCGTTAGCGAGGAATGACAGCGCACAGGCCCTAAACGGGAGGAGCCGCGCAAGCCCTTTGCCCCCGAAACCAGACGCCATAACCCCTTGAAGGGACCTTTCCGGGGAAATCTGCGGTGTGAGTCAGGCGGGCCGAACGGCGGAGCAAGGCCCTTGGACCTGCGGCATCGAGGCCAGAGCATAGCGGGGCCCGTGGCTTACCCCAGAACGCCCGTGGTCGTCGCCCGTCCGACACGGCCTATTGAGGCTTCGGCCTCAAGACACGGGGCGCCGTCTCCTGAAAAACAGGACGTGCACCAAGGGTGGCCGCCGTGTCGGCGAGCAGCGGATAGGACATGGGCACGGTCTCGTAATAGGCGAGATGGTCCCAAAGACTGGCGAGGTGGAACTCGCGGTAGCGAGGCGTGTTCGGTGTAAAGAATGCCGCGCGTTCTTCAAGCCACGCGAGGCCCGCCTCGATCACATGACGGGCCTTATCGAAATAGGGCGAGGCCGTCGTATCGAGGCCCGTGCGCTCCGCCAGGATCAATCGGACTTCAGAAGCCATCACGCCATTCATCACGCTGCGCATGTTGAGGGCATCCGGATCATCGGTCAGCACCCCATATCGATCCTCGGGGTCGAACTTACGGGCAAGATGGGCCGCGATCAGATCGGACTCGATCAGCTGTACGTCCCCATCCTGGAGAACCGGAACACTCATGAGTGGATTGCCGGCAAACATCGCCGGTTCCGCGTCCGCCACATTGCCCACATCGACAATCTCGCATTCCACCTCGAGATGATCGAGCAGCAGACGGACCTTCCGGGAAAAATGGGACAGGGGAGTGGCAAAGAGGCGCATGGGGGACCCTGAACTGATTGTGGAGCAGACGATCACATATGGCACGGATGGACAGCATTCTGTGTATAAACCCGGGCACAGAACGGGGCCGCACCGGAGAATTCACGCGGATGTTTTTGCTTGCATGTCCCGGACCATGGGGCAATCCGCCATGTTTGGTGCAAGACCCGCTAACCCCGCGTTTTATAACCAAGTCGACACCTTGGGGCGGGCGAAAAATGGGTGTAGTGTCAGCGCCCATAACAGCGGCCAAGGGATGAAACGATACAGATGGCAATTTTCTCAAAGGGCGGGCTTCTGGGCGGCCTTCTGGGTGGTGGCGACGCCGAGACCGGCAAAGCCGACGCGCGGCCCGATACCCCGTCGCCCCATGGTTCCTCCGAGGAGCCCGTCCTGCGGGCCATGACCATGGAGGATCTGCCCGTCGTTCTCGATATCATCGAGGAACATGACGAAGATGACGCGGAAGAAGCCGAAGCCTCCCTCACGGCACGGCAATGTGAAGGCGTTGCCGTGGCGGAAGTGGATGGCGAGGTCGTGGGCCTGACCGGCGCGGTGGCCGACGAGACGGTGCCGGACATTCGCTGGCTTTCCTGGACCTATGTGCGCAAGGACGCGCGGGGCAAGGGCGTGGGCCAATTCATGATGGATGCCCTGCTCGACCATCTGGGGAACGAAGGCGTGCGCAAGCTCTTCATCTCCACATCGGACTACAAGGAAGATGGAGAAGATGTCTATGCCCCGGCGCGGGCCTTTTATGAACAACTGGGCGCGCGGGAGGAACTGCGCATTCCCCACTATCATGATACGGATGAAAGTAAAATCATCTATGGTCTTGAAAACCCCTCTTTCAAGGGCGGGGCACCCCTCGAGGCCGAGTCAGACGGGCTACGCTTCACAGGCTTTGAGGAAGCACCCGAAAGCGAAGACGGCTACGGCCTGACCTGGACGGAAGATGGCGCCGGGATCTCGGGCCTTGAGGAGCAAATCGCCGCGGCCCAAAAGGAAGACGCGCGAGCCTTGTTCGTGGAACTGCCCGACGATCTGAGCCGCCTCGCGACCGACAGTCTGACCCGGGCGGGGTTCCGCGAAGTGGGGGCGCTCACGGACTATTACGGGGTTGGTGTTCGGCAGGTCCACTGGGCCCGCATTCTGGACTAGGGCTTCGTCCGTACCCCCACGGCCGGACGCCCCCTCATTCTCGAACGGAGGATTGACATGATGAAGCAGATGAAACTGAGCCTTTGGGCCACAACCGCCGTCGCGGCCCTCGCCCTTACCGCCTGCACCTCGCGCCAGCCCGGCCCGGATCTCGTGAAAGTGGGCGAGCGGGCGGAGATGGCCATGGTCGAATATGACGCCTATCTCAGGGACAACAACGTCACCGAGCCCGGCCCCGCCGAATTCCAGCAGTTCGAGACCTATCTGTCCCAGATCACGAATGCGGATCCCCGCTTTTACGGCAGCCCCATCGGATTTGATGTGCAAAACGATGGCAGCGTCGACGGCTTCAAGGATTCCAACGGGGACGGCGAACCCGGCGGGATCGGAGAATATGCCTTGTTCACCATCGAGATCGATTCCGTCAACAATCGCCTGGTCATCACGGAAGAAGGGGGCGTGTCCACCGGCTTTCCGCTCGCCAGCGCCGCGACCGGCTTCCTCGCCGGTGCGTTGATCGGCAATCTGCTGAACCGGCAACGCTCCGCCGGCATCCGTCCGGAATCGTTCAACAACCGCAATATCAAGTCGACCTCGGAATATCGCCAGAGCCAGGCCCAGGCACAAAATGCCCGCAGCCGCGCCCGTTCCGGTGGCCCGTCCCGCGGCAAATGATCCGGGTTTGACGTGATCCCTGTAGGGCGCGCAGGGGCCCGCATCGTGAAGACCGCTTCGCGATGTCGGCCGCTGCCCCAAAACTCCTGGTGTGCAAGCCATGGCCGCCGATACAAGCGACGAGCATTACCGGGATCTGCCGGCCGCCAAAGCGACGATCCTTCTCGTATCCATCGCCGTCGTGGCCCTGTGTGGAATCGTCTATGAGCTGATCATCGGCACCGTGTCGAGCTATCTGCTGGGCAATTCCGTCTATCAGTTTTCCCTCACCATCGGCTTCTTCATGTTCGCCATGGGCGTGGGGTCCTATCTCTCCAAATTCATCGGGCTGCATCTGGTGGAGCGTTTCATCCTGGTCGAGATCGCCCTCGCGGTGATCGGCGGGATCTGCTCCTTGAGCCTGTTCATGACCTTCCCCGTCGCGCCCGGCTTCTATCAGGCCGTGATGCTGGGATTCATCCTGGCGATCGGCACACTGGTCGGCCTGGAGATCCCGCTCCTTACCCGGATCCTCGCGGCGGGTGGCGGCACGCGCCGGTCGATCGCCAATGTCATGTCCCTGGACTACGGCGGCGCGCTGATCGGTTCCGTGGCCTTCCCGCTCTTGCTGTTGCCGGGGCTCGGGCTGATCCGTTCCTCCTTCGCGATCGGGCTTGCCAATATTCTGGTGGCGCTGGTCAATGTCATCTGGCTGCGCGATCACGTGCGCCGTCCCGGGATGATGATCGGGCTCGTGACCGGTGTCGCCATCGCGCTCGCCCTGCTCACGCTTCTTGGCGGCTGGCTGACGGCCTATGCCCAGCACCATCTCTATTTCGACACGGTGGTTTGGCGTAAGCAGTCTGCCTATCAGTCCCTGGTGGTCACGGAGAACTGGCCGCGCCGGGACCTGCGCCTGTTCATCGACGGGCACATCCAATTTTCCTCCGAGGACGAACACCGCTATCACGAGGCGCTCGTGCATCCCGCCATGGCCTGGACGGGCCCGGCACGCCGGGTACTGATCATGGGTGGCGGCGACGGCCTCGCCGCGCGCGAGGTCCTGAAATATCCGGAGGTCGAGCATGTGGATCTCGTGGACCTGGACCCGGACATGACCCGTCTCGCTACGGATTTTGCGCCCCTGGCCCGGTTGAACGGCAATGCCCTTGAAGACCCCCGGGTCCACCTCGTCCACGAAGACGCCTTCGTCTTCATCAAGAGGGAAGGCGCGCCTTACGACCGCATCATTCTGGATTTCCCGGACCCCCACAATGAGGCGATCGCCAAGCTCTACGCGGTGGAGTTCTACGCCATGGCCGCCGCGCGCCTCACTGAGGATGGCGTGCTCGTCTCGCAAAGCTCCTCGCCTTTTTTTGCACGGCGCGCCTATTGGTCCGTGCGGGATACGCTGGAGGAGATCTTCCCCCAGACGGTCAGCTACCATGTAACCGTGCCGTCCTTCGGTCCCTGGGGCTTCCACATGGCGACCCGGTCTGGCCATGGCGGCCTTTCGGCCCTGCCCGTCCCGACCCGGTTCCTGACCCTTGACGGTTTCGCCGCGGCCCGGACCTTCCCCATCGACATGGCTGACACCGGCGACGGGATCGTTAATTCGATCTTCGAGCCCCGTCTCTATCAGCTCTATACGGAAGGGTTGAAGGGGCAAGGCTGAACACCATGAGCGAGCTCAGAAAGATTGCCGCCGACACCCAGGCGGTTTATGAGCGCAACGCCGCGCGCTTTGACGCGGCACGGGGCAAGACCCTGTTCGAGCAGCCCTGGCTGGAGCGCTTTTGCGGCCTGCTGCCGGAACGCGCGCCTGTGCTTGATGTGGGCTGCGGCAGTGGGGATCCGATTTCCCGTTATCTGATCGAAATGGGCTATGACGTGACGGGCGTGGATTATGCCCAAGCCATGGTGGGTCTGGCGGCCCAGCGCTTTCCGTCGGCCATATGGGCCTGTCATGACATGCGCACGCTGGCCCTGAGCCGGTGTTTCGATGGGGTCATCGCCTGGCACAGCTTTTTTCATCTGACGCCGGAGGAACAGGCCGCCACCCTGCCGCGCCTTGTCGACCACGTGGCGCCGGGCGGCGCCCTGATGCTGACCGTCGGACCGCGTGCAGCAGAAACAACCGGTCACGTCAGCGGGGAAACGGTCTATCACGCCAGCCTGTCGGAACAGGACTATCGCCAACTGTTGGCCGAGCTTGGCGTGACCGTCATGGATTTTGTCCGTGACGATGGAGCGTGCGGCGGCGCCACGGTGCTTCTGGCGCAAAAGCAACAAGCCCCGACCTGACACCGACGAATCGCAGTCACGGGTGGAAGCGCCCCCGCAGCCTGATGGTTCAAGGACGCGTCAGCACTGCGTTGACCCAGACCCAGACCTACTTAAAGATCCCGGTTCGCTTGAACCCCATATCGTCAGTGGTTCAATTATTACGAAGTCACGTCGCTGCAATTCTCCGGATACGGTCAGGTTGCATCACGGCGGCCGCACTGGCCCGCGCCAGGTCGAGCGTCGCCTGATCCGCGATCGTTGGGTGCCCGGTGCCAAACGGAGGTGCCGGATTGTACTCAAGCACCAATTCGATGACGCGGGCGATGTCCTCGCCCGCGAGTTTGCCCGCAATCGTCAAGCCGATATCGACGCCGGCGGTCACGCCGCCGCCCGTGCAACGGTTGCCATCGATCACCACGCGTTCGTGGACCGGGATTGCGCCAAACGCATCGAGCGTGTCGATCACCGCCCAATGGCTGGCCGCCCGATAGCCTTTCAGGAGGCCCGCTTTTCCCAGCAGAAGCGACCCGGTGCATACCGCCACGACCCAACCGGCCGTTCCGCCCTGCTTGGCGAGAAATTCCATCGTGGGCTCATCCTCGAGAACGTCGATGGAGGGCGTCCCGCCGCCCGGTACGAGAATGACGTCAGGTGCGCTCGATGCGGTCGCAAATGTGGCGTCCGCAACGATCGACGTGCCGGAATCCGTAGGGTTGGCGCCCGGTTGACCCGCCACTATCTCGGTCTTCGATCCGGGGATTTGGGCGAGCGGTTGAAGCGCGCCGATCAGGTCAAGCGTCGTGAAACCGGGATAGACAAGGCACTGTATCAGCATGGCGCGCTCCATTTGCTTGTAATTTCATACTGTTTCGAACATTTTTAGCGCGACGTCAAGAATTAAGTTCGAATCGGTACGAAAATGAGTGACACACCACGCAAACGCGGCCGTCCGACAACGATCGATACGCAATCAGCCATGCGGGCTGTTGTGGAGCTGTTCAGAGCGAAAGGGTTCGCCGCGGTCTCGCTCGATGACCTGTCGGAGGCAACCGGTCTGAGCCGCCCGAGTCTCTATCGTTCGTTTGGGGACAAACTATCAATGTACATGGCCGCCATGAACGCCTTCGGCATTCAGGTGGCCGAAACCGCCATTCCTGCGTTGAATGGCGCCGATGATCTTGAAACGTCGCTTACCGACTTTTTCGAAGCGATGTTGTCGATTTACTTTCGTGACGATGACATCGCGCCGGGTTGTCTCTTGTTCGGAACCGCACCATGCAGCGCCGATCAAACGGCCATCCGAGAACGTCTGAGATCCGGGATCGAACACCTTGATGAAGCGATGCGCACGCGGATTTCGGAATTCGCGCCGACCCGCACCGCCCATGAGGTTGAGACCGCCGTGCAGATCACCTCGAATACGCTCATCGCGTTTTCGGCAAGGGCCAAATCCGGCGCTTCAAAAATCGATCTCATGGAAATGGGTGCGCGGAGCGCCCAGGCCGTCGCTTTGTTATTGGGCATCAAGAAAGACGACTGAGAATTCGGCTTCGGGGCCCCGAGCG